>JAFIFH010000013.1 GCA_020832105.1 Idiomarina sp.
ACGCTTTCCGCTTCCAGGCCACCCACACCCACTGAGATAACGCCTAGCGCGTCAACCATGGGCGTATGTGAATCTGTACCCACACAAGTATCTGGGAAAGCCACACCGTCACGGACCTGCACCACTGGCGACATTTTTTCCAGGTTAATCTGGTGCATAATGCCGTTGCCAGGTGGAATGACGTCGACGTTTTTAAATGCAGTCTTGGTCCAGTTGATAAAGTGAAAACGGTCATCGTTGCGACGATCTTCAATTTGGCGGTTCTTCTCAAATGCGTCTTTATCAAACCCTGCATGTTCAACCGCAAGGGAGTGATCAACAATCAACTGCGTGGGTACCACTGGGTTTACTTTGGCCGGGTCTCCGCCCTGCTCAGCGATAGCGTCACGCAAGCCTGCTAAATCAACCAGCGCCGTCTGACCAAGGATGTCATGGCATACGACCCGCGCGGGGTACCAGGGAAAGTCCAGGTCACGCTTACGCTCGATGAACTGTTCCAGCGACTTAGTCAGCATCGCCGGCTCACAGCGTCGTACCAACTGCTCAGCCAACACTTTAGAGGTGTAAGGAAGCTTGTCGTAGCTACCTGCTTTAATATCTTCCACCGCAGCACGGGTATCGTAGTAATACAGATTGGTGCCGGGGAGAAGTTTGCGATAATCACTATTCATTCATATCACCTGAATTTTTGAGGGAGGGCGCGCTATGCACGCCACTTTAACTAGCTTGCATGCGGGCATGAGCAAATGCACATGCCCTGCTGTTTAACGCTCTGCCAGTGGTGTAACTGAACGTGGCTCTGGGCCGGTGTAATCCGCACTTGGGCGAATAATCCGGTTGTTTGAACGCTGCTCTTTGACGTGCGCAGTCCAGCCACTCACTCGTGACATCACGAAGATTGGGGTAAACAGCTTGGTTGGAATACCCATGTAGTGATACGCCGATGCATGGAAGAAATCTGCATTCGGGAACAATTTCTTCTCGCGCCACATGACTTCTTCACAGCGCACTGACACGTCATACAAACGGCTGTCACCAAACTCTTCAGACAACTTCTTCGACCAGGCTTTGATGATGTCGTTGCGTGGATCGAATTCACGATACACCGCATGGCCAAAGCCCATAATCTTCTCTTTACGCTCAAGCATAGCACTTAAGGTTTTGTCCGCGTCTTCCGGCGATTCCATGTTCTCAATCAGGTCCATCGCCGCTTCGTTGGCACCACCATGCAACGGGCCACGTAGTGAGCCAATCGCACCAGTCACACAAGAGTGAATGTCTGACAAGGTTGAAGCACACACCCGCGCGGTAAACGTAGACGCATTAAATTCGTGCTCTGCGTACAGGATCAGCGAAGTGTTCATCACCGCTGCGTGCAGCTCAGAAGGTGCTTTGTCATGTAATAAATGCAGGAAATGCGCGCCAATGGAATCGTCACTGGTTTCAGTTTCAATGCGCACACCATCATGGCTATAACGGTACCAATACAGCATGATACTTGGGAATACGGCCAGCATACGCTCAATATGACGATCCGCTTCGTCGAAGCTCTCTTCTGTTTCCAGGTTACCCAGGAAAGAGCAGCCAGTACGGATAACATCCATTGGATGCGCTTCAGCCGGAATGCGCTCGAGCACGTCTTTCAACGACTGTGGTAAGCCACGCATTGATTTCAAGCGTGCTTTATACTCGCTTAATTCAGATTCATTCGGTAACTCGCCATGTGCTAGTAGGTACGCCACTTCTTCAAAGCTGACTTTCTCTGCCAGCTCTTTAATGTCATAACCACGGTAGGTTAAACCAGAACCGCTTTTGCCTACTGTACAAAGGGCTGTCTCACCCGCTACTTGTCCGCGCAATCCTGCGCCGCCAATTGCTTTATCTGCCATGTTTAAAACTCCTCGTAGCTGAATAATGTATTATTTTTTATCAAACAATGCGTCGAGCTTTTCTTCAAACGCATGATAATTCAAAAAGTCGTAGAGCTCCGCGCGTGTTTGCATGTCGTCAATCACCGCTTTCTGATCGCCATTCTGCAGAATGCTAGTATAGACGTTCAGTGCTGCTTTATTCATCGCCCGGAATGCACTCAGTGGGTATAACACCATCTCTACACCGACACCCGCCAGCTCTTCTTTGTTAAACAACGGCGTTGCACCAAATTCGGTAATATTGGCAAGCACCGGCACGTTCAACGCATTGGTAAATGCCTGGTATTGCTCCAGAGTATGCACAGCTTCAGCAAAAATGGCGTCCGCCCCCGCTTCGACGCACGCTTGTGCGCGCTCAATCGCCGCATCCAGGCCTTCCTGCTGCAACGCATCGGTTCGTGCCATGATAAAGAATTGCTCATCGATACGCGCATCTACCGCTGCCTTGACGCGATCAACCATCTCGCCCTGGGTGACAATTTCTTTATTTGGGCGATGGCCACAACGTTTTTGCGCCACCTGGTCTTCAATATGAAAACCGGCTGCGCCAGCGCGAGTCATTTCTTTCACTGTACGTGAGATATTAAAGGCCCCACCCCAGCCTGTGTCAGCATCAACCAATAGTGGGACATCAGTGGCCGCCGTGATGCGACGAATGTCTTCGCACACGTCGTTCAATGAGGTCATGCCAAGGTCTGGCAGGCCAAAAGACGCATTGGCCACACCAGCACCTGATAGGTAGAGTGCTTTATGGCCAACTCGTTCAGCCATCATCGCAGTATACGCATTGATAGTACCTACCACCTGCAATGGGTTTTCGCTGGCAATGGCCTCGCGGAACTTGGATCCAGGACTCGTTAGTTGACTCATATTAATTCCTCTCACTGTTTAGTTGAATTTGGATATTCAGACGTGACGCACCGATATGACGGCGCATCAGCAGATCGGCAAGTTCGCCATCGCGATTGGCAATGGCATTGATAATGGCTTTGTGTTCATCAAATGCTTTCGAAACGCGTGGCCCGTTCATGCCCAATTGAACCCGGTACATGCGCACCAAAAAGTACAGTTCATTGCATAGCAGGTTTATCAGGTACGGGTTTTTACTGCCCAGAATAATCCGGTAATGGAAATCAAGATCACCGGCTTCCTGATAGTAGCTTTCGCCTTCGCGTACACGCTGGGTCTTAAGATGGTCGTCGAGCAGCTCGCGCAGCTCTTCAATTTCAGATTCCGCCATATGTTGCGCGGCTAAACGACAAGCCAGCCCTTCCAACTCTTCACGCAGCTGGTAGAGCGAAATCAGCTTTTCAGGGGTTAGCGTAACCACCCGCGCACCGGCGTTCGGCACCCGTTCAATCAGGTGGCAACGCTCCAGGCGTGCCAGGGCTTCGCGCAAGGGCGCCCGGCTGACCTGAAAGCGCCTGGCTAATTCAGGCTCACTAATTTTACTGCCTGGTGCAATCTCACCTTCAACAATAGCTTGTTGAATGGCCAACAGCAAACGGTCAGACGCAGTCACAGACGGACGTAATAGTAGTTGTTCAACACTCATTGATTGTCGACACCTTTAAAATATATTGCCATTTTAAAGGTTTTATTAAGGCATGCAAGCATGCCTTTGGAATAATTGTCGACAATCTGACGAGGTCGTTGATTTAGCGCAGGTCTGGCATCAGGCTGCGGCCACGACTATGTGCAGGCGCAGGGATACCCAGGTACTCTGATACGGTGGGTGCCACATCAATCAGTTTTGACGCTGGTGCGCGCTTGTGGGTAAAGCCGCCACCGTAGGCACAAGTCACTGTCTGCATTAACGGGTCGGTCGATGCCATCGAGTGCCAGCCTAACGGCCTTGTATCTGCAGCATAGTCCTCACCCCGGGTAGTTCTTGAACTGCGATAACCTGGTTTCTCTGCCCAATAGATATCGCCCCCTGCGGCCCCACCAATGCCCAGCTCAGGGTGCTCTGCTGGCAGATAAATACGGTCGATAATCGGGTTACCAGCGGTGTCCACTGCACCCTGCAGTGCGGCAACAACTTGTTCAATGACTCGACTCTTATCTTCAGGTTCGACAATACCGCCACGCCACTCTGTGGTATTAATGGTAATCCAGGTTCCAGTGGGTGCGACCGCCTTACTTTTTGCCAGGTCGACCATGCCATTGTCATCTAATACCTGAAGGCCGGCGGCCTGCAGCAACAGGTTAGGACGAAACTCCATCCAGGTTCCGCGCATACCATGGTCACCAGCCACAAAGGTTGCAGCACCCTCTGCAGCGGCTAAATCCATCAAGTGCTGCATGCGTAAATCCACCAGTTGCCAGGTGGTATTACGTAAGTCTTTCATATACCCGGCGATCGTTTCATCATAGCCGGGCCATTGTGAATCCATGTAGGTCAGCACGCTATGGTCAATGGCATCACCTAACGGGAAGTAATCGACCAGCAGTTCTACCTGCTGCTGTTGCCAGAAAAATGAACTGCCCTTGTTAAACACCCGGGTTAGCAATTCAGCGGTTTCCAGGTAGCGTTTCTCGGCGGTACCGTCACCGCCCTGAAAACGTGTCGGGCCAAAGCCACCATCGGTATAAACCCGTGTGGCTGAATTACCGAACCAGCCCTGCACATAGTCGTTGTACGCAGACTGCACGTCGCTATGGTTGGTGTCCATGATATGCATTGGGGTGTGGTAAAGCATAAAGTCTTCACCATTTGAGCTGATTTCAAATAGACGTGCTCGTAAATAGGTTCTGCCAGAGTCGGTGTTTACAGCCAAAGGCTCAGAGAAGTGGCGAGCTAACGTGCGGTCTGCAAAGGATTCTGATTCCACCGGTTGCGCCACCGCAATCACCGCCTGGTTAATATCAGGGCTGGTGCTAATCGCAATGCGATCATAGCGGTTGGAGCCATAGACCAAACCGTAGAAGGTACCGGCGCGGTTGGTGAACGTGAAAGCTTTCGGCTCCATGGTGACACCCAGCGAGCGGAGATTTCGCCACTCGCGGTTATCGGTCCATTCAACATCACTGCCACTAAGCACCCCGTGCCCGTCAATTTGTTCGTTATAGCCATTCATAACCTGCACTGACGGCATGGTATAGCCTTCCACTACGCGCTCGAAATCCGCTTGTTGCCGCGCGGAGCGCTCGCCCCTGCGTGGCTGGAACCCAGCTTCACCAGGCCCTTGCGTGGCATGGTGGCCCCCCACAGATTTACCACTATAACCTGCTGTGATCCAAATTGGCTCAGCACTTAAGTTAGTTGCGCTAAAGCCTGAAATGGTAGCCATTGCAGTGTTCTGATCGCGAGGTAACACATGTGCCGCATTCGCCGTAATATTATGCACATCACCGTAAGCACCGGTCCAGATAGACGCGTGACCTGCCGCTGTCACCGACGGGAACATTGGCTGTGCATATTCAGTACAGGCGCCCTGATCAAATATTTGAAACAAGCCCGGCGCTTGTTCTGCGCTCAAATGCTCGCGCAAAATAGCCTCATTCAGCGCGTCGATGCTGACCAAAATAGCGCGTTGATTCGGATCGACCTGGGGGCTACTGCTGCAAGCTGTCAATACCGCAACGGCAGTTAACGACATCAGCAAAGACGGGGATTTAAACATGGCATACCTGTGTATTTGGTGTTCAAGAATATGTGGCGATTTTAGCAGGTTTTTATGACAAGCCGAAGTCAGCTGTCGCGGCTATTAAACGACATAGCTGTTTTAGCGTAATTAGCAGCGCTTTATTTCAGAACAATAAAATATGCGCAAATATCAGCTACATTAGTATGCATGACCCGCATGAAAACACCTATGCGCGATACCCCGTAAACTATCAGGAGACATCACCATGAATGCCAGTCACCGTGCTTATATTCCTACCAATGCGCACTCCAACCAATACGTGCTCGCGGAGTTTAAGCCCGACGATAGCTTTTATCAGGCTTATGCCAGTCCCGAGGCGTGCTATGAAAAGCTTAGCAAGCTATTTTTCCGCCTCGCTGAAGACGCAGGGCTGAGCAATATCCATTTTATTGCCAATGATAAGCTGCCAGTGGTGCGTTTTCACAGTGAGTACCTGTGTTTCCAAACGGATAAACAGATGTTGTTTTTCTATAATCCACGCTTTCACGAAGCACAAAACAGCTTCATTAAAGATGGGCATCAGGCGCGTAAAATTCGTTTGCTGTTCCTGGCGACCGGTGACGAGCTTCGCGCCAACAGTGCAACGTTTCATAAAAAGGTGCACCGCTTAATTAAGCAATTCAAAGCAGAGCTGCCTGATTTACCAATCCAGTTAAAAGTCCGTGATCACCAGCATTTGTCTTATGACCTGTTTAGTGCAGCTAAAGGGCACAAAGAAACCTATGCATATAAGCTGCGCTCACTTTATGCTCGCTATGAGAAACGGCATTGTGAGTTACCAGAGCCGCGCCAGGAGCTTAATTATATCACCGTGAACCTGCCGCTATCGCGACGTTTAAAGCAAAACCTGAAATTACATAATCATGAATATGGCGAGCTCTATGAACGCATGCAGGCCAGCTTCTTTAAAGCCTGTGAGGCTCACGGGCTGAAACGCTGTGCGTTTGTTGCGAATAGCAAAGCGCCGATCATTCGCAATAGCCAGGCCGATGTTTCAGAGAGCAATTCTGAGTTACAAAAAATCAGCTTTGACCCCAGCGCAAATGAGCGCCAGGAGCTTAGCTTTTGGGACGCGGACAATTTGGTTGAGTCCGTTAGCTTTGTGATTGTCGCCGGTCATGATGATTGCTCAGAGCGTGGCTACGGCCGCTTTGTTAATCGCGCCCATCATGCGTTAGAGGCTATGGCCCGGGATTTTGGACTACGTGATACCCATGATGATTTGGTCGTTCGCTTTTATCAGCATATCAGCTACCTGATGTAAGGCAGCGTTGTTGTCTACCGTAACCTCAGTAAAAAGGCGCATTGAATGCGCCTTTTTACTATGAGCGAATACTCATGCCCTAGCGACTGCTGTCGTCGGGTTCCAGTCCCTGAATCGTATCAGGCGCTCCGTCATCAGCTTCTGGCCCGGCTTTGCCTTTTTGACGGGTTTGATGTGGCTTGCCTTTCGGCTCGCCATTAACACTCTCGATATGGCGCTCGAGCCCGAGTTCATTACGAAAGTGAACATCAATCTGATTGAACGCAATCTCCACACCCGCTTCTTTAAAGCGACGATCAATTTCGCGATTCAATGCATCAATGGTCGGCATTCGGTCGGCGAGACTCCCAACATGCACCCGCATTTCATGATCTAATGTCGATGCACCAAATTGAAGAAACAGTACAACTGGCGCTGGATCATCCAGTACACGAGGTTCGTCATCGGCGATTTGCTCAAGTAGCTGCTTGGTTTTCTCCAGATCAGAGCCATAGGCCACGCCGACTTTTACGGTCAGCCTAGTAATTGTATTGCTCAACGACCAGTTGACAAACTGACCAGTAATAAATTGCCGGTTAGGGACAATGATATCGCGGCGATCAAAATCGGTGATCACGGTGGCACGAATGCGGATCTGCGTTACCCTACCAGACAGCGTGTCCAGGGTCACAATGTCACCAACCCGCAGTGGCCGTTCGAAAAATAGAATCAAACCCGAAATAAAGTTTCCGAATATCTCCTGTAAGCCAAAACCAAGACCAACGGTTAGCCCTGCGGCCAGCCATTGCAGCTGATCCCAGCGTACGCCTAGCGCTGCAAGAAATGAAACTATCGCAATGCTGATAATCACATAGTTCACCAGCGAAGTGACCGCATAGGCTGTTCCCATTTGCAGGCGCAGGCGGGAAAGAATCGTCATCTCGAGCAAACCGGGCAGGTTTCTGACCAATACGATCCCGACTACAGCAATCACCACGGCGCTGAATATACCGCCGAGGCTCAGGGTACTGCGGCCTGTTTCTTCGTCAGCCCACAACATCTGAGTGTCGAGGTAGTCCAGCGCCATGGTCGCTTCCGACCACACCTGGTACAGCACAAACGCGAAGAACACCATCAGCCCGAAACGAGCCAGCCGTTGCGATTGCTGTTTGGCTGCCTGCGCGTCAACCTCCGCCTGAGTGGGTTCTACCGTCGCCTCCGCCGCAGACGGCTGCAGCGCCGGGTTCTCTCCCTCAGGCGCAGCAACACGAGATTGTGCGGGCTGCAACGGTGCGGGGCTGGTCATCTTACTACCGTCGTCTGACAACGCTACGACTGCTTCATTGAGCGCTGCCTGCGCTCGCTGATGTTCCTGCATACGATCGTAAGCAAACTCGAGGCCGCGCTGCACACCAGCCTCGGTCAGCATCCATACGGTGATTACGTAAAAGGTTGCCAGGTAATACCCAGACAGCATCAGCGCTGTATAGTAGTAGCCACTTATGACAATGAGTAACAAGGTCGCAGGTAATAGGAGAAGTGCCATACCTACCAGGCGATGGGTTATTGTCGACCCGTACAGCGAGGGTAATTTGTGAAAGAGTGCGATAATCAGGCCAATCAAATACATGCTAGCAAGAGCCAGGAGTAACTGACCAATCACATCGGCACCAATTTGAGTCGTTTGCTGTCCACTCACCGCAAGAATAAAACTTAGCGGCACCAGCACCCAGCCAAGATAAGAGATAAAGCGGCGCAAGGCGATGCATTGCTGGTCTTCCCATTTAAAATATAATTGCGCAAAACCATTCGGTCTTAACAGTCGCAATAGAAGGCTAACCACAAACAACGAACCAGCGACGGCATTCAGCGCTTTATCCAAATTGATACCCTGGCCTACAGGGGCATTAATGAACTGCCCTGCGATCAGAATCAACAAAGACAATGGTAAGGCGAGCAACGCATGTAAGCTTAGCGCGCGCAAGATGAGCCATGGCGACGAAGCCGCGTTGGACGCCACGTCAGCATTGTATCTGGCCAGGCGCTGCAGAATGACTCTGCGCTTCAGCAGGCTTACCGCTAAAAGAATGATAAGCCCCAGCATTAAGGCGGTGGACTGCACACTCAACTGACCCCGCAACTGGCTCAACGCTTCGGCAATACGCCGACTTTGCTCAGAAAAATTGCGCGGAAAACTCACCAGCCAATGGCCGTCCATCTGGCGGTTGCTTGGTGTCCAAAACAAATATTCACTTAGCGTGTGCTCATATTCGTTGAGCTCTGCGGTGAGGCGACCCTGCACCTGCATAAAATCAACCATTAAACCAATACGGTGCTCAAGCTCATCTAACTCGCCTTCCAGGCTCGCCCGCTGGTCGCGCGCCATGGATTGATCACGAAGCTGGCGTTGCGCTTGAAATAGCTGAAGCCTTAGCTGGGCAAGGATTTCATCAAAATCTTCGGTACTGACCTCACGGAAACTGGCACGCGCCTCCTGCAATATTTGATGCAGCATGCGGCTACCCTGTAATACTTCATATTGTGCTTCAAGGTCTTCCCGTTCCTGGCGCAGCGCGTCATACTGCTCGCGTAAGCGCGCCAAACGTTGTTCCAGCTCGGCGATTGCAGCGACCGATTGTGGCGCATTACCTAGCGCTTGTTGTATCGCAGCGGCCTGGCTGGACGGCACCTGTGCCGCGGTTCCAGGAAATGCTGCGAGTAAACACCAGCAGAACAATATAAAGCTGCAAGCAGTTTTGACTTGCCAAGTACGCACAACCGACATCAACATGTCCTTCATTGAAAATAGAGGAAAAGCATTTTTGTTTTTTAATCTAGCAGATAATACCCTTTAAACTAAGCGTTTAAACATAGCATTAGTCTGTTACTGTCACTTTAAGAGAAAGCAGCTAAGCTAGCGATACTTTAATCAACGGAGGCCTCGATGCCCTTACCCTACTCTCAGGCATGCGAGAACAATAAAGACCCAATTCTGGAACGGCTACAAGAGCTGTTTGTCGACACATACTCGGTGCTGGAAATCGGCAGTGGTAGCGGTCAACACGCGGAGCACTTTGCTGAGAACCTCACCCACCTGAACTGGCAGCCCAGTGAACGAGCAGAACATCTGAGTGGGCTCAATCGTCGGATTGCACAGGCTTCACTGCCAAATCTCGCCCCTGCCATTGAACTGGACATCAACCGCCAGCATCTACCCAGACAGACGTATGACGCAATATTTACCGCCAACACCATGCACATTATGAGTTGGCCAACGGTTGAGCGTATGTTTGCAAGCCTCGACAAAGTGCTCGCAGAAGGCGGCCGTCTGTGTATTTATGGGCCTTTCAATTATGCCGGCGTGTATACTAGTGCCAGCAACGAGCTTTTTGATCAGTCGTTAAAAGGTCGCCATGCCAGTATGGGAATTCGCGATATAGAACAAGTGCAGCGGCTGGCACAGCGCCATGGGTTTAACTGTTTACAGGACTTTCAGATGCCAGCCAACAACCGTTTACTACATTTTTATTCAGGCTAGCACCGGTTACCGTGGGTTATGGGTAAGCAAGGTGCGCGTACGCCACAATGAAGGCTGTTTCCTGAAACTTTCTAAGGCCGGTATCTGCAAAATCTACCGGCATTGGATTGCGCTTGAGGGTTTCTTTTTGCGCGGTGGCGTTCATCACCGACACATCCACGGTATCAATAAGCTGAAGCGCTGCTTCAATTTTGAAACCCACTGCTGCACCAGCAAACTTACCACGCTGAGCACGTTCTTTTATCACCACATGTTCAATTTTGTAATCTTCCACAAACTTTTTAAAAGTGAACTGAAATTTACGCACCGACTCTGCGTCGTGGTCGTTAACTAGCTGAAACCGCACCTGTCGACAATCTGGGATATCAAATAAACCGTCTTTTTTGCTCAGCAGGCAAATAATGGCTTCGTTACTTTTTATTTCTACGCCACATACGCGCATGGGGACTCCTTACCTGTGTTCTCAATATTTATGGATAAGTATAACATGCTAGACTTGCGCCTATGTACATAATAACGCTTAGCAAAGGTCGCTATGTCAAGCCATGACTCTCCCTGCCCGTGTCATCCGGAGCACCTATATGCCAATTGCTGTGCGCCCTACCACCAACAGCAAAAAGTGGCGGCGACTCCAGAAATACTGATGCGCTCCAGATACTCAGCCTTTGCTTTGGGAAAACTTGAATATCTGCGGCAAACCTGGTTACCAGCAACCTGCCCGGAGGATTTAAGTCTTGAGGGCAA
>JAFIFH010000014.1 GCA_020832105.1 Idiomarina sp.
GAGCACGCCGGCGCGGTTGAGGGTAAAGATATATTCGTTGCCCTCATAACGAATGTTGTCTAAGCGCTCAATAGCCGCTTGTTGCGCTTGTGCTTCGCTGATCTCACCATTGCGAAAAGCCGAGTAATAGGTTTGCACCAACGTCATGGATGCATCATTCAGCGCATCCAGTTTCTGCCTTTCACCTTCGATAATCACACTGCGCAAATTAAATAGCATAAAGACCACCATCAACGCTGTGCCAAGAGCGGCGATCGCCAGAAGCGTTAACAGGCGTTGACTAATCGTCATCTTTTGCAGCCAGTTTGTCATATCCGTGTCCTTTATATAGTCGTTATTTAAATTGTGTTAGTTTGATCGGTACCCAGGCTGACCGGGTTTAGCTGAATGCATATTCTATTCATCGAGGCTTTTAGTTAAACTGAACATACTGGCACCTTTATTACTCACCCTCAAAAGGCATGGCTCTGTATGAATTTGCATTCGAATTTTAAAAATATCACCGCATTACTATCTATCGGACTTAGCGCGCTTTTCTTGAGCGCTTGTGGTGCCGAGGACGCGTCAGCGGACCGCACCGGCTCGGTTGATCACGGCACCAGCTTTGCAGACGCCAGAAGTGACGGCAGAGCAACGCTGAAAGTGATTTTTGTCCCCGCCGCAGGTTTTGCCTATGAGGATGACAGTAATCAGCTTACCGGTGTAACCATTGAAATCATGCGCGACTTTAAAGCATGGTTTCAGCGTTACCATGGTGTCGCCGTTGAGTTGGATTTTGTGGCAGACGATGACTGGTCGAGCATGTACCAACGGGTGAGCGATGCGCGGGGTGGTGTATTTGGGCTGGGTAATGTCACTATTACCGAGGAGCGGCGCCACGAGTTAAGCTTTTCTCCTGCCTACCTGTATAACGTCGCGGTGTTGATCACCCCAGACAGCATTGATGAGATAAGCGCTGCAGACGAGTTCGCCAGCCGCACAGAGTCACTGGACCCATTGGCATTTGCTGGCACCTTACATGAAGTACGCATTCGCGAATTACGCGACAGCCACCAGCCTGAACGCAGTATTGCCCGGGTGAATAGTAATCAGGACGTTATCGATGGCGTGGTGAATGGCCATTACAGCTATGTTGATGCGTATAACTACCATCGTGCGCTAGAGCAGGGGGTGGCTATCAAGCACCATGAGGCTTTTAATCTGGATGGTGAACAGTTTGGCATTATTATGCCGCACTCCAATGACTGGAATACGCTGCTCACAGCGTTTTTTGCCGCCGAGGGTGGCTACCTAAGCACGCCGCGTTATGCTGAGCTACTCGAAACACACCTGGGCGAGGGCGTTGCGCAGATCCTTCTCAACGCTGCTCAGCAATAGTGGTTGATGATGCGTTGGTATGACTATGTACCCAATCCTGGATTCTGGGCTGACGTACTGCTGGTATTTCATGCGCTGATTATTCTATTTGTAGTTGGCATGCTGGCGGCAACCCTGATTGGCGGCCCCCGTGGCTGGCAGTGGGTGCGCAGCATGGTGTTGCGGTGGTTGCAATTGGCAGTTGTCTTCGTGGTAGTGGTGCAGTCGCTGCGCGGTCGTTATTGTCCGTTAACCTACTGGGAGGACGACTTGCGTTATGCTGCAGGGCAGTCGACCTACGACAGTTCTTTTATTGATTACTGGGTATCATATTTTATTTATCCCGATCTGCCATCATGGGTCTTCACTCTCAGCTACGGGCTATTCACGATATTGATTGCCGTTGCCTGGTGGCGTTGGCCGCCGCGACAAAGTGCACCTTAGTCAAACTTGCATAAAAGTACGGATAAAGGTCGACTTAAGTTAACTATGTAAATAGGTTGTAAACAAAAGATTTAAAAACATCCAATTTACGACCTTCCCTCGTATTAGTTAGTGAATCAACGAAATGAGGAATACACCATGTTATCGATTAAACGTACTTTAGGCCTGACTAGTGTTGCAGCACTGCTCGCCGCTTCTTTATCTTTTACCGCGTCTGCCCACAACCACAGTAGTGATGGTTATGACAAAGACGGCAACGACATTATTTCCATTGCTAAAGGTGATGAGCGTTTCTCAACACTTGTAGCAGCGCTGCAAGCAGCTGATATGGAATATGCGTTGGACAAAGACGGTAGTTACACTGTGTTTGCGCCCACCAATGACGCTTTTGATGCGCTGCCAGAAGGCACCTTAGAAAGCTTGCTCGAAGATACCGACCAGCTGCGCAGCATTCTTACTTACCATATTATTGGTGAGAAAATCAGCAGCTCAGATGTTCCTTCTGAAGAAACTCAGGTAGAAACACTAAACGGTGGTAGCGTTCGCGTCATGGCGAGCTATGGCACAGTGATGGTTGATACTGCGACTGTGGTAATTGCCGATATTGAAGCAAGCAACGGTGTGATTCATGCGATTGACAGCGTGATTATTCCAGCGGAATAAAACCTGAATTCAGTTCAATATAACGTCAGAGCCAGCTTCTTAGCTGGCTTTTATTATTCATAAAGGGCTGCTTAGAGCACTTACCAGTGTAAAACCTCATCCGCTATCCTGCTTTATTTGTTATTATTATAGGGATGCCATTGCGGCATACATTGAAAGGAGTTCAATTCATGCAGCCCTCTGAGGAAAACGTCGCTTCAGCGCCGGTCATCCTTCCGTCTCTTCCAGCCATGTTGGCTAAATCTGTGCCGACCGTGGTTCGTAATGGCAAAGTGGATGACACTTTGACCTCGATTCGAGCGTGTTATCAGGTGGGGCCGCTCACCCGTAACAGTCTGGTTGCTTATAAAGACCAGTTCAAAGGCCTGGTCAGTGAACTTCCGCTTACCTATTTTTATCTGCTTGCCCAACGTGCTCATTTAGCCGTAATGCTAGATAAACGCTTTCCTTGGCCCATTCTGGGCATGGTTCATGTGGCCAATAAAATGGAGTGGCTGGGCGTACTCAACCCGCAACAAGGTATGCAGTTGCACGTGGAAATTCAAATGCCCGAACGCGCAGCGTCGCGCAAACGGGTTCGCCCCATATATATTGTTGATTTCATTCAAAATGAACATTGCGTTTTACGCTGTGAGAGTACTTATCAGGTGGGTACTGGTAGCGTCAAGCCCGCGGCAGGGCGTCAGTTAAGGGCAGAACAACTGGACTTAAGCCACTGGCAGCAACTTGATATATGGGACCTGGACGCCGCTAGTGGCCGTCGCTATGCGAAACTGTCCGGCGACTACAACCCGATTCATTTACATCCATGGCTGTCCCGTTGGTTTGGTTTTCATCATCCGATTATTCATGGCATGTATTCTGTTGCCAGAATTCAGGCTGACATTGAGTGCCACTTTAAAACCAGCGTGCGCAGTATGAACGTCGCCTTTAAACGGCCTTTGGCCATACCAAATCAAGCGGTCAGCCATATCCAGCCACAATCAGGTAAGCTTTGTGTCACCGACTCACGGGGTGAGAAAATCTATCTTGACGGTCTTTTTCATCTTTAAAGACGTCAGTCACACACACAACGCCTCACACCTAAGGCGTTGTTTTTATTGTGCATCGGCAAAGTAGGGCAGTACGACGTTGCGCACATAATCGTGTTGGCGCTGAATGTACGAGCCGTTAGACGGCGGATAGGGGCTTGATGTCATTGCGATGGAAAGCTCGAGTTCAGGGATTACATAAATAAGCTGGCCACCATAGCCGCGCCCATAATATGCCTGGGTTTCACCAAACATATAGGTAAACCAGCCTAAACCATAGGGATCATTGGTATAAACTGACGACGTGCGGGGGGCGAAACTTTCTTCTATCCAACGCTCACTGACCACACGCTGGCCATTCGCTTCACCGCCATCCAGGTAGAGCTGACCGATCCAGGCTAAACCGTGGGTCGACATGACCATATCATTGCCGCCAAACACGACTCCCTCGGGGGCTTCCTGCCAGGGGTAGATATTAATATTGAGCGGTGTGCCCACCCAGTCACGTGTGAGTTCATACAAATTGCGACCGGTTTGTTCCTGTAAAATCGCCGACAACACATGGCTATTACCGGTGGAATAGAGCATGTCACCACCAGGTTCATCTGCCATCGGCCGGGTCAGCGTGTACTCAGTCCAGTTACTGCTAGCGACCCAGGCGCCGTAATTGCTACCTGACGTACGCTGTAAACCTGATTGCATCGTTAGTAAATGCTCGATCGTAATCTCACTTAAATCGGCACGGGGTTGTGCTGGCATATGCTGCCCAAGCACTTCAGTAATGGGTTGGTCGAGGCCGGTTAAATACCCTTTATCAATGGCAATACCGGTAATCAGCGAAATCACCGATTTGGAGACTGACTTGACGTTCACCGGCTCTGTCGGACCGGGCCCGCGGGCATGGAATTCGAATGCCAGCTCACCTTGATGCAGAATCACGATATTGCGCAATCGGTGCAGCGACTCTGTATGTTCACTGAGTGCCTGTACCTGGCCTTGGGAGTGGTCGCCATCGTTGCTATGCACCAGCATAAAAGGGCTCATACCACAAAGTGCGACTACAAAAAGCCCGGACCTGATTGGCCATTTAGAATTGCGCATGTACTTCTCCACAAGTGTCGTTGTCGTTTCTACGCCACAGCACGCGAAATCGTTTAAATATTTACATAGCTTAACGCTAACCAGGGTGGGGATTAAGCGTGGGCTGCTTTAACCCTGATGTGGGTTGGGCTTGCTGGATGGTAGGCCGCCACGTTAATCAACTTATATATCCAATTTAACATAATATACATTATGCGAACCCATAGGTTACGGTCGTTTTAGTGCTTATAGATCAAAGGCATAGCTCGCAGAAATGGTGAAACCTGCGGTGACATCTGAGCCCGGCATGGTTTTAGCGAACGCGCTCAGGTCAAGCCCAAAGCCTGTGCGTTGATACCGTTGCCAACCGACCTTCGTCGACACGCCAAAACCGCTACGTGTATTGGTTTCACCAAACAGCGGGTTGTCGTCGATTTGATAAAAATGTGGGCCGGCCGCAACAAAAAATGAGCTGGGCTTATGTGGCGAAAGCTTGTGTTTATAGTGCAGTGCGGAACTCATGTAATCACCGGAGAACAGCATGCCACCGCCGAGCAGCGACAACTCAACTGAGCTTGCCTCATTTAAACTGTGTTCAAGCCCAACCGTAATGACAGCGGCGCCATCACATGATTCAAAGTCACTACTGCAATAGCTGGCGCCAAAACCGTAGCTAAGTCGAGTTTCCGCCTGTGCCTGCAAAGATGGCAACAAGGTTGCGCCCGCCAACACCAATCCACAGCTGGTCATTAACCCCGTCCGTTTAAGCATGCTTTACTTTCCCTGTAATCAGTATAAATATTGAATGAATCTAGTTACTTAACTGCTCGATAAGTCGCGTCACTATAGCAATATAGCGACTAGCAACTCAACCTAGCCTGATTTTTAGAACGAATACGACACCGCCACAATCACTGAGTTAACGTTACGCCCCTCAGCCATCGGGCTATTGGCAATTTTGCTCGACATACGTGATGCAGTGACGGCACCAAACATACGCCACTGTGGGTTAAAGCTATAGTAGCCCCCTACCCGCACAAATGGGTTAAACGCATCCTGGCTACTGTATTCTGGCAAGCCACTACGCGCTGACTCTTCTGCACTGACGCCGTAATAATAATCTGTGTAGCCACTACTGATGTAATTCACCCCAATCGCCGGGCCGATTTGCCAGCGTCTGAAGTCAGTACTGAATGGGTACCCGTAACTTGCTGACAACCGATGTCCATTGCCACGAAAGTCTTGTCCAGCACGTAAATCAAGCACACCAAAAGGCGTTCGGTACTTATAATCAATGGCCAGTTCCGCGCTAAAGCTGCGACTATCTAACAATTGCATCTGTGCATCTGAGCTGTCCGACGGGCGAAAACGAAACGGTGCGCCGGTAACAACAAGCGCCCACTCGTGAGGCGTGCGTTGTTGCGGCGGTGTATCGCGAGCCTGCGGGTTCAATCGATAGCCAAGCTCCAGACCACGAAAATAGACCCGTTCGCCTTCGTAACCAACTAACGGCACTGCGAAATTATCGCGATCTACGCCTTTAAAGCTGCCGTCTGAGCTAATTCCCCCCACGCCGACACTCCAGTCCGCCTGCACTGGCATGGCCAACCCTATACCTGCCACGCCGGTGATGACCATGGCGACGGCAAGTGGAGCCTTGGGAAATGATCTAAACATAAATTTGTCCTTATTCCTTGTCTGAAAACCAAGCGTATCTGCGCCTACACACTCATTACGCAACACATGCTGAAAAGGCACAGTGAAAGTATCCATTACTTTGTCAATTGTCGCTGGCTATGCCATGCCGTATCATATGTGCATCTTCATTAAAAAGGACCGGTTGTGAGCGAACTACCCAACCAACATATGACCACCCAGCGACTGACCGTTCAGCAATTATGTAGCGACACTTCACCCTGGCTGTCAAAGCGGCCCGCAGCAAGCAAAGCCAACCCACTGGTGGGCCAACAACGGGCATTGCGAGCGATTGCCCACGCCCAGGCCATTCATGGTCACTATGCCCATGTCTTCGCAGTCATCCCAGGGGGTATGGATGCCGTGCAAACATTTGCCGCGATTGCCGAAACGCAAAACTGGTCAAGCCAGGATTTGCATGACTGGGTCTATGTGGTGAACCCGGATGACGAAGCACAGCCTATTTGTTTGCACTTGCCTGCTGGCAGTTCAAAAGCCATCATCGAGCGCCTATGGGCATTGCTAGATACCGAGCCTAATGAGCGTGCGCCACTTTTAAACAGTCTACAAGAGCAGTTTAACTGGCCACCGTTGAACCGTTACCTGCAACGCATTGCAGACAAAAGCTTCGCTGACCTGCCAGGCAACGAGCTGGCAAATATTGTAGTGACTCAGGACAGTGAACGGCCGTGGCACTATTGTCCAAGGGTCACTGAGGCAGAGTTGTTTGGCCAAATCCGCCTACAAACTATTGCCGGCACAGTCAGCAGTGAACTCCATTTGATCCAGCCAGGTGCCCTGTTGAAAGCCAATGGCGGCACTCTGGTGATTGATGCAGAGCAGCTATTGCGCCAGGGCGAGTACTGGCAACGGCTCAAACATATACTAAAAACTGGTGAGTTTAGCTGGAACCAGCCGGAGCAAGCTGCTGCATATTACGCCCCGCAGCCGGTGCCAATTAAGCTCAAGGTTATTCTGGCCGGCGGGCGTGCCCTACTCGCTCAACTACGTGACCTGGATGCTGATTTCACCAACCTCTTTCCGTATTTAGCTGACTTTACTGAACATTATTCTACCCGAGTGAATAAGGTTGAGGATTACTATGATTACCTCGCCTACCTTGCTCAGCGGGTTCAGCATCGGCCCCTTAGCGAGTCTGGCCTGCATCGGCTGCTGACCATTTCCTCTAGTTACACTGAACATCAGGACGAGCTGAGCCTGGACACCATTCAGTTGCAACAGCTCTTAGAGGAAGCCGACGCCATTGCCGGCAAAGCACATAGCCAACGCATTGAAGAGAGCCACTTGCTGCAAGCGGTAGCCTGTGCCCACGAACGCGAGCACTATCTGGCAGAGCTCAGCCGCCAAGGCATCCTCGAAGCGCAGGTTAAAATAGATACCGACGGCGAATACGTTGGCCAAATCAATGGCCTTACCGTGGTGACCATGGGGGGCAGCGAGTTTGGCGAGCCTTCACGAATTACTGCCACGGTGCATTATGGCGATGGCGATATCATTGATATCGAGCGCAAGTCAGAGCTTAGTGGCAACATTCATACCAAGGGCGTTATGATCCTGATGGCGTATCTGGCCAACTTGTTCGCTGGCAAAGACCCAATGCCGTTGTCCGCCACGCTGGTGTTTGAGCAGTCGTACCATGAGGTGGATGGTGACAGCGCATCATTGGCAGAACTTTGCAGCCTGGTATCTGCTCTGTCTGACACGCCCATTAAGCAAGCCCTGGCGGTGACTGGCGCGATAGACCAATTTGGCAACGTACAGGCCATAGGCGGGGTTAACGAAAAGATTGAGGGTTTTTACCAGCTGTGTAAGCAACGTGGCTTCAGCCCAGGCCAGGGCGTGATTATTCCACGTTCGAACCAAGTCAACCTGCATTTATCGGATCAACTCATTCAATCAGTTGAAACCGGGGAATTTAGTATATTTACCATTGAACATGTCAAAGACGCTTTTGAGCTGCTGATGAAAACCCCTTGTGGAACACCCAACGAATTCAGTTCAGATACCCTGTTTGGGCGCATCAACTGCCGTATTCGGCAGGCACAGCATCATGACGTGGATAAGCCCCGGTGGAAGTTTTGGGCGGGAAATTAACTGTTCGGAGTTGTGTAGCGTACACATGTACGCTAATTTAGCGCCAGTTTTCTAAACCATTGGTATTGAATTATGCAATCAAGCTATACAAAAGAAGAGCTACTCGCCTGTAGTCGTGGTGAAATGTTTGGCCCCGGCAACTCGCAGTTACCTGCCCCGAACATGCTGATGATGGACCGTGTCACTGTGATGGATCCAGACGCTGGCGAATACAACAAAGGCTATATCGAAGCAGAACTCGATATCCATCCTGATTTGTGGTTCTTCGATTGTCACTTCCCGGGTGATCCGGTCATGCCAGGCTGCCTGGGGCTAGACGCCATGTGGCAGCTGCTTGGCTTCTTCCTTGCCTGTTCAGGTGGACCGGGCCGTGGCCGTGCACTGGGCGTGGGTGAAGTGAAGTTCACTGGGCAAATCCTGCCGACAGCAAAAAAAGTGACTTACCACATCACGATGAAGCGTGTGATCAAGCGCTCTTTATTTCTTGGCATTGGTGATGGTGAAGTGCGGGTTGATGGACGCACGATTTACACCGCGAAAGATTTAAAAGTGGGTTTATTTACCGACACCAGTAAGTTCTAAACAGATTTCGCGACATGGCTAGCCTTAAAAGCAAGCCTCGCAGATGTTAAAAAGCCCCTGAGAAAGGGGCTTTTCTATATCAGTTCAATGATTTTCAGGGGTTATCAACGAAAAAGACCATCGTTGCGGGCTTCCATCGCATCGCGCCAACCGCCTAGCCACTGGGAACGACTGTCCCCCATCGTATAAGGGCAGAACTCTTTAGAGCGCCCTCCAATACCAGCTTTAAAACCTTGTGAATGTGCTCTTTCCAGACGGTCACGTTTTTGTCTTTTCATTATCACTTCCTCTTTTTCAGCAACTTATTTTCATGATAAAAATGAGCGCTTCTCAGCAGGTCATGTATCTATTGATAATGACATTAGGATGAAAGTTCAATGAAAAAAAAGCCCAAATCATAAATGCTTCGCTAAGCACCTGATTTGGGCATCTTTTTTTGATAGACCGATTTTATGTATTAAGACTTCTTGACCCGACGTCTGGTAATAAGCAATGCAAACAAGGCCATAAAACCTGCTGCAATTGGGTGCACGGATGCGCCCTGGCGTTCTACTGGTTCTGCATCCGGACCACAGGTACCTTCACCACCAGCTTGTAAACGCACGGCGCGCAAACGGCCACTGACTTCTTCTTCGCCATCCACCGGAATACCAACCTGGGTGGTTGCTAAGGCCATGATTTCGCCGTTGTCATTGATGTCATAGGCATCAACAATGCGGTAATCGCTCTGGCACGGTAGTAACTCATTGAGGTTCGTGATGGTGTCTGTATCAATATCATACATGAAGCCAATCGTTGGGCGTTGACCGGTAACCTCAGCGGTAACTTCGGCGCGACCGACCATAACATTCTGGTTATTCACCGCGCGAGGCCGCCACCCAGAGGTGCTAAAGAAACCATTCGGGTAGTTCAACCCTGCCTCTGGATTGTTCAAATCAGTCCAGTAAGCCCGTGGTCGATTATTTTGCCCTACCTGTAGGTTCGAGTAGCCCACCACAATATTGTTGTCGTTGATACCAGTGGCTTCACTTAAGGTACTACGGAACTCTTCCTGTAACGGAATAATGTCGCCGTCACGGTACACCACCGAGGTCAATGCATTAACGTTTTCAACCCCGTTGAAAAAAGTCACACTACGAAACGCACTACCGACTGCAATACCTTGGTTATTGATATCCAGGGCATTACTGCGAAGCGGCTCTGGAGGGCGCTGCTCCTGATCTTCATCGTCTTCTTCAGGTGGTGCGAAGGTGCGCTCGAAACCACCAAGCAACTGCTTAGTTACTTCACCGTTGTCCTCAAGCGTCCACATATACGCCTGTTCCATGAAAATAGGGGCACGTGCGTTGCCAGAAGCCTGTGGTGCGACCTCATTACCAAACCAGTAACGCCAGACACAGACATTCAGCTCTTCGTAAGCTTCAGCTGCGCCGTCATCATTCTCTTCTGGGGTTTGCTGACATAACGCGATACGACTGTCTAAACTGGCTGTATGGCTAATCGAGGCGCGCCCAACAATCTGATTGTTTTCGTTGATAGCAAATGCGCTACCTGTGCCGCCCTGAAACAGGTCAGGTTCACCTTCAAGAAAGATAACCTCACCCTGCTGGTACGCGAAAGCACGGGGAAAGGTATCGCGCATAAAATACTGCACGTCATTGTTATTGCGGTCCGTCGTCCAGCGGCGCTGGTAGGGTTCACCTGCTTGACCGACAACAATACGCGCTGTATTGATATCATTACCGACAAAGTTGACCGAATCAGTCATACGATTCGTTTCGGCGTCCGCTTGGTCAAAGCCATCCAGCTCAACTACCTGACCGTCAAAAATATGGGTGATTTGCGTTGCTAACTTTTGAAACAACGGATCCTGACCAAATGTCAGCGAATTATTCAGCGCATCGCGGATACGACGATAATCTGCATCTGACAAGTCGTCAAAGTCGAATTGCTCAAAGGCGTCCTGGGTGAGCAGTTCAAAACGAATATTCTGTTGCCAGAGTTCGCGATTCACTACCACCGCCTCACCCAGGCTATTCATCCCGCCGGGAAAGGCTACGTAAGCGTTTTCGGCGGTGCCTAAATCGACTACCTGCAGTGCAGTTTCTGCACCCGCGCTGACACTAAAAGAGGCCGCAACCGTAGCGGCGAGTAGACTTACAGAATACTTCTTCAACATGCTCATTAGTTACCTTGTTGTTGTTCCAGTTCGTCCCAACGTTCCAGCGCCTTCATCAGCGTCTCTTCAAGTTGGCTTACGCGGGCTAACACTGGCTCAGTATGTTCATGGGTCCGGTTAAAAAAGTCAGGGTCGTTGACCTGCTCTTGTAACGTTGCTAACTCGGACTCCATTTGCTCAATCTGTGCGGGTAATTGCTCGAGCTCCCGTTGCAGTTTATATGATAGCTTTTTCGGCCGCTCGGCTAAACCCTTGGGCTCAGACTTATCACCCTTTTGATTGGTTCCCTCAGGTGCATTTTTTTTTGTGCTGCTGACAGCCGCCACTGGCGCTGACTTGTGCTTTAAATAGTATTGCACGTCCTCGTAACCGCCAACAACTTCGCTAATCACGCCCTGCCCTTCAAATAACAGAATGCTACTGGCAGTGTTATCCACGAATTCGCGGTCATGGCTGACCAACAGCACGGTCCCTTTATACTCGTTAATAATTTGTTCGAGCAATTCGAGGGTATCGACATCGAGATCGTTGGTCGGCTCATCGAGTACCAGAACATTGCTTTCAGGCAAAAATAACTTCGCCAGCAATGCCCGGTTACGCTCGCCACCTGACAATGCTTTGACCGGGGTTTGCGATTGCTTCGGTGAAAACAGGAAGTCCTGCAAATAACTCAGAATATGGCGCGGCCGCCCCTGGTGAATGACGTCCTGCTTACCATCACCGACATTATCGGCAATTGACTTATTCGGGTCCAACGCAGCGCGGTGCTGGTCAAAATAGGCAACCTTGATATTGGTTCCGTATTTCACATTACCACTGTCCGCTTCCAGTTGATGCAAAATGACCTTGATTAAGGTACTTTTCCCGCAGCCATTCGGGCCAACAAAGGCAATTTTATCGCCCCGCTGAATCGTTAAATCCAGGTCACGAATAATCACGTTGTCGCCAAAGGCTAAATTAACCTGCTCGCCTGAAAATACAATTTTACCGGAACGAGCACCTTCACTAACGTTCAGGCGCGCACTACCAAGCAGCTCACGACGTTGCGCGCGTTGCTGACGTAATGCCTGCAATGCCCGTACACGTCCTTCATTGCGCGTGCGGCGTGCTTTCACGCCCTGGCGAATCCAGACCTCTTCCTGAGCGAGCTTTTTATCAAACTCAGCACGTTGGGTCGCTTCAACTTCTAGCAAACGCTGTTTTTCAGCCAGGTAGGCATCGTAATCGCCAGGAAAGCTTTGCAGCTGACCACGATCCAAATCAACGATGCGGGTCGCCAGGTTACGAATAAACGCACGGTCATGACTGATAAAAATGATCGCCCCATTGAAGTCCATCAGTTGCTGTTCCAGCCACTCCACCATATTGATATCAAGGTGGTTGGTAGGCTCATCCAGCAACAGCACATGCGGTTGAACCACCAGTGCTTTAGCTAACGCCACGCGGCGCAACCAGCCGCCAGACAACTGCGCGAGGGTGGCATCGGGATCAAGTTTCAGGCGTGTTAACACCTGCTCAATCACTGTATTAAATTGCCAGCCGTCACGGGCTTCGAGAGCTTGTTGAACCGTACCGAACTCATCCAGTATTTCTTCGTTACCGTCTGCCAACAACAGGCTAATCTGATGAAAGCGCTTTAACAGCGCGCCAACTTCAGCGAGGCCCTCAGCCACATAGTCGTACACCGTGTCATCAGACTGTGCTGGTGGATCCTGGGGCAAACGCGCCACGCGAATGCCACTGACGTTCAAACTGCCCGCGTCTAGCTGCAGTTCTCCGTCAATAATTTTCATCAGGCTGGATTTACCAGCCCCGTTACGGCCGACAATACATACCCGTTCGCCATGCTCGACGACAAAATCAGCATGGTCAAGAATCGGCTCAGCACCAAAGCTAAGTTGGGCATTTTTTAACTGTAATAAGGTACTCACGCTTGTAAAAACTCCATCAGTGCTGGCTGGTCAAATGGCCACTTCAATTCTGCATCATCCTGCTGGCGGATTAACACTGGGATCAACCAGCCATACTCTTCTTGCAGGTCCGGTTGCTCATCAATATCAACCATATGCAACGACACCGGCTCTTCCAGCTCACACTGGTGAATCATCAGCAGTGCCTGCTGGCATAAAGGGCATGGATGACGCGTTAGCAGAAAAAACTCAGGCATGTTCAATAAACCAGCATTGGTGAATATGTTTGTTCCGTTTAAAATCTTCTGGAATCGACCAGGCGCTGCGATCTGTCGCCACCAACCCAGACTCAGCCAATGCGGCCTGGTCCAGCTTAAACTTACGTTTATTGGTGGAGAATATCAGCGTGCCGCCTGGCTTCAGCAAGCGCGCGGTATGCTTCAATAGATCCAGGTAATCCCTTTGGATATCAAAGCTTTGCTCCATTCGTTTCGAATTAGAGAACGTTGGTGGATCGAGAAATATTAAGTCCCATTGCTGCTCGGCATCTACCGCCATATCTTCCAGCCACACCAAACAGTCAGCCTGAATAAAGTCATGCTTACTAATCGTCTGGTGGTTAAGGCGGAAATTGTCCTTCGCCCAGTTCAGGTAAGTACGTGACAAATCCACGGTAGTAATGTGGTTGGCACCACCCAGTGCTGCATGCACCGACGCAGTCCCGGTATAAGCAAATAGGTTTAGTACATCTTTACCTGCCGCCATACGTTGAATTTCACGACGCACTAAACGGTGGTCTAAGAAAAGCCCGGTATCCAGGTAGTCACTTAAGTTAACCTTAAACACCGCATTGTACTCTTCCACCTCAAGTTCAATGGCTTCTGCGCTATCTTCTTTTTCGTACTGTGATTTACCTTGCTGGCGTTTGCGTTGCTTCACCACCATGTGCGCTTCATCAAATGGCAACACCGCAGGAATGGTTTCCAGAATATGCCAGAAACGATCGTCAGCCACACCATCGGGAATATTCGCCGGGGCTGCGTATTCCTGGATAACCAGGTAATCACCGTACACATCGATAGCTGCATTGTACTCAGGCAGGTCAGCGTCATACAGTCGGTAACAGTTAACGCCTTCCTTGCGCGCCCACTTAGATAATTTTTGCGCGTTCTTGCGAAGCCTGTTAGCTACAGCGTCATCATGACTTTTTGTAAACTCAACCTGAGCTTCAGTCATGTCAAAGAAGGCTAACGTGACTGCAATGGCACCGTTAAATAGCTTATATTTTTTCTCGCTGGTCAACTTCAGACGCTTCAGCAAGACATCTTCAGGGGCCAGTAAACCAACCCGCCAACCGTGATAATGCTCACGCAAGCGCTGGCCAAGTTGGCGGAATAGTAGTAAGACCGCTAGCTCGTCACCCAGCCGCTCACCATAAGGTGGGTTACTTAAGATTAAACCTTTAGCCAATTCACTGGCATCGAAGGTCATTGCATCTTCATTGAACCAACTGAATAAATGCTCGACTTCAAGGGCCTCTGCATTGTGCTGAGCAGCCTGCAATACCTGAGCGTCCATATCAACGCCGACAAAGCGCATCTGACAATCCACCCGGCCTGCTTCAAAACGTTCAATAGCTTCCTGGCGCAGGGCTTGCCATACTGATTCGCGGTGCCCTCTCCAGCCTTCAAAGCCCCAACGTTCACGCGCCAGACCCGGCGCACGATCAGTCAATACCTGAGCCGCTTCCAATAGCAAAGTACCGGAACCGGCAAAGAGATCGAGCAAGCTGGTGGATTGCTTAGCATCTTTCAGGGTAAGGCCACTACGGGCGACGACAGCCGCGGCAAGGGTTTCACGCAACGGCGCGACCCCTTTTTGGGTGCGATAGCCACGTCTGTGCAGGCTTTCACCGCTCAAGTCGATATAAAAGCTGGCATGTTCACGGGCCAGACGCACGTTAATGCGCACATCAGGCTGTTCCGGATCAACATTGGGCCGTCCGTGCTGGTCTTCACGAAAGCGATCCACCACACCGTCTTTCACCACGCGGGCAGAAAACTGGGTATGGTTGAGCGCTTGGGTGGTGCCACGGAAGTCGACCGCAAAGGTCGCGCGGTCTGAAAACAACGAAGGCCAGTCAATATCCGTAGAGGCTTGAAGCAGCTCTTCACGGTTAGTCACTGGTTGTTTATCGAGTTGTAACAGAATGCGGCTAGCCAAGCGGGACCATAAACAGGCGCGATAGCCTATTGTCTGCTCACCACGAAAGTAGCAGCCAGCCAGTGTTTGTTTTACATCGCTGGCCCCGAGTGCCTGCAATTCATCAAACAATAGGGGTTCAAGACCTTTAGCGCAGGTCGCAAAATAATTCAGCATGTAGTTTCTTGATTTGAAATGGTGCGCCGATTATAGCGGACCAGAAGGAAGAAGTTTACCAGGAAAGATAAAGAATTGGTTGCGGGGGCAGGATTCGAACCTACGACCTTCGGGTTATGAGCCCGACGAGCTACCAGACTGCTCCACCCCGCGTCCGATGAGGTGCACTATACTGATCGCCCTGACCTAGCGCAAGCGAAATATAATTAAACTTGCTAAATACTTGTTTAAGTGATGATTTTCTCAGCAGAACGGCTAAAATCATAGCAATAACAATGAAAACAGAGCTTTTTATCAATGATATCTTCAGACTTGCTATTCATTTTTTACCTACTTTTCGTCGCTGGCGTTACCTTACGAGTGATTTTCAAGCGCCAGAGCATGAGTGCGACCCTTGCCTGGCTTTTGATCATCTATATAGTGCCCTTATTAGGCGCACTCGCGTACTTTTTATTCGGCGAGATACAACTTGGTCATCGCCGGGCAGAGAAATCCGAAGCCATGCGTGAGCCCTATATGCGAGATCTCAAGGCGCTTACCAAAAGTATGCAACTGGACGGCGATGCACTACCAGACACCCCCCTGGCCACCTCTTTACAGCAGCTTTTACATAATCGCCTGGGGATTGGCGTATTAAGCTATTACGACTTCACCTTGATTGACTCCCCATCGGCGATTTTCACTTCAATCATCGAAGATATTAACCAGGCAGAATCGAGTATTTTGATGGAATTTTATATCTGGCATTCTGCCGGCCAGGTGAACGACGTAGAAGAGGCTCTGATAGCCGCGGCTGAGCGCGGGGTGAAAATTCGTGTGCTGGCAGACGACGCTGGCTCCTGGGGTTTCTTTTTTAGTGACGGCTGTAAAAAAATGCGCGCAGCAGGTATTCAGGTTATCGAAGCATTGCCGGTGTCCCCTTGGCGGCTGGCATTGCGCCGTGCAGACTTACGACTGCACCGAAAAATTGTGGTGATCGACGATAAAATTGCTTACACCGGCTCGATGAATATGGCAGACCCTGCGCTCTTTAATCGCCGAGCCAAAGTAGGTGAATGGGTCGATGCCATGGTTCGCTTTCGTGGTGCCGCCGCAGTGGGTCTGGCCAAAGTATTTGCCTGGGACTGGGAGGTTGAAACCGGAGAGCATTACGAACCACAAATAACCAACGAAGATAATGATCGTCAACAATGGCTCGGTACCATTCCCTCAGGGCCTGGACTTGGCCACGAAGTGATAACCGAAGTCATGATGGTGTCTATTTACCGGGCCGACCAGGAAATTACTATCTGTACCCCCTACTTCGTGCCCCCAGAGCCTATCTTTGAAGCCCTGTTACAGGCGCTGGGGCGTGGCGTTAAGGTCACCATTATTGTACCGCGTCGTAATGACTCACGCCTGGTAAGCTGGGCCAGTCGTGCTTTCTACGAAGACTTGTTGCAGCACGGCGCTGATATCCGCCTGTTCAGTGGCGGGCTGCTGCATACCAAGACCATTCTAATTGATAAACAATTCGCCCTGTTTGGCAGCGTCAATCTCGACGCGCGCAGTCTGCAGCTAAATTTTGAGATCTCGTTAGCGCTATTTCACCACAGCAGCTGCCTGGCAGTATGCGAACTCGTTGAAAGGTATCTTGCGAAGAGTGAATCTATCTGCCAAAAACGCTGGCATCGGCGGTCATTGTTAGCCCGTTTACGTGAACGTCTGGTGTTCTTCCTCAGTCCGTTGTTATAAACCGGGAAAAATAAGACGGTGGTTTATGCCAGCGATGACCAGTCATCAGACCATTGTTGTGGTAAAGGATGACTTTTACTTTCGTGCAGGCGGTCATTGAGCACTCGTATACACTCAAATTGTTGCATCACTTTGGTCGGTGACAAACGCATGTTGGCGTTAAGCAACAGACACAATGAGGTACGCTCGTCCTGTTCCAGAATAAGGAACTCACAACAATCAAGCCCAGAATCGAGGGTGCAGGCCTGGTGTTTAGTCGGCCAGCCCTCTATCAGCTCGTTGAAGCGAAAATGCCAGCTTTGTGGCAGGCTTGGCTTCATAAAGTGCAGCGCAGCTGTGGCATGAATACAAGCCTGTAGTTGTTCGCTAACGTTGAAGTGAGAATATGACTCGAGGTAATCACGAATGTGATTAAAATGACTGGCGTCCTCGACGTCAAATGCGCTGACCTCAGGCAGGTTCATTTGCAGTAAACGGCGTGGGTAACGTATATCAAGGGTGACGTCGTCCATCGCCAGCTGTAAACGCTGCCGCTTTGCGTCGAAAAGCCATTGCCAGTTCGCTACAGACATCCTGTCGTACACCTTTGCCCGGTTAAATGATCAGATACGCGTGCAAAGCCACCTCAACTCCAGTGGCGCTGCTCAATATACGACCTATGCTATACCCAGTATCAAAAGATTACAAGCCATCAACAATCTCCTTGATCAGCCCAGGCCCCTGGTAAATAAAGCCCGTGTACAGCTGCACCAGGCTCGCCCCAGCGGCGATGGTTTCCTGCGCCCTTGCCAGGCTGTCTATGCCACCCACCCCGATAATCGGAATGTTGCTGTCCAGCGCCTGGCGCAGTGCGCGGATAATCTGCAGACTTGCCTGGGCAACCGGCTTTCCGCTTAGTCCTCCAGCCTCTTCGCTATGCTGATGACCAGCAACCTGCTGACGGCTTAACGTGGTATTGGTGGCTATTACAGCGTCCACCCGATGGTGGTTAAATGCGGCCGCTAACCCCGCAAGTTCCTCAGCAGTGAGATCCGGTGCAATCTTGACCGCTAAAGGTACATACTTACCGTGTTGTTCCGCAAGTTCAGCCTGGCGCTGCTTTAATGCACCCAGCAACGAATGCAGATGGTCGCCATGCTGCATCTCCCTCAGGCCAGGTGTATTGGGCGACGAAATATTAATCGTCACGTAACTTGCCAATGGGTACACTTTATCGAGACACACAAGGTAGTCGTTGACTGCTTCTGACTCTGGTGTGTCTTTATTTTTGCCAATATTAATGCCAAGCACACCGGTGTAATCTGTACGCTTGACCTGCTCTACCAGGAAATCGACCCCCTGGTTGTTGAAACCCATACGATTGATGATCGCTCCGTGTTCAGGCAAGCGGAACATGCGTGGTTTCGGATTTCCAGGCTGTGCTTTTGGGGTCACCGTACCAATTTCGATAAAGCCAAACCCCAATTGCGCAAAACCATCAATACAGGTGCCATTTTTATCCAGCCCCGCAGCGAGACCTACCGGGTTTGGAAACTTAATACCCATGCATTCCACTGGTTTAGAGGCGACCCGCTGACGTAAAAAAGCACGCAGCGGGCTATGCCCGATACGTGCTATCCAAGTCAGCGCCCAGTCGTGTGATGCTTCGGCGTCAAGCTTAAACAGCTGACGCCGGACCAGACCATACCAATGCATTATTTTTGCACACCACAGATGTTACTTAGCAACATCAGCTCTCGCAGGGCAACAGAGAACTTCGCAAACTCATGGCTCTTGGTGGTACGGAAATCAGCCAGAATACCTTTCCAGCGGTCAATCGCATTACGGTTTTCCTCAAGCCAGGTTGCCAGCATCGCATCAGCGTCTTTATTTTCTGCCGCCAGCTTTAACACCGTCTGGGTGAGTGCCCGTTGCTGCCAATCCAGCTCTTCACGGAATGCAGCCCGTGCCAGTGCTTGCCAATGGTTTGCCACCGGCTGACTATTCACCTGGTCGAGGAACCAATGCAGATCAATCTTCGCCCCCAGACGGAAGTAAATTTGTGCGACCAGCGAGATATCGTGGGCTTGATGTTCAGCCGCAACATCTGCGATATCAAGCGCCGAGAAGACGGTACTTAATGTACCCACTTCTTTGGCTAAATCTTTTGGCAGCCCTTGCTCAATTAGCTTATCGATATTCTTCTGAATGTTATCGGCTTCTTTGCTCGACATGTAGCTCAATGCGTTTTCACGCAAATCGACAAAGGCCGGCATGTAGAAATCAATATGTTCCTGAATCGACTTGAACTCAGGGCGACGGTGGCGCAGCACCCAGCGAGTTGCTCGTCGCACCATACGGCGAACCTGGAACAATACGTCATTCTGCACTTTTGCAGGTACTTTGTTGTCCAGCGCTTCGATATCAGTCCACAGACGCTCGCAGGCAAAGATTTCACGGGCGACCACATAGGCATTGGCGACTTCCGCCACCGTCGCACCGGTCGCTTCCACTTTGCGGCTCACAAAGTTTGGTCCCATATCATTGACGATATTGTTGGCCAGTTTGGTTGCGATGATTTGCCCACGCAGTGGATGCTCATCCATGGCCTCTGCATATTGGCTGCGCAGTACTTCCGGGAATGAGTCATACAACTCTTTACCGTGGAATTTATCCTGGGTAATTTCGTCCGTTAACAGCTCTTCTTTCAGCACCATTTTGCCGTAGGCTGTGAGCACCGCCAGTTCTGGTCGGCTCAGCCCTTTACCGGCAGCCACACGCTCTGCCAGTTCATCGTCATCTGGTAAAAACTCGAGGCTGCGATCCAGCAGGCCGTCACGCTCAAGCTGATGAATAAAACGCTGCATTTCTTTGATCTGGTCAGGGCCGCGTAGCGTGGTGATCGAGATTGACTGGCTCTGGCGGTTGCAGTCATACAACACCAGTTCTGCAACATCATCGGTCATCTTATAGAGCAACTTATCACGCTGCTCACGGGTCATGCTGCCCTTGTTAACCAGGCCATTCAGCAAGATCTTAATGTTCACTTCGTTATCAGAGCAATCTACGCCACCAACGTTATCAATAAAGTCAGTGTTAATACGCCCAGCGTTATTGGCAAATTCGATCCGGCCAAGCTGGGTAAAGCCAAGGTTACCGCCCTCACCGACGATTTTGGCGCGTAAATCACGGCCGTTAATACGCAGCGCGTCATTGGCACGGTCGCCCACCTCGGTGTCGGTTTCCTTACTACCTTTCACATAGGTACCGATACCACCGTTCCAAATCAGGTCAACCTCAGCCATCAGCAAGGCTTTAATCAGGTCATTCGGCGCCATCGACTTCTTCTGCGTACCAATCAGCTTCTTGATTTCTGGAGTAAGCTCAATGGATTTTGCTGAGCGAGAGAATACCCCGCCCCCTTTGCTAATCAGCTTTTTGTCGTAATCTTCCCAGCTTGAACGAGGCATCTTGAACAGGCGATCACGTTCTTGCCAGGATTTTGCAGCGTCCGGATCCGGGTCAATAAAGATATGGATATGGTTAAACGCACCGACCAGCTTGGTGTGCTTGGAAAGCAGCATACCGTTACCGAACACATCACCGCCCATATCGCCAATCGCAACACAGGTAAAGTCGGTGGTCTGGCAGTCAACACCCGTTTCTCTGAAGTGACGCTTAACTGATTCCCATGCGCCGCGGGCCGTGATACCCATCTTCTTGTGGTCATAACCTACTGAACCACCAGAGGCAAAGGCGTCCCCTAACCAATGGTTGTACTCACTAGCAATGCCGTTTGCAATATCAGAGAAGGTTGCGGTGCCTTTGTCTGCGGCGACAACCAGGTACGGGTCATCATCGTCATGGCGCACGACACACTCAGGGTAAACCACTTCACCTTCTACAATGTTGTCAGTGATATCCAGTAGCGCTCGGATAAACGTACGGTAACAGGCTTTACCCTCTTCGAAGAAGGCTTCACGCTCTTCTGGCAGCTGTTTACAAACAAAGCCACCTTTCGCACCGACCGGCACGATCACCGCATTTTTAACTTGCTGTGCTTTCACTAAGCCAAGGACTTCTGTACGGAAATCTTCGCGACGGTCTGACCAACGCAAGCCACCACGGGCCACTTTACCGCCGCGCAAATGGACACCTTCAATACGTGGTGAATACACAAAAATTTCGTACTTAGGTAATGGCAACGGCATATCCGGAATGTTCTCAGGTAAGAACTTCACCGAGGTATACGCCTTTTGATTACCGTTTGCGTCAGGCTGGAAGAAGTTCGTCCGCAACGCTGCGCCTATCAAGTCAACATAGCGCGATATGATGCGATCATCATCGAGGCTGCTGACATCTTCTAAAGACGCCTGTATTTTGCTGACGATATTTTCGAGCTTTTTCTCAGTAAACTTAATTTTTGGGTCAAATTTAGTGAAGAACATCTTCACCAGCAATTTGCCGATATCCGGATACCGAGTGAAGGTGCTTTCAATATAGTTCTGGCTGAAAGTCACACCGATCTGGCGCATATACTTAGCAAACATACGCAGAATCACCACATCGCGGCCAGTCATCCCAGCTCCCAGAATTAAGCGGTTAAAGCCGTCATCTTCGTAGTGGCTGTCCCACACTTTGGCGAACGCGTCCTGGAAGTTATCGCGACTTTTCTCCAGGTCGAGTGGCCCGGCGGTATGCAGCATAAAGAAATCAAGCACCCAGAAGACATGACCATCGTTGGTTTTTATCTGGTAAGGGCTTTCATTAATAATGCGTAAGCCGAAATTTTCCAGCATCGGCAGTACGTCTGACAAATGAATGGGTTCGTCTTTGTGGAACAGCTTCAATTTAACGTGGTTAGAGTCGTCCTGCACTTCCTGGGCGCGGTAAAACAGCATCCCCAGTTTGTGCTCGTCATCGAGCCGCTCAAGTTGGGCAATATCAGCTAACGCCACTGACGGCAGCACATCTTCTTTATAAGACCGAGGGAAACCCTGTGCGTAACGGCGCACTAATTCGCGCGCTTTTGATTCCCCATGTGCGCTAATCAATACGCGCTCTAAATTATCTTCCCAAGAACGAGCTGCTTCCACTAAGTTGTCCTCTAATGCTGTGACATCGATATCCTGCTCACTATCTTTCACGCGAACAATGTATTGAGTTCTGGCGAGCGCCGATTCAGAAAAGAAGGTGGTGAAATCCACTTCTTCTTGGCTGCCTAAGGTACGCGCTAAAATTGACTGGGTTTTCTGCCGTAATAAGGTGTTATAACGCTCCCGCGGAACGTACACCATCACCGTAATAAACCGGCCAAAAATATCGCGACGCAGGAACGCACGGGTCATATCCCGTTCCTGAATTTGCAGCACGCCCATGGTGATGTTGAGCAAATCTTTATCGCTGGTTTGCAGGATCTCGTCACGCGGGTAGGTTTGCATGATATTCAGCAAAGCCTTGCTGGCATGTGAACCTGGCGCAAATTTAGAGGCTTTAATAACCCGTTCGATCTTATCTTTAACCAGCGGAATATCCATTGCGCTGTCATTGTAGAAGCTGGCTGAATACAGACCGACAAAGCGGTCTTCGCCAATCACGTTGCCATCTTTATCAAACTGTTTGATACCAATGTAGTCACAATGTGCCGGGCGATGAACGCGAGATCGGGAATTGGTTTTAGTCAATAACAGCAGGTCATCTTTACCCAGAGCAATGCGCCGGGCGTCTTCAGACATCCGCGAAAATACTAACGGCTTTTTACCCTGAGTGTTCTTCATCAGGCCAAGGCTGCTGCCTTCGTCCTGTACCAACTGGTAGTCGCCTTTCACCGGCTCAACGGTATATCTGCGATAACCCATCAGGGTAAAGTTATCTTCGGCAAGCCAGCTTAAAAAGCGTTTCGCTTCGGCAAGGGCTGTTTTGTTACCAGGATATTGTCTTGACTCGAGATCTTGCGCGATCTCTTGCAGTCGAGTGCGCATCGGCTTCCAGTCAGACACCGCTAAGGTGACCTCTTCCATCACGGACACTAATTCGTCTTTCAACGCATTTAATTCAGCGGCATCGTTTTGGCGATCAATTTCAATTAAGAAAACCGTGTCAATCTGGGTATTTTTTGCATTTTTACCGGCTGGCAGGATCTCGGTAATTTTCCCTTTTGCATCGCGCTTATGTGCAAGCGGAGTGTGTAATAAAAGGTGAGCTGCAATATTGCGACGATTCAATGCCATGCGCACTGAGTCGACCATAAACGGCATATCCGTTTGAATAATTTCGATGATGGTGTGCGGAGATTCCCAGCCGTGCTTACTGACTTCCGGGTTATACACCTTAATGGTGGCTTTCGAATTCGATTCGTATTTAGCAAAGCTGTGCCACAGACCTATAACGGCACCATACATATTGCTTTCGTCACGATTTTTCAGATCATCAGAGGAGATCGTGCGATACAGTCGCCTGGCGAACATATCCACTGTTTCTGCCGTGTCGGCTGGCATTTTGTTACGAATAATTGCAGAGACTTTTTCAAGGAGTACCGGAGGTTGACCGTCGACCAACGCCATGATGCTAATTTCCTTGTGAGTTAGCGAAGAGTAAAAGCCGTGGCGTAAAAATATATGCCCTAGCATCTGCCACGGAGGTGCGATACTTAGCTATTCTCGGACGTTATGTTCTGAATTGCAATGCTTTATTGGCTGGTGCGAGGAGTGATGATGGGGTTTTAAGCAAGACTTACAATTCGGCGGTTTTTTGTAGTGAAATAAACTGATTATGTTGATCAAGTGTGAGTAAAAAACGGCCTCGAACACCTAAACTGGTAATAAAGGGGCCGAGCCGTCGTAATGGTAATTGCACACGTAGGCCCTGGTCACTCATGACCACAATATTATCTACCCGGTCTTTATAATAACGACGCTCCAATTCACTTGGGCTAAATACTAAAGCAAAGGTAAATTGGCGCGTCATTTTCAGTGTTTCTCAGGGTTAACTTGCGTAGTTAGCCGATGAATCAGCCAGACTGCTTTCAACTTTTTCAAATAAATCACTCGCCAGGTTTGGCAATGCTCGCAGCCGCTCAAGTTCAGCTTTGAGTTTATCCTGACGGCCTTTATCCAGGCGTTTCCATTGCAGCATCGATGATAACAAACGCGAGGCTACCTGCGGATTACTCGCGTTAAGCCTGATAATCACATCTGCCAGCCAGCGATACCCTGCCCCATCCGCCTGGTGCAACTGACTTAAATTATGGCTGAAGGTCGCTATCAGAGCATACACCCGGTTTGGATTAGCAAAGTTAAACGCTGAATGCTCAGTCAGTGCCTGAACTTTAGCTAAGGTGTCAGTTGTTGGTGCACTGGCCTGTACCGCGAGCCACTTGTCCATCACTAACGGTTCGTTTTGCCAACGCTGGGCAAATTGAGCGACAAATTCATTGGCCAATCCATGTTGGTTATGCACCACCGCTTGCAAGGTGGCGAGCTCATCGGTGAGGTTATCTGCAGCAAAATGGTTTACTAACGCCTCTTCAACTTGCTGGTCAGCATGGCCCGCCAGATACCCCAGACAGGTATTGGCCAGCATCCGCTGTGCAATGGACTGCGCATTAAAAACATACTCACCACTTGGCTTGTTGGCTTCCCAGGTTTGCCATAAAACCGATTTGAGCTTGCTTGCCAACTGCGTTTTCAGTTGCTGACATGCGCGTGCAATCGCATCTACATCGATCTGCTCAAATTCACCACTGACCGCCTCTTCACTAGGTAACTGCAGCAATAATGCCACCAGTGCCGGGTCGGCATCGGCACGTTGCAGCTGGTGCGCCAGAGCATCCGCTACGGCATCAGGTAGCTGAACCTGCTCACCACTATGGATACTCGCCTTAATCATTTTGAAATAGAGTTGTTGCGCGCTGTCCCATGCAATAAAAGCGTCTTTACTATGGGCAAGTAAGGTTAGCAATTGGCGTTCTGAATAATCAAAATCGATACGCACCGGCGCTGAAAAATTGGCAAAGAGCCCAGGGATTGGCTGTTCACTGACATGGTTGAACGTGAACGTCTGTTGCGCGTCGGTCAAACTGAGAACATCGCCGTCCAAATCAGTTGAGCTCAGCGCCATGGGCTCCCCGGCCTGGTTATAAAAGACCACCCGCATGGGGATCTGGAATGGCTGTTTCTTGGCCTGTCCCGGGGTTGCTGGGGTTGCTTGTGCACAACGTAACGTATATTGCTGCTGCGCTGGGTCATAGTGTTCGGTCACGGTCACACGGGGTGTACCCGCTTGTTCGTACCAACGACGGAACTGAGTCAGGTCGACCCCACTGGCGTCTTCCATCGCTGCGACAAAGTCCTCGCAGGTCACCGCCTGGCCGTCATGGCGCTCAACGTAGCACTGCATACCCTGCTGAAAGCCGGATTCACCCAGTAAGGTGTGGATCATGCGGATCACTTCTGCGCCTTTATTGTACACAGTGACCGTGTAGAAATTATTCATTTCTATCACTTTGTCAGGGCGGATAGGATGCGCCATCGGGCTAGCGTCTTCAGCAAACTGGTGCGTGCGCATAATGCGAATGTCGTTGATGCGATGCACCGGCCGCATCGACATATCACCACTGAATTCCTGATCACGAAACACGGTCAGCCCTTCTTTCAGGCTTAGCTGAAACCAGTCGCGACAGGTAATTCGGTTGCCAGTCCAGTTGTGGAAATATTCATGCCCGATCACCGATTCGACATTAAGAAAGTCCTGGTCGGTGGCAGTTTTCGCATCGGCCAACACGTATTTGGCATTGAATATATTAAGGCCTTTGTTCTCCATTGCCCCCATGTTGAAGAAGTCCACAGCGACAATCATGTAAATGTCGAGGTCATACACCAGGCCGAAACGTGTCTCGTCCCACTGCATTGAATCCTTCAGTGCCTGCATCGCAAACCGAGCACGCTCAAGGTTGCCTTGATCAACGAATAGCTGCAATGCAACTTCGCGCCCTTCACTGGTGGTAAAGCTGTCTTCGAGCAGCTCAAAGTCACCGGCGACCAGGGCAAACAGGTAACAGGGTTTCGGATGCGGGTCATGCCAGGTGACAAAATGGCGCCCACCTTCAAGATCTCCGCTAGCCACCTTATTGCCGTTTGACAGCAAGTATGGGAACCCAGCTTTGTCTGCGCGTACTGTGGTGGTGAACACCGCCAGTACGTCCGGACGATCCGGATAGTAGGTAATACGTCTGAAGCCTTCCGCCTCACATTGTGTGCAATACGCCCCACCAGATTTATACAGCCCTTCCAGGGCGGTATTATCAACCGGGTCAGTGTGAGTGGTAATGCGCAACGTAAAGGTTTCGGGTAATTGCTCAATGGTCAGCGTGTTGTCTTTGAGCTGATACCTCTGCTCGCTTAACACAACCCCGTCCAATTCAATCTTTTGTAAGCGCAGGCTCTCCCCGTTGAGAACCAAAGGCATACCAGGCTCGCCCTGGCGTTTTACCACCAGCTCGCTAACCACCTGAGTATTGTGTTCATACAGGTCGATATCAAGATCAACGCTATCTATGACAAAGGCCGGCGGCTGGTAATCCAGCCGATACTTCGCCTGTGGCTTTGATTGCGTCGGCTGTTCTGCGCTATTCGTAGATTGTGTTGGCTGAGTCATATTAAGAAGAAATCTCCTGGCGATTCTGGCTATCACTTAAGCGCAGAATCTTAAAGTCAGTGAATGCGTAAATCATCGCAATAAGTGGGGTCAGATACAGGAAGAACGCGAACGGCGCGTAGGTTAGCGGGAACACACCAAGAACGGCGAACATATAAGCACCACAGGTATTCCAGGGTACTAACGCAGAGGTGATGGTTCCGCTGTCTTCCAGGGTACGAGACAGCACCCGCGGGTCAAGGTCTCGGTTAGCATATTCTTCACGGAACATCCGCCCTGGCAACACAATTGCCATATATTGATCCGCGGTCAGCACGTTCACACCAAAACAAGTAAATAAGGTCGCGGTAATTAACTGACCCGTTGAATGAATGACTTTCAGCATGCCATGTAACAACTGACGCAACAGACCTGTTGACTCCATGACCGCGCCAAAAGTCATTGCGGTGATAATTAACCACACGGTATTCAGCATCGACACCATACCGCCGCCACTTAACAATGATTGTAGATCATCATTCTCTGTAGCAATCACAGTGCCATCGAACAGAGCAACCCAAACCGCTGCGATGGGCCCTACCCAGGAATCGGCAACCCGCTCAGGGGTCAGTGTGGCCACCACATCCGGCTGGAAAATCAGTGCCCATACACCACCTAGTAATGCACCGACAAAAATGGTCGGCAACGCTGGCTTTTTCATCACCGCAAGGGTAAACAGAATGGCCAACGGGATCAGCATCAGTACATTGATGGTGAAAATTGATTGCAGCTCATCCTGCATCACCAATAAGCTGTCCAGGTTGGCCGTAGAGCTACTGGTAAACCCGATAATCATAAAAGCAATTAACGAAATAACAAATGCGGGTACTGCTGTTAAGGTCATATAACGAATATGTGCGAACAGTTCGGTCCCCGCCACAGCGGGCGCCAGGTTGGTGGTATCAGACAGCGGCGACATTTTGTCGCCAAAATACGCACCAGACACAACTGCCCCTGCCGTTACGGCCAGTGACAATTCCATACCGGTGGCTACCCCAATTAAGGCCACACCAATGGTGGCCGCGGTGGTCCAGGAACTACCTATGGAGATCGCGACAATTGCGCAAATGAGGCAGCTGGCAGCATAAAACCAGGTTGGGCTGAGAATTTCTAAGCCGTAATAAATAAGTGTAGGCACGATACCGGATAGCAACCAGGTACCAATCAACGAACCCACCATCAGGATGATTAAGATAGCGCCCAGCGCCACCGAAATACCTTTAGTAATACCCTCTTCAATTTCCTGCCATTTATACCCATTGGCAAAAGCAACGACGCAGGCGATACCTGCAGCGACTAACAACGCCAACTGATTTGGCCCGTAAGACGAGTCTGCGCCAAAGATATACACCGAGCTGGCGAGCATTACGATAAGTGCTAAAAGTGGCGTTGCCGCTTGTAGATACGACGGCTTTTTTATTGTATTCGACATCGAAGATGTTTCCTCAGTAATTAACTAAGTACGCCTGTCAACTGCAGGAATACCAGAGTAATTGCGATCGGCGCGATATAACGGACCGCAAACTGCCAGAGTTTAAAGACCCAGCCAGCGGCCTGCAATTCAGCCGCCATAAACTTGCTGCGAATAGCCCAACCTGTAAATAGTGCAATGATTAATCCGCCGATAGGCAGCAGAATGTTCGAGGTCATATGATCAATCACCTCAAACAAATTGGTCATGTGCTTACCCAGGAAGGTGATATCCACCTGAGTCCAGCCTGCACCGGAAAACGAGAATATGGTTAACATGCTGAGCGCGAACAGGACCACACAGGTGCTAATAGCTGCCGTCCAGCGGCTAACCGCAAAGCGCTCTACCGTAAAGGCAGCGATTGACTCGACCATGGAAATGGCGGACGTAAAGGCAGCTAACAATAACATGACGAAAAATACGGTGCCAATAAAGACCCCAAATGGCATGCTGGCAAAGGCCAACGGTAGGGTCTGGAATATCAGTCCAGGCCCTTCTCCTGGCACGAGTCCATAGCCAAATACCAGTGGGAAGATCATCAGCCCAGCAATTAACGCGACAATAGTGTCAGCAATGGCTATCCAGATAGACGTACCGACAATTGAGGTATTGGTAGGTAAATAAGCGCCGTACATCATCATCACACCGGAGGCCAGGCTGAGCGTGAAGAATGCGTGGCCCAGTGCAATCAGCACCGTACTCATAGTAAGTTCACTAAAGTCGGGCTTAAACATAAAGTTTACTGCGCTGGCAAAGTCCCCTACCAGGGCCGAATAAAATGCCAAGCCAACCAATAGCACCAGCATCACCGGCATTGCCCAGCGTACGGTGCGCTCTAACCCATGCTTAAAGCCTTTACCCACCACCACTGCGGTGGCAATCACCAGCAGAGCGGTGAACAATAGCATTTCACTGGCAGACCCTGCCATGCCACGAAATATTTGCGTAATAGCTTCACTGTCCGCCTGGTGGAACTGCCCTTGGGCGCTCTTTACCACGTACGAGAATGCCCATGAAGCAACAACCACGTAGAACGTCAGAATCATAAAGCCAGTGAACATGGTGACCCAGCCGGTCAACTGCCATGCTGGGTGGCGACGGGATTCCGCGGCAAGGTTGCGTGCGGCGTACCCCGGAGAGTTACGTCCACGCCGGCCAATCAGCAATTCACCCATCAGCACCGGAACACCAAGCGTGAAGATGCAGATCAGGTAAACGACGATAAAAGCACCGCCACCGTTCTCACCCATAATATATGGAAACTTCCAGATATTGCCGAGGCCGACTGCAGCGGCAGTCGCCGCCAGAATAAATGAAAAGCGACTGTTCCAGCGGCTGCTAATCGCAGGTTTTGTGGTCATAGTGACTTCTTAATAATTATTGTAATAGTTGGGATGAAAGTGCTGCAGGGGGTATAAAAGCATATTTTAAGGGGTAAACAAAGCAAAAGCGGCCGATCCCCTAAGGCACCGGCCGCTTTTTAAGCAATTCTAACTAGACTGATGAGCACCAATGAAATCCAGCGTAATACGCAGCGCTTCATCCAGATAAGGATCAGGACTGCTGTATCGCTCGTCCGCATCCTCTGCGGCCTCCACTGGTTCTTTGCCAACCCGGGCCAGGCGCTCGTTGATACGCTGTAACCGAATCTCGGTGTCCATGTCTGACTCAGCTTCACGCTCGCTTTGCACCAAAGATACATAGTCACGATCACGGCGTTCGCGGAACCGCTCGATGTCTTCGTACACATAGGCAAATTCAGGATTGCCAGCAATGCGAGTCACATGGCGTTCCTGCAAGCCTGCCAGCAACTCATCGTTCATCCATGGAAAACGCTCATACGAAACCGCGTCGATTTGATCCCACGGCAATGCATTCTCTGCTCGGCTTTCACCGAACTCATCGGGCTCCACAGCAGACGGGAACAAGATATCTGGCACAACACCGCGATGCTGCGTACTGCCACCGTCGATACGATAAAACTTCGCGATCGTGTACTGAATGCTACCCAGTGGATTAGAGTAGAAATCGAAGCGACGTTGCAAGCCACGGTGTTGCTGCACAGTGCCTTTACCGAAAGTCTGTTCACCCACCACCAGGCCACGACCGTAGTCCTGAATGGCTGCGGCAAAAATTTCTGATGCCGAGGCGCTGAAACGATCTACCATCACCGTGAGCGGACCTTCATAATCCACCTCACCGTCGGTATCCCGGTTCACTTCTATCCGCCCACTACTGTCGCGAACCTGCACCACCGGACCTTCCTCAATAAACAGACCGGTCAGGGTTATCGATTCACTTAGCGAACCACCACCATTACCACGCAAATCTACGATAATACCTTCAACGTCCTGCTCTTTAAGTTCAGCTATCAGTTTGCGCACGTCGCCGCTTAGGTTGTTATAAAAGCCTGGGATCTCAATAACCCCGACGCGACGCTCCGCATACTCACTATCATCCAGAGTTTTTACTTCCGCTTTGGCTTCACGATCTTCCAGGCGAATTTTGTCACGCACAATTTCAACGGTGTCTGGTGTACCACCAGAGCCCTGACTTTCCTTCAGCACCTGCAGGCGAACCGTGCTGCCTTTAGGCCCGGTAATCAGGTCAACCACATCATCCAGCCGCCAGCCGATAATATCGACAAACTCTTTGTCGCCCTGGGCTACTGCGATAATTTTGTCATCTACTGCTAACTGACCACTTGAATCAGCAGGGCCTCCAGGCACTAACGAGCGAATCACGGTGTAGTCATATTCTGACTGTAACACTGCGCCGATGCCTTCAAGCTGTAAATTCATATTTTGCTGAAAACGCTCAGCGTTACGGGGTGACAGGTAGCTGGTATGTGCTTCAACACTGCGCGCAAAAGCGTTCATGACCGTAGAAAACGCATCTTCACTTTGCGATTGAGTCAGGCGTTGAATGGCACTTTGATAACGGCGTTCAAGATTTTCCAGAATTTCGTCATGCTCGCGCCCTGCCATTGCCAGGTTGAGTGCATCGTTTTTAATTCTTTGCTGCCAGATCTGGTCAAGTTCTGCAGGCGTTTCCGCCCAGTCCTGTTCTGAACGATCATAATAAAACCGTTCATTTTCGACTTCGAAATCAAATTCAGCGTCATCCAACAGTTCAAGAGCTTGGGCATAACGCTCGTAACGGCGTTGTAAGCTCAGCTGATATAGTTTGTAAGGTACATCTAACTCGCCTTGCAGCAAATATTGATGGAATTTGCCTTCATACTGAGAAAACTCGTCGATGTCGGATTGCAAAAAGAACATGCGGTTGTAATCAAGCTGCTCGAGATAGCGATTAAAAATCTTTTCGCTCATGCTCTCATCCAGTTCAACCCGGCTGTAGTGATAACGGGTGAAATAAGATGCGATGCGCTTGCTCGCCGTTACATGCTGAGACTCAGCTGCCAGCGTGGGCAGGTCTTGCAGACTATAATTCGGGCTGATAGCCGCGCTCATGGGCGCCACAAACAGCGTACTGAGTATCAGACTAGTTAACAACGGCTTTCTCATGCATAACTCCTAGGCTTCGGTAAACAGGTTTTCAGCTTTGACTTTCACAGTGATGCCTGACACCAACTGCACCTGAATCTCTGACTTTTCAACTGCAGTGACAGTTCCGCCAACCGGCGACTGCCCAAGCTTAACCTGCACTTGCTGTCCTACTTCGATAGCGCCTGCGGTCATTGGTTCCAACTTAACTGCGGGCTTCGCCTCAGCTTTCCGGCCTTTCGTCGCGCCAACCTTGGCGGCACGTTGCGCAGCTGCACGCTTAGGGCCGTTTTCTTTCGCGGCGGCGTTTTCTGCGTTGCGTTTGGCAGCACGGGCAGCGCTTTCTTTGCTCGCTTTCTCAGCTTGCTGTGCTTTGCGCTTCTCAGCCGCTTTGGCTTTCGATTCTGCTAAGGCCTCTTGTGCATGTTGCACATGGTCCTCTTCTACAGTACCTGCAGCGGCGCCATCCAGATCAACTCGCTCAGTGCCTGCTTTGATTGAGCGCAGGTAACGCCACGAGTTTGTATACTGGCGCAGAGCACCACGCAGGCGGGTTTTACTCACTTTCGGGTCATCTGCCATGCGTGTGGCAAGGTCGTCAAAAATGCCAATCTTCAGAGGCTTAGCCTCACCTTCAATGGTAAAACACTGAGGGAATTGCTCTGCCAGGTAGGCAATAACAGCTTTGCTGCTTGGCAATTTTTCGGTAGTTTGCTGGTTATCCATTTACTAAACCTTGTTACTCTTCGTTAAGTGTTTCGTCTTCATCGTCCCGTTGCTGCTCCATGCGCCGCACGACGTTAAAAACATAATCATCCATTTCATCGCTATCCAAATCCGTCAGGGAAGGTTCGCGAAACCATATAAAACATAGTTCTTCAATCAACGTAATAATGTCGCTTTCTTGCCAGTGCTTAGCGGTGGCTTGCGTTGCAGCACTGTGGAGCATTAAATTAAGTTGATCAGCAGCTAATTCTGCTTCATCTTCAAACGCTTCCATATCAGCCACAGAGACTAAATACGGATGAACCTGAAATTCATTTTCCATTGGCGGCCCAATCCAGTCCTTGCAAGACCGGAAGTAACCCCTCCAAACCTTGCTGATCAGTTTGATTAAAGCGCCCTAACGACGGGCTGTCCACATCGAGAACCGCGACGACTTTGCCCGCGACGCGAACCGGCACCACAACTTCACTGTTGGTTGCTGAATCGCAGGCGATATGCCCTGAAAATGCATGTACGTCGTCTACTAATTGCGTTTCGCCACTACTTGCCGCGGTGCCACATACACCTTTGCCAAATGGGATGCGTACGCAGGCTACTTTGCCCTGAAAAGGACCCAGAACAAGTTCATTAGCCTCACTACCGGTGGTCAAATAGAAACCCACCCAGTTGATATCCTGCAAATGTTCGTTAAGTAGCGCGGAAAGGTTGGCCAGATTAGCCATCAGGTTAGGTTCATCGCTGACAATAGCGGCGGCTTGCTGATGCAATAGTGAATAATCGGTTGGCGTGCCCGCCGGCTTACTGTAATCACTGCTATTCATAGAATTCAGGAATCCTTGGTTGGTGCGTCATCATTTGCGGACAAATTAAAGCGGGTAATCTCTTGATCGCGCTGCTGTTCACGCTCGCGACGCAGCTGCGCTTTTGATTTCTGGATCAGCTGACCGTCCTTACCAATTGCGAAAGGGTCAGTCTGGTCCATTTTTTTTGCCTGGTACATCATCACTAGTGACAAACTATCTTCTTTTTGCTGTGCCGTCAGCGCATGGCCATCCGGCCAACGCCCAGTCTCGACAGCTTCTTTTAACCGCAAATAAAGCGCTTCATTCATGTTTGCTACTAATTTTTCAACGTCCATCTATCGGTGTTAACCTTTTATAATCATCTACTTATTTGCGTCTTGCTAGCATCATTCGAATCCGATTGACGATATACCAGACAAAGCCAATCACAATCACCACAATAGCGACCTGTGATTGCCAGGTTGGGTCTGGCGCAGTTTCGTCGCGGTAGTAAAATAATCCTGCAATGCCGGCAACAAATAATAGCATCGCTAACATACTTTGCGTGGTCAGCTTGTGGATTTGGTCGGCGCGATTGCGGCGGCGCTTGCGCTCTAAAGTGTCAGCATCAAGACCATCTACGACAAATCCGCATTTAGGACAGGTCGCGGCTTTGTCGGACATTTTCTCATTGCATTGCGGGCAACTTACGATTGCCATAAATTCACCTTCACTTATCTAGCTTCGTGTGACCCATCTCATTCATGTCTGGCTGGTGTCGTGCGCTCATCGATGAACTGACAATGGCACCTTAAACGTCATTCATGTTCAACCAAACAAGCTACATTGTGCCATATCACAGGCTTTCAAGGTAGTCGGGCTGTTTAAGTAAGTTAAATTACTCTGTACAGGGTTAAATCTTTGAAAATATCCATGCATGAATAAAAAAACAAGCAACAAGCCAGGTGTTCAGCTTGTTGCTTGTTTAGTCGGGTTTACCAACGCTGATTAGGACTTATCGTTATCGTCTTTGTCAGGCAGTTTATGCTGGTTCTCAGCCCAATACTTATTCACCGTGTCTTTCATTTCACGGCGCATCAGCATAATACCGAGCAAATTAGGCAAGGTCATCAGTACAATAGCCACTGCCGCAATTTTCCAGATCAAGGTGGTGTCGGCGATGGCGGCTAAAAAGAAGCCTGCCACATATAGCACCCGGTACGGCATCACTGAACGTGGCCCCGCCAGGTAAATCATTGCCCTGTCGCCATAGTACGACCAGGCAATGGCAGTTGAAAACGCAAACATCAACAGCCCCACTGCGACAATGTACTGACCAAAGTCGCCGAAGAATCCACGCGTAAAGGCCACAGTTGTTAACGCCGCCGAGTGAATTAACGAGTCACCAATGACCTGTATGTTGTCGCGAGTAAAGCGTCCATTCTCAACGTTCAACGTACCACTGTAATTGGTGTCACCACCAATCAGAATGCGCACATTTTCAGCGACAGAGCGTGAGTTCAGGATCGTGTAGTTACCAGGTTCTGGTTCACCGTCAACAACGTTGATAACCCCTTCGAAGCGCTCGATGTCATTACTTTGATTGTTCAGGTAGCGTGACAGCGCCGTGCGATCTGTCTCAATTTGGTCGTCATAAATACCAGAAATAATCCGCATGTCAGCACGATCAAACTGGTTCTCATGCTTTTCATGCCATACACCAGACGCCAGAATCACCAGACCGGTCAAAGTACAAATCAGAATCGTATCGATGAAAGGCTCAAGAATTGAAACCATGCCCTCTTCAGCTGGCTCTTTGGTACGCGCGGAGGCGTGAGCGATAGCCGCTGAACCCTGACCTGCTTCATTCGAATACAAACCACGGGCGACACCCATGTTGAATGCAAACGCGAAGCTTGCGCCAACGAAGCCACCTACCGCCGCGGTGCCACTGAAGGCGCCTGCGAAGATCGATGCAAATGACGGGATGATATTTTCAATGTTGTAGAAGATCACCGCAAAGGCGCCCAGTACGTACAGCACCGACATCAGCGGAACAATGCGTGATGTCACTGCAGCAATACGACGAATACCACCTAAAATAACCAAACCAAGAAGTACCGCCAGTACGCCACCAACCCAAATAGCTGGCACGTTAAAGGTCGCTTCCATGGCCTGGGCAATATTGTTGCTCTGCGGCATGTTACCGGTACCGAACGAGCTCAATACCGTCGCAACCGCAAAGATCACCGCCAGCCACTTCATATTCAGACCGCGAGACATATAGTACATCGGGCCACCGGCCATCGTACCGTCTTCGGTTTTCACTCGGTATTTATGCGACAGGGTCACTTCAACAAATTTGGTGGTCATGCCGAAGAACGCGGTCATCCACATCCAGAATAATGCCGCTGGGCCACCTAAAAACAATGCCAGTGCAACGCCACCAATGTTACCCGTACCAACGGTACCGGACAGTGCTGTGGTCAGGGCCTGGAAATGGGTGGTGTCCCCTGGATCTTTGCTACGGTCAAACTTGCCGGTAACGACTCGCCAACCATGTTTAAAGAAACGAACCTGCGGGAATTTCAGGTAAATGGTAAAAAATAAGCCGACACCTAGCAGCAGGAACGGAAAGTAAAACGCTCCGCCTAGGATGCTGTCCAGCCAGTCCAGCATGTTATTCATGAAGTTCAAGGTAGCCCCCTGGAATTATTATCATTATTTATTGTTGTTAACGTATCGTCGTTATTTAAAATGTCTTGCTTGCTACAGATACAAAAGCGCCGGTCTGGTACCCAGACCGGCGATCATACTAGCGTAACTTGTCTACAACTGCGAGCACTGCTGCCAGGCTGTCGTGACCAAATTGCTGGCTACGAATATCCGACCATCCGGTGAGAGGATTCGCCACACCGTCATTGTCTTTAAACGGCATCTCAACGGTAAAGGCCAGGCAGTCAAAAGTCTCGCCAACATTTGCCGAACACACTGTCAGGTTAGCCTGACCTGGCTCGTCGCGCGGGTATCCATGCTCGACCTGAAATTCAGGGGTGGCATGTAATAATGCCTGCTTAAATGCTTCCTCAAGCCCTTCAATGCGCTCAGAGTAGGACGGATTGCCTTCACAACCAGCGACGAAATTATAAGGAATCGCTTCGTCCCCGTGTATATCAAGGTGCATATCCACACCCGTCTGCAGCATTCGCTCACGCACCAGGTAGACTTCCGGGCTGTTTTCCATGCTCGGCGACTGCCATTCGCGGTTCAGGTTAACCCCTTTCGCGTTGGTCCGCAGATGCCCGCGCACGCTTCCGTCCGGATTCATATTTGGCACAATGTAGAAAACCGCTTTATCCAACAACAACCGCGCAACGCCATCGTCATCGTCAAGTAAGCGCTTAAGCATGCCTTCTACATACCATTCCGCCATGCTTTCACCTGGGTGCTGGCGCGCTGTAATCCACACCACTTTTTTGTCGGCACCGGGCTCACCAACCTGAAGCAGCGTCATATCACGCCCGTCCAGAGTTTGCCCCAGCACTTGCTGCTCAACCCAGCTGGACTGCTGCGCGGCTTGCAGTAAATCCAGATGGCGCTCGTAGCTGTAAGGTACAAAGTAGGCATAAAACACAGTTTCTTGCTCTGGTACATGGTCAATGATCAGGTTCTTGCCGTCAAAACAGGTATCGACGCGAAACCAGTGCTCACGATCATAACTGGCCATTGCCTGGTACCCTTCCCACGCATCGGGGTACGCCGCTTTATCGACGCCTTCAATCACCATCCGGTGGGCCACATCCGCCTCGGAATAAAGCTTAAAATGGAACCACTGGAAGAATTCCGATTGATTGTCCTTGCGGATCCGCAAGCGAATGTCATCTGCCTGTTGCGCACTGATGACCTCGATGTTGCCACTATCAAAATGACTGCTGATAAACATGAGATACCCTGCTTTATTGAGTCGTTAAAAGAATAAAGCGCCCATTTGTGGGCGCTTTATCTGTCTCCTGCCTTATTTAGGCAAGCTAAGAACTTTTTGGCCTGCCATATCCTGCACCACGCGCAGCACCTGACAGCTATAACCAAACTCGTTGTCATACCATACATACAGCACAGCACGATTGTCATCAACGATCGTGGCTTGAGAATCAACGATGCCCGCATAACGGCTACCCACCAGGTCTGATGATACGATCTCAGTGGAGGCGGTGTAATCTACCTGGTTCTGCAAGTCAGAGAAAAGCGCGGTCTCGCGCAGGTATTCGTTCATCTCTTCTTTGCTTGATGATTTGGCCATGTTGAGGTTCATGATGGCCATCGACACGTTTGGTGTCGGTACCCGAATCGCATTACCGGTAAGCTTACCCTTCAGTTGCGGGAACGCTTTAGCGACCGCTTTAGCTGCACCCGTCTCGGTCAATACCATGTTCAGGGGTGCTGAACGACCGCGACGATCTGCGCTATGGTAGTTATCAATCAGGTTCTGGTCATTGGTGTAGGCGTGTACGGTTTCCACATGGCCACTTTGGATTTCGTATTTGTCATGTACCGCTTTCAGTACCGGCGTAATCGCGTTGGTGGTACAGCTTGCCGCAGACAGAATCAGGTCTTCCGGCTGGATGTCTGCGTCATTCACACCATGCACAATATTCTTGATATCGCCTTTGGCTGGTGCTGTTAACAGCACTTTCTTAACACCTTTTGATTTCAGGTGCAGACCAAGGCCGGCTTCATCTTTCCAGATCCCGGTATTGTCTACGACGATGGCATCTTTAATACCATACTGGGTGTAATCCACCTGATCCGGGCCATTTGAGTAAATGACCTGAATCTTGGTGCCATTGGCTTTAATCGCCTTAGCTTCATGGTCAACAGTGATCGAGCCATTAAATGGACCATGCACAGAGTCACGACGCAACAGGCTTGCGCGCTTCTCAAGATCGCCTTCACGTCCGCCGCGTACAACAATGGCACGCAAACGCAATTTGTTATTTTTGCCGTTTTTCTCAATCAATAGACGAGCCAGTAAACGACCGATACGGCCAAAGCCATACAACACCACGTCCTGAGGTTCGATATCATCAGTTTTATCAACGATGTCACTCAATTGCTCGGCGAGGTAATCTTCAACGCTCTGCTCGTCGTTGTTTTCTTTGAAAAGGTAGTTAAAAGCAAGCTTACCAATATCGATGCGAGCTGGAGCCAGCTCCATCTCTGCAATGGCTTTTAAGAATGGGTAACTTTCGCGAAGACGTAATTTCTTGCCTTCGTGCTGACGAACCAGGCGATGGGTTTTGATAATATCAATCGTCGAGCCATTTAACAGCGAACGACCATATACCACAATTTCCACACCTTTGGTGCGATAAAGGCGGCCGATCAGTGGCTGCATCAGTTCTGCGTACTCTTGACGCTCTTCCCAGCTGGACAAAGTACTGTCGTTATGCGCTTCAGTCATTCCAAAAACCCTTTCAGTTGAAAAAAATTCGCTGCATATTGTACTTAATTTCGCCCTTGCTCTCCACACATAAAATCAGTCTTTGTCCGCGCGAAATTCCAACGCCACCGAATTCACACAATAACGCTGTCCGCTGGGTGCCGGCCCGTCTTCAAACACGTGGCCAAGATGCCCGCCACAGTTTTTACACAGGATCTCCACCCGCCGCATCCCATGACTGGTATCTTCAACGTATTCCACGGTGTCCGGCAGCGATGCATAAAAGCTGGGCCAGCCGCACCCTGCATCAAACTTTGTCGAGGCACTGAAGAGCTCTGTCCCACAGCCCGCACATTGATAGATTCCCGGGCGCTCTTCATCTAATAAAGCCCCTGAAAATCGCCGTTCAGTGCCCTTCTCACGGAGTACTCGATACGCCTCAGCAGAAAGCTTTTGTTGCCATTTTGAATCATCCATTGCACACCTCATTCATTGTAATGTCATACCCGCTCAGTTCCTTCTTATGGTAGCATTAAGGCATTGACTAGCAAGCGACACAAGGAGCATCATCCATGCTGCGACGCACTAAAATCGTGACCACCCTCGGTCCCGCAACCGATAATCCCGATGTACTCTCCGCTTTAATAGCTGCAGGCGCCAATACAGTGCGGTTAAACTTTTCCCACGGCGTTGCTGAAGATCATATTAAGCGCGCTGCCTTAGTGCGTGAACTGGCAAGCAAACAAAATCGTTATGTCGCGATTCTTGGTGATTTGCAGGGTCCAAAAATCCGTGTCGCAAAATTCAAACACGGCAGTGTTGAGCTGAGTCAGGGACAAGCCTTTATTCTTGACGCCGAGCACCCAAAAGACGACGGTGACGACAGTATTGTCGGCCTGGATTATGCGGACCTACCGCGGGATGTCAGTGAAGGTGACATCCTGCTCCTTGACGATGGCCGTATTCGCCTCGAAATTACCCGTGTGCAGGGTTCACAAGTGATAACCAGAGTGCTTGTAGCGGGCATTTTAAGCAATAACAAAGGCATCAATCGCCTCGGTGGTGGTTTATCCGCACAAGCGCTTACCGATAAAGACCTGCGTGATATTCAGACCGCAGCAGATATCGGCGTGGACTATCTGGCGGTGTCTTTCCCCCGCTCCAGTGACGATATTAACCGTGCCCGTGCCCTGCTCCGTGAAGCAGGCGGCCAAGGCGGCATTTGCGCTAAAATTGAACGCGCTGAAGCGGTGGCGTCAGATGTTGCCCTTGACGATATTATATTTGCCTCGGACATCGTGATGGTGGCGCGTGGTGATTTAGGCGTCGAGATTGGCGATGCCCAGCTGGTGGGTAAGCAAAAAACCATTATCAACCGTTCTCGTAGCCTGAATAAAGTGGTGATCACCGCAACCCAGATGATGGAGTCGATGATTGATAATTCGATGCCAACCCGGGCAGAGGTAATGGACGTGGCGAACGCTGTACTTGATGGTACTGACGCAGTGATGCTGTCTGCGGAAACCGCGGCCGGTAAATACCCGGTGGAAACGGTGACTGCAATGGCTGAAATCTGTAAAGGTGCAGAAACACACCCAAGCGTGACCGTGTCTTATCACCGTATGGACCAGACATTCACGTCTATTGCTGAATCTACGGCAATGTCAGCGATGTATGCAGCCAATCACCTCAGCGGTGTTACCGCCATTATTGCGCTCACCGAATCTGGCCATACCGCCAAACTGATGTCGCGCATTACCACCTCACTGCCGATTTTCGCCCTGTCCAGCCATCCTGGGACGCTGGCCAAAACGTCACTCTACCGAGGGGTCTACCCGGTGCACTTTGACACCAGCAAGCATGCCCTGGAAACCCTGATTGCCGATGCCATTGAAGTGGTCAAACAACGTGGCCACCTCAACAAAGGTGACTATGTGATCGTCACCTATGGCGACCTGATGGGCACCATAGGTTCGAGCAATACAATGAAGGTCATGCAGGTTTAGCCGCTAAGCTGGCCAAGCGTTATTCAGGGCGCCACCGGCGGGAAAGTAACGTCCCGGGTGGCGGCCATTGAAGCAAGGTCACTGCGTAAGCTGTCAAGCTCAGCAATAAAGTGTTGGCGTTGTTTGTCGTTCAGGGTTGCCGCGATGTGCAGAATACTTTGTCGACCAACAACGTCGGTCTTCGCCACTTGTGCTTGCAGCGCTTCGGGTCTGAGCGTCTCTGGCGCCAGGAACAGCGGTGTTAAAGCCGCTGCAAAGGCTTCTTTGTCATCGCGTTGGGTCAACGCATGGCGGAACGCCTCGGCCCAACGTACACGATACTCTATCCAGTGTTCGGTCATGTCCGGCATATCGACAGACCAGCTGGCGATGAAAGCCTCCTGCTCAGCTGTCACTTCACCAAACCACTTTTTAAGCTGTTTGTGATAGCTCTCTGCGCCCTCTTCCCGACGCGCCTCAACACCTTGTTCAGCAAAGGTGTCAGCACGCTCCTGAATCCGTTCTGCAAGGCTTTCGATTAATTGCGTAACCTGCTCGTCGCTCAGTTGCGGTAGTAACTCAAGGGCAATCGGTAACACCGCTTCACGCACCGCTAACCAGCGTGATTCAATGTGTTGTTGATAGACGTTGTAACGGGAATCGTCGAGGCTTTGTGACGCAATATCGTCTTGCAAGTTTATCAGCAGTTGATCGTAATGCGGCATTTCCTGCTCAGCATGCCATTGCAGAAGTGCGTTGATATTGTCTCGCAGCTCGCTGCGCTGGGTGCGGTCGAGGGTTACGTAGCTTCGTGTTTGCCACATCAGGTAGGTGTCGGCGAAACGATAGGCGAAGGTGCGCGCACAGGCTGCAAGAGACAGCACCACCAGAACAAGCACACCGATTTTAATGAATTTCATGCTGACATCCCTCGTTTGAGCCACGCGGGCTCGAATTGTTGGCTGAAACTACACACCGACGAGGCGTCGATGTCTAGCCATTACGAGAGAATTAGCGCCCGAGGATCAGTTGCTTGATCTTATCTTTATAACTGCGGCTAACTTTTAGCTCTTCCCCATTATGCAATACCAGGTGGTACTCACCATTCTGGCGGCTACACAATTTCTCAACCTGGTTCAGGTTCACAATCGCAGAACGGTGAATACGCTGAAAATTTTTCGGGTTCAGTTCTTTTTCCAGCTCTTTCATGGTGCGCCGTAGAATGTGAGTTTCATTGCTGGCATGAATACACATATAGTCACCAGCGGCATCCACCCACTCAATCGCACTAATCGCCACCCGGGTAATTTCGCCGCTTTCTTTGATTGCGATATGTTCCGGATAGTTGTCTGCAGTAATCGGTTGACCTTCTGCCAGGCGGCGTAAAATATCTTCGCAGTCTTCACCTGTCATTTCGGCGACCAAGTCGACCAGCTTGTTCTGTTGCGACTTTTCACGCTGCTCATCTAAGGCCTCGCTTATCCGTGCAAGGGCCTGGGCAAGACGCTCTTCGTCCAGGGGTTTGAGCAGATAATCAAGGGCACGTACTTCAAATGCGCGAATCGCGTATTGATCGTACGCCGTCACAAATACCACCAACGGCATAGGTACATCGCTTTGGCTCACCTGTCGCAATACATCAAACCCATTTAAACCGGGCATCTGAATATCAAGAAACACAAGGTCAGGTTGCTCGCGCTTGATCACCTCGACAGCGTCGCGTCCGTTAACGCATTCACCGATAATCTCGATTTGTTCAAATTGAGCAAGCCGGACCAGTAAACCGCGGCGGGCTAACGGCTCATCATCAACCACTAGTGTTCGAATTTTTTCATTCATACCATTACACAACTTGCCAGGGGATTCGAATTTCTACGATACAACCCGTCGGGTCATTAGCAGACAGATTAAAGGAGTACTGCTTTCCATACAAGGCCTTTAGCCGCTCCTTAGTATTACTTAAACCAACGCCACCGCTTTTCTTTTCTTTGACAAGCTGAGGGTCAGCAGCAACAAATGGTACTGGACCATTGTCACTCACCGTAACCACCAAAGTCTCCTGCTCAACCCAGGCGTCGATGGAAATCACCCCTTGTTCCTCTAGTTTCGCAACTGCGTACTTAATCGAATTTTCGATAATTGGTTGCAAAAACATACTGGGTACCAGCGCCTTGCCAGCGTCCTCTGAAATCTGCGTAGTGACCCGCAAACGCTCTTCAAAACGAACCTTTTCGATGTCCAGGTAGAGCATCATCACTTCCAGCTCCCGGTCCAGGGTAATTCGCTTAATGGGTTCGTTGTCCAGTGAAAAACGCAGGAAGTCGCTCAGCCGCGACATCATGCGATTGGCTGACTTGTTTTCCTCTACCAGAATCAGCGTCGAGATCGCATTTAAGGTATTAAACAGGAAGTGTGGGTTCAGTTGATAGCGCAACATTTTAAGCTGTGACTGGTGAGCCATAGACACCGCAGTTAACGCCTTTTGTTTTTCATCCTGTAGCATCTGGTAGTACTTGATCACAAAGTACAAACCACTCCAGCTAAGAATAATATAGAGCTTCGCCACCGTATGGTTAAAGTACATCAGCGGGTTCATCGGCCGGTAACCAAACTGATAGATTTCCCAATTGGTGGCATTGTCAATCACCGCCCACAACGCAGCCACCACAAAGGAAGCGAAAATGACCGTCGGGAATAGCCACCAAGGGCGATAGTTCCAGATCCGCCGGTAAATATAACGCAGAGGGATGGTTAATAAGAAACCTGCATAGGCACCTAATGCCACTATCAGCACATAGATTTCACGCATCTCCTGAGTCAACGAACCTATGTACTGGATAAGCGCGTAGCCGACCCAGCCAATGATTTGCAAGACCCAAAAGAAACGGTTTCTGTCGTCGAAAAGTTGTCGCCAGTTCAAGAGTAGTTACTACACCATACAAAATATTAACAAAGTATACCTAAATTAGTGATTACAGCCGACACTCTTTATCTCGTGATTGTCGCTCTCCACCGCATTCGCTACACTGAAGGGCGCTTAGCCGCGACTTTTGCCAGCTCAGAGGAGTATTCATGACCGACCACCAGCCTTCCCCAGTGCACTACGACATTCAGCCAGCTGACTGCCATGGTCACTATTTCGACGTCTGCCTGACCATTCAGAATCCCGATTCCCAGGGGCAGCATTTACGGTTACCCGCCTGGTTGCCGGGCAGCTACATGATCCGCGATTTCGCCAAACATATTATTGAATTCACAGCCTGGCACCAGCAACAGCAATTGGCAGTGATCCGCTTGGACAAACAAACCTGGCAACTACAAGCCTGTGACGGACCGATTGAAGTGCGTTACAAAGTCTATGCCTGGGATTTATCAGTGCGCACGGCTTACCTCGACGACCAGTTTGGGTTTTATAACCATAGCGCTTTATGCCTCGAAGTGATTGACCAGGCCGACCTGCCCTGCGGCGTACATATTCACCTCCCGGACAGCACTCCAGACTGGAAACTGGCCACAGGTATGCCACGTATCAGCGGCGATGCGTTTGCCGGTGGTCAATTTGTTGCCGAGAGTTACCACGATCTCATTGATTACCCGGTCTTGATGGGGGCATTGACCCTTGATGATTTCATTGTCAAAGGGACCCGCCACCGGATAGCCCTCGCTGGCCGCCATTTCGCTGACTTGGACCGGATTAGTGCAGACCTGGCAAAAATATGTGAAGCGCAGCTGGACATGTTTGACGACCAGGCCCCGTTTGACGAGTACACGTTCCTGGTGATGGTCACCGGCGAAGGCTTTGGCGGGCTTGAGCACCGCAATTCCACGGCTCTGCTGTGCAGCCGCAAAGACTTAATCCACGCCCATCAGCAAGGGCTCACCGACAGTTACCGGACCTTCCTCAGCCTCTGCTCGCACGAATACTTCCATAGCTGGAATGTGAAGCGTCTGCGCCCGCGTGAGTTTATCCCTTTTCACCTGGATCGCGAGCAGTACACCGAACAACTTTGGTTTTATGAAGGTGTCACCTCGTACTACGACGATCTGTTTGTGCATCGTGCCGGGCTTACTACGCCGCAGCAGTATCTCGATTTGGTAGCGACCACCTGCACCCGAGCGCTCACTGGTAAAGGCCCACAACGGCAACCTATTACCTTGTCCAGTAAACTAGCCTGGACCACCTTTTATCAACAGAATGAAAATGCGGCCAATGCTATTTCCAGCTATTACAGCAAAGGTGCGGTAACTGCATTGGGTATCGATCTGTTGCTACGCCGACATAGTCATAACCAGTGCAGCCTGGATGATGTGATGCGTCAACTTTGGATCTCCTATGGCCGCGACGAGCGCGGTACCACCATGGATTCATTATTGGACACCTTGATTGAGTTTGTTGGCCATCAAGGAGAGGACGAAATGCGCGCATTTTTGCATCGCGCCCTATACACCACTGAACCTCTGGACATTGAACCCTTACTCGCCGACGTTGGGGTGACAGTAAATAAAGGACCTGCGGAAAGTGACAACGGCCCCTTTGGTAAAGCACCACGAGTGGATATGCCGGTTGCGTTAGGCGCGCGCTTTAAAGACGTGGAAAGCGGTCAACAACAAGGGTTGGAATTGGTCCAGGTGCTTGAGGACGGGCCTGCCTACCAGGCCGGTTTAAGTGCTGGTGACCGAATTATTGCCATTGATCACCTGCAGGTGACGATTGCCAACCATCTGCAATTTTTCAGTCGTCTGCAACCCGGCGATACGAGCACGATTCATGCATTTCGTCGCGACGAGCTGCATAGTAGACAACTGACCTGGCAGGCACCACAAGCAACGAACTGGACCTTATCCATTGCAGATGAACAGCGTTTGCAACACTGGTTAAGCGCCACCTTTGCCTGATGCTGGACAACATACTTTGCAAGTAGCAGCTCTACTTGCGAAAAAAAACCAGGTGCACAGCACCTGGTTTTTTCATTTCACTCGTTAGCTGGACAGGGGCTAGTCGCGCTCAGGCAGCAACAATTGTGGATCCACCCGCATGGCTTCCCAGTTCATTCGCCAGTCCAGGTGGGGTCCAGTGGCTCTGCCGGTGGCGCCGATTTCCGCAATAGGGTCACCCTGCTCAATATAATCCCCTACATCCACCAGAATTCGATGTAAATGCAGAAAGTTGGAGAAAACCCCGTGACCATGATCGATAATCAAGGTACCACCTGACATCAGCATGTCCGGATGAGCCAATACAACGATACCGTTAACTGGCGCATGCACCGGTGTGCCGGTCGGTGCCGCAATATCTAACCCCCAATGTGGTGCACGGGGTTCGCCGTTCAAGATGCGCTGCGAGCCATATACGCCGCTAATCCGCCCCTCCGCTGGCCAGATAAAAGGCCCGGCAAAATAAGTCATATCGCTGCGCACCTGACGCGCCTGCGCGATTTGCTGATTCTCCCGACGCACCCGTGCCTGTGCTTCAGGGTCTGGGGTCACCGTTTCCTGAGGTAAGCCATCAATGCGTTGAATATCAAATTCACGACTGGCGACCTCTAATGAATATTCATGGCTGTCACCACTGGTGGTTACTACCGTTAACTGGTGGTCAGTGTCCGCTTCCCGTGCAAAGCCAAACACAAAATAACCTGACTCACTGACATTCAGGGTTTTGCCATTCAGCTCAACCTGATTACCTGGCTCGGTTTTACCCACCAGCATGGAACCCTGGGTAAGCTGACCGCGTACCTCAAGCACATCATTTTGTAAGCTTAACGGCTGACTCGCCTCGGCGGTGCTTACCATCGCTAGGCTGCTAAGTGCCAAAAATGGAGCGCCCAATAATGCGCCAATCACTACCTTATGCATAACCAATTGCTCCTTTGCCAACACCTTCAAACGCGACAACTTTGACGGCGACATCGCCCTCTTCGCTTTTGATGGTCTGGGCTAGATACTCTGAAATACATTCCACCGTTGAATCAGTTTCAATGAGGGTATTTTCTGCCTGCGGCACGACCAGCTCAAAGAGCCCCTGATCCGCTTGGTAACTATAGCAAACATAAGCAGATTCGCTGTGGCTTGCCAGGGCCTGCTGCGCGGCCTCTGACAATTGCATGTCTGCAGGCTGCGCTAGATCTTCAGTCGAGCCCACGTAGATGTCTTCCCAGCGATCCGCCCAAAGCTTTTCCAATCTCGGGGTACGCATCCCGTCCACGTAAATTTGTAACGCTGAACGATGACCATGGGCGATGCGCTGACAATTACCGTCGTGTTTTTTCAGGCCATGGGTGTAATGGTAATAAAAGCCATTGATGTTCTCTTCACGCAAGGTTAGCGACAGCCCTTTCACATTGGTTGGTAACTCGCGTTTTATCACCGCATGCAGGTAGGCTTTCACCGTATCCATGTCGACCACGTCGGCGTCAATAAAGGCGAAAGCATCTGCAGGGCAAAATAAATGAATAGAGCGCCCATTCTGCCGCAAAAAGTCTACCCAGTAGCCGCTCTCGTCGTCGCGACGGGTCACCTGGGTAAATGGATGTTCAGCGGGTACCGCCAGTTTGTGGTCCACCGACTCATCAATAATCGACTTAATTTGCTTTTTAACCCGACCAAAATCTAACACCATCGACTGGTCGTTGAGTGAACCGTCCAAAGTGATATCTACAATCCAACTCTCGCCGACGATGCCCCGTTGTGGGCACAAATAAGAAAAGTCGATAACAGTCAGATCATTTACAAATAATTGCATGCCGCAGGCAGTCCTTGAATGGCTTAATAACAAAGGATCTAGTATATCGGATTATCAGCTTTGCCACCATTGCCACAGCAGGTGCGCCGCTAATAACCACAAAAAAGCACCCATGACCCGGTCAAACCAATAGCCTTTGGCGAGCAACGCGTTGCGAATCAAAGAATTACCTAATAACACCGACAGCAGGCTAAACCAGGCCATAGTGGCCAGCGCCATATATAAGCCGTATCCGGCCTTAATGATAGTCGGTGTCTGCGGGGCTATCACCGAGGTAAACAGAGCGAGAAAGAACAACGTTGCTTTGGGGTTCAACGCATTAGTAATGAAACCCAGGGTAAATGCCTTTGCTGGAGCGAGCAACTCTGCACCCTGGCTGTCAATTTCCTGGCGCACTGGCGGAGAACGCATCGCCTGCCAACCCAGCCAGATAAAATAGCCACTGGCTGCTACCAACAGGGTTTGATACAGCCAAGGCGTGCGATGAATCACCAGTGCCACACCCAGTAATGAATAGGCAATGTGCACCAGGATCCCTGCGCCTATCCCAATTGCGATAAAGCAGCCTAAGCGGATGCCATAACGAACCGAATAACGGCTCACTACGGCGAAATCAGGGCCTGGGCTCATCACCGCTAGCAGGTGTGCCACGGCAATGGTGAAAAATTCAGCAGCATATGTGGTAAACAGCTTGCACCTCCGTACATTGGGCTCTAATATTACTTATTATTATTTTACAGTGAGAAAAAGTCATGCCCAAAGGGGTTTCGTTGAACGCACTACGGGTGCTTGCCACCGTCGCCAGAACGCAAAGCTTCAAAATGGCAGCGCAAGAGCTTGGCGTCACCCAGTCTGCGGTGAGCCGGCAAATTCAGACCTTAGAAACACAGCTTGGTATGCGCGTGATTCAGCGGGACAATCGAGTGCATGACCTCACGCCAAGTGGTCGCCTGCTCGCCCCTGAACTGCAACGCATCTTTGCTCAACTCGACGAGCTTACCAGCACTATACAACAAAGCAAAGCGGCAGACATTCGCTGTATTCGGGTGGCGATTCATGAACATAGCCTGGCCCACTTTCTCGCCCCTAAAATCGCTGATTTCGCCAGTTTGTATCCACATCTGGAATTGCAATTTGTGAATGCGCCAGAGTACTTGAATACCTCAGGCGGGAAAGACCAGTCCAAGCATTGGGTTGAAGCCCTACTCAATGACACAGTGGATGTCGTAGTGAGTTGCGGCCATTTGCAAAGTAAACAGGTGATAGCGCAACGCTTAGCAGGACTCGAGTATATTCATATGGGCCAGCCACAAGGGCCGATGTTCAGCGTTAGCGGCAGTGAAGACCTGACTTTAGTGCAACGCGAGCAGCTCAACTACAGCAAGTTGACCCAGGTAGAGAGCAGTGCAATGGCGATGACGCTGGCCGCAATACATCAGGGCCAGATGTTGATGCCACACTACCTGCTGCCAGTTGAGCAAAGTGCAAAGCCCGGTGTCGCGGTATCACCAGCGCTGCAATTAGCGCCTGCACACGGGGCTGTTGGTGGTTTCCATTCGCCCTCAGATCAGGCTTTACAATGCTTCTTTGCCAAACATAAAGAACGTGAATTAGCCGTGGTTGCCTTTGTGAACTGGCTCCAACATGCCGCCAGACCAGAGGTAAACGAAGCTTAAACCTTGCGCCAGCGGCGCTGCGCCCATTTTTCAAGCTCCAGTACCACAAACAGGATTACCCCCGCGCCAATACAGAGTAGCCCATGCACCACGCTCATGTTGCGGGTATCAAACAGGGCCTGCAACCAGGGGGCATAGGTAAATAGCAGCTGTAAAACCAGCACCAGACCAACGGCGGCCAGCACATGACGGGTACCCTTGACCCCTTGGGTAAACAGTGACGACCGGCGCAGGTAACGTACGCTGAACAAATAGAATACCTCCATTGCCACCAATGTATTTACCGCCAAGGTGCGCGCGTAGGCCTCGCTATACCCCTGGCTTTGTGCCCATTCGAACATGCTGAATATACCAATGGTAAATAAGATCGACACGAAGATCACCCGCCACACAACGAACCCTGATAGCCAGGGCTCGTTCGCTCGACGCGGTGGCCGCTGCATTGCATCCGCCTCGCTTTGCTCGAAGGCCAGCGCCAGAGCCAGCGCAATCGAACTGACCATATTCACCCAGAGGATCTGCAGCGGCATAATCGGCAGTGTCAGGCCTATCAGCAACGCCAGAATAATCGCTAACGATTCACCGCCGTTGACTGGGAGCAAAAAGGTAATCGCTTTTTTCAGGTTATCGTAGACCGTGCGACCTTCATGCACCGCCTCTACAATAGACGCAAAGTTATCATCAGTGAGCACCATTTCGCTGGCGTCCCGGGCCGCTGCGGTACCGCCCTTGCCCATCGCAATACCAATGTCTGCGCGTTTCAATGCCGGCGCATCGTTCACCCCGTCACCAGTCATCGCCACTACGCGATTGTCTGCCTGTAACAGGGTCACCAGACGCAACTTATGTTCAGGGGTTGTGCGGGCGAAAATGTCGGTGTTGCCAAGGGCCTCGGCAAGCTGCTGGTCATCAAGCTCGTCAATATCTTTGCCGGTGAGCGCATGGTCGGTGTGTTCAAGGTGGAGCATGGCACCAATTGCCTGGGCTGTCTTTGCGTGATCACCGGTGATCATTTTTACCGCGATACCCGCCTGACGGCAGGTATCGATAGCTTTAATGGCTTCGTCCCGCGGCGGATCCATAATCGCGACCAGCGCGACTATCTCGAGATCTACAAGATCCTCGTGTGCCAGTTGGTCCCCTTGATGGGATTTGCAAGCCAGCGCCAGTACCCGATGCCCGGTCTGGGCAAAGGCGTCAATCTGTTGGTGCCACTGCTCAACATTAAACGGCTGCTGACTATCCCAGACCCGGCTACAACGCTGCAATACTGCTTCCGGAGCCCCTTTCATTAAAATGAACTGGGTATCTGAGCTGGTTTCGTGATGCAGCGTGGCCATATATTTATAGCTGCTATCGAAAGGTATTTCGGTTTGCCGAGACCAGCGCTTGTGTAGTTGCTGCTCATCCGCACCCGCTTTCATCGCAAAGCTGAGCAATGCCCCTTCCATTGGGTCACCCTCGACAGTATAATCTGCAGCAGACCCTGCAGTATCTGCCTGCTCTTCAGGGGGCACTAACCGTGCTTCGTTGCATAGCACGGCTATCAAACGTGCCTGTTCGGTTAATGCCGGCATTGCCCCTGAGTCGGCTCGCACCTCACCCTCAGGGCGATAACCGCTGCCGCTGACCTGATATAAGCCTGCGCCGGTAAGTACACTCGTAACGGTCATTTCATTGCGGGTTAAGGTGCCAGTTTTATCCGAGCAAATCACCGAAACCGCCCCAATGGTCTCCACCGCTGGCAAACGCCGGATAATTGCATGCCGCGAGGCCATCCGGGTTACCCCAATGGCCAGCGCGACAGTTAGGATGGTGGGTAATCCCTCAGGAATTGCTGCAACCACCAGGCTGACCACCGCCATAAACATATAATTCGCGTCATAGCCCCGCAGCATACCAAGCGCAAACACTAAGGCGCCGACCACCAGAATGACAAAGGTCAGGTAACGGGCAAACTGCGCCATCTGGCGTAGTAAGGGGGTGGTGAGCTGCTCCACGTTGGCCAGCATCCGATTGACCCGACCAAGCTCGGTGTCAGCACCAGTGGCAACGACTACTGCGTGGGCCTGGCCCTGTGTGACCACAGTGCCTGAGTACGCCATATTGGTGCGATCCGCCAGGCTAGTTGCGCCGGGTAACGGGTCCGTCTGTTTGTTTACCGCCACCGACTCACCGGTCAGTGCCGCCTCCTGCACGGCCAGGTTATTGACCTTAAGCAGCCGCAGATCAGCAGGCACCCGATCGCCCGCCTGCAATACTACGATATCCCCGACCACCAAATCTCGGGCTTCAATCGTTTCAGTGACCCCATCGCGAATCACCTGTGCAGACTCTGAGAGCATGCTCTGTATCGCGTTTAAGGCTTGTTCTGCTTTGCCTTCCTGGAAAAAACCAATCAGGGTATTGGCCAGTACGACCGCTAATATCACCCCAGCCTCGAGCCATTCGCCGAGCACTGCCGCCAGCACTGCAGCCACTAACAACACGACGATCAGTAAGTTTTTAAACTGCTTAAGAAAGCGTAACCACCCACTTTCACGTGCTTTGGCTGAAAGTTCATTCGGTCCGAAACGTTGCAGGTTTTCATCTGCCTGTGCAGCACTCAAGCCTTGCTGGGCGTTAGTGTGCAACCCTTGCAGTAACGTTTTAGCAGATTGGGCATGCGCATCGCCTGCTGAGCGCGCAGAAACCTCAGAGGCGTCGGGCCGTGACTTCGTTGTAGTGCTGCTCATTGTATTGTCCTTACCTACCCTGGCGCCCTGTAGCGCATGACATAGCAGGTTCCGTGGTATAAAAACTGAATGCTTAGCTAATGCGTAAGCCCCAATCATTAAAAAATGATTCAGCTAAAGCTTCCTGAAAATCCGGGTGTGCGATACGAATCAACTCGCTCGCCCGCTCTTTAATGCTTTTCAAACGCAGGTTCGCCACCCCATATTCAGTCACGATATACTGCACATGAGCGCGGGTAGTGACCACACCGGCGCCTGGACTCAACAGTGAACTAATTCGCGACAACTGGCCACCGCGTGCAGTTGAGGGTAACGCAATAATCGCCTTGCCGCCTTCTGCTAGAGCAGCACCGCGTACAAAGTCCATCTGCCCGCCAACCCCCGAATAAATAGAGGTCCCCACAGAATCGGCACATACCTGGCCGCTTAAGTCGATTTGCAACGCACTATTAATGGAAACCGTCTGCTTATTCTTGCGAATCACACTGGTGTCATTGGTGTATTCCACATCCAGAAACGCCACATTCGGGTTATCATCGACAAAGTCGTACAAAGCCTGACTACCCATCGCAAAAGTGGTGACGATGCGGCCGCGATGCTTTTGTTTGCGACTGTTATCAATCACGCCCTTCTCCACCAACGGCAAAATGCCATCAGAAAACATTTCGGTATGCACACCTAGGTGCTGATGCTGATGAAGGCAGCTAAGGGTTGCGTCAGGAATCGCGCCAATGCCCAGCTGCAGACAATCGCCGTCTTCAATTAAGCTAGCCACCTGCTCGCCAATACGTCGACTTACCTCATTTTGTGGCGCGGCTTTATGCTCATGCATGGGTCGCGTTTCTTCTACGTAACGGTCAAACTCGCTGATATGAATAAAAGAGTCGCCATGAGTACGCGGCATCTGTGGGTTAACCCAGGCAATTTTACGCTTGGCAACCTGCAAAGCCGCGCGGGTCGCTTCCACGGATATCCCTAAACTACAGTAACCATGTGCATCAGGTGCTGAGACTTGCGCGAGTACCGCATCAACCGGTTGCTCTCCGCGGCGCATGAGCTTGGGAATTTCAGATAAAAAAACCGGCACGTAGTCAGCCAAATCACTAGCAACTGCCTGGCGCGTAGAGCCGCCGACAAAAAACGCCCGCTGGCGCAAGCGCCCTTTAAGGTTTGCATCCGCAAGACCTTCGCTGCCCTCAGTATGCAACTGTAAAAGGGTCAGATTATGCCGCTCGCTGGCCACCTCTGGTAAGTGTTCAAGGAGCAACCCAGGGGTGGCTGCCATGGAATGGCACCAGATCACATCGTTATCCTGAAGAATCTCTAACGCTTTTACCGCACTGCTTACTTGCATACATCAACCTGCTTATTTAAAAGTCCTGAAAAACTATGACTTTAGCTTAGCAAAAACGATATGAACAGACAGTGACGTGTATCAAGCCGGGGTCCACCTGTTAAATGTGCCAGCACCTGATAACGGGTATTCGGTGGGTAACAAAAAACGCCCGACAGTGACCTGTCAGGCGTTCTTAATATTACTGCTACTTCGCTGTAAAACTAGTTACCCACTGTAACCTGCAGGGTTTGACCTTGTTCAATCACGATATTCTGAGCGTGAACGAAGTCTAGCGCCGTTTCTTCTTCTGGATCGTCATTCACATCACAAGTCAGGCCGATGGTGTATGAACCGGCTTCAATGTAACCAATAGTAAAGGGATACTCTGATGCACCGTCAAAGAAGACCGAGGTACTGGCATAAGGAGAACGCTCATCACTGTTACTAAACATATCCTCGGTGGCCACATCATGACCTTCAAACAGGTACACCGCAGCGACTGGCTGTTCATTGTCGCTTGGGGCAACGCTACACTCTTGTTCAACTAACAGCATTTCTGCAACTTCGCCTTCAACATGTCCCACCGCCGAATTGTCCACTAAACGCAAACCACGCGGCTTAAGCAGATAGTGGTCAAGCCCGGGAGGCGCCACTAGTGCACGGCGTAAATCGAACTCTAAAGTGTAGTTAAAAGACTGGTTCGCAGTCAGGGTGACTCCATCCAGACGCAGTTGGTCTGAAGGTATACGCAGCGCTTCACGGCTACCGTCGTTAAGCTCAACGTAGCTGCCCTGGCTGACAAAGTTAAGGCGCAATTGTCCGTACTGGCCTGCAGGCACTTCAGCGTTCTGGACCAATGCCTCAGCGTTAGCGCCCTGTAAAGTCAGTAAATCGACGCCTACGGTTCCGGGGATCACATTGTTAGCGCTATCCAGGCACAGGTCGTTGGCAGGCACTGCATCGTCGCTGTCACCAACATCAAAAGTTTGTGGCGGTAACCCGTTCCCAACCAGCTCAACGCTGTCGAAACAGACTAATACTGCATTGGCCGCATCTACCGGCGCATCACTGACACCAAACGAGAACTGCGCGGTGTCAGACGTTTCGTTAGAGTCGCTATTACATGCACTTACCGCAAACGCGATCGATAGCGCTAAAAGACTAATTTTTTTCATCTCGTTATCCTCAGTTTATATTCAGCTTCATTGAGCTAACGTTCTAACCTCTAAGTTTATTCCCTGAAACGGAAAAAATATTTTTCATCGCAATCAAGGAATAATAGTTTCTGCCAAGCCGTCTGCTTTATGTAACTATGGCAAAATGAGGAAAATACAATGTTCAACTTAAGTTCTCGACTACAGCAACTTACCGCAATCACAGCCTTTAGCTTGGTGGCTATCAGCCCGATGGCTCTTGCTGAAAACAATGCCGCTGCAGAAGCTAACCTGGGGCTTGAAACTGCTGCCTCAGCACGGCAGGTGCAGCAACTTGGGCAGAATGTAAGCGATACTGCACGACATTCAGCTCATGAATTGCGTGATGCCATGGGTGGACTGGTACGTCAACAAGTGGGTAATCATGCTGGCGCAACGGTCAATGCCGAGGTTGCTGCACAGGTCAGTGCATCGGTCGGCCAGAACGCCAGAGATTCCCTACGCCAAAATGTACGTGACAATGTTCGCGGCAATGTACGGGATAACGTACGGAATAGCCTGCGCGATGACGTGCAGCCGGGTCGAGGTCGTGGCGGTAATTAAACATCAGCCGGGCTGGTAACAGCTCGGTTCTTTCCTTTGAGGTTATTGATGAAGTACATTTTATCCGGTTTGTTGTTCGCCCCCGTGCTTGCACAACTCGCTTACGCGGAAGACAGCACAGAAGACACATTTACCTGGTCCGGCCGTATATCTGCAGACACAGAACACCATTCCAACGTCAGTGTCTCTGAGATTGAAAGCACCACCGGCGAAGCGGATAGCGCGTTTTTCTTTACTGCAGGTCTGGACTCAAGCTGGGCAATCAGCAATCGCGTGACGCTGGATGCTGGCTACAATTACAGCGATCGGCGCTTCACAGAGTTCAGCGAGTTCGATCTGCAAATTCATCTTGGTTATGTCGATTTAAGTTATGAGATCAATCAGTATACCATCGGTGCCAACCTGTATTACGCAGACGCGGCGGTGGATCGTAGTGGCTTTCTGACCCTCAACCAACAATCGTTGTATGCGGCGAGATTTTTCGGTTCCCGTGTCTATGGGCGTGCGGCTTTCAACCAGGCGCGTAAATCTTTTCGTGAGTTCCCGGCGCGAAGTGCCAGTAACCAGGGATTGAGCGGTGATCTATTCTGGTTCTCCAGCGACCTGAACCGATTTCTGTCTCTTGGCGTGACTTACCTGGATGAAGATGCTAATAGTCGAGAGTTCAGTTATCAGTCCCTGGCCTCGCGTATACGTTTGTCACAACGCTTTGAGATGCTCGGACGCAGCGCAAGACTTCAGCTTAGTGCACGGTGGGAAGAGCGCGACTATGAGGCTGCACATACTTTGATCTCGCAACCTCGCGAAGACACCCAGTTGGTGGCAGAGGCCAACTTTGAGCTGAATATCATGAGAGCCCTTCACCTTACCTCTGAAATTGAACGTGGTCGTTATCGTTCAAACCTGGCAATTGCAGATTACGCCGAAACGCGCGCGGGTGTCGGACTACGTCTGAATTTCTGATTGAAGGCCAGGCTATTGCGGACGAAGCACACCATAACCGAGGACGGTATCAGGCATCGAACTGCTCGGTTCCAGAGTCAACCCGCGTAGATACACCTTAGTGTCTGCCACTGTGTTTTGCTGAAAACAACCAGCGAAGGCACTGACCACGGGGGTTGCCACTGAGGTTCCAGAATTTATGGTAGTGTCGCCGTCGGCAAGCAACACAGGCACATTGACCCCTGGAGCAGCAAAGTCTACGTGCTCCCCCTGCCCGGCCCACGGATACACTTGCCCCTGTTGATCAACGGCGGTGACTGCAACTACCGAAGGGTACGCCGCTGGATACTGCATGGGGGCATGTGGGCCCAGATTACCAACGGCAGCCACGACGACCACATGTCTTTGTACAGCCGCCTCGATAGCCTGTTGCAACAAGTTATTCGGCGGGCCAGCCAGGCTCATATTGATTACCTCAACCTGCTGACTTAGTAACCAGTCGATACCCGCCAACAAGTACTCTATCTTGCTCCCCTGATGACCGCCCTGTTGTTGATAAAAGGCGCCGACCTGGAACACTTTCGCGGCCGGTAGCAGTGGCCTCAGCCCCGCCTTCTCACCGATCAAAAACCCGGTAATCGCGGTGCCATGCGCTGTCGGCAGCGCGCTATAATCTTCCATCGGCGAATACTCAACTAGCCGTCCCTGCTGGCGTGCCTTTGCAAAACCTGAATGCTCACTATGTAGATGAGTGTCAATTACGCCAACCCGTACCTGCCTATCGCACACGCTTGGTAACGGAAGCTGATAGACCTGCTTCGCAGTGGCTATGGTGTGTAATTGATAGACATGCTGGCGATCCAACGAGTCATGCAGATGATGCGGTAGTAAGCGTTCGATGCTTTGCTGATTATCCAGGCCTTCAGGTACACGGAATGTCAGTAACTCTTTACCTAACGCACTGAGGGTGCGCGAATCGTGCAAGTACTCAAGCAAATCAGGATGATGTTGCTGCAGTTGTTGCAAGTCGCCGGCGCCTGCAAGTAATACCCATTCACGCTGAATAATGCGCACAAAGGGTTCAATTTGTATCTCCCGGTAGCGTAATACGCCGGAACTGTCTGTAATATCAAGGATCTCAGGCAATCGCGCAGTCGCTGGTAACCCAGCGCCACGCACACCGCGTTGCATGGCCTCGGCAACATTGGCCTGCATCCGCTCTTCCGCACGTTGTGCCGCTTGAGGCAGCTGGCGTTCTATCCGTTCTAATTGGCGTAGCGCTTGTTCTGCCCTGCGTTCCATCGCTTGCTCCACTGGAATAGGTGGAACCTGAGGTCGGTCCGGGATTCGCTGTTGCGCGTCCACCGCCGGAATCAAAAGCGCACTGCCGAGTAAGCCAAATAAACCAGTGCGCTGAAGCTTGTTCATAGATAGACCTTAAATAGTGAGTAACATCGTGTATATGTAATAATGACGATCCAGCAAGAATAAAATTCCACCTGTGAACGGAATAAGTTAACACACTTAACCGTCAACTAAGTAACGTCAAAGCTGTATTGCAAGAGAGGCATGCATTGAGTGTGAACCAAGCTGAACTAATGGCTATTTTGCCTGCATTAAGACGCTTTGCGTTTTCCCTTACGCATTCAGTGCCGGACACGGACGATCTGGTGCAGAACACGATTGAACGGATTCTGACGAAGGCCTCTCCCGAACAGGTGGACGTGACCAAGTGGGCGTTCCGCATATGCCGTAATTTGTGGATTGATGAGTACAGGGCGCAGAAAGTCAGAGCAGCAGTGGCGGACAACCCTGATTTTGAGCAGCCAACCAGCGTTGAAGGTGAGCGGCAGATCATGCAGGAAATAAATCTGACATCTGTCGGTCAAGCCATGCAGCAACTACCCGCAGAGCAATTAACGGTGTTAAGCATGATTGCGGTGCAGGGTTGCAGCTACCGGGAAACCGCAGAAGCTTTAGATATTCCGGTAGGGACCGTCATGAGTCGCCTGTCCAGAGCCAGGATCAGCCTGAACAGATTGATCTCCCCAGAACCCGCAGACGAAGGCGCGTCTTGTCGTGAGGTGCACTAAATGAAACATCTATCGGACGATACTTTATCCGCGTTCCTCGATCATGAGCTACCTGCTCATGAGATGGACGCGGTGCGTGATGCGCTGGTGCAAGACCCAGTGCTAAGCGACCGCCTTGCCCAGCTTACGCTTGTGGATGAACAGGTGAAACAATACGCAGCAACAATTGATAAGCACCCAGTGCCCGAGGCAACTTTAAAGTTACTCAGTACATATCAGGCTAACTCCCACCAGCGTTGGTGGCAAAACGCTAGCCAACGGGTATTTGCCGGGTCAGGCCAACGTTTTGCGCTGGCTGCCAGCCTGTGTTTAGTATTTGGCAGTGTGGCAGGATACCTGATGGCACCAACACACCAGACAATTGACTCATGGACCCTTGTCACGGAGCAATTAGGCTCTGCACCAAGCGGCCAGACTATTGAGCTTGCCGATGGTCACCGCTTTACCGTTCAATTTAGCTTCCATGCTACAGCTGGTGAGTTATGCCGGGTATATCAACTGGAAAGCGCTCAATCTATGGAGAGTATCGCTTGCTGGCAGGCACAGGCGGGCTGGCAGAATATTCTCACCACCTACCCGGCGAGCGCCGCTGCAGAGGAGTATTCACTGGCTTCTGGCTCGTTACTCATGCAGCAACAGGTAGCGGCCTTACAAGCGACGCCCCCGCTGGACCTTGCACAAGAAGGTGCAGCATTGCAGGAACTACAGCTTAAGTAACCCCCACAACTAGAAGTGTATGCTCACAGCAACCAGTCGATGGGCAACCAGGAGAAGAAGGTGACACTCGCCCGTTGCCACCAGGTCGAGCCGGGTTCGCTGTCGTGGCGTTGTAAATGGCCAGGATCGCGTTGTAACCAATACATCCTGCCGGAGGGTGCTAAACGCAGTTCATAAGCGCTAAACGGTACTTCAATCGCAAATAATTGTTCAGTTTGCGCAGCAAGTTCTTCGCTTTCAATGATAAAGCCAAGTTCAGTATTCAGTCTTGCGGAGCGCGGATCAAAATTAAACGAACCAATAAATACCCGTTCACCGTCTACCGCAAAGGTTTTAGCATGCAGGCTGGTTGCCGCACTGGCAAACCGTGGTAACTGCTGCCAGTCGACATTTTCTGGTGCGGTCACCACATTGGGGCGCATTTCGTACAGACGGATTCCAGCCTCTAACAGGCGCTTGCGCCATTTGGCATAGCCGGAATGCACAATGGCCACGTCGGTGGCTGCAAACGAATTGGTCAGGATATGAATTTCCACCCCCGCCTCGGCCATGCTCTCAAGGCTGCGCACCCCTGCCTTGGTCGGCACAAAGTAAGGCGACACTAGGAAAATACTGCGCTTGGGCTCGCCAATAATCTCTTGTAAGGCATGGGTGATCAGCTCATCGGGCTCAGCCTTTCCCAGACCTTTCGCTGGCGCATCACTCACCATCCGTGTTTTTGCCCAGATAATTGGCCCATAGCCTTGCAGCATCTGACGCACCAGCTCACGGTCCTGCACACTTTTTAAGAACAATGCACTCGCTTCATGCACTTCAAAAATCTGTTCAATCAGTGCCTGTTTGGCATATTGGCCTTTTTCATTGGTCAGGCTTTCCATGGGGAACGAGGAATCACTGTTCCAAAATGCATCGAAGTCTTTGGAGACATCAGCGACCACCTCACCAATGGCTAACGCATCCAGATCGGCAAACAGTACCCCATCAGCGCCACTAAAATAGTCATCCCCCACATTACGCCCGCCTATAATGGTGGCCTGGTTATCTGCGGTAAATGATTTATTGTGCATGCGCCGATTAGCACGATTGAAGTCGGTGACAAAGCCAAGGCTGCGTGGGCCCCGCACCACAAACGGATTAAACAAACGTACCTGAATGTTTTCGTGTTGATTCAGTGCAATTAGCTTATCTTCAATGGGCGCGGTATTTAAATCATCCATCAGCAAACGCACGCGCACGCCACGTTGCGCGGCGTCATACAATGCCTGCATCAGCAGCCGACCGGTTTTGTCATTTCGCCAAAGATAATATTGTACATCGAGGCTTTGCTCGGCGGCACTGGCTAGCATCTGGCGCGCCGCAAACGCATCTTTCGCCTCTGCCAGGGTGAGGATACCGCTCTTTTGCGGATACTCGCTTACCAGGGGCGCGATGAGTTGGCCAAGGGCCGTACCTTTCGTTGCGTCTGTTGGAAACGCAAAACTCGCTTGTCGTTCACTAAGTCCAGGCAGTGCTGCACAGGCGATAAGCGTAAATATAACAACGCCTAACAGCGTAAAATAGCGCCAATACATAGCTACTTATTGCGCTCCCGTTCGCCTTCACGAATGGTGTAGATGAGAAATGCCGCTAACACACCGATAAAGGCGACCGGAATCGCCACTAACATAAAAACGCCCATGCTAAATCCTTAAAATACTCATATAGTCAGGTATGTCGACATCGTATTTTGTGGTTTTGGTTAAATAGTCTCGCATGGCTTCCAATGCGTCTGGTTCGCCGTGCACGAGTTGTATATTGGTCCCTGGTGCCAGCTTTGACTGCTTCAGCCAGTCACCGATTTCGGCATAATCTGCATGCCCGGAGAGTCCATCAAGGTTACGAATATTCGCCTTCACCTCAATCCACTCACCGTGTAATTTAATATGTTCACAACCGCCAAGCATCTTAGCTCCGCGGGTACCGCCAGCCTGATGCCCACTGAATAGCACGGTACTGCGATGGTCGCGCAACCAATGCTTAAAGTGATGCAAAATACGCCCGCCGGTGGCCATTCCGCTACCTGCAATAATAATATGCGGCCCGGTTTGGTTGCCAATCTGCTTGGAGTCCTCAACGCTATGCGTGTACTTAATCACCGACTCCATGTGCTGACATTGTGCAGCGGTAAGCTTATGGTGTTCATGAAAGTCGCCATACATGTCTGACACCCGAATGGCCATTGGACTGTCCAGGTAAATCGGCATCCGCGGTATGCGTTTCTCGTCCATCAGCGTCACCAGCATATGCTGTAACAATTGTGCACGGCCTACTGCAAAGCTCGGTACCAAAAGTACGCCACCAGCTTTCGCGGTTTCATTGACAACATCGGCTAAATCTTGAAAAGGTTCGCTCTGTGCATGGCGCCGATCGCCGTAGGTCGATTCCAGTAACAGACAATCAAGTTCAGGCAGTGGTTGCGGCGCACGCATCAGGATATCATCAGGTCGCCCTACATCACCAGAGAAGCCGACCCGTTTCCCTCCGTGGCTGGCAATCACAGAAGCCGCGCCTAAAATATGACCTGCGCTTTGTAACTCAAAGTCAATATCGCCAATTGAGAACTGTTGTTTGAAATCCACTGGACTTAGTAGCTGCAACGCCTTTTTAGCAATTTTTTCGTCGTAAAGTGGTTCAGGGTCTTCATGTTTGCTGAGCTTATGTTTTTTCAGGTACTTTGCGTCTTCTTCCTGAATTCTGCCGGAATCTGGCCATAATACAGTGCAAAGGGCAGCGGTGGCGGCGTGGGTCCAGACCTGCCCGCGAAAGCCATGTTTATACAACACGGGTACGTACCCTGAATGATCAAGATGCGCGTGAGTGAGAACAATACCATCCACGTGGTTAATACCGAGCGGTAAGGGTTGCCAGTTGCGCCGGCGCAACCATTTGTAGCCCTGGAACAAACCACAATCCACAAGCACTCGAGTTGTTTCAGTTTCAACTAAAAATCGTGAACCGGTAACAGTTTCCGTACCACCTAAAAAAGTAATTCTCATCACATTGCCCTCATCCAAAGGTCATTAGCGGCCTATTGTTTTACGCCACTGCACAATCAATTTATGACACACCCGCAGCCAGGGGTATACATTTACCACACTATAATGAAAAGGTTTCTTCACCTGCTTATCGCAGGTCATTAAAAAGTCTTCTGCTACTGGTAATTGCTGCATATCCCGGGCTCGCAATCGATTCACCTGCTCTGCCTGCATTGGCACAAATTTTTTCGGTTCATTGCCAGCTAACCGTTCGGCGAGTTTCACCGGCGCGGTCTTCTGTTTACCGCGAAATACAGGCACCTGCGGTAAGAACATCACGAAAGGGTCACGCATCATGCCCATGCGCCCAAACCATTGCATGGCTTGCTCCGCATTTGCCACTTCGCCCTGACTGAATTGCCAGCTTTTTGCCATCAAGCGTGGTTTGTGGGCGATGACCACGTCGGCATAACTGATACCGCGAGGATGCTTTTTATTCGGGTAATGACGAAAATAAACTGGGAAATCATCGCTGATGTTGGTAATACGAGCATCACGGCGGGCACGCTGCCCTTTCAAAAACACCGGGTTTAAAAAGCCAGCATCAGGAAAGGCAGCAAAGAAATCATTGATATACTGGTAATCAGTCGCATCTACCGGCCGCACAATTTGCATGTCGTCCTGTAAAAACAGGCAATAGTCAGACTCGCAATCTTCCAGTGCCAACTGCATATTTTGATACAGCCCACCATGGCGAGCTTTGTCCGCTGACTCAGGCTGTAAAACCGGCACTGCACACTGCGCTAAAAAGGCAATCGTGGCCGCATCGTCTGAGTGATCGTCGACTATTTTGACCACCGCCTGGGGTATCATGCTGCGCACTGAATCAAGGGCGTGGGCCAGAAAGTCACCCCGGTTAAACGAAAAAATATATACGCTCAAGCGTATGGCCGGGTCTGGGATCATTGGGTTCACGTTATTGCAGTTCCTCTATCGCTGCGCTGATGCCGTCAAGGGTTAGCGGGTACATCCGCCCCTCCATAATATGCTGAATATACTCGATGGACTGATAATATGGCCAGCGCGCCTGGGGCTGTGGGTTTAACCACACCGCTTTGGAATACTGCTCGAGCACCCGGCGCATCCACACTTCACCAGACTCTTCATTCCAATGCTCCACGCTGCCACCGGGGTATGCTATCTCATAGGGGCCCATGGTTGCGTCACCAACTATCACGACTTTGTAGTCACTTCCATAGGTATGCAGCAGGTCATACACCGAGGTTTGCTGGTTAAAGCGACGCTTATTACTGCGCCAAACCCCTTCATAAATACAGTTGTGAAAATAGAAAAATTCAAGGTGCTTAAACTCACTACGGGCAGCTGCAAATAACTGCTCACACTCGGCAATAAAATCGTCCATTGAGCCGCCGACATCGAAAAATATCAGCACCTTAACGGAGTTATGCCGCTCAGCCTGCCACTGAAGATCGAGCAAGCCGCCCTTACGTGAGGTTTCGCGAATGGTACCGGCAAGGTCGAGCTCCTCTGCAGCGCCGGTGCGGGCGAAGCGACGTAGTTTGCGCAAAGCTAACTGCATGCTGCGATTATTCAGCACTGCCTCGTCATCGAGATCTTTAAATTCGCGCTTGTCCCAGACCTTCAACGCACGCCTTGCATTGGAACCGTCCTGGCCAATACGAATACCCTCAGGGTTATAACCATACGCACCAAACGGTGAAGTGCCGCCGGTGCCTATCCATTTATTACCACCCTGATGGCGCTTTTGCTGTTCGGCAAGGCGTTCTTTAAACTTTTCCAGTAGCTTATCGAGATCCCCTTCGCCCTGTAACGCGGCTTTGTCCTCTTCGCTCAGGCTGCGCTTGAGTGCTTGCTCTAACCACTCTTTAGGAATGGCATTGGCAATATCAATTTCATGCACCCCTTCAAAATACTCGGCGAAGGCACGGTCAAACTTGTCGTAATGGCGTTCATCCTTGACCAGCACCATCCGTGCCAGGGTATAAAATGCCTCCACATCCGCAAATACCAGTTGGCGATCGAGTACAGCCAACAAGTCGAGCAATTCGGTGAGACTACATGGCACCCCATGGCGGCGTAAGCAGGTAAAAAAATCTACTAACATTAACGCCCCTGACGTCGGGTCATAAAGGCCAGTTTCTCAACCAGTTCGGTGTCCTGCTCGTTTTTCAGCAACGCACCGAACATCGGCATCAGGCCACCTTTCTTGCGGCTATCCTGCAACTGCTCAGCGGTCATGTCCTCTGCCAGAAGCAATTTAAGCCAATCAAGTAATTCTGACGTCGACGGTTTTTTCTTTAAATTCGGCGTTTCGCGCACATCGAAGAACACCTCCAGCGCAGTGCTTAGTAAGCGCCCCTGGATATTTGGATAGTGCACCGCAACGATGTCACGCAAGGTGGCTTCATCCGGAAAGCGAATATAGTGGAAAAAGCAGCGGCGCAAGAAGGCGTCTGGCAGCTCTTTCTCGTTGTTTGAGGTGATGATCACGATAGGACGCTGTTCAGCGACCACTTGCTCGCCGGTTTCGTACACATGAAACGCCATTTGATCGAGTTCATGCAATAAATCATTAGGGAATTCGATGTCGGCTTTGTCGATTTCATCTATCAACAAAATCGGCCGCTGATCGCTGGTAAACGCCTGCCACAATTTGCCCGGGCGAATATAGTTAGCAATATCGTGCACTTTATCGCTGCCCAACTGACTATCACGAAGTCGCGACACCGCGTCATACTCATAAAGCCCCTGCTGGGCTTTGGTGGTGGATTTGATTTGCCACTGCAATAGTGGCGAATTCAGGGCCGTGGCCAGCTCTTCGGCTAAGCGGGTTTTACCGGTACCTGGCTCACCTTTAAGGAGTAAGGGTTTTTCCAGGGTCACTGCAGCATTGACTGCAAGGGCTAATTCATCACTGACAATATACGACGACGTACTGCTAAAAGCTGTCAAAATAATACCTTTAAATCCGATTAAATCGCGGCTGCAGACCTTGGAACAGCCTGCACGGGTGACAACACCTTGGTGTCTTTCATGATCATACCCATGTCAGCTTGAGACCCCAAGTACAAAAACACCGGTTGACGAGGTCAACCGGTGTTTAGCGCAACTAAATTTTATTTGTTTGCGTTGATGTTACTTGCGAAAAACTACTTGCGAGTAGCGCCGCGAACTAAGCCACCAATACCAATAATTGCCAACACAGCACCTGAAATCAGGAACCAAATCGAATTATCAGTAGGCTGACCGGTCACTGCTTCACTCACTCCGGAGGCAAAAGATTGTGACTCTTGATATCCGAAGTACAGTAAAATAATACCAGCTACGAGTAATGCAATCGAGATAACCTTGTCCATAAAAAACTCCCATAATGTAGTCGTATTTAACCGTAGAACAACAAGTTAGCTATTGCCAATTTATCTTATAAGTTTTTTCGAATACTTAACTCATTAACCTCACGCAGGACATCCTGAATGTCAGTTAACTGAAATGGTTTGGTCAAATATGCATTCATTCCAGCTTCCATCGCGCGCTCCCGCATGTTTGGCATGGGGTTGGCGGTCAGTCCAATAATATACGGCTGGCTCAGTGTCTCAGCGCGCAAACGCCGGGTTGCCTCGACGCCATCAAGCTCGGGCATATGAATATCCATAAACACCACATCAAATTCCTGCTGCTTAAGCACCTCAAGCCCGAGCTCTGCGGAGGACGCCGCCACATAAACCTGATCCAGCTTGCTCA
>JAFIFH010000021.1 GCA_020832105.1 Idiomarina sp.
AAAGAAGAAGGTGGCCGTCATACGCCATTCTTCAAAGGCTATCGTCCACAGTTCTACTTCCGTACGACTGACGTAACTGGTGCTGTAGAGCTTCCAGAAGGCGTAGAGATGGTTATGCCTGGTGACAACATCAAGTTCGTAGTTGAACTGATTGCACCAATCGCAATGGATGACGGTCTGCGTTTCGCAATCCGTGAAGGCGGCCGTACTGTAGGCGCTGGTGTTGTATCTAAAATCTTAGATTAATCTCCTGGGCAGGCTTTGCCTGCGCTCAGATAACACCGAAAAGGGTTCCCAATGGGAGCCCTTTTTTATTTTTAACCTTTGCAAAACATAGCATCGCGCTACATACGTTGATTTATGCGGTGATCAGGTTTCACCCTCAGCCGCTTTTGTTTTACAATGCCAACCTTCAATATGATTATAAAGCCGCCGCAACAGGCCGCAAAAGAGGAATTTTGGATGTCTAATGGCTCACCTAAGGTCGCCGACGAGCAGCCTAAACGCGGTGCCTTTACCCGCTTTCTGGATACCGTGGAATGGTTAGGAAACCTGTTACCCCACCCCGTATCTTTGTTTGCCATCTTTTGTTTACTAGTCATTGTCTCCAGTGGTATTGCCGCCTTCTTTGGGCTCAGTGTTGCCGATCCACGGCCTGCCACTCTGGGTGAAGAGATCGCCGTCAACAGCCTGCTCAGTGCTGAAGGCCTGCGTTATATAGTCTCTAACCTGGTTACCAACTTTACTCAATTTCCTCCACTTGGTGTGGTGCTCGTGGCTTTGCTTGGTGTGGGTATTGCCGAGCGCTCAGGCATGCTATCCGCGATGATGCGCGGCATGGTGATGAATGCGTCGCCGCGTATGGTGACGGTCACTATCGTGTTTGCAGGTGTGGTGTCTAATACCGCCTCTGAACTTGGTTATGTGGTATTGGTACCGTTGGCGGCGATGATATTCCATTCTTTGGGTCGCCACCCGCTGGCAGGTCTTGCTGCCGCATTCGCCGGGGTTTCGGCGGGCTATAGTGCCAACCTCTTTATTGGTACCGTTGATCCGTTACTGGCTGGGTTTACCACATCCGCGGCACAGCTGATTGACCCGACCTACGAAGTAGGACCGGAAATGAACTGGTTCTTTATGTTCATCAGTACCTTCCTGATTGCCATTCTGGGTTGGCTGGTAACCGAGAAAATTGTTGAGCCTAAGCTTGGTAAATATAACCCGGATGACATGGACCCTGACGCCGACATCGACGCCAATGTCAGCATGGACAAGTTGACCCATGCGGAGAAAAAGGGTTTGGTATTTGCCGGCCTGACCTTTCTCGGCCTGCTCGGTTTATTAGCTTTAACCGTCGTTCCTGAAGCAGGCGTACTGCGCAACCAGGAAACCGGCGGCGTTGCGGGATCCCCGTTTTTAAGTGGCATCGTGGTGTTTATCTTCATTACCTTCGCGATTCCAGGATTGGTGTACGGTTTTACCACCAAAGTCATGCAAAGCGACCGCGACGTCATTGATGCGATGGCAGCGAGTATGAGCAGCATGGGTTTGTACATCGTGCTGGTATTCTTTGCTGCGCAGTTTGTGGCGTTCTTTGGCTGGACCAATTTCGGCACGATTCTCGCGGTGAACGGGGCTAATTTTCTGCAGGCGATTAACCTGACCGGCCCGGGCGTGTTCGTCCTGTTTATCCTGATGTGTGCCTTTGTTAACCTGATGCTGGGCTCTGCGTCAGCGCAGTGGGCGGTAACTGCACCGATTTTTGTACCCATGCTGATGATTATCGGCTACGCCCCTGAATTGGTGCAGGCGGCGTATCGGATTGGCGACTCAGTGACTAATATCATTACCCCAATGATGAGCTATTTTGGTCTAATCCTTGCGGTGGCCGCCCGTTACCAGAAGAAACTCGGTATTGGTACGCTGATTGCGATTATGCTGCCATACAGTATGGTTTTCCTGCTGGGTTGGATCGTGCTCTTCTACGTATGGGTGTTCTTACTGGGTATGCCGGTAGGGCCGGGTGCGGCAACCTATTACGAGCTTAGCTAGCCCCAGGTGGGTTGATAGTACTAATTTTAGGCAGATCAGCGCCCGCTGACCTGCCTTTCGTCCCATTTAATTGACAGAATCTGTAAGCAAGGTAAAGATAGGGGTATACAAGTAATATAGAGCTTTGCTGATATGGAGAATCTCAGATGACGTCGCCAACCTATGTTTTCGGCTTGTGGGCGTCAGTTCTGTTGGGGTTGATTGGGATAGCGACCGCTGGTTCAGTGTCTGCGCAAAATGACCAGCAACCGGAAGGTATCTACATTGCCGCCTATGAATTTCCGCCGTATTTTTCATCAAGTTTAGAAAGCCATGTCATGGGCGCATTGGTCAAAGCACTTAACCAACGCCAACAGCAATATCACTTTACCATCACTGAAGTTCGCCCTGCGCACCGCTACCGTGCACTTTCACCTGACGGTTGCTGCGATCTTATGTTGTTTCAGGACCCGCAGTGGGGGTGGCGAGAAGGCTCAAATGGAGCGTTTATTATTGGAGCAGGGCTGACCAAAGGGGCAGACCTATACCTTGCCTTAGACGACCCGCACGAGGTCCTGCAAGGCGAGGTTACGATAGGCGGCGTGCAGGGTTACCATTATCAGTTAACTGGGTATCAGCATGACATGGATATCCTCGAGCAGGACCATAACCTGTATCTGGCGGACAATCATCTGACCTTACTGAACATGCTGCGCCGGGAGCGACTGGACGTGGTCATTATGAATGAGGAAATGATCCGCTTCATGGAAACATGGAACGAATCATTACTGTCAGACTTCGATTATCAAACTGCAGTGGATCAGGAATATGAAACCCGGATTATCGGGCGTCAGGACAGAGCTGAACTGGTCAACTGGCTGGAGGCGGAACTTGCCTCGATGGCGCATGAAGGCAAGTTAGCAGCGCTGTTTCAGCGCTTTGGCTTGCAGGACCATTTGAGTTTCGATGCTGAGAGTTATCAAGGCGCTGACCCTGACGGAGCGACTCAATAAACTGAGAGGCCTAACTTTTCTGCCAGGCGAGTGATCATATACATGCCTAAGCAGGAGTTACCATATTGGTTTAGGCGCGGGCTCCAGGCACAAATCACCCCATAGTTAGGCACAATAGCGACAATCCCACCGCCGACCCCACTTTTCGCAGGTAACCCAACTTCAAACGCAAATTCGCCGGACTGATCGTACATGCCACTGGTTTGCAGAATCGCATTAATGCGGTGTGCGTCGCGACGAGTGACGATTTGCTCACCTGAATGCGGTTGCACCCCGCGATTGGCGAGAAAACTCAGGCTGCGGGCTACATCCGCACAACTCATATCAATGGAACACTGGAAAAAGTAGTGGTCGAGGGTGTCCTCAACTTCAGCTTCTATGTTGCCAAAGCTTTTCATCAAATAAGCCAGTGCGGCATTGCGATTCCCGTGGGATTTCTCGGATTGAAAAATACCCTGGTTAACGTAGATGTCCTGATTGTCCGCCAGGTTACGCACAAAGGACGTGAAGGCGCTTTTACTGGATGAGTAATGGCTTACCAGGGTGTCGGCAACAACAATGGCTCCAGCGTTAATGAACGGGTTTCGCGGAATGCCGTGTTCCCACTCCAGCTGAACTATCGAGTTAAACGCCTGGCCCGACGGCTCCATGTGCACACGGCGCCATAAATCATCGCCCATGCGCAGCATCGCCATAGTCAGGCCATAGACCTTAGACACGCTCTGGATAGAGAAGGGTACATTGGCATCACCTGCCATATGCACTTCACCATCCAGATTAGCCACCGCAATGCCGCACTGGTTAGGATTGACCGATGCCAGTGCTGGAATATAGTTGGCGACCTCACCACTTAAGGGTAACTCAAGGGCTTCCTGAAGAATTTCCTGCAACAAGAGCTCCTGATTACTGGGTCGTTTCGGTGTGCCTTCCATCCATAACTCCAACTGGGCTGGTGGTGATTATCGTAAATAAAAAACTACTAACTAAGTGGATGGTCCGGGTGCGTCTGTTGCTCGAGCTTATGACGAATGCTCTGTGCAATAGTGACCGAGCGTTGGTTCTTGTAGTCAAAATTGACCAGCACTGAGGTGCCTTTGGCACAGAGCTCACCTTGTTGCCAAACTTCGCTGCCGATATCAAATGAACTGCTGCCTATCCGTGCAATATAGGTTTTCAGTGTCACCATGTGGCCAAAATAGACCGGGCGCAGAAAATCTACGTTGAGGTTGGCAACGATCAGGCTGATTTCATAAGGGTCGCCCTGTTCCGTAAAAAGCTCAAAGACTGGCAAGCGGCCAGTCTCGAACCATGCGGGTATCACCGTATTATTCACATGACCTAAGGCGTCTGTTTCGTAGAAACGAACTTTAATATCTTCAGTGTACATCTACTACATTCCTTGTCTTACAGTTTCAGCATAGGCTTTAAAAAACGCGCCGTGTGTGAGGTTTTGCTCAGCGCAACCTCTTCCGGGGTACCTTGCTCCAGGATCTCACCACCACCAGAGCCACCTTCAGGACCAAGGTCAACTATCCAGTCAGCGGTTTTAACCACATCCAGGTTGTGCTCAATGATGACGATGGTATTGCCATGGTCGCGCAGGCGATGAAGCACCGTCAGCAACTGCTGAATGTCGTGAAAGTGCAAGCCGGTAGTCGGCTCATCGAGAATATATAAGGTTTTGCCAGTGTCCCGCTTTGACAGCTCGCGGGATAATTTCACGCGCTGGGCTTCACCGCCAGACAGGGTCGTTGCAGACTGCCCCAAACGCACATAAGACAGGCCGACATCCATCAACGTTTGCAGCTTACGTGCGATTGCTGGTACCGGGTCAAAGAATTCACGGGCTTCCTCAATAGTCATTTCCAGCACTTCGTGAATGTTCTTGCCCTTGTATTGGATCTCAAGGGTTTCACGGTTGTAGCGCTTACCTTTACAGATATCACAAGGCACATACACGTCGGGTAAAAAGTGCATTTCTACCTTAATCATGCCATCGCCCTGGCACGCTTCACAACGACCGCCTTTGACGTTGAAACTAAAGCGCCCTGGTTTATAACCTCGCGAGCGAGACTCAGGCACCGCGGCAAAGAACTCGCGCACCGGGGTGAAAATACCGGTGTAAGTGGCCGGGTTAGAACGTGGCGTACGACCGATCGGGCTTTGGTCGATATCGACGACTTTATCGAGGAACTCCAAACCATGCACGCTAAGGTGCGGCGCTGCAACAACCGTGGTGGCACCATTGAGTTCGCGCTGGGCGAGCGGATATAGCGTATCGTTGATCAGGGTAGATTTGCCCGAACCCGAGACCCCGGTGACACAAGTCATTAACCCGATAGGTAAGCTCAGGTCCACATTCTTCAGGTTGTTGCCACTGGCCCCTTTCACCTGAAGAAATTCTTTACCAGGTTTATTACGTTTTTTCGGGATGGCGATTTCTTTGCGCCCTGACAGGTAATCACCGGTCAGCGAGGCGGCGCTGGCGATGATATCGTCAACCCCACCTGCGGCGACAATTTCCCCCCCATGCACACCAGCACCTGGGCCAATATCGATCACATAGTCGGCTGAGCGGATAGCGTCTTCGTCGTGTTCAACTACCAGTACGGTGTTACCAAGGTCACGCAAATGACGCAGGGTTTCAAGCAAGCGCTCGTTATCCCGCTGGTGCAGACCAATGGATGGCTCATCCAGTACATACATCACACCCACCAGGCCGGCACCAATTTGGCTGGCCAAACGAATACGCTGGGCTTCACCACCTGATAAAGTCTCCGCACTGCGTGACAGGCTTAGGTAATTCAAACCCACATTGACCAAAAAGCGCAGACGGTCATTAATTTCTTTCAGTATTTTCTCGGCGATACTGGCGCGCTGACCTTCGAGTTTGAGTGCGGTAAAGAAGTCCAGTGCATCGCCAATGGACTTTTCAACCACCTCAGGCAAGGTCGTTTCTTCAACAAACACATTGCGCGCTTCTTCGCGCAAGCGAGTGCCATTACAGGATTTACACGGTTGTGCGGCCAGGTACTTGGATAAATCGTCGCGTACGGCAGCAGAGTCTGTCTCCCGGTAGCGGCGCTGCATGTTAGGAATAATCCCTTCAAACGCGTGATTGCGCACCACGGTATCGCCGCGGTCGTTCATATATTTGAATTTAATCTCTTCTTTGCCACTGCCAAACAGCACTTTGTCTTTGATCTCGTCTTCAATGCTATTAAAGGGCGCATTGAGGTCAAAACCATAGTGTTCGCTGAGGGAGCGCAGCATTTGATAATAATAGAAGTTACGCTTGTCCCAGCCGCGAATAGCGCCACCTGTCAGGCTGAGTTCTGGGTTACCAACTACTTTTTCAGCGTCAAAATACTGTTCAACGCCAAGGCCGTCACAGGTAGGGCAGGCACCTGCAGGGTTGTTAAAGGAGAACATCCGCGGTTCCAGCTCCTGCATGCTGTAACCACATTCTGAGCAGGCAAAGTTGGCGGAGAAGATCAGGGTATCGCCAGCGCCTTCCATCGGTGCAATCAAAGCGGTACCGCCACTGAGTTCCAGCGCGGTTTCGAAAGACTCTGCTAAACGCAATTGCAGGCCATCACGGACTTTCAGGCGATCAACGACCACTTCAATGTGGTGTTTCTTATGTAGTTCCAGCTTCGGAGGGTCGCTTAAATCGCACACATTGCCATCCACACGTGCACGTAGAAAGCCTTGGCTGGCGAGATTCTCTAAGGTTTTCTGGTGCTCGCCCTTACGCCCCTGAACAACAGGTGCCAGCAGCATGATCTTACTGCCTTCTGGTAATTCGAGGACATGGTCCACCATCTGACTGATGGTTTGTGCCGCCAGCGTTTTATGGTGAATTGGGCAGCGTGGCTCACCAACCCGCGCATACATTAAGCGCAGGTAGTCATAAATTTCTGTGATCGTACCGACGGTGGAGCGCGGGTTGTGGGATGTCGATTTTTGCTCAATGGAAATCGCAGGGGACAGGCCCTCGATGGAATCCACATCGGGCTTTTCCATTAGACTAAGAAACTGGCGCGCGTATGCGGAGAGTGACTCGACATAGCGCCGCTGACCTTCAGCGTATAAGGTATCAAATGCTAACGATGATTTTCCTGACCCAGACAAGCCGGTAATCACAACCAGTTTGTCACGCGGAATTTCGAGATGAATATTCTTTAAGTTGTGGGTTCGAGCCCCACGAATTTCAATTTTATCCATAATCTCCGACTTCAATTCACTGGGTTGGACAGCACGACCCCTCGGGTCGAGCGAAAGTACCTATTATCGCACAGATTTGCATCATGCGCAGCCAGCATGGTCGCTGCCAATGCTTTCTGATACACTGACCAGCCTAAATTTGGCCACCCTTATTATCCACTTTTTCAGGTGCTTCCGGATTTGAAGAAACACGCACTCAATACCGTTGAAAAGAAGGCCGCTGCGTCGCTGGCCTCAATCTTTGGCCTACGTATGTTAGGCCTGTTTTTGATCATGCCGGTTATTGCCGTCTACGGTCAGGACTACGTTGATTATTCACCCCTGCTGATTGGTGTCGCGATTGGTGCCTACGGCCTGACCCAGGCTATCTTGCAAATCCCGATGGGCTGGGTGTCTGATCGTATTGGTCGGCGACCAGTGATTGTTGGCGGCCTGCTGGTGTTTGCGATAGGTAGCGTGGTTGCGGCGATGTCCGACACCTTAACCGGGGTCATTATCGGTCGGGCTTTGCAGGGCGCCGGCGCTATTGCCAGTGCGATTCTGGCACTCGCATCAGATTGTTCCAGAGACGAGCAGCGGCCAAAGGTGATGGCGGCCATTGGCTTGTGTATTGGCTTGTCGTTTGCGCTCGCGCTGGTACTTGGGCCATGGCTGGGCGGTATTGTCGGCATGAGCGGGTTATTCTGGTTTACCGCGGTGAGTGCCCTACTGGCCATCGTATTAGTGCTGACAGTAACCCCAACGCCGGTCAATAAAACCCCTAAACGCGATTTAGTGCCAGTACCCACCGAACTGAAACGGTTAGTCAAACAGCCCCAATTGATGCGGCTGAATCTGGGCGTGTTTGTTTTACATTTGGTGCTGACTGCGTGGTTTGTCAGTTTGCCGATTAGCCTGGTCAATGCGGGACTTGCAGCAGAGCAGCATGGCTGGCTATATTTCCCCACCTTGCTACTGTCTTTTGTGGTGATGGTGCCATTGATGATTTGGGCTATTCGCAAGCGGCGCCCGTTGCAGACCTTCCGTTTTGCGATTGGTCTGTTGCTGGTGGCTTTAGCAGTGATTGCGTATTTTGCCGATTCCCTGGCTTGGTTAGCCGTTGGCGTATGGATTTTCTTTATCGGTTTCAACTACCTTGAAGCTAGCTTACCGGCGATGTTAGCGCAGTATGCGCCGGCTGGCAGTAAAGGCACCGCCAGCGGTATCTATACCAGCTGTCAGTTCTTTGGGGCCTTTATTGGTGGTGTCGCAGGTGGCTGGATTTACTCGATGCAAGGCATGACCGGGGTCGTTTTATTCTGTATTCTATTGCTAGCAATATGGTTGATCGTCAGCTTTGGTATGCGCCCGTTAGTTGGCATTGCGAATGTTAGTTTTGTGACCCCGCGGCTGGTGCAAGCGCAAGCCACCACGCTCGCTGAAGAGCTGGCTGAATTACCTGGTGTACTGGAAGCAGTCGTGATTACCAATGAACAAACCACTTATCTCAAAGTAAAAAGAGACAAGTTTGAGAATAAAACGGCGAAAGCCGCGATAGATAAGTATGTCGCCGCAGAGCAAGTTGCCGCAGGCGGTTAAAAGATATGAATGCGCTCTTCGATCCCTTACCATCGAAGCGCAGAGACAACGATCATAAGCAAGATTTTGGACTTAAAGGAGAGTGGCATGGCCAGTCGTGGTATTAATAAAGTAATTCTTATTGGCAACCTGGGTGCTGACCCGGAAGTGCGTTACACCCAGAACAGCACCGCGATTGCGAACCTGAGCGTGGCCACCAGTGAAACCTGGAAAGACAAGCAGTCGGGCGAGCAGCGTGAACAAACAGAGTGGCACCGTGTGGTGTGCTATCGCCGTTTAGCGGAAATCGCTGGTGAGTATCTGCGTAAAGGCTCTAAGGTGTACATCGAAGGCCGCCTGCAAACACGCAAGTGGCAGGGGCAGGACGGTAAAGACAATTACACCACTGAAATAGTGTGTAATGAGATGCAAATGCTTGATGGTCGCAGTGGCGGTGGTGGTCAGGGTGGAAACTTTGGCGGCAACCAGGGTGGCTTTGCACCCGCGAAAGGCGGCCAGCAGGGCGGTCAAGGTGGCCAACAGGGTGGTCAAGGCAGCCAGCAGGGCGGTCAAGGCGGCCCGCAAGGCGGTTTCGGAGGCCAGCAAGGCGGCCAGAGCCAAAACAGTAATCAAGGCGGTTTCGGTAGCCAACAAGGCGGCCAGTCTAATAAAGCACCGCAGCCACAACCATTGGCACCGGATTCGGATTTCGACGACGATATTCCGTTCTAGAGTGCCAGGCCTGCAAGCTTAAACGCACAAAGCCCCGCATTGCGGGGCTTTGTATTTTAAGTCTTTGCGCTCAGGCCAGCTCGGTTCGATTACGGCCGTTGGCTTTGGCTTGATACAGGGCCGCATCGGCGCGTGACAACAGGTTTTCGATGCTGTCATTGTGGTCATCTACCATAGTGACACCGAAGCTCGCCGTCACCTGAAAGGGCTCATGCTGAGGCGATATAAACTCAACACTGGCAATACTCTCGCGTAAGCTTTCAGCAATATTGCGGGCGTCACCCAAACCCGCGCCATCGAGTAAAATGGCGAACTCTTCGCCGCCGAGCCGGCCGGCAATATCAATGGCTCGCAGCCGCCCACCGATTTGTCCGCACAAGGTTTCGATAACGCAATCACCCGTGGCGTGACCAAACTGGTCATTAATGGATTTAAAATGATCAATATCAAACATGAGTAACGCCAGGCGACTTCGCTGACGCAAGGCGCGGCTAACAATTACTGCACCTGCCTGCAGAAAATAAGCACGATTATACCAGCCTGTCATTGCGTCCGTATTTGAGCGTTGGCGTAACTCTTCCTCAACCTTCTTCAGGTCGCTAATATTGCGGTGGATGCCTGACATCAATAAGGGCTGGCCATTGGGCGAGCGTTTCGTCACCTGCCCGCGGGCTTCGATCCATACCCAGGTGTCGTCGTCGTGGCGCATTCGGAAGCTGGCGAGATAACAATCGGTCTCGCCGTTGAGGTGCTGTCGCACCGTTTGCGTGACTTGCTCATGATCTTCGGGGTGGACCAGCTCAATAAAAGCGTCGAAGCTGAAAGGGGAGAGGGCTTCAACGCTCAAGCCGAGTTGCGCCGCCCAGGCGGGGGTAATCAGGTTCTCTCCGGTCTGCACGTTCCATTCCCACAAGCCAACCTGGCCTGCGTCAAGAATGCTGAGCAGTGAATCTGCAGAGCGAACTTCAAAGCGTCGCAATGATTGGTTACTTAAGGGCGTGCCGGCCATGGTTGCTCCTGACTTAATGTTTTTGAATTTGCCCTTTCGCTGTGCGAATGCAAACTTTACCTATTTGGATAGAATAGATAGCAGGATATTACAACTTGTCGATCCAGTTATCTGCGGATACGTTGAATGAAAACTTCCCGAAGACCGGCCTATTCGGCTTAAGGCTCTCTTAATAACGTCACTGTTGGGTAATCCAGTGCTCTTAACTCGCCACTATCAGCCGCGCTGCGTTGACGGAAGAAATGTACCACCGACTGCGCATCTGTATTGCAAGCCACGGTGTCTGCAGCACAATCCGGGGCGCTGTTCTCGTACTGGGCGTGCAAACTGCCACTATCATCGGTGGTGATTCTAAGTACCGCATAGGCGCGCAGGTGTCCATCCTGATAGACTAAATCGACCCGATCACTATGCTCCGCCTGGGCTTCAGCAATGGCTGACCAGCCGTCATTACCCGTGGCGATATAACTATTCATGACCACGTTATACAAAACATTGTCTTCAAGCGCACGCCAGCGAGGGTTATCAATGTCACCGTGATTCACCTCTAGCTCGGTAACCTCTCCGCGCAATCCTGCTTCAGTTTCTGCAAAGGTATAGCGCAGTTGGCCACCATATGGAAAACGCCCGGCATGGGCGCCCTGGGGTAGTGTGGCATTAACAGTTTGGCTGATAAGCTCACGAACGACCGAACCACGTAGAGGTACTATCGCAAGCTGGCTAGCAAATGGCAGAGTTTCCAGAGTGATATGGCCTTCCCGCAATTCACCTTCTTCCAATGCAGTGCGGATTCCGCCTGCACCTACCAGCGCGAAGTCAGGTTTGAGACCGCTGATGGCTTGCACAGACGGCTGGTTGGCCCAGGCAAATTGTGCAGTAGCGATGAGTGGCGCGAGCTTAGAGCCGTGCTGGTCGCTATTGCTATCCCCAGGGCGACGCACATGAGGTATCTGCGCAGGAACCTGGGCAATAGCGTCGCCGTAAGCTGCTTGCATCGCATCTTTGTAGGTCACATCAATATGCGAGCGCAGTGCGGTGTCTTCGTCAACAACCGCAATATTGTTGTTGTCACCGATAAAAGTAAGTACTTGCTCACTTTGTGCGCTATCCAGGTTGGCGTCCCGTTGCCGGGTGGCATAAAAGTCGTCATTGCTGAGCAGGGTGTTGCCACCGCCACAATCACTCACCTGACCCTGTGAATCAAAGCTGATTTCCAGTAAGCCCACCGCCTGAGCATATTCACCCGCTTGTACAACACAGGTATAAGACGCGCCATCTGGGTTGCGTACCTTCTCAGCATAAGGTCGGTCACTTTGGCTCAAGCCAAGGTTGCTGAAATCACCAAGTAAGGTATGCGAATGACCGCCGATAATGGCATCAATTCCATTCACCCGTTGGGCAATGCGGACATCCTGGGCGTTGCCAATATGGGTTACGGCGAGGATATGCGCGACGCCTAGTTGCTGAAGCGTGTCGACTGTTTGCTGGGCGCTTTCCACCATATCAAAAAACCGCACGTCTCCGGTATTTGGGGCGATGTTGGGCATGTCGTCCAGGGCTATCCCGAAAATGGCTACCACATGCTGGCCGGCGTCTTGTAACGAAGCGATTTGATCACGATGAACCGGTCGCTTAGTGGCGCCATCAAAAGCGAAGAGGGTGTAGGGTTTAAGGTTGTCCTGCTGATGTAAATCAGCGTCTTCACTGGTATCTATATTGGCGGCAAGCAAGGGAAAGTTAAGTTCGCCGATAAATTCATTCAGTAGCGCATTATTTAAATCAAATTCGTGATTGCCGAGGGCCATCGCATCTATCCCCATGCGACTTAAAATGTCTGCATTCATGCGACCTTCGTTAATTTTGAAATACGCAGTGCCTTGCCAGGCATCGCCGCCATGCAGCACTAAAAACGGTCGTTGGTGATCAGCGGCGGCCTGGCGGTGCTGTTCAATCCGGGTGAGGAGCCTGGGGTGCCCGCCCCACTGATTAAATACCTGGAGATCATCAGCGTAAAAATGGCCGTCTACTGGGTCAAACGCAGAGTGGGTATCGTTAATGTGGGCGATACTCAAGGTAAGCGGCGCGTATTGGCGCGGCTCAGGCGATATGTCGCCCGACGACGCGTATTGTGCACAGGCACTCGTGAGTGAAATGGCGAGGGCGGCTGCGATCCAGCGCGGTGCGTATTGCTTCAACATAGAATCAAAATAGGTCAGGGTGCTAAGCCGCTAGTATATGCAATTTATACACTGATGGACAGCATGCGAACGGGCGGCAAAGGCACGGTAGGCCGCACTGAGTGGGTGTGGTAGATAGGGTCGAGCATAAAAAAGCTCCTCTGAAACGTATTTCACAGGAGCTTTACAGGATGTCTGCCGGAACTAACTAGCCAAGTTAAATAAAGCCGTATTTGTGTGCGACTTTGTCAAAGTATTCAAGGGTTTGTTTGGCATAAGCGCGCTTTTCAATGTAGTTGCCCGGGAAAAAGTTTTTCTTAAACCCGTACGCGACCATGTCCTTTAAACGCTTAAGTGGCACGTCAAAAGTGTCCAGCGCGAGCTTATATTCGTTACTCACCGTGGTACGCGACACCAGGCGGTTGTCGGTGCAGATAATCGTCGCTAACCGATGATCCAGCATATGGCCAAAGTTATGGTTCTTGATATCGCCAATGGCTGGGTTGGTCTGCATATTACTGGTCAGGCAAACTTCTACCGCGATGCGACGGTCGGCAATAAACGATGCCAGCTTGCGGGCATATTCTTCTTTATCTTCGATGTTTTCATCTTCAATCATTTCAGGTGAAAATAACGAATAACCATGGCCTAGGCGATCCGCATAACACTGGGTCAATGCTTCAAAGATACTCTCCGCACCATAAGCTTCACCGGCATGCACCGTTTTCAGCAGGAAGTTTTGGTGGGCATATTCGTACACATCTTTAAATTTATGCGCTGGGTAGCCAATTTCTTGTCCGGCAATATCTAATCCAACGATAGGCAGGTTCTGTTCGTCACGCACTCGCACGCTGGCGCGCACCAGTTCCATCGCCGCGGCTTTAATTACGTCAATCGGTTTGTGGTCGCTCAGCAATTGGAACATTTGCGTGTAATAGGGAGAAAAGCCTTTATTACCGAACATCCGCATGGCGCAGTTAATAATGCCGTAATGGAATGGAGGCTTGCCCTCTGCGGTCACTGCGCTGCTGCGGTTGTATTCAGTTTGCGCTTTTTTAAGACCGTCATTGACCGCGTGCATGACCTTGTCGAAGGTGATCCCGCGGGCCGGGTCCATCAATAGTTGTGGTGCAAAGCGAACCTCAATGTAGTTCACCCCTTCGGCCAGGTTATCGACTGCTAGCTCATACGATGCCTGTTCTAAACTTTCCAGATCGCGCAATACCGAACATGTGTACTGAAAACCATGCAGGTATTCGCCGAGGTTCTGGTAATTTTCTTTGAAAACCAGGTCATACAACCCGTCTACAGTGTTCGAAGGCAGCTCAATTTTACTCCGCTTTGCCATTTCAATCAGGCTTTCAGGCCGCAGGCTTCCGTCCAGATGCAAATGCAAATCTGCTTTCGGCATCTCTTTGATGAAATCCAGGGAGTATTTTGAGTTGGGGGTGTTCGCTTGAACCATAGGTGAAAAGCTCCAGACCGGGGGTGTATTTAACCGCATATCATACCACAAAACATGCTATTCACCGAAAATGGCTAAGATTTTGTACCGCTCTATAGCCTTTATCGGTAAATTTACGCATCATGCGGCGCGAGCTTACGTTTTATTAACACTCATGCAGATTGTGGCAGTTTATGGCGTCTTTATATTTTACTTATTCGGCAATGAATGCCGGAAAAAGCACTTCGCTTTTGCAGGTTGCACATAACTACGAAGAACGAAACCAGCGCGTGATGTTACTTACGCCTGCGTTAGATACGCGCGGTGGCGTTGGTAAGATCCATTCGCGCCTGGGTATCGCTAGGGAAGCACTTACCTTCACCAATAAAACCGATTTATTCCAGCTGGTGAGCGAGACACTGGCGCAAACACCGATGGATTGTGTGCTGCTTGACGAGGCGCAATTTCTCACTGAAGCACAGGTTTGGGCGTTAGCGCGGGTCGCTGACTTTCTTAACGTGCCGGTGATGTGTTACGGCATCCGCACCGACGCTTTTGGTGAGACCTTTGCTGGCAGCGCGGTATTGTTAGCCATCGCAGACAAACTGGTGGAGATGAAAACGATTTGTCACTGCGGGCGCAAAGCCACCATGTCGCTGCGGGTTGATGCAACGGGCAAGGCGGTAGGCAGCGGCGAACAAATTTCTATTGGTGGCAATGACCGTTATCTGTCGTGCTGCCGTAAACACTGGTTGCAAGCTTTGCAGGAAGCTGGCGTGCAACCCTCTTTTTTTGACAGCGAGTAGCTGTTGTTTTTGCAAGGTTAGTAATCAAGATGGCGATACATTCAAGGAAAGCGCAGCAAGGCGCTGCAAAGTTGTGGTTGATACTGTTGTTGGTCATCGCGGCGGTTGCGGCCATTGCATATGTCACCTTACGTGACGATGACGGCAGTGCACAGGTTAGCACCGCAGAAGCTCAGGTCCGCGATATTGAAGTGCTGGTCACGGCGACCGGACGCCTGCAACCAAGGGACTTTGTTGACGTTGGTGCCCAGGTTTCCGGCCAACTCGACCGCTTGCATGTTGAAGTAGGCGATATGGTGGAAGAGGGTGATCTGCTGGCTGAGATTGACCCAACGCTGCTAGAAGCCCAGGTTGAATCGAGCCAGGCACAGTTTCGCAACCAACAGGCTATTTTGCGCGAGCGCGAAGCGCAATTTGAGCTTGCACGGCTTAACTACGAACGCCAGGAGCGACTGCAGGCAGCCAGTTTGACCGCGGAAGAGCTGGTCGAAACCGCTCGTGCGGGCATGCAACAGGCGCAAGCGCAGGTGGATTCCATTCGCGCGCAAATGGAGCAAACCCAGTCTAGCCTGCGTGCCGCAGAAGCCAATCGCAACTACACCCGAATTTTTGCACCTATGAAAGGCACAGTGGTCACCGTGCAGGCCCGGCGCGGACAAACCCTTAATGCATCGCAAACCACACCGACGATTCTGACCATCGCTGACTTAACGGAGATGACCGTCGAAGCGCAGGTGTCTGAAGCGGACATTAGCCGCCTTGAAATTGGCATGCCAGTGTACTTCACCACCATGGGCAATCGTCAGCGTCGCTATTATGGTGAATTGCGCTTGGTGGAGCCGACCCCTGTGGTTGAAAACAATGTCGTTTTATATAACGCATTGTTTGAAGTGCCCAATGAAGAAGGGCGCTTGATGACGCAAATGACAACGAATGTATTCTTTATTGCCGATGCAGCACGGGAGGTGGTGACCGTGCCCGCCGCGGCAGTGCAGCGGGATCGCGATGGTAGCTTCGTAGAGCGGCTGGCAAGTGACGGAAGTCGCCAGCAGACGCGAGTAGAGACCGGGCTCAGTGACCGCGTGAACATTGAAATTCGTGAAGGGCTCAATGCAGGTGCCACGGTGGTATTACCGATCGCTGGTGGCGCCATGGGTGGTGGTCGAGGTCCTCGTGGATAGTCCGCTGATTCGGTTAAAAGGCATTACCAAAAGCTACCAGAGTGGAGAGTTAACCACTCAGGTGCTGCATGGGGTTGACCTGGATATTGAGGCAGGCGAATTTGTCGCTATTGTGGGTAGCTCGGGCTCCGGTAAATCCACATTAATGAATATTCTGGGGTGTCTGGACAAACCCACCACCGGTGATTATGAATTTCGTGGTCAGTCGGTAGCAAAATTAAATCCCGATCAGCTGGCCGCATTGCGCCGTGACGCTTTTGGTTTTGTATTTCAGAATTACAACCTGCTTGCTGCTGCTGACGCAGTGGGTAATGTTGAGCTACCTGCGGTTTACTCGGGTCGCGCGGCACCAGAACGGCGCGAGCGAGCGAAGCAACTACTCACTCAACTAGGCCTGGAAGACCGCCTGGACCATAAACCGGGTCAATTGTCCGGTGGTCAGCAACAGCGTGTGTCGATTGCACGTGCACTGATGAACGGTGGCGATATTATTCTTGCGGATGAGCCCACCGGCGCACTCGACAGCCAAAGCGGCAAAGACGTGATGGCGCTGCTCGAAGGGTTATCCCGGCAGGGCCATACCATCATTTTAATTACCCATGATGCGAAGGTCGCAGCCCACGCGGATCGTTTGATAGAAATTAAAGACGGCCACATTGTCAGTGACCAGCGGAAACCCGTGGAAAGCGCGCCGGTGACCCCAAAACAAACACCGCCGCGTGGCAAAGGTAATGTACTCAATGACCTTGGTGAGGCCTTCACCACCGCACTGCGTTCTCTACGCTCCAATGTATTTCGAACCATGCTGACCTTGCTGGGGATTGTCATTGGGGTTGCCTCGGTCATCTCGATGTTAGCGATTGGTCAGGGTGCTCAGCAGGAAGTGGTGGACCGCATTAGCTCCATGGGGAGTAATTTACTCTCAGTATTTCCCGGTGCACCCAATCAGCGCGGACGCTGGTCTGTAGCCAGCCTGGTGCCAGAAGACGCGGACGCCATCGATCTGTTACCGAACGTCCTCGCTGCAGTCCCTGAATTGAGTGGTAACCAGACCTTGCGCAGAGCAGGCTTCGACCAACAAACGCAGGTGAATGCAACGTACTCAACGTATCCGCTGGCACGCAATTGGCACCCGGTTCAGGGGAGCTTTTTCACCCCAGAGGATGAAGAGCTAACCGCTACTGTGGCGGTGATTGGGCAGACAGTAGCCCGCCAGATGTTCCCGGACACTGACCCCTTGGGCGAATTTTTACTGATCAATAACGTGTTATTCCGGGTGATTGGGGTGATGCAGGAGCGTGGCGCATCCCCCTGGGGGCAAGACCAGGACGATGTGGTGTTAGTGCCGTTTAGCACCGGGTCACTGCGTCTGTTTGGCCAGCGTTTTGTGCGTAACGTAACGGTGGCCATTGATGACACCAATTTTATGCATGAGACCCACCAACAGGTGCATAATTTACTATTAGAGCGCCATGGTCAGGAAGACTTCACGATCCGTAATATGGCGTCAATTATTGAAACCCAGACAGAAACTGAGAATACCATGACCATACTACTTGGTGTCATTGCGGTGATTTCATTAGTTGTCGGTGGTATTGGGGTGATGAATATCATGCTGGTCAGTGTCACTGAACGTACCCGTGAAATCGGTGTGCGTATGGCCACTGGTGCAAGGCGATTGCATATTATGCAGCAGTTCATGATAGAGGCGCTGACGGTGTCCTTGATTGGTGGTGTGCTTGGCGTTGCGATTGGACTTGGCACAACAGCGGTTATTGGCAGTTTAGGTACGCCGGTGTTATATGCCACCACGCCTGTGGTGCTGGCATTTGCCTGCGCCTTCCTGACCGGCTTAATTTTTGGCTTCCTGCCCGCGCGTAAAGCCTCGCGTCTTGACCCTGTACAAGCGCTTTCCAGTGAATAGCTTGAGCCGCCATTCGCCAACTCCCTGCTGAGGCTTTGCGAGCTCTGCCAGCGTGTTATAATGGCTGGCAGATGAGCATTCACAGGAGATTGGCATGAGCAAGCAGTTAACCATTACCCGCCCGGACGACTGGCATTTACACCTTCGCGATGGTGAGTTACTCAGCGGCACCGTGCCCGCCACCGCGCGTCAGTTTCACCGTGCGGTGATCATGCCGAATCTGGTACCGCCAGTGACTGAAGTGGCCCAGGCGATGGCATATCGCGAGCGGATCCTCGCTGCACTGCCGGCAGGACAAAACTTTACCCCGTTGATGGCGTTGTATCTGACCCAGCAAACCAGCGTCGCGATGATTGAAGAAGCGGCGGCCTGTGAACATGTGATTGGTTATAAGCTTTATCCTGCTGGCGCGACGACAAACTCAGCGTCTGGCGTGACTGACATCCATGCCTTGGAAGATGTGTTCACGGCGATGGCTCGCTTAGGGGTTCCGTTGTTGATTCACGGCGAAGTTACAGACGCAGACATTGATATCTTTGACCGTGAAAAAGTCTTTATCGACCGCTTTTTACAACCGCTACACCAGGCCCACCCTGATCTTAAAATTGTGCTTGAACACATCACCACGAAAGATGCCGTCGACTTCGTACTCAGTGCGAACAACAATGTTGCCGCGACGATTACCCCGCAGCATTTGCTGATGAACCGCAATCACTTATTGGTTGGCGGTATCCGCCCGCACCATTATTGCTTGCCGATCCTTAAGCGCAGTACCCACCAGCAGGCATTGCAACAAGCCGCCCTTAGCGCGAACCCAAAGTTCTTCCTTGGCACAGACTCCGCCCCGCATACCCAGGACAAGAAAGAGGCCGCATGTGGCTGCGCGGGTTGTTACTCAGCACCTGCCGCACTTGAGCTCTACGCGGAACTGTTCGAACAATTTGCCGCAATGGACAAGCTAGAAGGCTTTGCCAGCCATTTTGGAGCAGATTTTTATGGTCTGCCGCGTAATACTGACACTGTCACCCTGGTTAAAGAGACCTGGGACGTGGCGGCAAGCGTCGATATCGCTGGTCAGCCGTTCGTACCTTATTGGGCAGGGCAGCCTTTGCAGTGGAAGATGACGACCTAACGCTAAGGCGCTCGATTGCGTGACGGAGACACGGATATTGGGGTTAAGCTGTAAGTATTGGTATGTAGGGATTATGACGTTTGTTATTAGTTTGCCTCTGATGCAGAAATAAGCAGTTTTTTCCTCGGCCTTTCAGTAGAATCGCGAGATAGGTGAGAATAGTGCAGCGCTGAGCCTCAGGTGTACAAGTGTATTTTCCACCCTGTATAGTGATTAAAAATACGCTAGTAGTAATGGCCTACACCAGAATAACAACAATGATTAGGATTGCAGTCGATGCCACAACGTTTTAAGCGCTGGTTACCCGGTGCGCAGTCAAATTTGCAGATAGCCATTGCCCTTCGCCAGGGCAGGGTGAATCTGGCAGTTTGTAAATCGGCTAAGGCGCGCGGCGGGACTGAAGACACTCAGCCACGATTGATCGTTAACGACGAACAAAACGTTGAGCAAAATAACTATGCCCATGCCATTGAAATCCTGCTCGCACGTTATCCCCGGCTCAACCTCAAAGGTGCGCGTACGCAGCTGGTATTGGGCCCGCGCTTGGTGCAGCAAACCACTATCGATCGGCCACAGTTGAGTGAGGCCGAGCTGCAGCTGGCGTTGCCCTGGACCCTCAAAGACCTCATTGATATACCACCAGCTGATTTAATTGCTGATTACTATGACCCACCGATACAGGTAGCAGGGCGCGATAAAGTACATGTAGTAGCGGTACAAAAAAGTTGGCTGACCAAAATACTGCAGCCGCTGCTCAAGGCACGGGTGGCGATTGACGGCATTGTGAACGAAGACCTGGCGATGTGTTCACTACTCCATGCCAAGCATCCGCCGTTAATGCTGGTGTCGCAGTACGGCCAGCAACAAGCCCAGTTACTGTTAATTAAACAGCGCGCATTGGTGGTGAGTCGTCAGTTAAAGCCTTTGCAGAGCGTGATTAACCAAAGTGAGCTGGACAGCTACGAAAGCGAAAGTCTGGCTATCGAACTGCAACGTTCTACCGATTACTTTTCAGGTCAGCTGCGCCAGGCATCTTTACAGCACGTTTATTTGGCATTTCCCGGTCAGCAGGTGCATAGCTTGTGTGAGCAGTTGGGGCAAAGCTTGTCACTCATGGCTGAGCCGTTCGTGTACCCGCAATGGGCAGTTGAACTGGCGGCGGGCGACTTCAGCGATTTAGGCGTGTTAGCAGGGCTTGCCTATATGCAACCAGCCCTTGGCGGAACGCTTGCGGCACCAGCGCATGCTGAAGTTAACCAGGAGGCCCCAGTATGAACACAGCCTCAGCAAATAAAAACACCATCAATTTATATACCGACGCATTGCGCCCGCCACGGGAGTATTTGAGCTTAGCCAATCTTGGCTGGGCTATTTTACTGGTGATTATCATTGTCCTGTTGTGGCGTGCTCAGCTTGCCTGGCAAATACATACTCTGGCGCAGCAACGTGCCACTACTCAGGTGGAACTGACCCAGGTGCAAGGGCGGATTACCGAACTTGCCCAACGTCAGCGCGAGCAGCAGATTGACGCCCAGACTGAAGCCGCTGTTGCGCGTCTGGAGCGTGAGATTCAGGGGCTGCAGAGCTTAAGTAGCGCTGTACTCCAGTCCGGTACTATTGAAGATGACAATTATGCCCGTTTATTACGTGATTTAAGTGCAATTCATCAACCAGGATTATGGCTGTCACACATTGAAAATCGTCAGGGCCGGTTGATCCTGCGGGGGCAAACCGAGCATTCTGGACACCTTCCGCGTTGGATGGCCCGTTTTGACAGTGTTGTGTCATTGCAGGGCAAACAGTTTGCGGTGGTTGCTCTGGAACGTGATGACTCGTCAATTTTAAGTTTCGAACTGCGCAGCCAGCGTGAACAAAGCACCCAGGGCGGTGGCCAATGAAAGAAAGTTGGATCAAGTTACAAGGCTGGTTTAGCAGCCGCAATCAACGGGAGAAAATTCTCCTGTCCGTTGTTATCTGCGGTGGCTTGTTTGTGCTCGCGCATTATCTTTGGATCAGCCCGGCGCAGCAACAATTGCAGGCGGAACAGCAGCGTCATCAGCAGCAACGAGGTGAAGTGGCCAGTTTGAGTGAAGAAGCGCAGCGTTTTGAGCGCCAGTTAGCCATTGACCCGAATGACGAGCTACGCCGTCGAGAGAGTGAATTAACGGCGCGTAAGGTTCGCTTAGAGGCCCGCCTGGAAGAACGCGCTCAACTGATGCCGGCGCGAGCCTCAGTGCATTGGATCGACGCCTTGCTAGATATGCCGTCGGGCCTTGAGCTGGTGCAATTTGACACCCAGCGCGCGGTGCCAATGGTGGTGCCGGACCAAAGTGCTGAACAAAACAATTTATGGCAACACCCAGTGCAGCTGGTAGTGGACGGTCAGTACCATGATTTGCGCGACTATGTAGAAAGCATAGAAGCTTTGCAATACCCATTTTACTGGGACCAGTTACGCTACGAAGTCGGGCAGTTTCCAGCCGCCAGGCTGACGATTCGGGTGTATGCCCTGAGTACGCAGGAGGAACTCCTCGGTGGTTAATGTCTATCGCATCACAGGTCTATTGCTGTGCGTCTTCGCGCTTGCCCCAGCGGCATATGCCCAGGACGCGGACCCCACACGGCCAACGGTACGGGCAGAGCGAGTGAATCAAAGTGCTGAGGTCATGACTGAGTATCGCCTGACCACCGTGTGGTATCGCGGTGCCAATGCCCAAGGTACCAGCTCAGCGGTGATTAATGGTCAACGAGTTGAACAAGGGGACGAACTGGGCCCCTACGTTGTTGAGGTGATTGAGCCTGGGCAAGTTCTTTTAAAAAATGACGATGGTGAGATGTGGCTGCGGGTATTTCGCAGCAACCAGCTGACCATTGAACCGAGCCACGGATCATGATCTGTAGCCGGTTGCGAAGTAAGTATAAAGGGAGTGGCCAGATGAGCGACAGGTTAGTGAAACGATATGGCCAGACAGCTATCACGTTGTGTGCGGCAATCCTGGTGTTGTCCGGGTGCGCGTCAAAGCCAAATGAAGAATTGGCCAGTGATGCGGAGCGAATGCTCGCACCTGGTGAAGTGCGTCCGGTGAGCGGCGCTTCGCAGCCACCACCAGATTCGGTGCGACAACAGCTGCGTGCGAGCAGTGCCGGGCTGTCAGCAGAGGCCGAGAGCTTGCTGAATGAACCGCGCTTCTCAGTGCAGGCTCGTGATGTCGACGCGCGTGACTTTTTTGCAGAAATTGCTGAAGGGACTCCATATAGCCTGGTGTTGCATCCGGATGTCAGCGGCCGTTTAAGCCTCAACCTGCGCGATGTGACTATGGCTGAAGCGCTGAAGACAGTCGAAGATATTTATGGCTACGATGTGCGTCGTGAAGGGCGTATCTATCGGGTTTATCCGGCAGAGATGCGCACCACCACTTTACACCTTAACTACCTGTCGTTGCAGCGCTTTGGCAGCTCACAGACCAGCATCACCTCTGGTGGCGTGGCGCAAATGAACCAGCAGCAGGGTGGCATGAGCAACCAGATGGGCATGGGCGGGGGCAATTTAGGTATGCCGACAACCCCTGGTATGCCGATGCAAAATCAAATGGGCGGCCAGACTGGTCGCAGTGGGCAAAGCGGCTCTGAAATCAGTACCCGCTCTGAAACAAACTTCTGGAGCGAGCTTGAAGACGCACTGATGAGCGTCATCGGTGACGGCGGCGGGCGTCGGGTTCACGTGTCACCGCAAGCAGGCATCGCCACAGTGCGCGCATACCCGAACGAAATTCGTGCAGCTCAGGACTTCTTAGCATCGGCGGAGCGAAACCTGCAGCGTCAAGTGATTCTCGAAGCGCGGATCGTAGAAGTGGCACTGAATGATCAATTTGAACAGGGCGTGAACTGGCAGGCAATTACTTCGCGAATTGGCGATGGCGTGACTAACTTTGGCTTTGGCGGTGGTGATAATATCTCCGGTGCATTTAGTGCGTCGTTTAGCGGCGATAACTTTGATGGTGTGCTGCAATTGTTGCAAACTCAGGGCAATGTGCAGGTGTTGTCCAGCCCGCGTGTGACCGCGACCAATAACCAAAAGGCGGTGATAAAAATCGGTGAAGATGAGTATTTTGTCACCGACGTGTCAACTACTACGGTGACAGGCACGGCAACCACCTCGACACCAAACGTGCAGTTAACGCCGTTTTTCAGCGGTATTGCCCTTGATGTAACCCCGCAAATTGGTGAGAACGGCGATGTGATTTTACATGTGCATCCGTCCGTCACGGAAACGGCTGAGCAACAGAAGCGCATTGTACTGAATCAGGAAGAGCTGATTTTACCGCTGGCGCGCAGCAATATTCGCGAAACCGATACTATCATTCGTGCCCGTAATGGCGAGGTGGTGGTAATCGGTGGTTTAATGCAAACCTCATATACGGAAACAGAGCGTCAGGTACCTATTTTGGGCGACATTCCAATTCTGGGTGCATTATTCAGACAACAAGAACGTCGCGAGCAGAAAAAAGAGCTGGTGATCATGCTGAGACCTATCGTGGTTGGCGCAGATACCTGGCGCGAAGAGCTTGAACGGTCTAACCATCTGTTGCGTGACTGGTACGGTGTAAACTAAATGTACCTGTATCATTTCGGGATGCGTGAATTACCATTCACGATAACCCCGAACACCAGTTTTTACTGTGGCTTGCAGGCCCATGACGAGGCGCTGCAGGTGCTTGTGACTGCGCTAAAAACCGGCGAGGGTTTTATTAAGGTGACCGGCGAAGTTGGCACTGGTAAAACCCTGTTGTGTCGTAAACTGCTCAACGAATTGCCAGACCATTTTATTACCGCCTATGTGCCCAATTCGTTCTTAAACCCTTATGAATTACGTCGCGCGGTGGCCAGTGAACTGGGTGTATTGACGGCCAAGGGCGGCGCCAATGACCCCGCTGTAACCCCGGATCACTTTGAACTGGCCGAACGGATTCAACAACGCTTGCTGGACATTCATCGTAACGGCCAAACCGTGGTGGTAATTATTGATGAAGCTCAGGCGCTGCCCCAGGAAAGCCTGGAAGCGGTGCGCCTGTTCTCTAACCTGGAAACTGAGCAGCGGAAACTGGTTCACCTGGTGTTATTTGGTCAGCCCGAGCTGGACGAGCGATTGGCCAAACCTGAATTACGCCAATTACGCCAGCGCATTGGCTTCTCTTATCAGTTGCGCAGCATGACCCGCACAGAGGTTGGACAGTATATTCATCACCGTTTACAGGTGGCTGGGTACCAGGGCGCGGAGTTGTTCCCGCCAGCGATTATCAAGCAGCTTCATAAAGCCAGCCGTGGTGTGCCGCGATTGGTGAATATTTTATGCCACAAGTGCCTGTTATTGACCTTTGGTCGTGACGCCCCCCAGGTCAGCCGTTGGGCGGTCAAGCAGGCGATTGCAGATACGGCAGATGCGCAAGCAAATCATTTTATTGTACGCTGGTTTTTACCAGGTGCAGTGGCCACCGTGGCGATGCTCGCCACTGCGATGTGGATGGCCGGAGGAGTGTCACTATGAGTGTGATTAACCAGGTATTACGGGATTTAGATAAACGTCAGCAAAATGCACAGGGCGCCCGGGTGCGCAGTCATTACCAGCCTGCCAATGGGCGGCCATGGCTATGGGTCGGCACCTTGAGTGCGGCGATAGTGGTGAGCGCTGCGCTGACCTGGTGGTTGGTGGCGCATGCTTTGACCGCAGACGAACCAGGAACAGCAGGTTCAGCGGACAGCGTATATGCAGACAATTCGTTTACACAGAGCGCTCAGGCACCGTTGGAGCCTACCCAGCTCGCCGCTGAAGATGACGCAGATACGATAACTGAACAGCCTGAGGTCGCGGTGGTGCAGCCACACGACGTTACCGTTAGTGCTGCACCCGCTGAACCTGCTGCAGCCCCGCGGACTTCCGCCCAGGTCGAGCAGATAACCGTTCAGCCGGTTCAGGTTGCGCCGACTTCTGTACCTTCACATTCAGGCCCCTCAAGTACAACTACGGTTGAGCAGACTGCGCTTAGTGAACATGCGCCAGTGCAGCAAGCTGAAGAGGGTCAGCAAAGCGCGCCTAATCAGCCAAACGAAGCGGCTCAGGCAGAAGAAAGTCGTGGCGAGATGAGTGTACAGCGAGTGGAACGCAGCGCCACTGAGCTGGCCGCACAACGGCTCGACCAGGCTGTGGGCGCGATGGAAAGCGGTGAAGGCCGCAAAGCGGAGTCATTACTGCAGGAAGCGCTGGTACTCGCGCCCCAGTTTGTCGACGCTCGCCAGCAGCTGGCGGCTTACTATTACGGTCGTGGCTTTACCAGTGAGGCATTGCGGGTGTTACGCGAGGGCCTCGCCCATACCCCGGAAAATTCACGCCTGCTGACCTTGAGTGCGCGTATTTATGAAGAAAGCGGCCGCGCCGACGAAGCGCTGGCCATGCTTAACCGAATTGACGCAGACCTACCGCAACAAAATGACATTGTGGTGCTACGCGCGGCGTTAGCGAACGAGCTTGGTCAGTACCAGATCGCAGCGGATGATTATCGCCAGTTACTAGCGGTTAACCCGAATCAGGGTATCTGGTGGCTGGGTCTGGGTGTGGCTGAAGAGGGTCGTGCGAATCTCGATGCGGCGCGGCTGGCGTATCAACGTGCTGGTGAAGACCGCAGCTTAGACCGGGCCAGTCGAGAGTACGCCCGCAGTCGAGAGGAGGCCTTAACAACATGGTAACCCGTCCTCGCCTGCGTATGCGCTTAGGTGACTTGCTGGTACATGAAGGCATCCTTAGCGAGAAACAAATTGAACAGGCGCTGTTAGAGCAGCGTAGCAGCGGCCGCAAGTTGGGGCAGACTCTGGTTGATCTTGGTTTTATTAAAGAGCAGCAGCTTTTAGAGTTCTTAGCCCATCAGCTTAACCTGCAGTTGATTGATTTAGGTGAGCGCCGCCTTGACGCCAATGTGGCGCGTTTGCTGCCAGAAGTTCAGGCCCGACGCCACCGTGCGCTGGTGCTCGAAGCAACAGACGATGTTGCGCTGGTAGGCATGAGCGACCCTGCTGACTTGGCAGCGATGGACGCTATCAGTGCAATGCTGGCGCCACGCCAACTAGATATCGCAGTAGTGCCCGAGAGTCAGTTATTTGAGGCGTTCGATAATTTATATCGTCGGACCCAAGAAATTGAGCAATACGCCAGTCAGTTACGCGAAGAGCACAGTACTGGCGACGAATATGACCTTGGTGCATTAACCCTCGACGAAGATGGCGATGAAGCCACTGTCGCGCGCCTGTTGCAGTCGGTGTTCGAAGACGCCGTGCAGGTCAGAGCCTCGGACATTCATATCGAGCCGGATGAAAAAGGCCTGCGCATTCGCCAGCGTATTGATGGCCTGCTGCAGGAGAACATCATTAGCGAGAAGGGTATCGCTGCTGCCTTGGTGTTGCGTTTAAAACTGATGGCCGGCTTGGATATCTCAGAAAAACGCCTGCCCCAGGACGGTCGTTTTCAAATGACCGTGCGCAAACATAATATAGATGTGCGCTTGTCGACCTTGCCGGTACAACACGGCGAAGCCTGCGTGATGCGTTTGCTGGACCAGTCTAGTGGCCTGCTGAGTATGGAAAAAACCGGTATGCCAGCGGCGATGATGCGCCGGGTTCGCCGCCAAATCAGCCGACCCCACGGGATGATCCTGATTACCGGGCCAACGGGGTCGGGTAAAACCACCACCCTGTACGGCATTCTGAATGAATTGAACAAGCCAGAGAAGAAAATAATCACCGTGGAAGACCCGGTGGAGTATCGCTTGCCACGCATTTCACAGGTTCAGGTGAATAGTAAAATAGGCCTTCATTTTGCCAATGTATTGCGCACTACGTTACGTCAGGATCCGGATATCCTGATGGTCGGTGAGATGCGTGACAAAGAAACTGTAGAGATAGGCCTGCGGGGCTCGATCACCGGTCACTTGGTGCTCTCAACGTTGCACACCAATGACGCGGTAACCTCGGCGATGCGCTTAATTGATATGGGGGCACCGCCGTATCTAGTCGCCAGTGCGCTACGTGCAGTTCTGGCGCAGCGCTTGATTCGGCGTAACTGCGAGCACTGTGTACAGCCATTGGAATCTGATGCGGCCGATATTGCTTTGCTGCGCACGGTCGCCCGAGGGGCCCAGGCTGAGGCCTTAGAGAAAGCCATTGCTGAGCAGAGTTTTAAACGCGGCGCCGGTTGTCAGCGCTGTAATTACACCGGCTACCATGGGCGAATTGGTGTATTTGAGCTGCTCGAGATGGATGAAGCCATGATCGAAGCACTGCGCAACAATGACACCCATGCGTTTGCCCAGGCAGCGCGCGCCAGTAAAGACTTTGTTACTCTGGCAGAGTCTGCACTTGATTATGCTCTTAGTGGCGTGACCTCGGTGGAAGAGGTTCTGTCACTGGCAGAAGGCCTGGAGACGTTGCCAGAGAGCCCGGTTGAAAAGGTACAAGACGAGGCATTAGAGGGCGCTGATAATGGCTGAATATAGCTATCGGGGGCGCGACCAAAGCGGCAATCTGGTCAATGGCCAGCTGCAGGCGAATGACGAAAACGGTGTCGCAGAGATGCTGATGCGCCGTGGCATTACCCCGCTGCAAATTCAGACATACACCCCAGGGTACTCTCTTGATGTGGGGGATTGGTTTAAGCCCAGAGTGGGCTTGAACGAGCTGATTATTTTTGTGCGTCAGATGCATTCACTGACCAAAGCCGGTATTCCGGTGTTGCGGGCCATAGAAGGGCTGGCGGAGCATGCAAGCAACAAAACCCTGCGTGCCGCATTGGTGGATATTGCCGACCAGCTTGAACGCGGTCGCAGCATGGCGAAGGCGATGGACGATCACAAACGGGTGTTTCCACGCTTGGTCATCGCCATTGTGCACGTGGGCGAGAACACCGGTCAGTTAGAGCAAAGCTTCGAGCAACTGGTGACCTACCTGGAAGGGGAAGAAGAGACCCGCAAACGGATTAAATCAGCGACCCGGTATCCAACCTTCGTTATTTTCACCTTGCTGATTGCCATTGTGGTGCTGAATATTTTTGTCATTCCAACGTTCTCGTCGATGTTTGCCAGCTTTCAGGTGGAGTTACCGCTCAGTACACGGGTTTTAATTGGTAGTTCGCACTTTTTTACCACCTACTGGTGGGCCATGTTAGCGGCAGTTGCTGCGCTAGTGGTGGGGGTTAAAGCCTGGCTCAAAGGCGATGCGGCACGGCAGCGTTGGGACTACTGGAAACTTAAAATACCTGCGGTAGGTTCAATCTTAGAGCGCTCCATGCTGGCGCGTTTCAGCCGTAGCTTCGCGATTATGCTACGCGCAGGTGTGCCACTGACTCAGGCGCTGAGCCTAGTGGCTGACGCAGTGGATAATGCACACATGGCGGCACGCATTAAACAGATGCGACGCAGCGTTGAGAGCGGTGAGACCCTCTTCCGGGTGAGTAAAGCGTCAGGGTTGTTTACCCCCTTGGTGCTGCAAATGATAGCGGTGGGTGAAGATACCGGTAGCCTGGAAGATTCGTTACTGGACGCTGCCTCTTATTATGAGCGTGAAGTGGACTACGACCTGAAAAACCTGACCTCGAAGCTTGAGCCTATTCTGGTGGTTTTTGTTGCGGCTATCGTACTGGTCCTCGCCATGGGTATTTTCCAACCGATGTGGAACATGATGTCGGCTTATCAGGGCGGCATGTAGCATGGGTCGCTTACAGCGAGGCCGGGCAAGGCGCGACGCTGAGCGAGATAGCCAGCGTACCGGGTTAATGTTTTGGCTACGCCTTGTGGTGGTTTTTCTGATTATCGCATTTTTAATTACCCAGGTACTGCGGTTGCTGGGCCAGTCAGAATGGCGTGAATCAGAACTCGATACCGCTATTTATCGTTTCGGCCAGACCGCCATGCTGGCAAATAGTGAATGGCATCGGATAGGGCGCTCAAGCCCGGTTCAGGTGCGGGTAGGCCAGGGCAGTGAGACAAAAAACCTCGAGTTGCACTTGAATCCTCAGGGTTGGCCACTACCCTATAGCCCAGAATTAATGCCCCGCAGCATGAATGCCCATGGCTGCATGGCATTATGGCAACAACTGGCCCAGGCACCGGATGTCACCAAGCAGGGGCTCAGTGCCAGTTGGCAGAATGAGCAGGGTCTTTGCGTGTATAGATTTAACAATCGGGATATTTTTAGTTACCGGCTGCGAAATGGACACGTGCGGATGCTGTAGTGCTAGGGCAGGCTCCGCCTGCCGTTGCTCCAATTGTGAGTATATCGACAAAGTCTGATCTGCATGATGAATATACGACAAAGGTACTAGCACCAATAACAAATAATTTTTCCCCATGGTGTGTGTTAGATTTCGCTCATAGAATATTCATACTATTTTCGGGTTAATTTTCGAAAGTTTGATAAGATAAAGACGCCGGAATAAGCGCCTTCTAACAGGCAAATGGTGGTAAGAATCCTGAATTCATCAAGGACAAAACAATGCATAAACAGGTAAAAAAGCCGCAGCTAGGTTTTACGCTGATTGAATTGATCATTGTGGTGGTGATTCTGGGCCTATTGGCGGCAGCGGCAATCCCGCGCTTTACCAATATCGCTGCGGATGCTGAAGATGCGTCGTTAGAAGGGGTCGCTGGCGGCTTCACCAGTGCAGTTGGTATTGTCCGAGGCCAGTGGGAACTCGACGGGCGACCGGCAGGCAATGACGCAAACGGCGCAGGCGCGACCGTAACCATTGATGACATTCCGGTATTTGTGGATGGCAACCGCGGATACCCGGTGAGTGCGGTAAATGCCTCAGCCCATGACGCAAACATAGACGCAGAGGATTGCCGCTCAGTATTCAGCGCAATTCTACAAGGCGCCCCCACCAGCACTACAGACTTTGGCCGCATTGACCGTGATCGCTTTTACGTCAGTACAGCCCCCGGGACCGCCAATAACGGCGACCCGATTACGTTATGTGTCTTTTATCAGGCCACAACCTTAAAGAATTTGGCATCTCCACCAAATGGTGACGCTTACCAAACCGTGGGTAATAACTTCGTTTACAACCCACGTTCAGGCAACGTCACAGTACACAACAACAGAAATAACTAATCGGTGAAGCCGATGGAACTTTTTGTTTATTAAATAGACTAGAGTCAACTATCACAGTTGTAAGGATTTAAATATGAAAAGACAATCAGGTTTTACCCTCATCGAGCTGATCATCGTGATCGTTATTTTGGGCATTTTGGCAGTAACAGCAGCACCACAGTTTTTTAACTTTGGTTCTGATGCTCGTCAGTCTACTGTTCGTGGATTGGAAGGATCCATTAATGGAACGGCTGACTTAGTTTATGCGCGCTCGGCTATTGGTGGCATTGAGAATCAAGGTGTAGATGATGGTTCTTACGCAACTAACCGTGATGAAATTCAAGTAGTTTTTGGTTACCCTGCTGCATCAACAGCAGGCTTGATAGCTGCTCTGAATATCAGTGAAGGCGACTGGGATATTGTGATTGACGGTACGCCAGGAAGCGCCAGTGTGAGATTTTCACCGGTCGGTTTTAATGAACTGAATGATGATACCGCGCCAACATATGCTGAAATTGCCAACTGTTCAGTTACCTATAGCGAGTCAACTGCGGCAGGCGCTCGTCCAGAAGTGGATGTCGAGACTAGCTGCTAGAATTAGGATGGGCAAAAAATGAAAATGCAACGTGGTTTTACCCTAATTGAGCTGATTATCGTGATTGTCATCTTGGGCATTCTGTCGGTAACAGCAGCACCACAGTTCTTTAACTTTGGTGGCGATGCACGGACCTCCACGTTGCGTGGCTTGCAGGGTAGTATGAATGCGAGTGCGGATCTTGTTTATGCAAGAGCGGCGATTGAAGGTATTGAGCGCGAGCCAACTGAAGAGTTAACATTAAACGGAACACCAGTACCGCTAGCATATGGTTATCCTCATTTCACAGCTGCTGCGAGCCCGGATGCTGGAGTAGCGGCACTCCTGGCTGTGCTGAACATTGCACCAGGTGATTGGGAATACTCATACGCTGCTGCCGGCGAATTGCGTATTGCACCTCCTGGGCGCAACGGGGACGTGGTCCAAGCCACACTTGGTTCTATAGAAAGTTGTTTCGTTTCATATAGTCCGGCAACTTCAGTGAGTCAGCGACCGGTTATCACAGTTCAACCTGACGGCTGTTAATTGACGGACAGTTGTTTAGCCCAAGGTAAATGAATACCCAGTAAGAATTTGAAAGTGCCAGAGAACTAGCGTCTCTGGCTTTTTTTTATTGCTTAAAATAAACCTTAAGATGACAATACGCTTGTTACCGACAAGATGTTAAACATTACAATTAAGTAAGGAAGCTTAAATGAACGCAACTACAAACACTTCCCCCCTTCGATCTTCTCAGCCAATGCCAGCGCCTAATCAATCAACGCGCGGCTTTACTTTGGTTGAGCTCATTATTGTGATCGTGATTCTGGGGATTCTAGCCGTGACCGCTGCGCCGCAATTCTTCAATTTCGGGGCTGACGCACGGAAATCTAGCATTGCTGGTTTAGAAGGCGCACTTAACTCAAGTGTTGAACTGGTGCATGCCCGAGCTCAAATTGAAAATAGAGTGGGGCCTACTGCTAGTGAACTAGAAATGCCGGATGGCCGCGAAATTATCGTCATTTACGGTTACCCTGGAATGATAGGTACTACTGCCGCCGAAGTCACATCGCTGGTTACGACATTCTTAAATATCGACCCGGATGACTGGGACTATGGGTTCACGACTACTGATGGGACAGGCGCGCGAATTGCGCCTAAAGGTAGAAATGGAGATCAAACAGCGGGTGGTATTTGGAATATCAACAATTGTTACGTGGAATACTTGATCCCAACAGCGTCCGAACCGCGTCCAACCATTAGCCGCAACGAAAGCGGCTGCTAATCAATTGAGCAAGAAATCCCAGTTACCAATCAAGGTTTGCCTTGTATGCCAACGGCCATTTAGCTGGCGCAAGAAGTGGGAACGGGACTGGGAAAACGTCAAATACTGTTCTAAGCGCTGTGCCGGTGAGGCCAAGCGTCAAACCAAAAAAGCGTAGCTGATGCTACGCTTTTTTATTGGAGCGGATTTGGCTTTAGCGTTACGCGTGCTTCTTACCGCCGCCTGGCTTACCGCCTTTACGCAGCAGTTTTACATAAGCGCTGCGCGGTAAAAAACGCTTCAACAACCACAAGCGGCGCGCCTCTTTGTGCGGCACCACGTAGAACTGCTGTTTATCAATTGCGGTAAGAACCAGCTGAGCAATATCGTCGGCAGTGAAATCACTTTTGCTCATCAGTTTGTCCAATGACTTTTCCATCCCCGGTACGGTGCTGCGCATGCTATTACCGAGGTTGGTACGGAAAAACGACGGGCAAACCACACTAACGCCTATGCCATGTGGTGCCAGTTCGTTGTGTAAGGTCTCTGAGAGCGACACCACAGCCGCTTTGGTGGCGTTGTAGCTTGCCATGTTAGGGACATCAAGAAGCCCCGCCATGGACGCTACATTGACAATATGGCCGTTACCTTGTTTCTTTAGCATCGGCGTAAAGACTTTGCAGCCACGCACTACGCCAAGCAGGTTAATCTGGGTAATCCATTCCCAGTCATCCATGCTCACGGTGTCTATCGGCCCAACCTGAGCAACCCCAGCATTATTGAACACCCAGTCGACGCCACCCCATGCCTGCTCAAGCTGCGAGCCCGCCTGTTCGAGGTCTTCGATACGGGTGACATCGCAGCGAATGAATAGCGTGTTGTCGAGGGTCTCAGCAGGTTCGTTTAAATCGGCGATACACACTTTAGCACCGCGAGCGATACAGGCTTTTGCCAAGGCGAGGCCGAGTCCACTGGCGCCACCGGTGATAAATACACGAGGTTGTTGCATGTTGTTGTCCATTTTTTTGTTATATAGCGCTTATTTTGATTCCGGTTCAGGGTAGCCCAGGCGCTCAATTTGCGATGTGCGATGATAATTATCAAGGCCGGATACCGTAACGCTATCAAGTTGCTCGATGTCTGCATAGCCATCTTCATGCAAAATATCGCCTTTAATTTGTACCCATTCAATCTCGCCAATCACAAACTCAGTGCCGTTGTGCTTAATCGGCATAATCTCCACTAAGCGCAAGCCAATTTGCAGGCGAGATTGCGCCACCGCAGGCGCGGCGAAGGCATAAGGGTATTCAACATCAAGATCAACAGCTTCAAATTCACTCACCGAGCGAGGGTATTTAGCGGCGCTTTGGTGCGCTTGTTGCAAAATTTCCGGGTGTACGTGATTCAGCGTATATACCCCGGTGCTCTGAATATTCTCCAGGCTGTGGCGTTCAACCACTGGCGGGCGCATCACTAGCCCAATTAAGGCTGGCTCAGCACCTAGATGTACCGCGGAGCTAACCATGGCCAGGTTGGTGAGGCCTTCAAGGTTCTGAGTGCCGAGCAGGTTGGCCGCCTTGAATCCGGTTAAACTATTCACCAGTTGCGCTCGATAGCGCGATGGCAATGCCTTGAGATCGCTGCGGGTATATTGATGAACCGATGAATTGGATGAACTGTGCGGATGCGTCATAGGGGCAGGTTCCAGGGTCAGGAGAAAGATAATCTGAACGATTATGAAATATTTAACGGTTTATACCCCAAATACGTACGAAATAATGGTGAGGATCTCGATCTGGATCATCTATATAACGGTTCATAGTTTGGTAATATAGCAATTCATCTAAACGCGGAGAGTGACAATGGAAAAACCGGGCCTACCGAGCAATGAAGCTCAGCGCGTAGCACATCTAAAAGCATTGCAAATTCTGGATACCACCCCAGAAGCGCGCTTCGACAATATTACCGTTCTGGCGACAGAGATATTTAAAACACCCGTCGCGCTTATTAGCCTGGTGGATGAAAAACGGCAATGGTTTAAATCCCGCTGTGGACTCGACGTTGAAGAAACCTCTCGGGAAATTTCCTTTTGTGGGCACGTGGTTGAAAGTGCCGAGCCCATGGTGGTCTCCGACACCAGCAAAGATTCTCGCTTTGCGGATAACCCTCTGAGCACTAATAGCGATATCCCCATTGCGTTCTATGCGGGTGCGCCGCTTGCTACCGAAAACGGGCTTGTTCTAGGTACTTTATGTTTAATTGACCACAAGCCCCGTGAGTTTAGTGATAGTGAAATGAGTCAATTACAGAGGCTTGCGCGCTTGGTAGTGGACGAACTCGAACTACGTACCTTGTTGGTTCAGTCAAAGCAAACAGAGCGCAAATTAGCTGCCAAACGTCAGCAGGTGGAAGAGCGCAACGCGAAACTGCTGGATCTCATTGAGCGCTTTAAAGGCACCCGCTCGCGGTTAATCAGCGCGGAGAAATTAGCAACTTTGGGTTTGCTCGCTGCAGGGGTCGGCCAGGAAGCCACCAAAGCAATCAATCTTAGCCGCAAGCACCTGCTTGAGGCACAAAGCCATGTTCAAAATGAAAAGTGTGCGGGTTTGATATCACAAAGCCTGGTGTGCCAGGACGACCTGCGGCGCATGGTCGATGCCATTTGTGACACCACGGAAACCGCGGGCAATAACGAAATTGCCGACACCGATTTAAATGACACCATCAAGCATTGTCGCAATGTGCTGATGAGTCGATTTGATAACAAGATTCGGTTTATATTCGAGGAAGTTAAGGATATACCGAGAGTTCGCGTGGTTGAGAGCCAAATTTTTATGGCGCTGCTTAACATCCTGCTGAATGCCGCAGAGTCGACCAACAATAAAGTATCGGTCAAGGCCACTTTGCAGCTCAAAGATGAGATGGTGCTGGTACGCATTACCGACAATGGCGATGGTATGGTGGCGGAAGTTCGTGAACGAGCCACAGAGCCGTTTTTCTCCAGTGGCAAAGACAGCATGCACTTTGGCCTCGGCCTGAGTATTGCCAACGGTATCGTGCGCGATCACGGTGGCTTGCTGAAAGTACACAGCGAAGCGGGTAAAGGCACCCAGGTTAATATTGCCTTGCCGATTAAACCTGCCAAAAAGCAGATCAATCAAGAAGAAGCGCCGTTTGACGCAGACACTGACATTGAGTTGCAAGCCGGGGACTAGCGTTTATAGTCCCCGCTCCAGCCAGAAGATAATTCTGTCGTTGCCGCGGTATTGGCCGAATATTGCGAGTGCCTGGGGGCTTTCATTCGTATCAACGGTGCGCCAAGGGAAGCCCAGCCAGGGTTGATCTGCGATATCGTACTCGTAAAGCAGTTCAGCACTTTGCGGTTCAAAAGTACCATCTAATTGCCAGGTGAACTGGCTATCAGCAATCATTCCGTTAGTAAGTTCTGTCGCCGCCCCGCTTAAGCTCGCGTTCGGCCCAGCGATTCCGTTAAAGCGCTCTGCCCTTAATTCGGTGCAGCTATCAAAACGCGCAGGCTGAAAGCTTGGTGTCGCATCTACATCTCCGCGCAATGGGTCATTGATGAACGCATAAACCTGGACGCCACCGGTCACTGCTAAGGCTTCGTTCTCAGGACCGCTAATGTCATTCAAGTTGAGGCGCGCATATAGAAGATTAAGCTCACCCTCTAACGGCACCATAGGCTCAAGCCCACTATTACTGATCTCTGCACTATTAAAGTTGGTACCGTCCTCATCACTATTAGCAATACGAATACCTAATTGTTCATCCGGGTAAGGACCTTCAGGTTGATGGTCGGTTCTGCGTGGATATACAAAGTTGTCATCATTGAAGGTAAAGCGACCAGCAAGCCAGCTTGTGCTTGCAAGCACGTTGGTGAAACGCTCGTCACCATGGGTTGCTGACAAAAGACCAAACTCAGCCATGTCGAGATTATTGTCCGCATAATATGCTGTTGTGTAGTTGCGGGTCAGGCTACCTTTCGCGTTTCGTGCCAAAACTTCAAAGCTAACTTGAATGCCTGGCTCACTCAGGTAGGTGAATGGGAAGTCTGGTAGAACGCTACATGTGTCTAGGGTATTTGCATCCTCAACACTCGACAGGCCGAGCTCAAAATAGGCAGGAATAAATCGACTAAAGATGCCTGGTGGACGCGCAATGGAGTCCAAAGTAGCTTCAGGTGCTGAAAAATAGCCAGTCAAACTAGCGCTTAGTTCAAGCTCGCCAACTTCGTCCCAAACGAGACCGTCAACTAGGGCAACACCATTTTCAACGAACTGAGACGTGTTGCTCGTATCTAGTTGATTGGCGTTTATCTCAGTTGGATTGGAGCCTGGCTGAGTTGAATTCACATACGACGTGCTGAGCCCAACTGAAAAGCTTTCTCGACCAAAAGAGGGGGTCAGATTGCCATCACTATTGAGCGACTCAATTGAGGCTGCGAACGGCTCGCCGGCGACGGTAAAAGCTTGCTCCAATGCGTCGAAGTTAGCGTTGTCTTTATAAGGCGTAATACTTAGCTCAAATGGAATAGAGTAAAAACTTTGAGTACTACTGCCAAATAGCGTTATTTCAGGATCGTTAATAGGTGGTGTGTCAGGGGCCGGTTCTTCTTCCAGAAATACTGCGGCGTTGAGGCCGAGAGCACCCACATCGGTGTACGTATGGGAGATCTTTAGCTCACCGTTTTCGTCAAAGGAAAGAGCGTTGGTTCCGCCTGTGTCTGCCAGCTCACTGCCTTGCGAGTCGAAAAGCTGAAAGCTCTGGTTAGTTGCACAAGTTACTGGATCGCGGCATTCAAGGTCAATACTGACAGGCAGGGTTTGCTGTTGAAGTCTTGGCTGGCAAGAGCCGTCACTACCGGTACTTAGTGCTCTGATAATGGATTCGGCATGGTTTCCTGCGCGGGTGTAGGCACTGGTTTCAATTTCCAGACCACTACTGACAAACTCTGTCTGGCAGTTATTTGCTGTGCAAATGGTGGTGTCTGCGACCCCTGGGTCAGAGCCAGCAA
>JAFIFH010000052.1 GCA_020832105.1 Idiomarina sp.
GAAGTTGTACCAAATTTGTCTGGCGGCCATAGCGACGTGGAACCACCTGAATCCTTTCCGAACTCAGAAGTGAAACATGTCAGCGCCGATGGTAGTGTGGGGCTTCCCCATGTGAGAGTAGGACACCGCCAGGCATCCAAATAGAACAGCCCCTCGCTTATTGCGAGGGGCTTTTTTATTTGTGTGTTTGGAAGTGCTCTGCTCGAGGATGGGGTTCCATGTGACCAACTTGCCGGGAGCAAGTTGGCCCGCTGTCGCGAAGCGACGGCGACCCGAAGGGCGCAGGGCAGGATGCCCGGAGTAAAGTAGGACACCGCCAGGCATCCAAACGAAAAGAACCCCAGCCATAAGGCTGGGGTTTTTTCGTTTGTATCCCCGCCGTGTCCCCCAAGACCTCGGTAGGTCAGGCTTGGCCTGACGTTAACCATCGCAGAACGTCAGGCAGGGCCTGACCTAAGCTCGAACCGAACATCGTGGTTCATCAAGCGGGCGCGTGAATTCAATATCTGGGAACGTCAGGCGCAGCCTGACCTACATGCGAACCAACATCATGATGAATCGAGAGCACGCGTGAGCATCCAACATCCGCGAACGTCAGGCAGAGCCTGACCTACACGAACGCACAGGATGAGGCGCTGAACGACAATGATTAATTGGCCGGCAGATGCTAACCTATTAAGGTAATTAACTTTTCTTAAGCAGGTTAAATAATGAAGCGATTTCTAAGTGTATTAATTCCAACCCTGGCTTTAACCGCATGTGGAGGGCAAAACCCTACCGTAGCGGAATCTGGAGTCGAGCTTTTCACGTCAACGATCGTGCCTACCGAAGGCAATAGTGCCGAGGGCGTGGTGACTTTCCGGCGCACCGGTGATGGCATAGCTGTCGTTGCTCACATCGAGGGTCTGGAGCCTAATACTCGTCATGGTTTTCATATTCATCAGTATGGCGATTGCACAGCCAGCGATGGAAGCTCTGCCGGTGGCCACTTCAATCCCACAGGTGAACGTCACGGTGGTCGGCATGACGATGAGCGCCATGTTGGAGACTTAGGTAACCTTGAGTCCAATGATAGTGGGGTCGCCAGCCTGGAATACATTGACGATCGCTTATCTATGGATGGTAGATACACGATACTTGGCCGGGGGGTGATTGTTCATGCCCAGGCGGATGATTATGAAACACAGCCCACCGGTGACGCGGGTGGCCGAATTGGCTGTGGCGTAATTGGCGTAGCCGAACGCGAATAGTAATAACGTATTTAGCTGAAAAACCAACGAAAAAGCCCCAATGATACCTGACTTATCATTGGGGCTTTTCTATATGGAGCTTAGGTTTTCGAGGTCTTATTTGTGGACATTAAACCGCAATGCCGTTATCGCTCAATAGTATAGAAGAGATCGGCACCACTCTGCTCATTGCCGGTGCGGGACTCAAAATTTAGATTGTCAGTGAGTCTGTATTGGATGAAAAATGTAGAAACAGGCTCAACCAGGCCCACGCCATATTTGATATAAAGCCGTGATGAGAGTTGCTTGCCGATATACAGAGACGTTGACTCGAAGGTATCGCCAGAATCCAGGCTGATTTCATCAACTCCGAACGTGTCCGACAGGCGCTCACCTAATCGATTACCACCACTCATGCCTAGCGCGAGGGTCGCTCGGGCCAACATATTCTGTTCACCAGTACTCCCTTGCCCCGGTCCTCGACCGAATATCAGGTAAGACAATATTGCACTGTCCTCCATACTTGGCGTTGAGAACAAGTTCAGCGTCGGGTTTTCAAGCGTCCCACCGACGCGAGCGCCCACTGTCACACTCTGAGCATCGATATTTCTTTCAACGCGCAGGTCCAGCCCTGGGTTCGCCACAGGCCCACCGGTGAAAATAAGTCGGCCACGCTCAATATTCAATGCCTGACCGTAAATTTCATACACACCGGACGCAACGTCGATGTTGCCAACCCCAGCGGTTTCCTGGCCACTTCTTTCAATGATGCGCAACTGACCTTCCAGGCGGCCTTCAAACCCAAAGGCACTAACCTGAACATCGTCGCCGAGGACGACGTTTAGATCCATATCGATTGGCAACGCACCGAGGCTTTGGTCGTAAGGGCCACCTTCACCACCCACTAATACTGTATCGCTGGACACTGTGTCTACGGTTTCAATATCTGGTGGTGTAATCCGAGCCCGTGGCACTTGTACGTCCCCTCGCAAGCGAAGCAGTTCAGGGGTATATTCAATCTCCAGATCAGGCGCAATAGTCACTTGCAGATCGCGGGTGTTTAACGCTGGAAAAGCGGCTCCCTGAATCGCCAGCACCGCGCGCTGCTCGCGCAGGTAGTATTCACCATTCAACGCAAGTTGACCTTCACCTGCGTCAACTGAGCCTTCAAGCACAAAAGGCGCTTCATTAGTTTCAGGTGCCGCAATCATGACGTTCAGGTTTCTGAGTTCGAGACCCGTGGCTGGAATTTCGGCAGAGCCGTCTCTCAACTCAACGCCCCCTCCTATGCTGAGATCATCAAAGGCTCCGTTAAAATCAATTCGTCCGTTTAAGTGCCCGGTCATATTCTGAATATCGGGCGCTAACACTGAAATCAAACTGAATGAGCGTATATCGATACCCAGCTCACCATCTATCCGACGATCCTCAGCAAGCGCGTTACTAAGCACTGCATTTGCCTCAACACCCCCTTCCAGTTGTTCGGAGAGTATTCGTAACTGCATCTCCAGTGTTTCCTGATCTCCCTGAATACGTAGTAGTTCACCACCATCAAAGTCTACGCGAAGTTCTTGCGCTGGTACCCGCACTGACGTATCAGTAATATTGAGGCGGATATCAGTAGTGAGTTGCTCAGCGACGCGATCAATGTTGGCAACAAGGCTAAATTCCCCTAATAGTTGAATATCGTCTGGGATCCAAGGGTTAAACAACTGATAGGGCACGTCTTCAGCGCGCACAGCCAGATGTATATCACCACTCTCTGCTGCCCAGCGGCCATCAGCACACAGCTGCGACTCGCGAGTACTGATAATGAGACAGAAATCACCAAGCTGAGCCTGTTGTGGTGACACCAGCAAGGTTGCCGGGTTACTCAAATTCCATCTGCCAATGTCAGGGTAGCGCAGTTGCATGCGGTGCAGCTCACCTTGCCATGCTTGCTGTTCGAGATCCCAGATGCCGCGTAATGCGAGTCTGGCTTGCAGGTCTCCATAATCGATGTCAGCTTCAACGGTGTGCTGTTCGTTTTCGCGCATACGTACATCGATGCTTTCAACCAGCTGATCGTTGACCTGTAAATGCCGAATTCTGATATCGCCCACAGGCAGAGTCGCTAAGGTGCCGTCGATCTCAACGTTTATGGCAGACTCCTCTAGCTGGTAAACGTCCCAGCGAAAATCGTTAACGTTGAGCTCAAGTTGTAATCGAGGTTGCGACTGGGAGCCTACGACCTGCCCCCGTGATTGAATGCGGCCTTCACCGTCGGGTAATAAGTTTGCCAGATTCGGGACATCAACCAACCAGGTCAAGTCTAAGGTGTCCGGGCTGTAGTGACCGTCAGCCTGAATGGTTGCGTCGCCCCAGACAATATCGATGCTATCTGCAGTGAAGGTGTCACCCTGCACTCTGAGTTCACCCTGCCCAGCGATACTGTGCTCGAAAATATTGCCGCTCAGCTGACCGATATTGACGTACAGTTCAAGAATTTCATCGAGCTGGCCTGTGGTCAGCAACTCAAGAGCAAGTTCACCCTGTAAGTTTTCATTCAGGTCCGCAAGGTTGACCTCACTCAGCTGAACCGCCAGATCCCAGCTTAAATAAGGCTGCCACAACAGGCTGCCGCTAATCTCTGCCTGGCCTTGTGGAATATCGAGGGAGAGGGTTAAATCTTGCGCACCGGTCTCATCACCTGTCGCGCGTAATGAAAACTCGCTGACAGTAAAGCCGAGGATGTCTGCGTAGCCGCGGATATCAACATCAAGAATATCGCCAAATGCGGCAGTCCCTTCGATTTCCACATAGGCAGGGCGGTCTTCAAAATTGGCTTCTAACTCATGGATGACTAGCTGCATATCCTGCCATGCCAGGTGCCCGCTTAGATCAACCAGGCCATGTTCAACCGTTTCAATATCACCATCCAGTATTACCTCGAAGGTTTCTAACGATCCCTCACTCTGAATAGCCACGGATAAGGCTCTGACCTGTTCATACAGGGCGTCATGGCGGACTGCGTCAAGCTGTAAACCTGCCTGCCAGGTCAACGCATCAATCCGTAACAGATCGTCCACTCGCGCCGTTAGCTCGGCATCAGCGAGGCCTTCGCTCACTACTTTGACATGGAGAGTATCTAAGTCCCCGTCAAGGTCGGCCTGAACGTTCAGCTGATGAAGGTCCGGTAGTGACAGTGAGCTTTGCACGGAAAGATTCAGCGGATAATTAGCGCGGGTTTCGATTACACCACTTGCGGTCACTTCGCCTTCTTCTATCCGTACTAAAAGGTGCTCAATATGTTGCTCATAACCGCGGCTTTCAGCCACAAGTTCGATGCGCTCGATATGCTGTGAAAAGGTGCCAATCTGTAGGTTAATATTATTGAGGTGAACCCGATCAATCAGCACATCTACTGGCAAGTTTATATCCACTAGCTGGAAGTCGGCTTGCTGATCATCTTCGTCCTCAACGGTCGAGGGCTCGAAGTTTACTACCATGGAGGCAAATTCGAGGTTTTTAACGTGAAGTGTATTCGCTAGCAATTGCCGTGGTCGCCAATCAACAAGCAGTTGCTCGATTTCGAGACTCAGGGTCTGGTCTGCATAAGTCACTCGCTGCAGCGCTAGTTCGCCGATTAAGCTGCCATGCTGATGCTCAACTACCAGTTCACCAGGCGCGAATCGCTCAGCCAGATTCAGGGTGACGCGGGTGCCGCGCTCAGTACTTACAAGCAACCCGATCAAGATTATCAGCGACAATAAGAAGATTAGGACACCAGCCAAAAGAATACCCGTGGTTCGTCCTGCGCTGCGCCAGTCTATATTCATAAGTCAGGCCCCAAGGTTAAGTGCAGACGAACATTATCGCCTTCTGGCCCGAACCCATGTGCGAGGTCAATACGGATAGGGCCGACCGGGCTTTGCCAGCGAACACCGAAACCCACACCATGGCGAGTTGCTGAAGTTATGTCATCAAATGCGTTACCAGCGTCCCAAAAGGTAGCGACCCGCCAGTTCGGACGGAATTCATAGTCGACCTCGGCGCTTCCCACCATAATATGGCGGCCGCCTAACATGATGCCTTCTTCATTGCGTGGTCCGACTGTGCGGTATCCATAACCGCGGATACTGTTGTCACCACCAGCGTAGAATCTTAATGAGGTAGGGATGCGTTCAAAATCGCTGGCGACTGTCGTACCAAGTTCAGCGCGGGTCAGCATTCGGAAGCGCTCAGCGAATGGCCATACATATTTGCCCGACACATTGACCTGGGCAAAGTCAGTACTGGAAAGAATGTCCTCGGACGCGCCGCGTATCGTCAGGGTGGTGCGGTAGCCTTCACGCACATTCAGGCGGTTCGGTGTGTGTACTCTGTCCCATTGAACACTAGGAATTAAAAATTGGGTATCACGACGTTCGCCCCCAAAGGTGTCGCGTTCGTCTTGCCAATCCAACGCAACGGTACGCTGGGTTCGCTCTAACTGATGTTGCCAGCTAACCCCTAAATTAAGCAACTCGGATCGGGTTGTACTGGTATCTTCATCGCGCCAGGCAGCGCGCAATACATATTGATCGGTTTGTGGTTGAGCACCGGGAATAATATAGTTTGTGCCGACAGCTGAGATCTGTTCTGAAAATTGAAACTGAGCATTAAAGCGGTGGCCGCGGGTATTCACCCACCGGCGATTCTGCTCAAAAATAACCCGGGCACCCGTATCAGTTCCGTAACCGATACCTGCTCGGTAATGGGTCCGCTTGTTAGGCTCAACAGAGATCGAAACCGGTACGATTGCATCATCGTCCGCTTCGCCCCAAATCGGCTGAATTTGTACGCGACTAAAGTAATTACTGTCTGACAGCGCCATCTGCAGCTCCACCAGCTCATCAGAGGAAATGTAATCGCCCTCTTCAAATTGTACAAAACGCTGCAGAATGTCGTCGTCGAGCTGCGAGTCACTAAATATAACGCGGCCGAACCGATGGCGTTGGCCGGAATCAAAGTCGAGGAAGATATCCGCGGCATAATCTTCTAAATCAATGCGTAACACACTACTTTCAAAACGACCGTTTCGATAACCTCTATCCGCCGCAAGGCTGCGAATGCGGCTTTTAGCATTTTCGTAGTTGCGGTGGTGCAGGTTCTGCCCGGGCTGGATATTCAGGTCCTGAATTAAACGGCGAAAGGCGTCATCGCCCTCTGCATCGCCACGAATCTGGATGTCGACCTCGCGAATTTGCATCGTGGCACCAGGATCGATGCGATAGGTTAGTCGCCATTCACCATTTAAGCGTTCAAATTCGGTATCAACACTGGCTTGATAGTGGCCTGACGGGGCAAGCGCACGCAATATCTCTTGCTCTGCCCGCCGGTGCAGATAACGCACGCGTGCGGGCCCAGGGGAAGGTTGTTGGTGATATGCATATATTGACAAGCGATTACGAACGTTGGTTAGTTGCTGCCCGCTGATACCTTCAATCCTGATGGTTAGTTGGGGACGCTCTTCGTCACTATCATCCTGGTCAAGCGCTACAACGACCCCAGAAAACAACCATAGGGCAGCGCTTAACAGCAGCCAATTGCGCATATTACACCTTTTTAGTTACGGCTGAGCCGCTTCGCGATAGGCATCCAGAGCTGGCTGGCTTTGCCCGGACGCCAGATAGGCATCACCGAGTAAACGATAACGGTCCGCTGACGGTTGAATCTGAATAGCATGGCGCAGTGCTCGTTGAGCAAGGTCCTGGTCCCCTTGTTGGAGGGCGACACTGCCAAGCAGTGTTAGTGCGTCCGCATCATTCGGTGCTTGTTTTACATGACCCTGAATGAACTCGCTCAATTCCCCCTGCTGTTGCCAGTTTAGTGTACTTGAGGGGTGGATCAAGTGAGAAGCAGACAGCGAATTTTTACGTAATCCTTGCAGAATCACCTTCTCAGACGCACCGTAGTGGCCAGACTGCTGCAGCGCACTTGCGTATGCTACACGCGGTACTGCGCGTAGTCGCTCTTTTTTCGGTAGATCTTGCCAACTACGATGGAGCTTTTCAATGCTTGGCGAGGCAGCCGCAAAATAGGCCTCATACACAAATACCCGGTATTGATGCAGTCGTTCAGCATCAACCAACTCATGTTTATCGAGTAACGGTAACAATTCAAATAACGGCTGCCACTGCTGGTGCTGGTAAAAAATTTCAGCCGCAATACGTTTTACCCCGATATGGTCCGGGTATTGTTGTAGCAGGTTCTTCGCGTTGGTGACTGCGGTAACGGGTGCAGCGCGCTTCGCATGGTGCAGTTGCAGCGCCAGGCTCTGCTCGTCACGTTCCGCAGCTGCCTTTTGTAACAAGCTTTGTTTCGCAACAACATCGCCGTGCTGCTCTGCGGCAAGCGCTGCCATTAGATAAGCCTGTTCCTTGTCCGTTGTATAATGGGCGGCATCCTCGGCGTCACGCTGTGCTTGCTCATAATTAGCCGTCAGCAAATGATTACATGCATTGTTCATAAGCTGGCGGGCCTTCCTTGCTTTGCGTCGGCGAGACCAGCGCATGCTCATGCGGGTGCCACCACTAATTTTACGAACCAGCCACTCAATTAACCAAAGCAGGAAAATCACCAGCAGAATACTCAGTGCCAGCACCACTAGACTAGTTTCCAGGGTGTAACCCGCGATTGCGATGAGCACGTAACCGGTTTGCCCCGAAAGCAGGGGGCCGACAATAAAGCCAGCAACAATAATGAGCAGCAAAATCAGTGCTTTAGCCACTAGTTAGCTCCCTGTAATAATTCATCCACCGCATCGCGCAACATTGCTTCAGACAGTAGACGCGTTGGGTAGCTGGGGTCTAAATCATATTCGCTCAAGGCCTCAAGCTCTTGTAAGGTACGCTGCACGGCCTGATTGTCGGTATCGAAATATGCGTCAATCCATTCGGCTGATTGCAGCAGCGATTCACGGTAACTGACGGTTTGACGTTGCATCAGCGCTTGCTGAGCGAGTTGCAACTGGAGCTCGAGCTGACTGATTAATAAAGAGCGTTGCTCCTGGCCGATTTGCAATGCTGGCAGCTCATCGGTGCGTTGAATGCGGATAAAGTCATCAGTGAAGGACGCCCAGGCTTTTGATAAATTAGCCCGCCATTCGGAAAAGTCACTGCTAATCTCTTCATCAACCGGCTCACCGTCGACACCATACTCTTGTTCAAGTAATGGCAGGTTGCGGATTTGCCGGCGCTGGGTACTGATACGCATGGCTAATGCATCCAGGTCCTGATCTTCGGTACCTTCTAACAGCTCAATGTCATTGCGTAGCTGTTGGCGAATGGGAAGGAGGTGACTGCGATTTGCGTCTGCCAATAGCCGCTCTGCGCGCTCAAGTAACTGGATTGCACTACGTCGATCGTAGTCAAGCCAGAGCTTGCGGCCTGCTGCAAGTACCAGGTCGCGGGCCTCGACCAAATAGAGATCTTCGGAAACGCGTAAATTGGCGGTATCGACCTCGGATTTAAGACGCTCGAGATCGGCAGTCTGTTGCTCAAATGCCTCACGCATTGCCTGTCTTTCTTCATCCGCAGCTTCCCGGTCTTGCCGAGCCTGACGCGATCGCTCTTCTTGCAACTGACTAAGTCGCTGATTAAGCTGACTTTCCAGGCTTTCCATTACATTGCCCTCAAGTGCTTGCTGGGAACGGTTGGACTGCTCAATACGCTGATTAAGCTCAGCAAACTGAGCATTGGTTTGTTGGCGGAAATCTTCTTGTTGTGCCCACACCCAATAACCACCGGCGCCAAGAATCAAAACACAGAGCAGCAGGATAAAAGTCAGGAATGTTGTAAATGGAGAACGTTTAGATGAACTGGTCATGGTCTTCTTCTCTGCTTGCGGTGGGGTAGAGGGTTGCTCGTCTGGCGTCGACCGTTCGGGGATAGCAGCACTTTTATCCTGCTCATTCGACGCACCTGGTTGCTTTGTTGATGTCTCTGCTTGTGTCGCAGCAGATTGGCTAGGCTCCAATTGCTTGATGGTATGCAATAAGGCTTCATGAGTCGCATTCTGGGCAATATGGATATTGCTTTTCGCGATATCGTGACCAGCCAGAATGCTTTGTAAACGTTCACTGGATACCACCCAATCACATTGCTCCAGCCACTGGGTTGCGCCGGGAATGTCTTTCAACCCTTCGAAAAAGAGCGTTATCTGCTGTTCACTGGTCACCACAATAACCTGAACTTGTTCAGTCCAGTCGCTCAACGGACCATGCAAATCAGGGTGTAAGGGCTGACGCTGGTAAACCTCGAGGATGTCCAGTTCGGCACCGCGCTCTCGCAAAGTGTCTGCAATCAGGGGCCGCCCGCCCCCGCCGGTAATCAATAACCAGCGCTGATTATCAAGTTGTTGCAGCGGATGCAGTTGTAATAGCGCTTCTGCAGTATGTTGAGGCGCCGGGTAGGTTGCTGCCTGGCCGCAAAGCGGCACCAACCGCTCAGCAGTCCCGCTGCCGACGCAATAATATGCGGCTGCAGGCCATGACTGCTGTTTTGCTTTTAGCTGTTCATCAAAATAGGTTGCGGCTGCAGGGCTCACTACCACGACACCGTCAAATGTTTGTGCCAGGCGCTGCCAGTCGTTATCACTCAAAGTGACCGACTGCGTTTCAATCACCGCCTGGCGAAACACTCGCATGCCTTGCTCAGCAAGTGCCTGCTCAAGGTGATTCGCCTGGTCGTGCGGTCGAATGAGTAAAACGCCTGTGCGCATATTATGCTCCGTCGTTGGCTTGTGCGTAGACAGCGGCAAGGATATCGCCGGCACCACGGCTTAGCAGGTCTTCAGCGAGGGCGGTGCCAATCGCTTCAGGATCATTCACCGAGCCACTGCGCTCGCCACGAATAATCGTGCTGCCGTCGATGCTGCCGACAAGTCCACGTAAAAATATAGTGTCGTCATTCAATTGTGCAAACGCCCCAATCGGGACCTGGCAGCCGCCTTCTAAACGCCGGTTCATGGCTCGCTCGGCAAGCACACATGCGCGTGTTTGCAGGTGCTCCAAAGGCTTTAAAAGCGCCTTAATGCGATCATCGTCACTACGGCACTCGATCCCTAATGCCCCTTGACCATTTGCAGGTAACGACTGCTCAGCTGGCAGCCGCAGGCGAATCCGGTCTTCCAGCTCAAGACGAACTAACCCAGAGGTCGCTAATATGATTGCGCCAAACTCGCCGTCATCCAGTTTGCGTAAGCGGGTTTGCACGTTGCCGCGCAAATCCTTAATTTTAAGGTGAGGAAAACGCTCCGCAATCTGGCAACGACGTCGCAAGCTGCAGGTCCCCACGATGGCCCCGTCTGGCATATCTTCAAGGCTGGCATACTGATTAGACACAAAGGCGTCGCTAGGGTCTTCACGCTCACAGATGGTGTAAAGCTCAAGACCTGGCGGAAACTCCACCGGTAAATCTTTCATCGAGTGAACCGCTAAATCAGCACGACCTTCGATCATCGCGACTTCAAGCTCCTTCACAAATAACCCTTTCCCACCAATTTTGGCAAGGGGGGTGTCGAGGATCACGTCACCGCGGGTACTCATCGGGAGCAGCTCTACCAGCAATCCAGGATGAAGCGCTTCTAAGCGCGCTTTGATGTGCTCGGCTTGCCACAGTGCTAATGCACTTTTACGCGTGGCAATGGTAATGGTTTCGGGTTTGCTCATGAAATAACTCTACTGCCTGAAAAGTGAAGCAGCGCTTAACGCTGCACAACAAAATGGTGAACGACCAGTTCTTCGTCACGGTCATTAATAACGCGAACCGTCCATTCGCCGGTCGCCATGCGGCCTATTTGACGGCTTGAATATGTTCGCCAGCTGTTGCTGCCAACAGCAAGGCTTATCTCAGCATCCAGCTCACCGCCATGGTACCAACGGTGGGCTATACCGCGGCCGTCGTGATTGATGATATGGGTAAAAAATGTCAGACGATCAAAATCGTTGCCACTATGGGTATATTGGTCACCAATATCATCAACAGGTTCACGATTTTCCACTGAGGTGGTCAGTATCGCACGCTCAATATAGTTTTCATCGAGCTGTTGACGCTGGTCTGATTGGTTTGCATAGCTACTAAATGCACAAAGCCAGATAAGTGGCAGGCCAAGTACGACAAGTTTCTTAAGTAACATGTGAAGTCCTTATGTAGAGTTGCGGCCCCGTGGTGACAAAAGTACCTATGAATGCGATTATAGGTCTTTTACGACTTTAAGTGTAACGTGAGCCATGACAAAACGCATCATCAAGCTGGCAAGTGGAATGATAGCGCTGCTCCTCATCAGCGCTTGCGGCCAGAAAGGGCCGTTGTATATGCCACCAGAGCGGGAAACTACCGACGCAGAAGAACAGCGTCGGGAATCGCCAACTGAGCTGCCTCAGCTCACACACCTGAATGATAGATAAAGCCTGAGTTTTGGCAGGATAAGTTAGAGACAATGACTGAATTTAGCTATATAGATACGCAGTTGCATGCAGAATCATGCAGTATTCCGGACTTAGCAGAGCGTCACGGCACGCCGCTTTACGTGTATTCGCGTGCAGCCATTGAAGCGAACTGGCGGGCTTTCAATCAACACCTCCCCAGCCCCCATCGCGCCTGTTACGCCGTCAAAGCCAACGGTAACCTTGCGGTGCTGCAAGTACTGGCAAGGCTAGGTGCCGCTTTTGATGTTGTCTCCGGTGGTGAAATTGCGCGAGTCTTGCGCGCTGGTGGGCGAGCTGAGCACATTGTATTTTCCGGCGTGGCGAAATCACATGAAGAAATCGCTTACGCACTGCAAGTGGGTATTTTGCAGTTTAACGTAGAGTCTGTTGCAGAGCTTGAGCGCATCAGTCAGGTCGCTAGTGCTACCAGCCAGGTTGCACGCATTTCATTGCGAGTGAACCCCGATGTGGACGCAAAAACCCATCCCTATATCGCGACGGGCCTGGAAGCCAACAAATTTGGCATCCCTATGCGCGACGCGGTGGCTGCGTTTCGTCTGGCGAGTCAGTTGCCAGGTCTTGAGGTCATCGGGGTGGATTGTCATATCGGCTCACAACTGACCGAGCTTTCCCCATTTCTTGATGCCATGGATCGCATGCTGGCGCTGGTGGATGAGCTTAACGACGCAGGTATTGAAATTACCCACCTTGATATGGGAGGCGGTCTTGGGGTGACCTATGCAGACGAAACGCCGCCGAATGTGAGCGACTATATAAAAGCCATGCTAACGAAGCTGGATGATTATCCGCAGCTGGCGCTCTATCTTGAGCCTGGCCGCGCTATCGTCGCTAATGCTGGTATCTTAGTCACTCGGGTCGAATACTTTAAACCCAGTGAGAAGAAAGATTTTGTGATCGTTGATGCGGGCATGAACGATATGTTGCGGCCATCGTTGTACCAGGCGTTTCACCGTATTGAAAACGTTAACCAGAACCAGCATACGTCGACGACTGGTAAACCTTGTGACGTTGTCGGGCCGGTGTGTGAAACCGGAGACTTCCTTGGCCAGGACCGCCAGCTTCAGGCCGCAGAGGGAGACCTGCTCGCAGTATTTGGCGCCGGTGCATATGGTTTTGCAATGAGCTCGAACTACAATACTCGGGTACGCCCCGCTGAAGTGATGGTTGATGGTGAGCAAGACTATTTGGTGCGTGCACGGGAAACTTTGGATGACCTTTGGCAGCATGAACGTTTACTGGAGCACGAATGTTAATTCACTTCTCGAAAATGCATGGCCTGGGCAATGATTTCATGGTGATTGATAATGTCACTCAGAATATCTTTTTGAACAATGACCAAATTGCCAGCCTGGCTGACCGTCATCGAGGGGTGGGCTTTGATCAGTTGCTCATAGTCGAACCGCCCTATGACCCGGACGTCGACTTTCATTATCGGATATTCAATGCCGATGGTTCCGAAGTGCAGCAGTGCGGCAATGGCGCACGTTGTTTTGGGCGCTTCATTCGGCACAAAGGGCTGTCTAATAAAAGTCGGTTTAAGGTCAGCACGAAGAAAGGTGTGCTTGAGATTACTCTGCTTGGCGATACCCAGGTGCAGGTTGACATGGGGCAGCCCATTTTTGAGCCTCAACAGATTCCGTTTCGTGCTAATAAGACTGAAACCACCTACATTCTGCGAGCAGCGGAGCAGACTTTCCTGTGTGGCGTGTTAAGCATGGGCAATCCGCACTGCGTGATCCTGGTAGATGACGTAGACACCGCGCCGGTTGCCGAAGTGGGCGCACTGCTGACCCAGCACGAACGTTTTGCTGAGGGTGCAAACATTAGCTTTCTACAAATCATCAGCCGCAGTGAGGCGCGCCTGCGGGTATTCGAGCGCGGTGTCGGTGAGACGCAGGCATGTGGCAGCGGCGCCTGCGCAGCCGCAGTATGGGCTATGATGCAAGACAAGCTTGCTGCAGAAGCAATGATTCAACTTCCTGGTGGCACCTTACAAATCGCCTGGCAAGAAGGTCAGAGTGTCATGATGACTGGCGGCGCGACCCACGTTTATGATGGACAGATGGTATTATGAGAGATTTAGGTGAGCGTTTAGACAACAATTTAATGCGCTTGGATGACCAGGCAATCGCTGAATACTTGCAGGAAAATCCTGACTTTTTTGAACGGCATCCTGCGCTGTTGAGTCAGATGAGTATTCGCCACGAAGCCCAGGGCTCGATTTCGCTGATTGAACGCCAGCAGAAAATCCTCCGCGAGCAAATAGGCTTGCTGCAGGAAGAAATCACCACCCTAATGGCAAACGCGCGGCGCAATGAACGAATTTTTCATGGCTACAGCGAACTCTATATGAAGCTGCTGCGCTGCAAATCAATAGAAGAGGTTGAAGCCGCGCTTCAGCAGTGTTTTTTAGCGGAGCTTAATCTGGCCCAGCTCAGCCTTAAATTGTTTGCGCCCCTGTCAGGGCATGCTGCTCGTCTCCAGTTCAGCGCCGACACTCATAAGCAGTTACTGAGTAAACGATTTACCAACGACCCGGTGTACCTCGGGCGCTTGACCCAAGACGAGCATCGTTTGCTCTTTGCAGACTCAGTTGCCGCAGAGCATATTGAGTCGGTGGCATTGCTATTGCTGGGTGGGGACGAAAAACTGGGTATTCTGGCATTGGGCAGCCATGACCCATCGCACTTTGAACCCAGTATGGACTACCTGCTGATCAGTCAGTTGCAGGCTTTACTCAGTAGCATTCTGCCCGATTTGGCTGAGTGAACAGGTAACCGAAGAGTGTAGCCAATGAGTCTTCCCCAGGCCCTGACCCAACCAATCGATGATTTTATTGATTACCTGCGTGGTGCCCGTGGATACTCGGCGCATACCTGCAGTGGCTATCAACGCCAGCTCGGGGTCATTACAGAAGCCCTGCACCAGCAAGGCTTCAAGGACTGGTCGACCCTTGCCCCTCGCGCGATTGAGTCGATGGTGATTAGCTGGCGCCGTCAGGACATTGGTATTGCGACTATTCAGCAACGTTTAGCGGCGCTGCGAAGCTTATGCGACTTTTTAATCAGCAAAGGCCTCCTCAGCAGTAATCCGGCCCGTTCGGTACGCGCGCCCAAGGGCGGTAAACGATTACCAAAGAATATGGACGTAGACGGTGTTGCCCATCTGCTTGATGATACCCCAAGCGATCCCTTAGGTATTAGAGATCGGGCAATGTTCGAGCTGATCTACAGTTGCGGCCTGCGCGTATCAGAACTGGTTAGCGTTGATCTAGCAGATTTGAATTCACAGCGTGAGCTGCGAGTCACCGGTAAGGGCAATAAAACCCGGATTATACCTTACGGGCGCGAAGCGGATAAATGGTTACAAGCGTGGGTAAAAGTGCGCGGCCAGCTGTTAAGTACAACCGGACAGCGAGGTAACCAAGCGCTGTTTCTCGGGCAACGCGGGACTCGGCTGACCACGCGTTCAGTTCAGTTACGTTTGCGCCAGTGGGCTCAGCAGCGGGGAATCGCAGACCATGTGCACCCACATAAGCTACGCCATAGTTTCGCTTCACATATGCTTGAATCCAGTGGTGATTTGCGCGCAGTGCAGGAATTACTGGGGCATGCGAACCTGAGCACGACTCAGGTGTACACCCACCTTGATTTTCAGCATTTAGCCAGTGTGTATGACAACGCCCACCCACGAGCGCGGAAAAAATCTTAAAGCCACTCCACTCACAGGTAGCAGTATGATCCAGTTTCATCGGCGTTTACGACCCGTTAAAGTCATCAGTTTCGATCTCGATGACACTCTTTATGACAACGAGCCAGTGATGCTTCGGGCAGAGCAGGCACTGCTTACGCACTTGCACACCGAACACCCACAAACTCAGCGCTTACAGCTTAATGACTGGCGGTCATTGAGAGATCGGCTGGCCGCCAGCGATACCACATTGGCGAGTAATATGACCGCGTTACGCCTGGCAACCTTGAATGAGGGATTGATTCAAAGTGGTGTTGCAAAATCCGCAGCCACTGCAGCAAGTGAGGAGGCGATGGCGCATTTTCTAAGTCATCGCAATGATGTGGATATCGCCGCGGAGGTACATCAATTACTCGCGGCATTAGCTGGACGCTTTCCATTGTTAGCGATTTCCAATGGTAATGCAGACATTCAAAAGCTGGGGCTTCAGGATTACTTCACTCAAGCGTGGCAGCCCAGCCCCACGCTGCGCGGTAAACCGACCACTGACATGTTCGAGGCTGCACGCCAGGATCTTGGTTTTGCGCCTGCTGAATTACTCCATATCGGTGACCACCCAGTCAGTGATGTCCAGGGTGCAGCGCGATTTGGCGCGCAGAGCGTGTGGCTCAATGAGTCCGGGCTGCATAGCAAGCAATTGACCTGGTTACCTACGGTTACGATTACCCATTTACCAGCGTTGCAACAGGTACTCGATGGCCATTAAGCCAGGCATGCTGGTTGCATATACAGTATATGGCGCTTAGACTATGCAAACAGGCTATATAGCGAACTGATTAGTGACTTGGGGCAGGTTGTGGACGTATCTTATTTACTCGATGGTTTAAACGATAAACAGCGCCAGGCAGTGAGCGCTGAAGAGCAGGACATGCTAGTGCTGGCCGGGGCTGGTAGTGGTAAGACCCGAGTACTGGTGCATCGTATCGCCTGGTTGATTCAGGTGATGAACCACTCGCCACTGTCGGTGATGGCTGTGACCTTCACCAATAAAGCTGCGGCCGAAATGCGAGGGCGTATTGAAGCTTTAATGGGTCGTGATGTCCGTCAGATGTGGATTGGTACTTTCCATGGCCTTGCTCATCGCCTCCTGCGCGCGCACTATAAAGACGCAGGCCTGCCACAAAATTTCCAAATCCTCGACAGTGATGATCAGCTGCGGCTGGTTAAACGCACCATTCGCGCCCTCAATATAGATGAGAAACAATGGCCGGCAAAGCAGGCTCAGTGGTATATCAACGGTAAAAAAGATGAGGGCCTGCGCGCCCATCATATCGATGCTTATGATGTTGCTGAACAGACCCACAAACAAATTTATCAGACCTACCAGGAATCCTGCGACCGCTCTGGCTTAGTCGACTTTGCTGAATTGTTGCTGCGTGCGCATGAGCTGCTGCGAGACAATCAGTATGTACGAGAGCATTACCAACGTCGCTTCCGCCATATTCTGGTAGACGAATTCCAGGACACTAACGCAATTCAGTATGCATGGGTGCGTTTGCTCGCTGGCAAAGATAACCGGGTAACTATTGTCGGCGATGACGACCAGTCCATCTACGGCTGGCGCGGCGCACAGGTTGAAAACCTGCAGCATTTTTTACGTGATTTTAAAGGTGCGGAAACTATTAGGCTGGAGCAGAATTATCGTTCCACCAGCACCATTTTGAATGCGTCCAACCAGGTCATCGCGAATAACAGCGACCGTTTAGGTAAAGATTTATGGACCGACGGCGCTGCTGGTGATCAGATTAAAGTGTATTCGGCATTTAACGAGCAGGACGAAGCGCGCTACGTGGTCGGCAGTATTCAGCAGTGGCTTGAGCAGGGCAATGCATTACAGGACGTCGCGATTCTATATCGCTCCAATGCGCAGTCGCGGGTGCTGGAAGAGACGCTGTTATATGCCAACATCGCCTATCGCATTTATGGTGGTTTACGTTTCTTTGATCGCCAGGAAATTAAAGACGCGCTGGCGTACTTGCGACTGATTAGTAACCGCATTGATGATGCTGCCTTTGAACGGGTCATTAACACGCCAAGCCGCGGCATTGGTGATCGCACTCTGGGCCTGATTCGGGAAGCGGCAAAAGATCAGCAACTACCGATGTGGGAGGCTGCGCGCTTCCTGGTGCGCGAAAACCGTCTGACCGGGCGGGCAAAGAATGCGGTAGCGAGCTTTGTAGAGTTGATTAATCAACTGGAAGACGAATGCACAGATCTCTCGTTGTCAAAGCAAACGGATATTGCGATTAAGCGCAGCGGCCTGATGGCGATGTATAAATCGGAAAAGAGCGAGAAAGCGGAGACCCGGGTGGAAAACCTCGGCGAACTGGTGAGTGCGACCGAGAGCTTTATGCCGAGCGGGGAAGAGGATATGCCGCCCCTGGCCGAATTCCTCGCCCATGCCGCGCTTGAAGCCGGCGAAGAGCAGGCCGATGAACATCAGGACGCGGTGCAGTTGATGACACTTCACAGTGCCAAGGGGCTCGAGTTCCCCTTGGTGTTTATGGTTGGTGTGGAAGAAGGGCTATTTCCTTCTCAGCAATCTATGGGCGAACCTGGCCGTCTTGAAGAGGAGCGTCGGCTTTGTTACGTCGGGATGACCCGGGCGAAGCAGCAGTTGGTCATTACCTACGCGGAGAGCCGACGTTTGTACGGGCAGGAGCAGTTCCACCGCAAGAGCCGATTTATTGGTGAAATGCCTCCAGAGGCATTGGACGAAGTGCGTATGCAAACCAAAGTGACGCAACCAGCTGCCACACGAGGTCGGTTTCATTCCGGGGCAAGCCATGAAACCTTTGAGCAAACCGGTTATCAGTTGGGCCAGCGGGTGTTGCATGCCAGCTTCGGTGAGGGTACGGTGCTTAATTACGAAGGCAGCGGCCCGCAAAGCCGGATTCAAATCAATTTCGACGAGCGCGGTAGTAAATGGCTGGTAGTCGCCTATGCGAAATTGACGCCGATTGCGTCGTAGGTCAGGCTCTGCCTGACGCCGCACAGTGGTTAACGTCAGGCAGAGCCTGGCCTACGAAACCAGCAATGCCCTCACCGAACCCGTGCCGCCTTGACCGCCTGGCGGTGGGTGCGGGCTGCATCAAATGAATAAATCGCCAGTGCACTCCAGATAATGGCGAAGGTAATCATCTTATCCACGGTAAATGCCTCGCCATATACTCCAACAGCCAGCACAAACATTAAGCTCGGCCCGATATACTGAAAAAAGCCGAGTGTTGAATAACGAATTCGCTGTGCCGCACCGGTGAAAAACAACAAGGGTACCGTGGTAATCACCCCAGCCATTACCAGCAAGGTGTTCAATTGCCAGCTATTTTGCAATAAGTTGGTGGTGTCGCTTTGTGCAAAGAATGCAAACCAGATCAAAATAAATGGCAGTAACAGCAGGATCTCAAGCCATAGCCCGGTTAGCGAATCAAACGGCAACTTCTTACGAATCGCGCCGTAAATTGCAAAGGAGCTGGCTAGCGCAAGCGCAACCCAAGGCACAGAACCGAAGGTCACTAATTGAATCAAGACCCCAAGCAACGCCATCACCACCGCAATAATTTGTAAGCGGCGCAGGCGCTCGGCAAAGAACACCATACCTATCACCACGTTAAATAGCGGGTTAATGTAATACCCCAGGCTCGCTTCAAGAATAAAATCATTGGCCACCGACCATATAAACAACAGCCAGTTAAAGCCAATTAAACAGGCGGCGATGGCCAGTTTTGCCAGTAACGCAGGGTGTTTAAATGCCGCCACCACCCGCTGCATACGGCCGGTAGCGATAATGAGCACCAGCACCAGAATAAAGGCCCAGATGATGCGGTGAGCTAGCACTTCAAATGCGGGCACATGGGCTACTGCCTTGAAATAAATCGGTGCCAGCCCCCAAATCGTATAGGCGGCTATAGCAAAGAGCACGCCCTCTCGAGCACGCTTTTCTTGTTCCTGCACAAATTCATTGCTGCCAGTACTGGTTGTTGCTGCACTACTCTCTTTCAAAATTTACCCCACCATATATGTGCCGGTACCAAAGGCAATCAGCATGTTGTCCTGATTGTGTAATTCCATCCGCGCTACCGCTACTTTGTTACCTGAACGGATAATGTGCGCGGTAGTAATAAAGGTCTCACCGCGTCCGGGGCGCACATAATCGACGCGAAGATCGATAGTGCCACAGCGGCTGATTCGCTTGATGACTTCTTCTGGGGCGGTGTCATGGGGCAGTTTCTCAACCACACTGGCAATGCCTACCAAGCCGCCACACATATCCAGCGCAGTGGCAGTGACGCCACCATGTAAAATCCCCTGGGGGGCGTTGCCAATTAGTTCAGGTTTCCAGCGAAACTGAACTTCCGAAATATCGGACGCGAAGCGTGTCACCTCAAGCCCGATAAGGCGATGAAAGGGAATTTGTTCGTTCATTAAGGTCGAAATTTGAGCAAGCAAGGGAGAAGTCGGCATTTGTAAATGGTTATTGAGGGTCGGGACGCATACAATAGGGGGCGAAGAAAATTCCGTCAACTGGTTATCCTGATGCAACAACCTTATGAGCACAATCTGGCCGTGTCTGCAGACACCATGACCCACGCACTTGGCGTGCTCAAACGCGTATTCGGTTATCAGGTCTTCCGTGATGGTCAGGAAGACGTTATCGATGCCGTATTACACGGGCGTGATGCGGTGGCGTTAATGCCTACCGGCGGCGGTAAATCATTGTGTTACCAGTTACCGGCGCTCATTCTGCCTGGGTTGACCGTGGTGGTGTCGCCGCTGGTTTCCTTAATGGATGACCAGGTTAGCGCGATGCAAGCCATGGGCGTGCCGGCAGGGGCCATTCACTCGGGTATGCAAGGCCATGAAGTGATGGAGGTGCTCAGAGCGTTGCAGGACGGTACCATTAAACTTCTGTATGTCGCACCAGAGCGAATTCTCACGCCGGCCTTTGCTGAGCGCTTGCAAACCCTGCAGGTGTCACTGGTGGCGGTGGATGAAGCGCACTGTATCTCGCAGTGGGGGCATGACTTCAGGCCTGAATACGGTCGCCTTGGCGAGTTACGTCAGTTATTACCCCAGGTGCCGATTCTTGCTCTTACCGCTACCGCCGACCACGTTACCCGTGACGATATTCTGCATCGCCTGGCGTTGCGCGACCCGGTGGTGTTTCAAAGCTCATTTGACCGGCCGAATATTCGTTATCTGGTGCAGGAAAAATTTAAACCACTGAAACAGGTAGTGGAATACGTCAAATCTCAGCGCGGCGTATCAGGCATTATTTATTGCGGCAGTCGCAAAAAAACCGAAGAGCTGGCGCTTAAGCTAAGCATTGAAGGGGTCAAAGCATCCCCCTACCACGCCGGCCTCCCTCACGACGAAAAGCGCGCCACCTTGCATGGTTTTTTACGCGACGACATTGACGTGGTGGTCGCCACCATTGCGTTTGGTATGGGCATCAACAAGCCCAACGTGCGGTTTGTACTGCACTACGACATTCCACGCAGTGTTGAAGCCTATTATCAGGAAACCGGCCGGGCCGGGCGTGACGGCGTAGCATCAGAAGCGGTAATGTTTTATGAACCCGGTGACGCCGCATGGATTTGGCGCTTGTTTGATGAGCAGCCGGACAGTGAGCGAATTCGTGTGGAGCGGCAAAAGTTTCATGCGATGACCTCGTTTGCCGAAGCGCAGACCTGTCGCCGTTTGGTACTTCTCAATTACTTTGGCGAATACCGCGAGAAGCCTTGTGGTAACTGTGATCTTTGCTTGCAACCGCCCAAGCAATACGACGGCACTGTGGACGCGCAAAAAGCGTTAAGCTGTGTCTACCGAAGCGGCCAGCAGTATGGGGTCAATTACATTGTTGAAGTATTACGTGGTGCGCAGACGCAAAAGATTAAGCAGCAAAAGCATGACCAGTTAAGCACCTATGGCATTGGCAAAGAAGAGTCGGTCGAGCATTGGGTCTCTGTCATCCGCCAGCTCATCCACCGTGGGCTGTTGATCCAGGACATTCGTCGTCATAGCGCGCTGCACCTGGCAGAAAACGCGCGGCCGGTGTTGCGTGGCGAAGTAGCGTTGACTCTGGCCAAACCACGATTACAGGCTATCCAAACCAGTGCGAAGGTGGTGGACCGGGGTAATCACGACAAGGTCCTCTTTGGTCGCTTACGCAAGTTACGTAAACGCATTGCTGAACAGGCTGAAGTTCCGCCTTACGTGGTATTCGGCGATTCCTGTTTGCAGGATATGGCCACCCGTTTACCCACTACACCCGCTGAATTTCTGCAGGTGTCAGGGGTTGGTCAGGTGAAGCTTGAGCGCTATGGTGAAGCCTTCCTCAATGAAATTTCTGACTACCTCGCTGCAGACGTCGAATAGCAACCCCCTTTCTGAATGACAACTTTACCTCGTTCACTTAATCGACTGTTTACCCAGCTCAAAACAAAAAGCCCGTCAGTTGCCTGACGGGCTTTTTACTATGTTGTGACTAAACGCTTATCTCAACCACATGGGGTGGATTAGAAGCGGTAGCGAACACCAATTTTCGCAGTCCAGGTAGAGGCACGTGCGTTGTAGTTAGTCACGTTGTCCATACCGTCGTCCCAGTTGTTGAACGGGCTGCCGTAAATGTACTGACCAGTTTCGCTGTCGATACCGATAGACGCTAACTGCATACCAGTGTCAGAGAAGCTGACGGTGTGGCGCTCGTTATCAACACCCATCAGGGCGAAGACGTTGCGGATATCAATGTACAACGAACCTTTATGACCTTCCATGAAACCAGGGATTTCTTGCTCAAAGCGGAAATCAAGGTTGCTGTTCCAAGGGCCACGGCCACTCTCGTTACGTGGTACGTAACCACCGGCATAGCGAGCTAAACCAGCTTCATCGATGTAGCGTGACAACTCTTCGTAGCTGAAGTTGTCAGCATAACGCACTGTCGTGTCATCCGGACCAGTTGGGATGTATGGCAGGTAGTTAGACGAGCTCCACAGGTTGTTAGCTGAGCCGTCGCCGAAGCCGCGGAAGCGGAACGCATCATGGACGTGGCTGTATGGGCGGCCAGAAGCACGGTCCCAGAACAGCGCGAAGTTCGAAGCGTAACCTTGAATGAACTCTTTACGGAAGTTCAAAGACGCAAGGAAGCGATGCTCAACTTCAAACGACGCAGTACCAACCGCTGGGTTTTGCTTGTCAATTGCGGTCTGGAAGTTGTAGTTCGAGTGCGCCGTTGATGAACCACCAGAGGTGATATCACGTACGTCCTGGTTGGTGTAAGCAGCACGGAAGCTTAAACCGTTGTCCCAAGCGTTACCTAAACTAAAGGTAGACACGATGCTGCGGCCGCCAGACACGTTGGTCAACATCACGTCGAAACGATCCGTGTTGAAGCCACCGATTTGATCCGGGCGATCACCAGCAAGTGGGTCATGGCTCACGTACAGAGGGCGTCCGCCCAGTGAAGTGACCTGATTGCCGCTATCATCCAATAATGGCACTTTAGCCAGGTTAGTCCATGCGACTTCGCGGTCTTTCTCTGTGTAGATAAACTCTGCTGATGCAAACCAGCCTTCACCCAGGTAACCAAAGTTCAGGTTGTCATAATCAACTGCTAAAGAGTAGCGCGTGTCATATGGCATTTTGAAGTTAGGGTCGATTGGGTTGGTGTTACCATCGCCAGGAATCAGGTTCAGCATTTCTTCTGGAACTGTGACCAGATTGACGCCTTCAACGTTATCCAGGCGAGGTGCCTGTACCAGAGTAACACCATCATTGGTAAATGCGTTGGAGATCCAAACATTAGGGCGGCCACCGGAGAAACGACCTACACCACCGCGTACGGTAATGTCGTCATTGACACGGTAGTCAAAGCTGATGCGCGGCAACCAAAGGTCTTGTCCATCCAGGCTTGTGTCATTACCAAAGCCATAGCGGTCAAAGAAGGTTTGGTTAAACGCAGGCGTGTCATTACCGGTAATACGCTCATAGCGTAAGCCAAAGTTCAGGGTCAAATCCCAGGTTACGTCCCAGCTGTCCTGAATATACGCAGCCAGTGTGCCGTAAGAGAACTCGGCAGCAGCGTCACGAACGTCGTTGGTGAACGCGTTCTGGTAGTTAACTGTAGTTGCGAACTGGTTCTCAAAGTCAGCCAGGCTCTCAAACACGTATGAACCTAATGAATCCTGTACGAACTCGTTGAATACGTCGATATCTGTGTACTCAACACCAGCAGTAATACGGTGGTCATTCAATTGATACTCAGCGTGACCCTGAATTTCAGTGGTGGTGGTAGCTAAGCTGTTTGCGTGACGTGAGCGGTCTGGACCAATGTTAATTTGACCAGCGCCGCCAGCAGCGTTCTCTTCTTCCAGGAAGCGAATCTGTGCCTGACCGTAGTTACGGCCGAGGTATGGGTCTTGCCCAGTTGAGACATCTTTAACTGAGACTTTAAATTCAGTGCTGAAGTCTGGTGTCCAGTTTGAATATAACTGTGCAGCAAAGTTGTCCATTTCCTGGGTGCGAGCATACCAATGCGAGCTCAGGTTCAAAGAGGTAGAACCACCGGTGGTGGTGTTGTTCGCCGCTTCGTCTTCTGCACGCTGGTAAGTGAAGGCCAGACGATGGTCATCGTTGATGTTCCAATCCAGCTTAAGCAGGATTTTTTCATCGTTTTGCGTTGGGTTAACGTTCCAGTCACCTGCTTCAACACCATACACGTCATTCGCAATACGCTGAACTTCGCTGATTAGGTCTGGTGAAATGTTTTTCGGCGTGACAACTGAAGAACCAGCTGGGCCTTGAGCAATTGAGGTCGGCTCTTCATAGCGCTCGTAAGCCGCGAAGAAGAACAAACGGTCGCGTAAAATTGGACCGCCAAGCGTGAAACCAATAGATTCTTCTTTGAATTCAAGGTTAGGACGGCTTGCATTCTCGTCAGTGTTAAAACGGCTGACAGGTGGTGTTCCAGCTAAGCTGTCGCTTGCGTACTCGTAAAAGACAGAGCCGCTGAAGTCATTCGTACCTGAACGGGTAACCGCATTGATACGTGCGCCAGTGAAACCACTGTAACGAGCGTTGAATGGAACCGCTTCAATTGAAACCTGCTCGATAGCGTCGATAGAGATAGGTGAACGGTTGGTTGGGTAACCACCGCTGTTCAGACCAAAGTCATCGTTCTGGCCGATACCATCAACCGTGATGCTGTTAAAACGCGGGTTGTTACCAGCGACAGTCAGCTGGCGGTTGCTATCGCCAAGGTCAGCAGCTAATGGGTTCTGACGCACAACATCTTTCAGGTCGCGGTCGAAAGTTGGCATGTTCTGAATTTCTTGAGCACCCCAGGTGCTTGAAGAGCCAGCTTGTAAAGATGTAGTGTTAATGGCACGACCGGTAACTGCGATACGCTCGTATTGAGTCTGTCCCTGTGGCGCAAGTTCTGCAGAAAGACGGTAAGCATCACCTAATTGAAGAAAGATGTCTTCAATGGTTTTCGCTTCGAAACTGGCGTTTTCAAGTACGACGCGGTACGGGCCACCAACGCGAAGGCCTGACGCCGTGAAGTTACCATTTTGGTTTGTAGTAACGGTCGTAGTTGTTCCAGAAGGAACGTGGATAATGATGACGCGCGTGTCGGAGACAACCTGACCCTGCTGGTCAAGAATTTGTCCGCGAATTGACGATGAAGTTTCCTGAGCCATGACGGCCGCAGAAGACATCCCAAGGGTTAGCGCGACTGCCGCTGCGATACGGGTCAGTTTCGTCTTATTAGTCATGCCATTTTCCTGCATAGTTGTGAGAGAGTTTGAGAGTAAAGCTATTGAATGCGTGAGGTTACATCCGTTTTGTTACAACACCATGACAATTTCGGCGCCATTTTATGACAAAAAGTGACCAGTTTCACACTTTTTTTCGTATTTACCTGGTTTTCCAGGGAACTTATTCTCAGGGGGAAGAATTAATCCATACTATACCTTGGTCTAAGGTCACTAGATTCACGACAATGATAAACTTCAGCCACTTGTTAGCCCAAAAATAAGAGAGCAACACATGAACGCTATTTTTGTTTTAATTGTTGGCCTCGGCGCGATGGCGCTGGGTTATATATTCTATTCAAAATTTATTGCCGAAAAAATCTTTCGCCTGGACGCTAAATTTCGCACCCCAGCGCATGAGTTCGAAGACGGCGTCGACTTTGTACCCACCAATAAATTCGTCCTTTGGGGCCATCATTTCACGTCGGTGGCTGGCGCAGCGCCGATCATTGGACCTGCCATAGCGGTGATTTGGGGCTGGGTGCCCGCGTTCATCTGGGTCGTGCTTGGCACAATCTTCTTCGCCGGGGTGCATGACGCTGGCGCCATTTGGGCGAGCAACCGCAATAAAGCCAAATCTATGGGGGCGTTGACCGGTGATGTGGTGGGCAAGCGTGCGCGTAGCCTGTTCATGATCGTCATCTTCCTGGTGTTACTCATGGTCAACGCTGTGTTCGCCACGGTTATTGCCGGGCTGCTGGTGGACTTTCCAAGTGCGGTCATTCCAGTTTGGGGTGCCATTTTTGTTGCGCTGATTATCGGCCAATTGATTTACCGCAAATATATCGGCTTACTCACCGTATCTATCGTTGGTGTAATCGCACTGTACGCGCTGATTGGTATCGGCCCAATGATGCCCATCTCGCTTCCGGAAGCGGTGGGTCCATTGTCTGACCGGGCGACCTGGATTATTGTTTTATTTGGCTATGCGGCCATTGCGTCGTTATTGCCAGTCTGGATGCTGTTACAACCGCGCGACTATATCAATGGCTTACAGCTTTTCATTGGTCTGATCCTGATTTATGCAGCGGTATTGTTGATGGGGCCAGAGATGATTGCACCCGCATTCAATACGGATGTACCGGAAGGCACGCCGTCAATGATTCCGCTGCTATTCGTGACCATCGCCTGTGGGGCTATCTCAGGGTTCCATGGCCTGGTGGCTGGCGGTACTACGTCAAAGCAGCTGGATAAAGAAACTGATGCGCGTTTTGTTGGTTACTTTGGTGCAGTGGGCGAGGGGTCACTAGCGCTGGCGGCGATTATTGCGGCCACCGCAGGTTTCGCGACCATTGCGGATTGGAACGCCGTGTATTCGTCATTCGGGCAGGGCGGGGTCAATGCCTTTGTCGAAGGTGGCGCATACATCATCAATAACGGTATTGGCTTAGAAATCGGCCTGGCGGAAACGCTACTGACGGTGATGGCAGTATTATTTGCTGGGACGACGATGGACACAGGTTTACGTCTGCAGCGCTATATCTTTCAGGAGTGGGGCAGCATTTATGACATTAAATGGATGCAGAAAGTCATTCCTGCAACCTTGCTCGCGGTCGGTACCTGTTTGCTGCTGGCGTTTGGGGCCGGTGGCGCCGACGGCTCAGGTGGCTTATTGATATGGCCACTGTTCGGCACTACCAATCAGCTATTGGCGGGCCTGACCTTAATGGTGATCACAGTGATTCTGGTGCGCATGGGTCGTCCGATGTATTACACATTGGTTCCTTTACTGTTCCTCTTAGTAATGACAGTAGCGGCGCTGGTGCTGCAATTGAAGACCTTCTACGTGGCCGGTGACTGGTTCTTGTTCCTGCTCGACATTGTGGTGTTGATTGCAGCTATCTTTATTGCCTTTGAGTGTGCGGCTACACTTAAACGGCTACATAAAGATAAACAGCAAGGCAGTCATGAAAATTCATAAACTCAGTGCCATCAAAGACTGGTGGCACAAAGCCAACCACTTCGCGGAGGAGGCCTACAACGCCCCCTACCGCGCGGCGGTGGCACGAGCAAAACGCGAGCAGGATGATTTGTTTATGCTGCTGGTTTTTTCTGAAATGATGGGCGTGCCGAACCCGGCAAGCTACTACACCCTCGAACTGCAACCTCTTCTTCTCGAACGATTCCATGACTGGCATGTGCGAATGGGCATGGAAAAGTCACCTTTGGATCATTTCAAATGCTGTTAACAGATAAAAGCGTCATCCTGGTGGGCGGCAAAGGCGGTGTGGGTAAAACCACCATGTCGGCAACCCTCGCCAGGCTCGCGGCGTCCCGCGGGCGCAAAACGCTGGTGGTTTCCACTGACCCTGCACATAGCCTGGCGGATGCCTTCGGTGTGCCTATCGGTGACCCGAAAGGGGGGCAGGGCGTAAAGCTTGAAGCCAACTTGTGGGCACTGGAAATCGACCCTGACCGTGAGGTCAAAGTGCATATAGATCGAGTGGCTGCGGAGATGAAAAAGCTTACCCGGCCCGAGATGTTTGCTGAAATTGAACGCCAAATGCGGTTAACCCAGCAATCACCGGGGGCGCAGGAAGCGGCACTGCTTGAACGGATTGCCAGAATACTGGATGACGGGCTAAGCACCGGGGGTTTTGATTTGATCATCTTTGATACCGCACCAACAGGGCATACATTGCGCCTACTGAGCCTACCCGAGGCGATGGCTGCCTGGACACAGGGGCTGCTCAAACATGACAACCGCTCGCAAAAGCTGGCTGGGGTGCTTGACCATCTAACCCCCAAACAGGGCCGAGATATTAACAACCCGATGACAGATCCGCAGGAACATGCGACGTCAGGCATGAGTGAGCGCAATGAAGCCATTACTGAGCGCCTGCTTGCAAGACAACGGCTGTTTCAGCGTACCAGGCGGATCTTTACCGACCCGCAAAGCACAGCAATACTTTTTGTCCTTACCCCGGAGAAGTTGCCCGTGCTAGAAACTCAGCGTAGTGTGGCAACCCTTGCAGCAGAAAAATTACCCCTTGCCGGTTTGATCATCAATCGCGTCCTGCCGGACGATGCAGATGGCAACTTTCTTGCCCGGCGACGAGAGCACGAACAGCAGTATCTGCAACAAATAGCGTCGTCTTTTGCACCTTACGCGCGTTTTTATGTGCCACTGCAGGCGATGGATATAGAAGGCATGCAGGGTCTTGCGCATATGCAGGGCTTACTAGAGCAAGCAGGTCTTTGACTCAATCACAAATAAGGAATTCCTATGAGAGCTGTACTAGCGAGTCACGGTCAACTTAAAGATATTGAAACCGACAAGCCGTCTCCAGGGCCGCATGATTTATTGGTGCAAGTGAACGCTGTGTCGGTCAACCCAGTTGATACTAAGGTGCTGGCGCGGGCGAAAGATACTGGCGATGACAAGATTCTTGGCTTTGATGCGGTGGGAACTGTGGTTGACATGGGGGCTGAGGTCAAAGGCTTCACAGCGGGCGATCGTGTTTGGTATGCAGGGGATGTGACGCGACCGGGCAGCAATGCCGAGTACCAATGTGTAGACGCTCGCATCGCCAGCATCGCACCCCAGAGCCTGAATGATGCAGAAGCTGCGGCATTGCCGTTGACCAGCCTGACTGCCTGGGAGCTGCTGTTCGACAGAATGCATTGTCCAGCGGTTTATGATGACCGGGTAATTTTGGTCATCGGCGGTGCTGGCGGAGTGGGCTCAATACTGATCCAACTAGCAAAAAAACTCACCAAGGCGACTGTGGTGGCGACCGCGTCCAGGGATGAATCGAAAGCCTGGGTTAAAAACTTAGGGGCAGATTATGTGATTGATCACAGCGAGCCTTTAAGTGCGGGGCTGGCTGCCGCAGGGCTTGCCGATGTGACCGATGTAGTGTCCCTGACTCACACCGAGGTGCACTTCGACGATGTCATGCAAATCATTCGCCCTCAAGGTCGGTTTGCCTTGATTGATGACCCGGCAACGCCATTGGATATCAGTGCGATGAAGCAAAAATCATTGTCGCTGCACTGGGAGTTTATGTTTACCCGGACCATGTTTAAAACCGAAGATATGCGTCGCCAGGGAGAAATCCTGGCACAGGTAGCCAGCCTGATTGATGATGGTCAACTGCGCACCAGCCTGAGTAAGACGTTATCGCCTATTAATGCGGAGACCTTAACTGAGGCCCATCAACTGGTGCTCAGCCAACACATGACGGGTAAGGTCGTGGTGAGTCGCTAGAATAGCGGAACCCGCAATGAAGCGGGTTCCTTTATCTGCGCTAAGCAGCTATAAAATATCGTCTGCTACTGGCATCAGTAATGGCTGGCTGCGTAACTCAGGAATAGGTTCGTCCTGCAGGCGACGCTGCAATAGATCCACTGCGTATTCCAGTTGCGCGTCGTAGCCGTTGAACGTCGCATGTGGCAGATTGTCGATTTCGATATCCGGTTCTACACCGAAACCTTCTAATACCCAGCGCCCGTCCATGGCAAATTGCGCAGTTTCGGCAACTCTTGCGACACCGCCATCGGCAAGGGTGTTTCGACCTGATAGCCACACTCCGGCACCTGTGGTGCGCTTACCCACTAATGGTCCCAGCCCAAGCGCTTTAACACCGGCCGAGAAAGTCTCACCGTCTGAGTAGGTCAACTCGTCAGTCAGCACTACCAAATGGCCGCGGAAGGTTTGCTGCATATTAGTGTATGGCGCACCATGGGTGTTTGGTTCCCAGAACGACCAAGCCCGGCGTAACAGCTTCTCAATAATCCAGCTATCGATGTTGCCGCCACGATTACGGCGTACGTCAATAATCAGACCTTTGCGATCCACATTGGCATAAAAGTCCCGCGCAAAACTGGCAATGTCATTCGCACCCATTGCGTAGAGGTGGAGGTAGCCGATGTCCTGATTACTGGCATTATCTACTTTATTGCGATTGCGCTGCACCCAATCTTCATACCGTAAGCGATGGTCGCGCTGCACGGTCACTGGCTCAACGATAGTTTGCAGACTGTTTTGATCTCGTCTCAGGTTGAGCAATACTTGTTTGCCTGCCTGGTTGCGCAGGGCCTGATGCAACTCAGCCTGGTTACCTACCCGACGACCATTGACTGCCTCAATAATGTCCCCTTCCCGTGCGTTCACCCCAGGTTGCTGTAGCGGCGATGCCTGGGCTGGCATTTCCGGGTCGGTTGCGTAAATATGGCGGATCCGAACGCCAGCACTGGTTGACTCAAGGGCCGCGCCGAGAGTTGCCGCCTGGGGGCGGTCGCTGGCTTGCGGGTAATCCCCGCCTCTCACCTGTGAGTGAAGCACATTCAATTCACTCATCATTTGCGATAATAAATCATCGAGCTCATGGCGGTCGGTGAGCCGTGCAAGCAGCGGCTCGTACTTCTCGCGTGTGGCGTTCCAGTTGACGCCGCGTAAGTCTGCGTCAAATAAAAAGTCACGATGCATGAGCCAGGCATCACGGAACATTTGCTGCCATTCCGCCACCGGGTTAAACGCCATTTGCCATTGGCTAGTGGGCAGGCGAGCCTGCGCGAGGTCGTTAGGTGCAGTGGCTTGGGCTGAGACGGTAAAGAGATCGTTGTCCCGGGTACGCCAATAGATCTTCTCCCCGTCAGCAGAGAGTTGAAATTCACTCACATTATTCGTAAACCGCTCAACTTTGGCATCGTTGGGGTCAATGGCAATGCTGACCAGCGAGCTGTTCCAGCTGTCAGCATCACGCCGCTGCGCAAAAAGAAAATTCTTGCTGGCCCGTAAATTGCTGTAGTTATCAGCGCTGACCGGCACCGGCCATAAACGATTGGTTAGACCGTCCCAGTCAACCCTTTGTGCCCGGCGTCCAGAGCGTGACTCAGTCGCGGCCTCATCATCACAAATACTCACTTCTCTTGGTAGCTGAAAAGGAAAGCATGCCTGGGTTTTGAGGCTGATAGCAAAAATCTGCCCGCGTTTATCAAAGGCAGGGCCCATGTTGCGATCGCCCCAGGGGGAGCGAGGGCTCGCTGAAAAATTGCGGTCGGAGAGAAAATATAACCAGTTGCCGTCAGTGCTAAAGGTAGGGGAGTAAGATTCGTACTTATCGCTGGTGAGCGTCATCTCGCGCTCTTCCGCGATGGAATACAGGTTTATCCGGTTGCGTGAACCGTCCTGCGTACTGCGCGTAAACGCGAGTAGCTCGCTGTCCGCAGACCAGACAATATCGGCGTATGGCTGATGGCCCCAGCCACCTTCGGAAATTTTAGTGTTGGCACCATTACTCAGGTTGAGTAACCACAAATCGCCATTTTTATCGTCATGCGCAATATATTGGCCGTTCGGCGACAGGTGGACGCCCCAACGGAATGTCTGACCGTCGTCGGTGAGCTGGCTTGCACCGGCGGAACCATCGGCGGGGAACCGCCAAATTTCATTTTCGCCGCTGTGATCATTGAGCGCATATACCCATTGCCCGTCCGGGCTTAATACAGCATTGCGTGAACGGCTTCGGGCGGGCGTGCTCACTTCAATTAAGCGCTGTGACGATTTACCTACAATCGCAATTTGTGAGCGCGCGGTCAGGGCAACGCGCTCAAGTTCGCCACTAAAATGACTTGCAGTCAGATACTCAAGCGGCTTTTCCAGCCAGCGCTCCTGACGCGCTGAGTAATCGCTGGTTAACTGGATATCTAACGTGTGACTCTGCCCCTCTTCAGGATCAAAGATTTTTAGATCAGCACCATGCTGATAAATAACCCGGCCGTTATTCACACTCGCAGACCATACCTGAAAGTCATTGTATTGAGTTAACTGGGTAAGATCGTCGCCTTGCGCATCCATTGACCACAAGTTTGGTGTGCCATCGGCGTCAGAGATAAAATATACGCGGGTACCGTCAACCATCGGACGCCGGACTGAGCCCATATGGCCGCTGGTCAGTAACGTTGCTTCTTCATCACCCTGGGTGAAACGCCAAATCTCACCCATCGCGCCACCTCGATAAATGCGAGCATTGTCACCAGTCGCCTGCAAGCCAAAGCGGGCAAAAAACAATGTTTCGGGGTTAATCGGATCTATGGTGGTGGTGGTTATATCATACTCGCCGTCCTGATTAGGCTCAGCAGACGGCTCTTCCAGCACAAGGCCTTCAGCACGCAGGTTATAGCTGCCTTCCATAGCATCAGTCAGCGGTAAAGTACGGGTTTCTAAAGTATCAGGATTAACTGCGCGTAGGAGCCATTGGTTGGCGGGGCCCATGACATGGTCGGTGCTATACAGAACGTGCCCCTGAGGGGTCCAGCCGTGCACTCGCACGCGGCTGTTCTCAAAGCTAACTCGCTGGGGTTGACCGCCATTGATGGGCATCATATAGGCTTCGGGTGCGCCTTCATAATCAGCCACAAAGGCGATAGATTGACCGTCTGGGGAAATAGCGGCGTAGCGCTCTTCTGCCGGGTGAGTGGTCAGGCGAACCGCATAACCACCGCGGGTACTGGTGCGCCACAAATCACCTTCAGCGGTGAACACCACGATATCCTGGTGGAGTGCTGGGTTGCGATAGTAACCAAGATTGGATTCGTCACCGTAGGCGCTTGCACACACACCTACTAATAGCGTCCCAGACGCCAGGTATAGCGCTAACTTCATTGCTAATTTCCCGTTGTTATCATTATTTAGTCGAGGTATCCGGTGCCTTTTGACTGCCTAAACCGCCGCTGAGTACGAGTTGTAACGCTTCAGCAGGTTTCATACTTAGATTGCGGGTACAGGACTTCGGCACTATAATCATATAGCCACCAACGTTGTACGCCATCGGTAAAAAGACTGCAAGTTGTTCTTCGCCCATTAAATCGGCAATTTTATCATTTTGTTCCGTTCCTTTTTTGGTCACAATGCCGATCAATTCCACTTCAGAATTTGGCATTTTAACCATCACCACTGACTCGTCTTCAAAATTCTCCCCACTCATAACTTCAAAGAGATCCTGAATAATGCCGTAGACTTTGTTGATGCCAGGTATGGATGCCAGGATCCGCCCCGGAAATTTCCAAAACCTGGCACCTTTGCGCGAATATGCAGTGAAACCAACCAGCGCACATAGTGCGAGAAAGGCGAGCATCGCCATCCCAGGAATGTACCAATGCGCGGGTACAAAGGCCTCTACTGCTGGGGATAGCATGCTTTCGATGGTGCTAAGCAACCAACGGACCAATTCTATAGTGATCAGCAGGGGTAAAATTATGAACAGCCCGCGGACAATAAATCGGGATAACTTGCGCATGGTGAGGCGCATACAGCACTCCTTGTAAATCAATAGGTTAGTTATTCAGTTGATGATGTCGCAAGGGCAGCGATACGCCTGCTCTTGCGAATTTAACTATAGTGCAGGAATGCTAAAGTGGGGCGGTCTAGAAAAGCGCCATCAAACCAACCACCAGAAGAACCAGATTCGTGAGCCAGGCCAACATAAAAAAGTAGCTTCTCGGGCTCGGGTTCTTTTCCGTCGCAATGGCATAATAAAGAACCATATGCACAATCCGCGCAAGTACCATAATCCAGATTAGCCAACCCACGACCACCGCACTGGCACCGGCGAGAATCGCTAAAAAGCTGGCACCTAGCATAGTGCCGAGGTTTTCAAGTGTGTTCTGGTGGGTGCGCCAGGCACGAAAAGTAAAGTCCAGAGGGGTCATCTCTATTGGTGGTTTACCGGGAACTGCGCCCGGTTGTTTTGCTTTGCGGCCGCTGGCAATGAGCCATTGCACAAACACCATTAAAAGAAGCACCCCAATGCCCAGGAGGCTTGCCTGATAACTGCTTGTATCAATATTCATACTATTATTTTCCTTGTGCTAAACACTCAGGTTTAGCTTCTCGAGTTTGCCAGATAATCACATTACGGTCACGATAGCACTCTTTTAATAACCACCGGTCTGAGATGTAACGAAGCGCCTGGTTGGTATAAAAGCTGATATGCGTAGGATCTCTAATATAACCCCAGTTCGCGAAGTTGTCCTGCTCATCTGGACGTTGCATCATCAGCGCAAGAAAACCACCCGGTTCTAAATTGGTGTTTAACTGATCAAGAACCTTTGCAGGCTCGGCGAGATGCTCAAACACTTCGGTTGCGGTAATAAACCCATACTCAGCCTGTAATCGCTTCGCTTCGGGGGCATAGAAGATATCGTAATCGACACAGTTGAACCCCTGCTCTCGCATGATTCCAGATAGTGTCGGCCCGGGGCCAGAACCAAAATCGAGGCCTTCTGGTGGCCACTGCGAAAAAACGCTTTGGTGTTGATTGAGCAACTTGATCAAGGGCGTGGTGAGCTGGCTTAAAAAAAGCCGGTAGTGCGCATCACCTGGATCATTACCATGCAAATCATACACACTTTTTTCTTCAGTCAGGCTTAGCCGATGGCGTTGTTCAACCTGGATCAGTCCGCAGTGGTTGCACCTGAGGTACCGTCGCCCTTGGATAGGGCGAGCTGAGTGTTGATGAACAAAACTGGCACTTTGGCCCGAGCAAAGTCCACAACAATGGTCAGCTGCGGACGTGAACTGGTGCATAGGTTTAAATATCCTCCGCCAGGAAGCCACCAGACTGACGCCGCCAGAGCTTGGCATAGAGCCCATCCTGGGCAATCAGTTGTTCGTGCGTGCCCTCTTCAATGACCTCGCCCTTGTCCATCACTATCAGCCGATCCATCGCGGCGATAGTGGACAGTCGATGGGCAATCGCAATCACAGTTTTGCCCGCCATCAGGTTATACAGGTTCTCCTGAATAGCGGTCTCTACCTCACTGTCCAGGGCCGAGGTGGCTTCGTCGAGAATTAAGATAGGTGCGTCTTTGAGCATGACCCGGGCAATGGCAATTCGCTGACGCTGACCACCGGAAAGCTTCACCCCGCGCTCGCCAACATGAGCATCATAACCAGTGCGGCCCTGGTGGTCGCTGAGGTCACCGATAAATTCGTCGGCCTGAGCTCGGTGGGCGGCGTGGATGAGCTCTTCCTCGCTTGCACTTGGGCGCCCGTACATGATGTTGTCGCGCACTGAGCGATGCAGTAACGAGGTGTCTTGGGTGACCATGCCAATGTGCGCACGCAGGGTGTCTTGCTGCACATCCGCAATGTTCTGGCCATCAATCACAATGCGCCCGCCCTGCACGTCGTAAAAGCGCAGTAGTAAGTTCACCAGAGTCGATTTACCAGCCCCGGAACGGCCCACAATCCCAACCTTTTCACCCGCACCGATACGTAGGTTGAGGTTCTCCATCACGCCGCTTTCCTTGCCATAATGGAAGCGCACCTGATCAAAATCAATCGCGCCACGCTGAACCTGCAGGGGCAGCGCAGCGGGTTTGTCTTCCACTGTGCGGGACACTGCAATAGAGCCGATCCCATCTTGCACGGTACCAATGGCTTCAAATAGTTGTGTGAGTTGCCACATCACCATTTGCGACATACCAAACAAACGCAGCACTAAACCTATGACTACGGCTACCGCACCAAGGGACACTGCTTCTTCTAGCCAAAGCCCGATAGCCAACGCTGCCGAAGAAAACAGTAACAAGCAATTAATGACATAGAGTAAGCCATAGAGTTGAGTTACCAAACGCATTTGCTTGTGCACGGTGACCAGGAAATCGTCCATACCTTCACGGGCAAATGAGGTTTCACGTTCGCCATGAGAAAACAGCTTCACGGTTTGAATATTGGTGTAGCTATCTACGATCCGCCCGGTCATGATCGAGCGCGCGTCGGCCTGATCTTTTGAGATACTGCCTAAACGCGGCACATAGTAATAGAGCAGCACCGCATACAGCACCACCCAGCCTGCCAATGGCAGGATTAAGCGCCAGTCGGCATTGGCAATGATCACAAACATGGCAAGGAAGTAGACGCCAATATAGTTGACCACTTCAATTAAACTGATCACCACCTGTCTTACCGACAGCGATGTCTGCATCAGTTTAGTGGCAACTCGTCCGGGGAACTCGTCCTGATAGTAGCTCATCGATTGCTTGAGCAAGTAACGGTGTACCAGCCAGCGAATCCGCATCGGGTAGTTACCGAGCAGCGTTTGATGCAAAAACAGTGATTGAAACCAGACCAACAGGGGCAGGCCAATCAGCACCACCGCAGACATCGCGGTAAGCTTAATCCACTCATTGGCAAGAAACGCGTCCCGCTCCTGTTCTGACAGCCAGTCCACAATGCTGCCGAGAAAGCCAAATAGCCAGACCTCAGTGATTGCCACCAAAGCCATCAGAATGGCCACAGCAATCAGGTATTTCTCAGAGCCTTTGGTGAAGTGGTAGCAAAAAGCGAAAAAGCCTTTCGGCGGTTGCGAAGGCTCTATGGTGGGGAAAGGGTCAAGGCGTTTTTCAAACCAGCGGAACATGAGCAATCCTTACAGCAAGTCAGAGCTTGATTATGCCATAAAAACGCTGTCTGCGGTGGTCCTGGCGGGAGGATTAAAGCTCATCCACATTAATATAAAGAGATTGCCCTCGTTGCTCAATGGTGGTGGTCGCTTTGTGCTCAAACTGCACGCCCTCCCAATCCAAGCTAAGGGAATCCAGTTCGCAGGTAAGCACTCGGGTGCCATCTGGGTTGAACGAGCAAAGTGCTGGCAGGCTCTCTACTTTGATCTGCAAACGCAGGGCCGGGGTGTCATCCCGCGGCGACATGAGATGAGTCGCTGGCCCTTCGATGAGTAGTGAGGTGTTGGCTCCATGCACAGATACAGATAATGGCTCAGGCAGCATGTAAGAACCGGCCAGAGGTTGACTAAAGCCCTGCAGGCCACTGGAAAAATTGACGTTCAGCGCCGCTGCGGCTGCGGCGCTGTGCATGTTGATTCGAATATCTAAGGTGGCAGGGGTGAGCGCTGCAAAATTGGATAAGCTGAGGCTCCTTTCCGTCTGCTCGTCGCGAGTGGCCCAATCCAGCCAGTGGGAATACCGCAGTTGCCGATATAGTCTTGCTGGTGACGGAGGCTCTGCGGGTAAGTTGAGTTGCGATAGTATCTGTTGATCGACCAGCTCGGTAGCCAGCATTCGCTGATAATTGGGGTCGAGTTGCGCCAATATATAAGCACTCGCCGCACCAGTGCCGTAAGCGTAAAAGCGCAGGTCGCTGGCGCTGTGAACACTGCCCTGGCGGCTGCTCAAGCCGTCTACAAGGTTCGCCCGCAGAGACGCGGCGAAATCAATCCTGCGGGTAGTTTCAGGTAAGCTTAGGATTTGTGCCCGAGTGCCGACAAGTTCAGCGCTGCCTTCAATTAATTCAAGTTGGTATAAGCGTTCTATGATCGAATCCCCAAGGTTCTCTCGCAGGAGGTCATCAATCGTTCGCAACGCACCGACCGTATTCGCTGAAAGGTGCTGGTGAGTCAGCGCTGTACTCAGTACTTCGCGACGCATTTGCAGCAAGGCCCGGACGTGAGGGTCGGCAAAGGCATCATCATTCACATAGCGTGAGTCCATACGTTGCTTGAAATGGGTGCTCTGCCAGGCGTGAAACGCTTCATGAAACAGCAGCCCCGCGGTTTGCTCCCCGTTGCTTTGCAGGACAACTGCAGTGACAGTGGTCTCTGGTAAAGGGTAGCGCAGAAAAATGGAGTCAGTGAGTCGCTCTAGCCCGTCGGCATATAGATAAGTATGAGGCGCGACCTGGTCGCCACCAGGTATGGGGGTGCTATGTGTATATAGAAGTGCTGGGCCCTGACGAATATAGAGCAGAAACCCCTGTTCGTGGTCCCAGAAGTTTTGCCAGATAAGCTCATGCCGAGCGCCTGCACGATGGATATATTCAGCGTGCTCAAGCAGGCGATTTATGTCAGGCGAGAAATTGTCTGCGGTTCGCGAGGATGCGCTGCAACCGGGGAGAGCCCCAAGCAGGAAAAGCAGAACGATTAACCGACGTATGCAAAGGTTAAGTGGCATGAATTCATATTCGCTGAATAAAAGTAATAAATATAGTGCAAAAAATGCGAGAAGAAATCAGCCTTTGTTCGGCTTTATGCCCTTGGGATCTCCCCTGTCTGGACGCATAACTAAGCCAATCGTAAAATGGCGTAGGAGCCTGTATGTATTCCCAGTTGTTCACCCCGATCAAGCTCAATAATACTTTGACCCTGAAAAATCGTATCGCGATGGCGCCGCTGACTCGCTGTATGGCTGGGCCGGGCCTGGTGCCGACGAAAGAGATGGCTGCATATTACGCACGCCGCGCTGACGTCGGTTTAATCATCTCAGAAGCGACGATTATTCGCGCGGACGCTCAGGGCTATCCGGATGTGCCGGGGATCTGGAGCCCTGCGCACATTGAGGGCTGGCAGCAGGTGACCGATGCGGTGCATGACAATGGTGGCACTATGTTCTGCCAGCTGTGGCATGTTGGCCGTGTATCACATCAGGTGTTTCACGGCACCCGGCCGGTGTCCGCCTCGGCGATTGGCCTTAACGAGCGGATTCCACGCATGCCAGGCCTGAGCTACCCGGTGCCGCGGGCTTTGGCATCCGGTGAAATTGAGCAGTTAATTGAGGATTATGCGACAGCGGCATCCAATGCCCGCGCAGCTGGTTTTGACGGCGTGGAAATCCATGGTGCCAATGGCTACTTGCTGGATCAGTTCCTGCATCATGCCAGTAATCATCGTGACGATGAATTCGGCGGAAGTGCAGACAACATGGTGCGATTCCCGCTGGCGGTCGTTGATGCGGTCATTGCAGCCGTGGGTGCTGAGCGGGTTGGTCTGCGTCTATCGCCTGGTGCGTACGCGCATATGACCGAAGATAAGCGCGACAAAGCCGTGTTTGAACTATTGCTTAAAGAACTAGATAAGCGAGATCTGGCCTACCTGCATGTGGGTATCTTTGATGACAGCATGACCTTTGAATCCCTTGATGGAATGCGCTCGAGCGAGTTCTTACGCGCTAACTATCAGGGGACCTTTATCGGCTGTGGTAGCTATACCGCCGAGCAGGCGGACCAGGGTATCAGTGACGGTTTGTATGACCTGGCCGCCATCGGCCGTCCATTAATTGCGAACCCTGACTATGTCAGTCGGATTCAATCCGGTGAGGGGTTGGTTGATTACGATGTTGAGATGCTAAAAACCCTGGTATAGCTATACCCGGTTTAATCGACCTGATAACTCGCACTGCGGTGAATAATGATCCGCAGTTGCGGGATGTCGTCAATCACAATCGGTTGAATCGACATTGCGCCGGATTCAACACCGGTTGCCATTAATGCCCCGACAAACTCCAGCACGGCGTCTTCGCTATCGTTGTTGAATGCAATACCACAAAACACATCATTGCAGTTCAGCACACGCAGCCTCAGCCGGTTATCAAGGACCGGGTCCATTCGGTTAATCGCATCCAGCAAGCGAGCTTCACGCTCAAAGGCCTCAGGTAAGGTTTTTTCAAGGCCGCGGATTACATCATCAAACTCACGCTCTGCCATCAATGATTGCGCCATTGCGCCGTGTAATCGCTGGGGGTCAGACAGCACGGCAATCGTACTTTGCACCTCTACGTGATTGCTGTCAGTTAATTCACTATGCTCGATAGGCTCAGGAATCGGGTCTGTTGTCTGTGCTGCAAATTCAGCTTGCGCTGGGTCGGTGGTAGCCCGGCTACCTGATGGTTCAGTGCTGGGGGGGCGAGCCTCGCTGTGGTTGCGGGGCTGGGCATCGGAGCTGCGTTCAGCAAAATAGGGGTGAGTGACAATGGTGTAGGCAAGCAAATAGCCTATTGCGGCGAAAACCAAAATTGCGGCGATGATACGTTGGTTCTTGCTCATAGCGCTTCCTTTGCGAGGCATTGCCGGTTAGCGATCAACTGAGCGACTATTATTAAACCGAATAAAGTGCCACAGCAAGCCCGCCGCTATAAAAACGCAGCCGCTGGCGAACACATACCAGTCAATAAAGAACACCAGCACGAGGCAGCTCAAAAGCCCTAGTATGGAGACCAAGCGGGGCACAAAACGTTGGCTCGCGGGTACCCGTAACGCCGCCAGATTGGTGATACCATAATAGGTCAGCACCGTGAATGCACTGAACGACCAGGCCAATTGAACATCCCCTAACAGGGCCAGCAACATCATCACCGCGGTGGTCACATAGACTGCATTGGGTGCTGAGGTATTATCCTGGTTAAGGCGCGCGAACGCCGGGGGCAGGTCATTACGCCGGCCCATGGCAAGCACCACCCGCGATACCCCCAGAATGAGATTAAGGATAACCCCAAGTAAGGCGATAACCGCACCACTCAGCACCACGGCACGCAGCCAGCTCTGCTCAGTCAGGGCGATAAGCGCAAGCTGTTGACTGTTGCCCGCCAGGCTTTGGCTGAATAAGTCGGTATGCAGCAGGGCGTAACCAATCAGCACGTAAAGTAAGGCGGTAACTACCAGAGTAGTGATAATAGCGATGGGGATCGTACGCTTTGGGTGACTCACTTCTTCGCCCATGGTGGCAATTCGGCCATATCCGGTAAAGGCGACAAAAAGTAACGCCGCCGCGCCGAGAAACTCACGCCAGCCAATGCTATCGGCAATGGCTGTATCGAAATTGAAAACTTCATTGCGCTGAGCAACGTCCGCATTGGTGATGGCATGCAGCGAAAAGATCATCAGTGCACTGATACTAAGCACCACAATGACCAGGTTCGCCCGGTTGGAACGGCGCATGCCGCCATTTACCAACAGCATTAACAGCGCCAATAGCACAATCGCCAACGGGATTTGCCAGTGCTGGGAGACACCCAGAGCGGGCAGCAAATACAGGCCGAACGCCAGTGCGGCGGTAGCCGCTGACGCACTTTTTGCCGCCACAAACAGCCAGCCTGCGGTAAATCCCGCCCAGTGATTGAGAAATTGATACCCATATTCATACGTGCCGCCACTGACTGGGTGGACTGCGGCCAGCTGGGCGCTGGACAAACCATTACAGGCAGCCACAAAGGCCGCTAGCAATATAGCTAGTAACACCCAGGACCCGGTAATTTCCGTAGCCAACGCGATGGACACATAGGCACCCGTACCGACAATGGCGCCGAGCCCTAACAGTATTGCCCCACTCAGTGAGGTATGACGGACTAAGGAGTTATTAGACATGCTGCCCTTTTAAAGGTTGTGTTGCTTAAACTCAAAAAGATGGAAAATCAATAAGCGTGTCGTTAAGCGACGTGCAAAGCGGCGGCGTTCTGCCATAGGGCGGTTCATCAGCTAGTATCTACGAATATAATCTAGACTACGTACCTTTCCAGCATAGCTCAATGCCTACAGATATATTTCTTAACTGGCGCGAGGTTCGCATCGGCAATGAGCATATCCCGCGACGCTTAGGCTTGAACTACCCGGTGCCCCCGTGAATTGGCTGCCGGTTGAACAGATTGAATTGACCTGCTATGTTGAAACTGTGTTAAGTTGGTTTAAAAAATATACGACATTTATGCACTGACATATAATAAACAGGTGCCTCAATGATTCAAATTAACCGATATTTCAAATGGTTGCCTATGGCAGCTCTCCCTCTACTGTGGGCAACCACGGTTCCAGCTCAGGCGGAGTCGTGTGACACCGCAGAATGCAAAGCGCAGATGCAGAAGCTGGTTGAATATGCCCGTTATGGTAATGCCGAGGCGCTTGCGATCATTGCGGTGGCCTATGCCACCGGTGACGGTTTAGAGAAGGATGAAGTCCAGGCCCGGCGCATGTTGCGCGAGTCAATTCGCTTAAATAGCGGTGTCGGCATGTATGTAAAATCAAAATGGCGCGCGAGTGGATTTATATTTGAGCAGGATCAGGAACGTGCTGAGTACTTTCTTCGTCGCTCAGCAGAATATGGACATGAGCCAGCCAGTTACAAATTAGCTGCGCGGAGCTTTGAAGCGGGGCCGGAACAAGTTGATGAAGGTATCGCACACCTCAATAAAGCCGCAAAAAATGGTTATATACCGGCTCAATACACGTTGGCGCGAATGATGGAAGATACGGCACATACCACCGACGAACTGATGTTAGTGGCAGATATCTATGTTGAAACTTCGACCCGCAATTACCGGGATTCTCGCCAACGCCTTAACGCTACAATCGCCCGCTTGGAAAATGAACTGAACGATGATCACGAGGGCTTGACGCGTCTGCGTCAACTGCGCGACATGGAAGTGATTCATGTGAGTGGGCAAGAGTTTAATATCGAGAGCAGCCTGCAGCGTGTGACATCTTACATGGCTGAGGGTGGTTATTATGACCGCCGCACGACGGGTAGCCGAATTCGCCGCCAGCGCCCGTGCTATTTAGACGCACACTGTCGGGTAGTGACCCCTCACGAGTCAGTGGCTCGCCTTACCGATCTGTTCAGGAACTAATTGGTGGTTACAACGCCTCACCACATACGTAGGCACTCGACCATGCCCATTGGAAGTTATAACCGCCAAGCCAGCCGGTGACATCAAGAACCTCACCGATGAAGTACAGTCCTGGCTGGCGCTTACTTTGCATGGTTTTAGAGCTGACTTCGTCAACGTTAACCCCGCCTAAGGTGACTTCAGCAGTGCGATAGCCTTCTGTGCCATTGGGTTTAAGTGGCCAGTGGTGAAGGCGCTCAGCAATAACCTTTAATTCAGCATGGCTGTAATCGGCCATGTTTTTTTGTGGCCAGGTTTCGCGCTCCAGCAGCATGGTGACAATGCGCTTTGCGAAATGAGTGCTTAACCAGGCTTTTAAGCCGGCTTTAGGTTGCTCGGCCTTTGCCTGTTTAAGTGCACTAAGGGCATCGATATGTGGCAATAAGTTAATGCTCACTTTTTCGCCAGGCTGCCAATAGGAAGAGATCTGTAAAATACCCGGTCCGCTAACCCCGCGGTGGGTAAATAGCATGGCTTCTTTGAAGCTGGCGCGCTGATTCTCAGCAATGACATCACAGGCAGTGCCGGACAGCGGCTCGAACTGTGTTTTATCGTCATCGTGCAAGGTAAAAGGCACAAGCCCGGCGCGCACCGGCATAATACTGTGGCCAAACTGCTCTGCAAGCTTAAAACCAAACGGGGTCGCGCCGAGTTTTGGCATTGAGAGGCCACCAGTGGCAACCACCAACGCCGGGGTTTGATAGTCACCTTGCGAGGTGGTTATCTGATAGCTTTCGTTGCGGTAATTCACACTAAGAATATCAGTGCGCAGTTGGACCGTCGCGCCGTTATCGCTGCACTCTTTCATCAGCATGCGCACAATGTCTTTGGCCGAGTGATCGCAAAATAACTGACCTAAGGTTTTCTCGTGGTAAGCGATACCATGGCGGTCAACCTGAGCGATAAAGTCCCACTGGGTATAACGACTTAACGCAGATTTGCAAAAATGCGGATTGGCAGAAATGAAATTGTCCGGCGCGGTGTACATATTGGTGAAGTTGCAGCGACCACCACCAGAAATCAGAATTTTCTTACCCGCTTGTTTGGCGTGATCCAGCACCAACACATTTTTTCCGCGCTTGGCGGCGGTGGCGGCACAATGCAAACCAGCAGCGCCCGCGCCTAGCACAATTACGTCAAAAGTCTTTACTTCCATTTACTTAGCGCCACGTTATCAAACCATTTCTAAATGAGTCAGGTCATCGGGGGAGTGAAAAAAAGCTCGCTTAACACCTGCAAAGCGGGCATTTTAGCACATTCGGTGGCAAATCGGATTTGCGCCGCGCCACGCTTTTGCATAGTCTAGAGCGCGTTTAAATTCGGGGAACATATACCATTATGTCAAAAATAAAAATTCCACATACGCTGGTGCTGATGTTCATCATGATGATGGTCGCGCTGGTTTTAACCTGGGTGCTACCCACCGGGACTTATGAACGGGTCGAGATGGATGGCCGTACCGTGGTCCAGCCGGGTAGTTTTGAAGTGCTCGAAGAGGCACCAAAATTAAGCCCGTTGCGCCTGCTCACAGTGATTCCCGAGGCCCTGGCCTCTGCCCAGGACGTCATTTTCTTTGTCTTCCTGATTGGTGGTGTGCTGGGTATTATCCGTCACACTGGCGCGCTGGACGCAGTGATAGGCAAGTTGCTGGAGAAATTTGGCAGTCGCATGGGCTTACTGATTTTCGGCGGTATGTTTATTTTCGGGTTGTTCTCGTCGGTGATCGGGATGGCTGCCGAGTATGTGGTTTTCGTCGCTTTATTGGTGGGGCTTTGTAGGGCAATCAAACTCGATGCGATGGTGGCAATGGGGATTCTCGTCGTCGGCTATGGGGTCGGGTATGGACTCTCCCTGACCAACCCGTTCACGGTTATGATCGCTCAGGCCATCGCGGAAGTTCAACCAGGTAGCGGTAACTGGTTGCGGATTTTACTGCTGGTACCGATTTTCGCGGTGGGCTTTCATCATGTCTATAGCTACGCGAAGAAGGTCAAAGCAGACCCTGCCAACTCTTTATTAGCAGATTTACCTGCAGCAGATGTGCAGGAAGACCCAGACGCCTACCCTAAAATGAGCAAGACCCACATCGCGGTGATTTCTGCGTTTGCGCTGACCTTAGCGCTGCTGGTGTTTGGTATTCAGGTGTATGGCTGGTATCTGACTGAGCTGAGTGCGCTGTTTGTGGGCCTGGGTATCGCAACCATCTTTATTGGCCGTTTGGGCTTTGATGAAGCCGCGCAAAAATTCATTGACGGTGCCGCGCAACTGACTGCCACAGCATTGCTGGTCGGGTTCGCGCGAAGTATTGCGATGATCATGGAAGATGGTCTGGTGCTCGACACGGTTATCCATTACCTGTCGATGCCGGTGGACGCCTTAGGCTCTTACTTTGGCGCTGTGGGCATGCTGTTCATTCAGTCATTCCTCAACCTGTTTATTCCATCAGGTTCAGGTCAGGCCTTTGTGACCATGCCCATCATGGTACCTATTGCGGATACCGCTGGGATTGGTCGTCAGGTGGCGGTACTTGCGTTCCAGATGGGTGACGGTTTCATGAATATGATTGTTCCAACCAACCCGGTACTGATGGGTATTCTGGGCTTAGCGGGTATTCCGTACGATCGTTGGTTCCGCTTTATGATGCCGCTGATGCTGAAGTTACTGGTGGTGTGTTCGCTGGCGCTGATGTTTGCGGTGTTTGTTGGTTACTAGCCAAGCATTCATAATGCGAGGTCAGTAAAGCCCTGTATCAGTTCACTGATACAGGGCTTTTTTAATAGGCTTGTTTGATATAAATGTCGAAGCGATGTTTCTTGCTAGTGACCTGGGCATGCGGCTCGCGGTTAGCTAAGAAAGGTGCCTTCGCTGGGCGTTTGACCACCACCCGGTGGGTTGCCAGGCCAAGTGCAGCGTCCAGTAAGGCGTTGCTATCTTGATCGTTACCCACCAGCTCCTGCAACATCTGCATGTCTTTTTTAACCGCTGCAGATTTATCCCGGTGAGGGAACATCGGGTCTAGGTAGATCGCCATCGGCGGTCGGGTCATTAGCTGGGCGGCATAGGCTGGCTCAAGAATACTCCCTGCAGGGAGCACTCGCACCCGTTCACTAACCCAAGGGCCGATGTGAGCGTCGTGACTGGCTCGGTACACTGCATCACTTAACAGCGCATGAATGGCTCGATTACGCTCAAGGAACCTCAGGTTACAGCCTGCGTGCGCAAGAATCATCCCATCCCGGCCAAGGCCGGCTGTGGCATCTAAAATATCCGGGCGATGACCTTTTTGAATACCCAGAGCACGCACAATGGCTTCATCACGCTGTGGTCCCGCCTGACGCCGCCAGGCTTGTTTACCGCCAGTAAAATCTAACACTAGCGGATTTACTTTAGGGTGATGCTGCCAGCGCAGTTGCAGGCCTTCCTGAGTCAGCTCCAGCACAAAGGGGTGTTCATTTGCACCTTCTGGCAGTTGCAGCTCTTGAGCTAAATGCAGCGCCGCTGGCGCCAACTCTGGATCGCCTGCCAGCAACGCAGGTAACTCCGTTTGAGGGATAGATTTAGGTTCAGCCGTATCGCTTGAAGCTGCTGGATGCGTTGGCTGGCTGTGGTGCGCCGCTGACAAGCGCATGTCCTGATGAGGAATATTATCTTCCAGGTATTCATGCCCTTCATCGACAAAGCCGAGGGAGTGATAGAAATCAAGCAGGTAAGTCTGCGCACCAATTAATATATCGGTGTCAGGGTCAGCGGCAAAGGCTAACTGCATCGCCCTGTGCATCAGTTGGCGACCGAGTTGCTCGCCGCGGGCCTTAGGCGCGACAATCACCCGGCCAATGCGATGCGCACCGTGGCTGGCGCCATGGTTCAGTGTGGTTGTTTGCTGATCATCATTCAGCGCAGCGAATACCCGGGCATAAGCCACTAAATCACCATCAACATAGCCCATGACATGCAGTGCCAGGTGGTCTTCGCCATCAGCGTCCTGATAAGGACATTGCTGCTCAACCACAAAGACCTGCTGGCGCAGGGCCAGGATCTGATAAAGCTCATCCAGGCTCAGGGCGGTGAAAGTTTTACTGTACCAACGTAGTTTGCTCATGAGAGCGCCTCGTTAAAAAATGCGGGCGGGATAATACGCGAGCAGTTCGGCGACTTTATTGCGCGTATCACCTTTTTGCGAAATATAGCGGTTCACTTGAAGTGGCGTTAATTCCGCCTGTTGATAATAGATCCTGCTTAAGCTGGTGTCATGGTTGCTAATCAAGACTGAAATCCCACGCTTAAATGCCGCCTGCTCCGCTTTCTTGGCCAATACCGCCTGTTCATCCAGGCTGAAGCCGCCACTGGCATAGCTGGTAAAGCTGGCAGTAGGGCTAAGCGGCAGATACGGCGGGTCGCAATAAATAACCTGGCCTTTACGCGCCCGCCGAAAACTGCTTTGAAAAGGCTGACAGGTAAAGGTCGCCTTTTTCGCTTTCTCGGCAAAAAACTCCAGCTCTGCTTCCGGAAAATAGGGTTTCTTATATTTGCCGAAGGGCACGTTGAACTGGCCACTGGCATTGTAGCGACACAACCCATTGTAGCCGTGGCGATTGAGGTATAAAAACAGCAGCGAGCGGTGATAGGTGTCGGTGCTAAGATTAAACTCGCGACGCAGGGCATAGAAGGCATCAGCCTGGTTATAGCGGCTACTAAAAAAGCGCCGGGCATCGTTAATATAAGTTTTCGGGCGGCGCTTCACGACTTGGTAGAGGTTAATCAGGTCCGCGTTGATATCGTTTAGTAGATAGTGCTCATAGTCGGTGTTTAAAAACACCGATCCCGCGCCTACAAATGGCTCAACCAGCTTATCACCGGGAGGCAGAACGTGATTAATGGCATCCACCAGCGAATATTTGCCGCCGGCCCATTTTAAAAATGCGCGCTGTTTTTTCATTTTAATTAGTTATTATCCTGAGCGCTGTTGTTCATCACCGGTGCGAGATCTTGATGGACCAGGCGTACCGCTTTTAGCCATGGTTGTATGCTCTGTAAGTCGTCATTGCTGGCCAGATACGCTTGCGCTGCGTTGGCACTGGTAAAGTCACCAATCACCACCATATACCAGGGCTGTTGATCGCGAAGCGTTTGGTAAATGGCCATCTCAGGGTGCTCGAAACCGGCCAGAAACTGCATCAGTCGGGGTTCACTGTTAAACGCCGCGACCTGAAAAACGTACCGATTTGCGTCTCTTTGCCACAATTCAAGATTATCATAGGCGTGCAGCCAGGGGTTGAGGTTTTCTGCTTCGACGACCTCTTCTTCTTCATCAACAGAAGGGCTTTGCTCTGTAGCGGCTTCTTCAGTCGGTGGTTCGTCAGCCTGTTCAGCATCTGGCTGGGTTGTAACCGATTCTTCTTGCGCTTGGTTTTGCAAATAATTGACGGGCTGCACCAGTTGGAATTGTATGTCACGCGGTGGTGGTTGCGTATCTGCCCGCTCACGTAACCGCTGCATGGCCTGTTGATAGTCCATCACCGGGGCAGTGGTGTCTTCACTCTCTTGATGAATCTCTGCTTCATCAGTGGGTAAAATAGGTGGTGTAAATGTGGCAGTGGCAGGTTCTGATTCAACTGTCGCGGGCTCATTATCCTGGGTGGTATGCAGCCAGGCAGCCACTGCGATGGCAATAATCGCCGCAAGGCCAACTAACACGAACACGAGTTGATTACTGGTCAGTTTTTTAGCCGCAGCGGGAGTCGCCTGGGTGGCTGTGCTGGCAAGCTTGCGGTTACGCGCCTGCATCGCTTTCTCAGTGTAAGGTTGCACCAACAGTTGGTCTTCCAGCTGGGCCTGGATCTGGCCTGGAAAGCCCTGGGTTTGATTGAGTAAATCGTTAATGGCGGCTTCGTCTAAGGCGTTAATCTTAGCATCGACGACGTCGTTCTGATTTTGTTGAGTGGCGATGAGCTTGCGCGCAAACCATTGCTGTTCGCGCTTAAAGAAGGCCGGCACCTCCACCAGCACAGGTGGTTCGCTATTCCCCAGCGCGACGCCCTTACTGGCGCGCTTGACCCAGCCGCTTTCACCGGCGATCACCACACTCACACGATGTTCAGGGTTGAACAGATGGCGACTACTGACCAGCTCCTGTAATTCACTGAGGATTCTGCCAGGTAAACTCGGGCCATTATCGATGCAGATAACCAGGTGTTGGCGACCCGGCTTAATATTGCGTTGTAATGCTTCGAGCAGGCTATCGTCGGTGGAATAGGCATCGAGCGAGACCAGCTGACGCAGCAGTTTGGTGCGTAAGGCATCGGCGGAGCCTTTACCCGGCTCGGCGCTAAACGCGAGGTTGGCATAATCCGAAGCTTGCTCAAGAAACACCTCTAGAATAGTGCTCTTTCCGGCGCCCACCGGGCCACTTAAAAATATTAGGGTTTCACTAAAGGCCACATGATTATGTAGCTGGTCAAGCACACTTTGCTGACTGGTGGTTATCTTGGTGGGGATCGCCAGGCCAGGATCGCGATCATCGGTGGCTGACTCGTTCGCAAGATGATTGGCTGGTCTTGGTTGATATGCCATCCGCTACCCTCGCTGGCGGCTGACCGCCTGTCGCAACGCTGACTCGCTCACGTCGGCGGTGACAACCGCCTGGCCAAGACCTTGCGGCAGTATAAACCGGACTTGTCCTGCTTTGACCTTTTTGTCCCGTAACATCAGCTGTTGCCACTCAGCCCACGCCATCGACTCTGGTGCCGATACGGGCAGGTGGGCGGCTTTGAGTAACGCCACCACCCGCGAATATTCATCGTCAGTCATCCAGCCTTGCTGCTGACTGACATCACAGGCAATGGCGATACCTGCAGCTACGGCTTCACCGTGCAGCCAGGTGCCAAAGCCCTGTGATTTTTCAATGGCATGGCCAAAGGTATGGCCAAGATTCAGCAACGCGCGCTGTCCTTGCTCGCGCTCGTCTTCACTCACCACCTGCGCCTTACAGGCACAGCTACGCAGAATCGCTTCGGTGAGTGCGGCGTCATCGAGGTCGGTCAGCCGGGTTATATTGATTTCAAGCCAGCTAAAAAACTCTGCGTTTGCCATGACCCCATATTTTATCACTTCGGCAAGGCCGGCACTCAGCTCTCGCGCTGGAAGGGTATGCAGACACTGGGTATCAATAAGTACTGCACGGGGCTGGTGGAAGGCACCAATTAAATTTTTGCCGCGCGGGTGATTCACTGCCGTTTTTCCACCCACTGAAGAATCCACCTGAGACAGCAATGTCGTGGGGAGCTGGACGAAGTCAACACCGCGATGGAAACTAGCGGCAACAAACCCAGCAAGATCGCCGACCACGCCACCACCTAGGGCAACTACGGTGCAATCTCGGGCGAAACCGCTGCCAAGTAACGCATCGAGTGCGTCCTGCCAAGTGGCTAAGCTTTTTGCGGATTCGCCATCAGGCATGCAAAAAACCATAACCTCATGGTTGGTCAACGCCAATTGCACCTGCTCTAGATAGAGAGGTGCGACCACGTCATTGGTAACAATAAAGATTTGTTGGTTAAGGGCAGCAGATAAGGTGTCTGCAAGTGTCGGCAGTAGGTTACTGCCGACATAGATCGGGTAGCTGCGCGAGCCTAATTCGACTGAAAGCTGTTGCATAGAGATACCCTGGTGCAGAGAGACAGTTAAAAACCGAGCTTCTCAATGATTTGAGTTGCTACAACTTTAGCACTTTGATCATCAGTTTCTACCACCACGTCCGCAATTTCTTCGTAAAGCGGATCGCGAAATTCAGCCAGATCTTCGAGTACTTCCCGCGGATTTTCAGCTTCAGCAATCAACGGTCGGCGTTTGTCTCGCTCGGTCCGCGCCACTTGCTTGTCAATTGTGGTTTTCAGATATACCACAATGCCGCGAGCCGACAGCCGGTTACGGTTTTCTTTACTCACAATTGAGCCGCCACCGGTGGCCAGCACAATACCCATATGCTCTGTGAGCTCTTCGATAACTTTCTCTTCACGCGCACGGAAGCCTGCTTCACCCTCAAGCTCAAACACCCAACTAATATCCGCACCGGTGCGTTTTTCAATCTCGGCGTCAGAATCAAAAAATTCAAGGTGGAGCGAGCGTGCGATTTGACGGCCAATGGTGCTTTTACCAGCTCCCATCGGGCCTACAAGGAATATATTACGTTTTTCAGCCATATCTTTGTTTACTTCACTTTCATAGCTGTGACTCACCAAAAGAAACGAGTGTTTTTAATTAGCACCCCTGAACTTGCAAAAAAGACACGGGATTATGGCAAAAATAGGGCTAAAGGGCAACCGTAAAGGATTCACCCTGAGGACAGGAGGGAGACGCAGCATGCCAGCGAAATTCAACGGATTCGCTACCAATTCGCAACAATTGCCACGAATATTCGAGCATTTGGTTAACTGCCAGGCGTTCGCTACGACCATTGAAGATGATCTGAATATACCCTCTTGAAGGCCATACTGCCTGCACAGTCATGTCAGGAAATACAGCAACCTGGCAGTCGCGACCATGGTCTGCGGTGGTTGCCGGTGTGCGCTCATCGGGCTCGCTTAACGCTATCGGCTGGGCACTATTGTCTTGATATCTACCGGGGGCAAGCTGCAGCTCCATGGTAACTAGCGGTGCGTCATTCGCAGCTCGAGTCCAGCGTAACTGATAGTTTTGTGGTGCCAGATTACTTTGCGCTATCTGGTTAGTGAAGGTAGCGAACGCACGCCAATTGGCAGAGAACGTTAGGCTAAAGCTTTCCCTTTGTTGAGTCATCGCGGGGCTTTGCAACTCACGCATGAATTCGTATAGCATCGCGCTACTTAAAGCGGGTAGCCTGGGCGCCGCCGGTGAATTGTCGATGGCGCTGACCGGGGTAGTTGGCATAGCAACTGGGAGAGGCTGGTTATGATGCCGCCAATACTGATGAGCAACCACCAGCAGCGCACCTGTCAGTGTGGCGGCCGTGACCGCGCGGCGAAGCTTGCGTGGTAGATGAAGCCAGGCGCTCAATAATGGAGTAAGCCATGGCAATTTAAACACCCAGTCAGTCGTTAGCATTATTGATGAAGCTCTAAGTCAATGTGAGTTAAGCCGTTGTCACTTCGGCTTGCGCTGGTCAGGACTCGCCAGGGAGATCTCGACAGCTCGGTGGGTTTATCTTCCGGCCATAGGTTCAAATATTCACCCAGCTCAGTTATCCAGGCGTCAGCGACACCAGGGTTTTGCGCCTGTATCTGCAATACCCAGCTATCACGGCGAAACTCCAATCGTTTCACTTCAACCTGACGGCCGTTTAGTGCGTGTAGCTGTTGCCAAATATGGGCATGGGTAAATAGCGGGTGAACCGGAAGTGGAGTCGCCTGAGGAGCGGCGGCAAGCCCGGTATCAAGCGGTATGGGCCGGTCCATTGCCTGCCAGCTCCAGGCCACCCCAATAATCAGCAGCGCGCTCAGGGTGGTGGCACTCTGAATAAAAGCGTTTCTATATTGTGTGGTGACCCGGGCGACCAGGTTATTTGCCAGATTCACCGGTTGGCTCAAGCCTGTTTGCTGCGCAGTGCTCTCGCTCTTGGCGAGATATTTGTTTGCAGACTGTGTGTTTAAAACGCTAAGTACCGCTTGTAGCTGACTATCACTGAGCCAGGGCCCGCAGATATCCGTCGCCTCAGTGCCAGGTGTTGTACTGTCGGCGATCAGCATCATTAAACGTTTTCTGGCTATCCCGAGACGCTGAAGAAACCCCTCGACCGTCGCAGTTTCAATTAAGGTCACAGCGTAAGACGCTGCGTGCCCGTCACCCTGGCTAATCTTAGTCGCGTCCCATAGCCAATCTGTTAGGGGCGAAAAACCCTGCTGTTGCAGTGCCCAGGTTAATGTTGGACCGATGTCCTGGGGCGCTAGGTCCGCAGGGGCAGAGATACTCACCCGGGTAAAACTCGCCGCTGGTAAAATAATTGTAATGGGGGCTGAACTTTCTAGCTGGGCGAGTATCCTATGAATGTGAGAGAGAGTAAGTGACTGGGTTAAAGACGAAGTAATGCTTCGGCTACCCAGTCTTTTTTTTGCCTGTTGATTATGATGCTGTGTCCCGGATGCTGCGCCCGTCGCTGGTATTCCAAGGGTGACCACATCCGACCCAATATAGATCACTGCATGAATTCGCTTTGCAGAAAAATTTTTGCTCAGGTTTACAATCTGTTGCGTCCATAATCGTGGAACTTTTAGCATCTCAGGCTATCCTTTCAAAAACCCGAGTCACTCCGTCTACTCGGCTGTAATAAGCATAGAGTGCTTGTTACCCCGATGCAGGCGAATGTTTGTCAGTCATGACGCAAATTAAAACTGGTTAAAATTAGCGCGAAAACCGGTATAATGTGTTGTTGTTTTATTTACCGTCCCCGTTATGAGGCTCGCCTTGAAGTTAATTAAATACCTGTTGGTTACCATTGCTCTCCTTACGCTGTTAGGGGTCGGAAGCCTGGTCGCTTTGTATTATTACGTTAAGCCCGATTTACCGAGCGTGGAAACGATACGCGACGTGCGCCTGCAAGTGCCGATGCAAGTCTACACGGCTGACGGTAAGCTGATTTCTCAGTTTGGTGAACAGCGCAGAACCCCTTTGCGGCTGGACGAAATTCCACAGCAGCTGATCGACGCTATCATCGCCACCGAAGACAGCCGCTTTTATGATCACTTTGGTATCGACCCGATAGGTGTTGGCCGTGCGGGTATGGTGTTACTCACAACTGGCGAAATCAGAGAAGGTGCGAGCACCATTACCATGCAGCTGGCGCGCAATTACTTTTTGACTCGCGAGCGCGCCTGGATGCGTAAAATCAAAGAGGCTTTTATTGCGCTGCACATTGAAGAGCAGCTGAGTAAAGACGAAATTCTTGAGCTCTACCTGAATAAGCTGGCGTTAGGTCAGCGTGCGTATGGTGTAGGTGCAGCGGCGGAGGTTTATTATGGGCGCAGCTTACATGAGCTGACGCTGGCTGAAATCGCAACCATTGCAGGCCTGCCTAAGGGCCCTTCGATCTTAAACCCTATTTCAAATCCGCCTGCGTCTGTGGAGCGCCGCCGCATTGTACTGCGGCGTATGCTTGATGAGGGCTATATAACCCGCGAAGAATACGATGTGGCGTTTAATGCGCCGGTGACCGCGCGTTTGCATGGTGCCACCATTGAAGTGTCGGCACCTTACCTGGCCGAAATGGTGCGCAATGAGATGGTCGAGCGTTACGGTGCCGAAGAAGCCTATACCGGTGGGTATCAGGTGTATACCACAGTGTCGTCAACACATCAGTTGGCTGCAGAACGCGCGCTGCGTGACAATCTACATGCATATGATGAGCGCCATGGGTATCGGGGTCCGGTGAATCGATTGTGGGGCGAGCTTGCACAAACTGAGCTTGATATTGATGAGTCAGCAATGACTGTAGGTATCATTAACCCTGAAACCATGGCAATTCCAGAGGCTCGCGGCAATGACCCTTGGTCGACAGACGAGATTGTGGCGTATTTGCGTCGACAACCCGTGTATGGCCCGCTCACACCTGCGGTAGTCACGCAGGTGGGTGAGCGAGAGGCACAGATTGTGCTTCGGGGCGGTCAGCAAACGACTTTGAGCTGGGCAGGGATGGACTGGGCCAGACCTTATATTACCGAGCGTTCACAGGGCCCGGCACCGCAGCAGGCCAGTGATATATTGACTGCGGGCGATCATATTTGGGTGCGACGTGAAACGGATGACAGCGATTACAAGCTTGCGCAAATACCTGCCCCAGGTTCAGCAATGGTGGCGATGCATCCGCATAATGGTGCGCTGGCGGCTGTAGTCGGTGGCTACAGTTTTCAGATGAGTCAGTACAACCGGGTGGTGCAGGCTAAGCGTCAGGTCGGTTCAACGATTAAACCTTTCATTTATGCAGCAGCGCTGGAAGACGGATACACCTTATCGACCATCATGAATGACGCGCCGATCACCCAGTGGAACCCGGGTTCCGGCTCGGCCTGGCGTCCGCGTAACTCCCCAGAAGTGTATGATGGCCCTATCCGCCTGCGTAAAGCGCTGGCGCGATCTAAGAACGTCGTCTCAGTACGTTTGATTCGTTCAGTTGGCGTGGACCGCACCGCTGATTTCATGCAGCAATTTGGCTTTGACGAAGCGGATATTCCGCGCAATGAGTCTTTGTCCTTAGGTTCCGCCTCCTTTACTCCGCTGGAGCTGACACGTGGCTTTGCAGTGTTTGCTAACGGCGGGTATCTGGTAGATCCGCATTTTATCGCCCGGGTGGAAACCATCGAAGGTGAGGTCCTTGAAGTTGCCAGCCCTGTGTATGCATGTGCTGAATGTCGATCGCAGGAGCTCTATGAGGACTGGTGGGAACACGAATTGCCGCAAGCGCCCAGAGTACTGAGTGAGCAGACCGCATTCTTAATCAGTGATGGCCTGACGTCGACGATTTGGGGCGGCGGTAGCTGGCCAAATCAAACCGGTTGGAATGGTACCGGCTGGCGTGCGCAGTCATTAAGAAATCGCAATATTGCAGGTAAAACTGGTACCACCAATGAGGTCAAAGACGCCTGGTTTGTGGGCTATGGTACCGGGATTGTGGCGACCACCTGGGTTGGCTTTGATAACGTTGAGAATGCCTTAGGTAGCGTGACCTTAAACGCAAACCTGGGCCGCGATCGGCAACCCATTGTCGGCTCTGAAGCCGGTGCTACGACCTCATTGCCTGGTTGGCTAAGCTTTATGAGTGAAGTGATCGATGATTTCTCCACCGAGCCATTTCAGTTGCCCCCGGACGTTGTGTCGGTGCGTATAGATGATGATACCGGCATGCTGAGTAACCAGTCCGGGTATACCAGCTTGTTCGAGTACTTTTTACGCGGCACTGAACCGACCGAGTTTGTCGATAGCGACGAAAGTTCGCCGCGCCTGTTCGAAGACAGCGACGACGAGTTGTTTCGCTGATTTGTTGTAGGTCAGGGCTGCGCCTGACGTTCCGCTATGGTTAACGTCAGGCGAAGCCTGACCTACGGCCGAATCAGGCAACAAGCCATGACCCGCAAACGCCGGCTCACGACGCAGCTATGGTAGACCGTCAGGCAGAGCCTGACCTACACTGACAGCCTTGCTAGCAGCTGGTGCAGGTCTGACTGTACACCACCAGCGGTGACTGCACGGCCGGCGCCGGGGCCTGAAATCACCAGCGGCATTTCCTGGTACCAATCACTGTGGATCACAAAGATGTTTTCACCTGGGATCAGGTTCGCCAGCATGTCACCTTCAGCAATAAATTCAATGCCAACTCTGGCATAGCTGCGCTGCTCATCTACTGAGAAGCTCGCCATCAGTCGCGGCACTTTGCCTTCTTGTTGCGCTTCTTCCCATAACGCCTGCATCGGCTCGTCCAGTTCATCGATCCGCTCCCAGAACTCTTCAGGGCTGACCTGTTGTAATTGCCATGGCACCAGACCGCTTACCTCAACGTCCTGCCAATCAAGCTGCGCACCGATATCACGGGCAACAATCAATAGCTTACGCACGATGTCATGACAGGATAAATCTTCACGTGGGTCGGGCTCGGTTAAACCAATACCTTTTGCTTCGCGCAGCAGGTCACTGAACTTCACTTTGCCGTCGAACTTTTCGAATAGCCAGCTCATGGTGCCGGAGAAGATTCCCGCAATGCTGCGAATATGATCACCTGAGCGCATTAAATCATTGATCGCGTAGTTGAGCGGCAGGCCAGCGCCGACTGTGGTGTTGTACAGCCACTCACGCTTGTACTCGTGCTGAATGGTCCGAATCTCACGGTAGAGGGCCTCTTCCGCCGCACCCGCTCGCTTATTCGCACCGATAATATGCATGCCGTTGGCGAAGAAACTTGGATATAACCGGGCCACTTCACGGGCATCGGTTAAATCCATGACGATCAGCTCGTCATATGGCGCATTGGGTAGCTCGCGTAGTAATTCGGTGATGACATAAGGCCGTGCGAGACGCTCAAAATTATCCGCCCAGTCCTGTAAATCAACCCCACTGTAGTCAAGCCACAGGCGCGAGGAGTTGGCGATGCCCATGATTCGCACATCAACGTTTTCATTCAAACGATCACGCTGCTGGCGGAACATATCAAGCCATTGACTACCAATGTTGCCGCGGCCCAGTACCAGAATGCCAATACTTTTACGGAAGGTGAACAGCAGGCTATGTAAACGGTTTAATAAGCGCTGGTCGAGCCGCTGTCCAAGAATAGCGACGGCTGAATTCTTATTCTCTGCGAGCAGGAATTTACGTAGGTCCTGGTCTTCCACCTCGCGTTTAAGCACCTGATATTGCGGGCTTTCAGCAATACGTGCACCAACCAGTGCAACCATACTGTAGCCGCTGACTTCATGTACGTGATGCTCTGCGTCTTGCTCGGTTAGCCAGCGCTGAATGAACTCAAGGTGATTTTGGTGAAAGGCATAAAATTTCCGTGCTGGTTCACCTTCGGTCCAACTGACCAATGGGGTCAGGTTCATTGACTCAAAGTTACTCAGCACGTCAGGTTGTGCCAAAGGAATGCTGTAAAGTACCACGTCAGAAAGCGAGGTCAGGACCTTGGCCTGCGCTTCCGTAAAGTCATACTGGCCAATACGGGTTTGCTGATTCTCAACCTTTAAACTGGAGCGCACATTAATGATCATGCGCTCGCGATTGACTGGCTGAAACGTGCGTGGGTGCAATACCGGGCTACCTAAGCGAGCAAGTTCTTCAGCTTCTGACCAGTCCAGGCTTGGCAGGCTGACGACACGCTCTACTTTGCGCGGGTCTGCAGAATACACGCCAGCAACATCTTTCCAAATCGTTACCTGGCGCACGTTAATCAGGCTGCCAATGAGCGTAGCAGAGTAGTCACTGCCGTTGCGGCCCAGCAGCAGTGTGCGGCCAGTGCCGCTTTCAGCACAGATAAAGCCGGTGACGATAAAACGCGTGCCTGCGTGAGGGGCAATACGTTTAAGCAAGGCCTGGCGACTTGCGCCCACATCAATGGCCGGCTCAGCTGCGTCTGTGGCAGTCAGAAAGGTGCGGCTATCGATGTAATCTGCCCGTGTGCCCTGTTTTTGCAGCAAGGCGGCGAGCAAGCGTGAGGACCAAAGTTCACCGTACGCACAGAGTTCAGCACTGGAGATATCTTCATCGCCAATTAACCATGACTGCAGGCGAGCAAAATCAATTTCTGATTTTGCCATGACATCGTCAAGATTGCGCCCGGACAAGAGCTCGTCGATTAAACCTTGTTGATAGCTTTTTAAGGCCTGTAATAAGGTAGCGGCGTACTCAGGCTGGCTGATTCGTGCGTCGATGATGGCAAGAATACGGTTGGTGGTATCGCCCGCAGCTGACACCACCACAAGGTCACTTGCGCCAGCATACTCGGTAACGATTCTGGCGACGCGGCGGTAACAATATGCATCAGCCAGGCTACTGCCACCAAATTTATGCACCTGTACCTGGTCGGCAATGGCTTCACTTCTTTCTTCACTGATAGCGGTTTCGCTAGCAACGGCACTGCTGGCCGCGGATGTCTCAGTCATTTACTGCGCTCACACAATACTGGTTTAACTACATATAGTAGGCGAAAGGATACCCAAAGCTAAAGTTAAATAGAAGTTTAGATGGCCAAATTGTGCAAAAAAAGCGATAATTGCCGGGTCATAAGCTTATAACTAAATGAGGTTTACCCCATGCAATGGAATGGTGATTATATTTACCCTTATGCTCAGCACGGCAAGAAAAGTGAGCAGGTGAAAAAAGTAACCGTATCGATTCCCACGCGTGTATTGAAAGTACTGACGGATGAGCGTACCCGCCGACAGGTTCAGAATTTACGCCACGCCACCAATAGCGAACTGCTCTGTGAGGCTTTTTTGCACGCCTTCACCGGTCAGCCACTGCCAACAGATGAAGATTTACGCAAAGACAATCCACATAAAATCCCGCTGCAGGTAAGAGAGATTCTGGCAGAGCGGGGCATCGAGATTGGGCCGGATGATCTTTACGGTGGCGACGACGAGTAGTAGTAAGCATTCAGTATTCAGTATTCAGTATGTAGCATCAAGGAGATTGTATGAGCCGCCATTTTGAACAAGCCCCAGGGCTTTGTGAAGCACGTGATAGTGCTACGAATGACTATGTGTTTAACCAGACCATGTTGCGCATTAAAGATCCCGAGCGCACGCTGGATTTCTACACCCGTGTACTGGGTATGACCCTGGTCAAGAAGCTGCCATTCCCTGAGATGGAGTTCACCCTGTACTTTCTCGCGGCAATCGCGGATGACGAGCTATCGCAGTGGGCTAAGGAAGACGAGACACGGCTAGTACAGACCTTCGGTCGCCCGGCGATGCTTGAGCTTACCTATAACTGGGGTGACAAAGACAAGCCTGAGCTGGAATACCATAATGGCAACAGCGAGCCGAAAGGCTTCGGTCATATTGGGTTTGCGGTGCCAGACCTGGACGCTGCCTGTGAGCGATTTGATTCGTTAGGGGTTGAGTTCGTTAAGCGTCCGGAAGATGGCAAGATGAACAATATTGCGTTCATTAAAGACCCAGATGGCTACTGGATTGAGATATTTAACCCCAACAACCTGCAGCAAGGGCTTGCAGCCCATTTAGGTGAAGATGTGGGTTCGTAGCTTTCTACTCAGGTCATAACAAGAAGGCGGGTACCCGTATTGGGCCCCGCCTTTTTTGTTACTTGCGGTCCTGCATGTAGTTTTTCGGTAGGTCGATGCGCGCCACACCTGTGGCTACCGCTGCATCAGCGACTGCGCGCGCTACCCGGGCGCATAAGCGCGGGTCGATAGGCTTCGGAATAATATAGTCTGGCCCAAACTCTAGCTTATCGGCACCCGCTGCAGCAACCACTTCAGCGCTCACCGGTTCTTTGGCCAGGCTGCGAATGGCTTCAACCGCGGCCAGCTTCATTTCATCATTAATCGCACTGGCCCGAACATCAAGCGCGCCGCGAAAGATAAATGGAAAGCACAACACGTTGTTGACCTGGTTCGGATAATCCGAGCGACCAGTTGCCATAATTAAATCACTACGGGTGGCCAGTGCAAGCTCAGGTCGAATTTCCGGGTCCGGGTTAGAGCAGGCAAATACGATAGGCTTAGGTGCCATCAAGGATAACGCTTCGGCACTGAAGAGATCAGGCCCGGAAACCCCAACAAAAATGTCTGCGCCGGTGATCACATCTTCTAAGGTGCGCTTGTCAGTGTTGTTGGCGAACAGCTGTTTGTATTGATTGAGGTCGTCGCGGCGAGTGTGAATCACGCCTTTGGAATCGAGCATATAAATGTTTTCACGCTGGGCGCCACATTTGATCAACAGCTCCATACAGGCAATGGCGGCTGCGCCGGCCCCCATACAAACAATTTTTGCGTATTCAATATCTTTGCCCTGGATTTCCAGTGCATTGAGCAAACCCGCCGAGGTTACAATTGCAGTACCATGTTGATCGTCATGAAATACCGGGATATCGCAGCGTTCAATCAATGCCTGTTCAATTTCAAAGCATTCCGGGGCCTTAATATCTTCCAGGTTAATCCCACCAAAGGTGTCGGCAATATTCGCCACTGTGTTGATAAAATCCTGCGTGGTGCGGTGTTTTACTTCAATATCGATGGAGTCCAGGCCTGCAAAGCGTTTGAACAGCAATGCTTTACCTTCCATCACCGGCTTAGATGCTAACGGACCCAGGTTGCCAAGACCCAGAATGGCGGTGCCGTTACTGATCACCGCGACCATATTGCCCTTCGCTGTATACCGATACACGTCGTCCGGGTTTTCTGCGATAGCGCGCACAGGCTCCGCAACACCGGGACTGTAAGCCAAAGCGAGGTCTTTGCTGGTGGCGGCGGGCTTCGTCAATTCAATGCTGATTTTTCCAGGAGTGGGTAAGGCATGATAATCGAGTGCTTGCTGACGAAAGTCTGTCATGAATAAGGCCTATCGCTGAAGTGAGTGGGAGGGTTATGAATTAAAACTAGAATAAGTGTAGCGGCTTTGAGTTAGCAAACAAATCTTACCTGCAGGCGGGCGGCCCGGCAACCCGCAACTTGCGTCGCAGACCTGCAGCAGGTTATTGTGTCGCACTGAATATAGGGCCGCTCAGTAATACAGAGCGTAGTAAACAGATGAAAAGGCAGGACCATGAAACACTGGACACAGTTTTGGAATACCACAGCGACGCTCAGCAGTTTTGCTGAAGGCGATGCTGCTGCAGGCTACGATGGGGAGTTAAAATCATTCTGGGAGCAGGTATTTAATCGCGCACCGCAGTCTGCAACTGTGCTTGATATCGGCACGGGTAACGGCGCCCTGGCGTTTCTGGCCAATCAGTACAGTGAAGCACATGGCAAAGGGTTTGAGGTTCATGGTAGTGATGCGGCGAAGATAGATCCTGCGGCAACGTTTGCGAACCAGCCAGAGGTAGCCCAGGCGCTGCAAAAGATTACATTTCATAGCGAAGCGGTGAATGAAAAGCTGCCGTTTGAAGATGAGTCGGTAGACCTGGTGACCAGCCAGTTTGCGTTTGAATACGGCCAGCCACGAGAGTCCCTGGCGGAGATATTGCGGGTGCTCAAACCCGGTGGCGCTGCGGTACTGATGCTTCATCATGCTGACTCTGAAATCGTCAAAGAATCTCAGCTTGGGCGCGACATTATTCAATATGCACTTGGTGAAACGCCCCTATTCATTCAGGCTGATCTACTACTGCGCATTGCGCATCAGTTTCTTGAGAATGGTAGCCTGGAGGAATGGCAGAAAAGTCAGCACTGCCACGCGACCACTAAAACCACACAGTGGATTATGAAGGAGTTGCGTAACCGTTACAGTGAACCACAGCAGCGTATGTGGGTAGACGATGTTATCGGTCGGGTAGCGCGGATGATGCAGGATCTGCAGAAAGGTGAAACCATGCAGCGCCTGCAAGGGCTGGCGATGCAGTACGAGGCGTTGGCAGCGCACTCGATGCGCCTGGATGACCAGCTCAAGGCGGCCTATGACAAAGCTGCGGCGAATAACCTGTTAGATATGGCGCAAAGTATGCGCGCTAAAGCCAGTGTTGAACCATACTCTTTGGTCGTGAATGCTGAGCAGAACGACAAGAAATCGTTGTTTGCGATGAAAGTGGTGATTGGCAAAGCTGGTTAACTGAGTTAACCAAGGCCAGAAACGAAAAAAGGTTGCCACAAGGCAACCTTTTTTGCTGAAGCTTTGGCTTACTTAGACTTAAGTGCACCAAAACGCTTCTTGAAGCGGTCAACACGTCCACCAGTATCCAGAACTTTCTGCTTACCAGTGTAGAATGGGTGACATTCTGAACATACGTCTACGTGCAGGTTTTCACAGCGAGTAGAACGAGTTTCAAAAGCATGGCCACAAGAGCAAGTTACTTGAATGGCTTCGTACTTAGGATGGATACCTTCTTTCATGGGGGTTACCTCATATTTGGGCCGCATCGCCATCCGTGCTTTCCACGAACACCATGCGCAACTAGCTTGGTTAAAAGAGCGGCGGATTTTACCTTGCAATAGCCCAATGATCAAGCGCCGCGTGCACAAATTCTGGTGGTCGGGGGGGGCTGCAATGGTTAACATAGAAGGCCTGAAGTATCAGCAAACCAACGGCAAGGACAATGACGTGCGACTGATTCGAGTAGCGTTACCTGTACCAATGATGCGGCTGTTTGATTATCGTCTGGCTGACGATACCGCCTCAATGGCGGCGCAATACGAACCCGTGGTGGGTGCACGGGTACGCGTTTCCTTTGCGAACCGCGAACTGGTGGGCTTTATTACCGCAATCGATGTGACCTCGGACTTTGCCGCAGACAAAATCAAGGCTGCTGGCAAGATCCTTGACGCACAGCCGTTGTTTCCCGCGCCACTGTGGCATTTACTGCATTTTGCGGCGCAGTATTACCATCACCCGCTGGGTGAGGTGCTGCAACATGCCGCGCCTGCGGCTCTGCGCAAAGGCGATCTGGCGGACTACCAAAGTGTACGCCAGTATCAGCTGACCGAAGCTGCCCAGGCGTGTGCTGCCGAGGACTTCAAGCGTGCACCTCAACAATGGCGTTTACTTAACGCGCTGCGCACCCGAGCCTATACCCCCAGTGAGTTACGCGACGAGGACTTTAGCCCCAGTGCACTGAAAGCCCTGCAGGATAAAGGCTTAATTGCCAGTGAAGATGTTGTACCCACGCTCACTGGTTGGTCTTTTCAGGCTGGCGCCGAGGGCCATGATCTCAATCCAGAGCAAGCGTTGGCAGTAGCGGCGCTGAGCCAGGCCACTGCAAAGTCATCGGGCAGTGTCTGGTTACTCGAGGGGGTTACTGGTAGCGGTAAAACTGAGGTGTATTTACAAGCCATGGTCGCGGTACTAAAAGCTGGTAAGCAGGTGTTGGTGCTGGTACCAGAGATTGGCTTGACCCCACAAACGGTGGCCCGCTTTAAAGAGCGCTTTCACGTGCCAGTGGTGGCGTTACATTCGGGCTTAAGCGATGGGGAGCGCCTACAGGGCTGGCTGCAGGCCCGTGATAATGAAGCCGCGATTATTATTGGCACGAGGTCAGCTATTTTTACACCCTGCAGTGCGCTGGGCTTAATTGTTCTGGATGAGGAGCATGACAACTCATTTAAGCAGCAAGACGGCTTTCGCTATAACGCCCGGGATTTAGCCGTGAAGCGCGCTTACGATCAAAAGGTACCGCTGGTGCTGGGCACCGCCACGCCGTCGCTGGAGAGTATTGCTAACGTGGAGAGCGGGCGTTACCACCACCTGCAACTCAGTATCCGCGCCGGCAATGCCAGCATGGCCAAACATCGGGTGATTGATCTTAAGCTTGAGCGCTTAAAGCATGGGCTGAGTGAATCACTACTTGGGCGCATGAAGCAACATCTTGAAGCCGGCAATCAGGTGTTACTGTTCCTCAACCGGCGCGGCTTCGCCAGTGCGTTGATGTGTCATGAGTGTGGCTGGGTGGGTGAATGTGCGCGCTGTGAGCGGCCGTTCACCGTGCATCAACAGCAGCATAATTTGCAATGCCACCACTGCGGAGCTGAACGGGCCATTCCTCGTCAGTGTCATGCCTGTGGCAGTACCCAGCTGATCACCCAGGGGCTTGGCACCGAGCAGCTCGAAGAGGTGCTAACCGAAGCACTGCCCGACTACCCTGTGTTGCGTATTGACCGTGACAGCACCCGTAAAAAAGGCCAGTTGGCGGCACATTTAAGCGCCGCAGCCGCAGGTGAGTACCCGATCTTAATAGGTACGCAAATGCTCGCCAAGGGGCATCATTTTCCAAACGTAACGCTTGTCGCTTTGCTTGATGTAGATGGCGCCCTGTACAGTAGTGACTTCCGCGCCGCTGAACGGTTAGGGCAACTCTATACTCAGGTTGCCGGGCGTGCAGGGCGAGCCAGTAAACCTGGCGTGGTCGTGCTACAAACCCACCACCCAGAACATCCGCTGCTGCAGGAACTGGTTAATAACGGCTATCAGGATTTCGCCCGCAGCGCTTTGGCTGAACGGCGCACCGCGATGTTACCACCAGCGGCCAGTATGGCGCTTATTCGCAGTGAAGCGACCCATGCCTCAGATGCTGAACAATTACTCCAGGCCATGTCACAGGTCCTGCAAGGCCACCCCGGGGTGCATGTATTAGGGCCGATGAGTGCACCGATGCCACGCCGGGCAGGCCGTTATCGCTTCCAATTGTTGCTCCACGCCGCAGCACGTAAAGACTTACACGAGCACTTACGTGCCCGACGTAGCGAGCTGGACAGCCTGCCACAGGCGCGCAAAGCACGCTGGTCTCTGGATATTGACCCGCAGGACTTTGTTTAAGCGCGATTAGATGGTTTTTTTACGCCGCCGTAGGTTTTTTTTAAACTGCGTAGCGATTAAACTAGGCGGTCATTCTTAGTTATTGAATTCTATTACTCTTGAGGTTGTAAGCTGCTATGAAACAGCACATTGAAGTCCTTCTGCAGGCTGCCGTTGATGAATTAAAGACACAAGGTATCCTGAGCGCTGACGTCACCCCCCGTATCCAGCTGGATCGCCCGCGTGACAAAAGCCACGGAGACTTCGCCAGCAACCTCGCCATGATGCTGGCGAAACCAGCGAAGAAAAACCCGCGTGAACTGGCCCAGGCCATTATTGATGCGCTGCCAGCCAACGACGTGATCGCCAAGTGTGACATCGCAGGCCCGGGGTTTATTAATATCAGCGTGAACCACCAACGAATTATCGATCAGCTTGAAGCGGCATGGCAGGACGAGAACCTGGGTGTGAGCGCAAGCGGTGAGTCACAAACCATCGTTATTGACTACTCGTCACCGAACCTGGCCAAAGAAATGCACGTTGGTCATTTGCGCTCGACGATTATTGGTGACGCGATTGCACGTACGCTTGAACTTCAGGGGCATACGGTTGTGCGGCAGAACCATGTTGGCGATTGGGGCACCCAGTTCGGCATGTTGCTTGCGCACATGGAAGACGTGCAAAAAGAATCCACCGATGTGGCGCTGCAGCTATCTGACTTAGAAACCTTCTATAAAGCGGCGAAAAAGCGCTTTGACGCTGAGCCTGAATTTGCTGACCGCGCACGTAGCCTGGTGGTTAAGCTGCAGGGCGGCGACGACTATTGCCTGAGCCTGTGGCGGCAATTTATTGATATTTCGCTGGCACATTGTCAGGAAGTCTATGATCGCCTCGGTGTTAAATTGACCCGTGACGATGTCATGGCAGAAAGTGCTTACAACGACGAGTTACACGGTATTGTAAAGCTATTACGTGACAGCGGTTTATTGGTGGAAGATCAGGGCGCGCAATGTGTATTCCTTGATGAATTCAAAGGCAAAGAAGGTGAGCCTCTGCCGATTATCGTGCAGAAGAAAGATGGCGGCTTCCTGTATGCCACCACTGACCTTGCCGCAGTGCGCTACCGTGCAGAGAAACTGCATGCAGATCGTGCGATTTATGTGGTAGATGCCCGCCAGGCCCTGCATTTTAACCAAATCTTCACCCTGGCGCGCAAAGCAAAGCTCGCCCCAGAATCTTTAAGCCTGGAACATATGGGCTTTGGCGTGGTGCTGGGCAAAGACAACAAGCCGTTTAAGAGCCGTGATGGTGGCGTGACTAAGCTGGCAGACTTACTGACTGAAGCCGAACGCCGTGCGCTGGCGCTGGTTGCCAGCAAGAACAGTGACTTCAGCGCAGACGAGCAGGCGCATATCGCCTCTGTGGTCGGGATTGCGTCAGTGAAATACGCAGACTTGTCGAAGAACCGCACCAGCGATTACGTTTTTGACTGGGACACCATGCTGAGTTTTGATGGTAATACAGCACCGTACTTACTGTATGCTTTTACTCGCGTGAGTAGTGTGTTCCAGAAAGCCGGCGTTGACATGCATTCCCTGCAAGGGGCTATCCGCCTGGACAATGAGCAGGACACCAACCTGGCTAATAAATTGGCCCAGTTCCCGGAAATCATTACCAGTGTGGCCAATAAAGGGATGCCGCATTTCTTATGTGGGTATTTATTTGAGTTGGCGGGCGCGTTCTCGTCATTCTATGAAGCCTGCCCGATTCTCAACGCTGACGATGAAGCCACTAAGCAAAGTCGCCTGAAACTTGCCGCACTGACTGCGCGCACCCTTGAGCAGGGTCTGACTCTGCTTGGTATTCCTACACTGAAACGGATGTAATTCGTGGCTGTTGATTACGCAGACAAAGGTAAACCCAAGCGCAAGCCAGTCAAGCGCAAAGCCCCTGAAAAGCGGCCGTCACGCAATCAGCATGGCAAGCGCAGGGGTGGCAAGCAGGGCCCTAACAGACGCCCCTTGGGCCTGGTTTTGGTTGCTTTACTGATTGTAGCAATGTTTGTCGCTGCACTTATGTGGTTAAAGAATAACAATGAGCAGGACACAGGGCCAGACGGTCCTATTCTGTTTACTGACACCACCGAACAGGCGCCGGTAGCACCGCCACAGGCCACCTTGGATGCGTTGCCAGACGCGCCGCAGGAGCGCTGGCAGTATATCGAGGAGCTTGAAAATCATTCGGTGGAGGTCATTATTCCAGAGCGTGAAGAAGCTCGTCGTCGCTTGATGCAGTGTGGTTCTTTTCGCCGCGAGAGTGATGCTCAGGAGTTACGCGCGAGAATCGCAATGGCCGGTTACGAGTCACAGGTTAGGCGCACCGAGAGCGCCCAGCATGGTGCCTGGTTCCGGGTGATTCTCGGTCCATTCGATGGCGTTCGCCCTGCCCAAACGGTGAATAACCAGCTGCGACGCAACAATATTCACGGCTGTCAGATCTGGTATTGGAACCTCGATTAACCCTCTCCCCATTGATTTCTTGCCTATCCATCCCTATCTCTTAGTCAACGCTAAGAGAGAGGATGGATTATGACAACGATAGTTTCAGTACGCCGCGGTGATAAAGTCGCCATCGGTGGCGACGGCCAGGTATCGCTTGGCAACACCGTGATGAAGGGCAACGCCCGCAAAGTACGCCGTTTGTACAAAGGGCAGGTGCTGGCTGGTTTTGCCGGTGGTACCGCTGACGCCTTTACCCTGTTTGAACGATTTGAAGCTAAACTGGAAATGTACCAGGGGCATTTGACCCGCGCCGCGGTGGAGCTTGCTAAAGAGTGGCGAACGGACCGCGCTTTACGCAAATTAGAAGCCTTGCTGGCGGTGGCCGATAAAACCACTTCATTGATCATTACCGGTAACGGTGACGTGGTGCAGCCTGAAGACGATTTAATCGCGATTGGATCTGGTGGTCCATACGCACAAGCGTCGGCCCGTGCACTGCTGGACAACACCGACTTAGCCGCTCCGGACATTGTAGAGAAGGCATTAACTATTGCCGGTGACATTTGTGTGTATACCAACAGCTTCCATACCATTGAAGTTCTTGATGCCGAGCCTGCCAAGAACAATGACGATATTTAATGCGCCAAGCGCAGGAGTATTTTGATGTCTAATATGACGCCACGTGAAATTGTTGATGAATTGAACCGCTTTATTATTGGCCAGGACGATGCGAAACGCGCTGTCTCTGTGGCGTTGCGTAACCGCTGGCGCCGCATGCAACTGGACGATGATTTACGTCCGGAAGTCACGCCAAAGAATATCCTGATGATTGGCCCTACCGGGGTCGGTAAGACAGAGATCGCCCGGCGCCTAGCCAAACTGGCCAATGCACCCTTTATTAAAATTGAGGCAACCAAGTTTACCGAGGTTGGTTACGTTGGTAAGGAAATCGAGTCAATCATTCGTGATCTCACCGATACCGCAGTGAAGCAGGTTCGAGAGCAAGAGATGGCTCGTGTCCGTCACCGCGCCGAAGATGCTGCGGAAGAGCGAATTCTTGATGCTCTGCTGCCTAAAGCCCGCAAATCAAGCTGGGGTGATGAGGAAGAAGACGAGCAGCCGCAGGAAAACGGGGCGACTCGCCAGGCATTTCGCAAGAAGTTGCGTGAAGGTAAGCTGGACGATAAAGAGATTGAGATAGACCTGGCGATGCCACAGATGGGGGTCGAAATTATGGCCCCTCCAGGCATGGAAGAGATGACCTCCCAGCTACAGAATATGTTCCAGAACATGTCAGGTGGCAAAACCAAGAAGCGTAAGGTCAAGATTAAAGACGCGATGAAACAGCTGGTGGAAGACGAAGCGGCGAAAATGCTGAACCCTGAAGAGCTGAAAGAAAAGGCCATCGAGTCAGTAGAGCAGAACGGTATTGTCTTTTTAGATGAAATAGACAAGATTTGTAAGCGCGGCGAAAGCAGCGGTCCTGATGTGTCGCGGGAAGGGGTACAGCGAGATTTACTGCCGTTGGTGGAAGGCACCACAGTCAACACCAAGCATGGCATGGTTAAAACCGACCATATCTTGTTTATCGCCTCTGGCGCGTTCCAGATGTCGAAGCCTTCAGACTTAATTCCTGAGCTACAGGGCCGCTTACCGATTCGGGTTGAACTGAAAGCCCTGACCAGCAATGATTTCGTGCGTATTCTGACCGAGCCACGGGCGTCGCTGACCATGCAATACAAGGCGTTGATGGCCACCGAGGGCGTGGATATCAACTTCACTCAGGACGGTATCGAGCGCATTGCTGAGATTGCCTGGCGGGTCAATGAAAAGACTGAAAACATCGGTGCACGCCGTTTGCACACGGTGCTAGAGCGGTTAATGGAGGAAATGTCCTTCCACGCCAGCGAGATGTCAGGTGACCAGGTCACTATTGACGCTGATTACGTGCACAAGTATCTAGATGAGCTTGCCGACAACGAAGACTTAAGCCGGTTTATCCTCTAGCAAATGAGGTACTGGTAAGTGTGGATGAAGAAAAGGGCCCTCTAGCGGGCCTTTTTGTTTTTTAGGCCGGTCATTTACTGATTAATATCAAATAGCTCGTATATTTGCCCAGTTAGATTTTTATCTGTCGGGCATAGGGTTTATACTGAGGTCAATCCTTCCCTGCGCACTAGGTAGTCATACTATGGAATACAATACTTCGGAACTTTGTGATTTATTCGCCGACGCGGTCGACGTAGTCGAGCCAATGTTTGTTAATTATGGCGGGCGCACTTCATTTGGTGGCCAGCTGGTGACCATTAAATGTTACGAAGACAAAGGACTGATTGAGAACGCACTGCAAGAATCAGGCGTCGGTAAAGTCCTGTTAGTCGATGGCGGTGGTTCGTTACGCCGTGCACTTATCGACATTAATATTGCAGAAACCGCACTGGAAAATGATTGGGAAGGCATCATTTGTTATGGCTGTGTGCGTGACGTAGATGCACTGGAAGACCTTGATATTGGCGTCCAGGCGATTGCCTCGATTCCGGTCGGCGCACCGTCGGAAGGCACGGGTGAGGTTGATATTCCGGTGAATTTTGGTGGGGTCACTTTTCTGCCTGAAGACCATGTTTACGCTGACACCACCGGCGTCATCCTGTCACCTGAGCCACTGGACATCGAATAACTTCGCCCATGGCTGCCTATTTACGTCGCTCGAACCCACAGACGTTCGTCAGGCCTCGCGCCGGTGAAACCAAAATCGGCCAGGCGATGGCGTGTCTGCGTGAAGGCGATGATCTCACCGCCACATTGCAGCAACACCACCGTGACGGCTCACGCATCGCCATTGTTGGGGTTCCAGAATCTATCGGGCCGCAGGCAAACTGCGGCAAAGGTGGGGCTGAAGGCGGTTGGGATGCATTTTTAAACGTATTTTTAAACCTGCAAGCGACCCCTGCACTGCCTATTCATGACTTGCTCCTGGTTGGCCATATTGATTGTGATGATCTGATGGCTAAGGTGGGCGAGCTGGATGAATTTGATGCCCAGACCTTGCCGCAATTGCGTGAACTCTGTGCACAGGTTGATCAGCGTGTGTTGCAGGTGCTTTATCCGTTATTTGAGTCAGGGTATGAAGTGATTTTAATTGGTGGCGGGCACAACAATGCCTATCCGCTATTAAAATCTTTGTATGAAACCTCAGAACAACGCTGTGCTAGTGTCAATCTTGACCCCCACGCGGACTTTCGCCCACGGGAAGGGCGTCATAGTGGTAACGGCTTTAGTTATGCGTATATGGAAGGGGCGTTGGCGCATTATCATGTGATGTCGCTGCATGAAGGTAAGAATTCCGCCACCAGTCTGAAACAGCTAAGCGAAGCCGGGTTTAGTTACCATAGTATTCACCGCCTGTATGACATGCAGTTCGTTGACGCTTTAGATGAAGTGAGCGCGATGGTGGATGGCTGGGCCGCGCCGTTAGGCCTGGAAGTAGACGTGGACGCGATTATGCAGGCCCCCGCCAGTGCGCTTAATTACACGGGTGTGAGCATGCCCCAGGCATATCGCTATGTGTCTAAGCTTGCTGCCTACAGCGATACCCGTTACCTGCATCTGGCGGAAGCCGCCCCAGCCCGCCACCCCGCCGGCGAAGCAGCAGGGCATATGGCGTGCGGGCAATTGCTCAGCGAATTGACCCTGGCTTACTTATTTGGCCGTGAAAAACGCCCCTGAAACCAGCGCGCCTGCAATGGGTTCACCCCAAACTGGTAGCACAGCTCGGCAGGCTGGTGAATATCCCATAGCGCCAGATTTGCCTGCATACCCGCTTTGATCTGCCCGCTTGTTTGGCTGCCCAGTGCCTTCGCTGCGTTCACCGTCATTCCCGCAAGCGCTTCTTCAGGGGTTAACCGAAACAGCGTACAGGCCATATGTAGCATCAGCTGCGCCTGATGAATCGGCGACGACCCTGGGTTTGCATCTGTGGCAATGGCGATAGGCACACCCGCTTCTCGTAATTGCGTAATCGGTGGATACTTAGTTTCGCGCAAGAAATAGAAAGCACCGGGGAGTAACACAGCCACCGTGCCAGCTTTAGCCATTGCCGCGATGCCAGCGTCTGACAGATATTCCAGGTGATCCGCTGATAACCCCTGATAGTCAGCGACTAACTTTGCACCGTCCTGATCACTGAGTTGCTCCGCATGCAGTTTAACCGGTAAGTTAAAGGATTTGGCGGTCATAAACACTTTCTCAGTTTGCGCTCGGCTAAAACCAATCCGCTCACAAAATACGTCCACCGCGTCCACCAGCCCTTCTTTCAAGGCTGCGGGTAGCATTCTCTCGCACACATAATCAATGTAACCGTCTGCATCATCTTTGTACTCAATTGGCAGGGCATGAGCAGCGAGGAACGTGGTATGAACTTTTAATGGCAGGGTTTCACCGAGCCGTCGCGCTACCCGCAACTGTTTAAGTTCGGTCTCAAGCTCGAGACCATAACCTGATTTAATTTCAATCTCAGTCACTCCCTGATCTATCAAGGCTTTAGCACGCACCAGCGCAAGGTCAAACAGCTCGTCTTCGCTGGCTGCACGGGTCGCTTTCACCGTCGACAGAATACCTCCGCCGGCCGCGGCGATTTCTTCATAACTGGCACCATGTAAGCGCATGGAAAATTCGTTGGCCCGAGAGCCGGCCCAAACCAGGTGGGTGTGGCAGTCAATCAGTCCCGGGGTCAACACGCCACCACCGCCGTCGAAGCGCTCTGCGTGCTGATAAGTATCGGGCAATTGGTGAATCGGCCCGACCCAGGCGATATTCTGTTGCTCAATGACCACGACAGCGTCGTCGGTCAAGGCAAAGTCCGAGGCATCAGCTATCGCGGCAACACGCACGTTATGAATTACTTGTATAGACATCGGAGCACTCCTAAATTTCTTTTTTTTAACTTATCGCTCATGCTATTGTATATACAACATGAAGACAAGTAAGATAGCCTCAGTATAACGTTGATGGCCATTTGGTCTGGGGAAACGCCCCGAGGGTAGGTTACGATGAAATATGATCATATAAAGCAGTCGCTGTATCGCAAGATAGAATCAGGTGAATGGCCAGAGCATCACCCGGTGAGTTCAGAAAATAAGCTGGCTGAAGAATTCAGTGTCAGCCGGATGACCGCCAGGCGTGCACTGCAGGAGCTCTCAGACGAAGGTCTGGTGGTCCGCACACGCGGCGCAGGAACCTTTGTGGCGCCACTTAAATCACAGTCCGCGCTGCTCACCATCCGCAATATCGCCGATGAGATCCGCCTGCGTAAGCATCGCCATCACGCGGTTGTGCAACTACTTGAAGACGTTGTCGCTGAACCTGGCCTCGCAACCCTGTTGCAATTGCCGCAAGGCGCACGCGTATGGCATTCAGTGATCACTCACTTTGAAAATGGTCAGGCGGTGCAGGTAGAAGACCGTTACGTGAATCCGGTATTGGTACCTGATTACTTAAAGCAGGACTTTACCGCTCACACCCCCCATGAATACCTCTGCGAAGTGACACCTTTAACCGAGGCCAGCCATCAAATAGAAGCGGTGTTGCCAAGTAAGCAGCAGCAAATCTGGCTGGAGCTGGCGATGCCAGAGCCTTGCCTGCAGATCCAACGACGCACCTGGACCCGTGAAGGCATGGTTAGTCAGGCCGTACTGACCCACCCGGGCAGCCGTTTTCGCTTAGGCGGGCACATGACTTTTAATAAAAAACAACAGAATAAACCGAGCCTTTAGGAGTGGTTATGACCAACCCAAGATTTGATAGCAAGCGTGAAATTCGTGCCCCGAGAGGCAGCCAGATCACCGCCAAAAGCTGGCAGACAGAAGCGGCAAAACGCATGCTGATGAACAATTTGGATCCTGAAGTTGCCGAGCATCCCCAGGGGTTGGTGGTGTACGGCGGGATTGGTCGCGCAGCGCGTGATTGGCCATGCTTCGATGCCATTGTTGAAGTGCTGGATCGGCTTGAAGATGACGAATCCCTGTTGGTACAAAGCGGCAAACCGGTTGGTGTGTTCAAAACCCACAGCAACGCACCACGGGTACTGATTGCGAACTCCAACCTGGTGCCAAATTGGGCAACCTGGGAGCATTTTAACGAGCTCGATAAGCAGGGTTTGATGATGTACGGCCAAATGACTGCGGGTTCTTGGATTTATATTGGTTCACAGGGCATTGTGCAGGGCACCTATGAAACCTTTGGCGCCATTGCCAAGCAACATTTTGCCGGAGAGCCGGCAGGCAAGTGGGTGCTCACTGGCGGGCTTGGTGGCATGGGTGGCGCGCAGCCATTAGCTGCGACCATGGCTGGATTTTCGATGCTGGCGTGCGACGTAGATGAAAGTCGCATCGATTTTCGTCTGCGCACCCGTTATGTGGACGTTAAAGCCACTGACCTTGACGATGCATTGGCGAAACTGGCCGATGCCAAAGCGGCCGGCAAAGCAATCTCGGTGGGCTTATTAGGCAATGCGGCTGACATTTATGCAGAGTTGGTGGAACGGGATATCACCCCAGATGTCGTGACCGACCAGACATCTGCGCACGATCCACTGAATGGCTATTTGCCCCAGGGCTGGACCATGCAACATGCGGCGAAAATGCGCGAAGAAGACAGTGCTGCGGTAGTGAAAGCGGCCAAACAGTCGATGGCGGTGCAGGTTCGCGCAATGCTGACGATGCAGGACTGTGGTGCCGCGGTGGTCGATTATGGCAACAATATTCGGCAGATGGCGAAAGACGAAGGGGTGAGCAACGCCTTTGATTTCCCAGGCTTTGTGCCGGCCTATATTCGCCCGCTGTTCTGTGAAGGGATTGGACCATTTCGCTGGGTAGCTTTATCGGGTGACCCGGAAGATATCTACAAAACCGACGCTAAAGTGAAAGAACTCATTCCGGATGATGCCCATTTGCATAACTGGCTTGATATGGCCAGAGAACGGATTGAGTTTCAGGGCTTGCCAGCGCGGATCTGCTGGATTGGCCTGAAAGACCGTGCACGTATCGCCCGCGCTTTTAACGAGATGGTCAAAAGTGGTGAACTCAAAGCACCTATCGTGATTGGTCGTGACCACCTGGACTCTGGCTCAGTGGCTAGCCCGAACCGTGAAACCGAAGCCATGCTTGACGGCTCCGACGCTGTGTCTGACTGGCCACTGTTGAACGCATTATTAAGTACAGCTGGTGGCGCAACCTGGGTCAGTCTGCACCATGGCGGCGGCGTCGGTATGGGCTATTCACAGCACTCTGGGGTGGTGATTGTCGCCGATGGCACCGACGAAGCGGACGCACGCCTGGCGCGGGTATTGTGGAATGACCCTGCAACGGGTGTGATGCGCCATGCCGATGCTGGCTACGACATTGCAAAGCAATGTGCAGTTGAACAAGGCCTTGATTTACCGATGATACAAGCAGCATCTAACGCTAAAGTGAGTAACCTATGATAGATTTTTCGCTTCAACCTGGTGAACTGACTTTAAGTCAGTTGCGTCAGTTCGATCGCCAGCCGGTGGCACTGAGTCTTGATGCTGCGACCCGCGACAACATTGCTAAAGCAGCCGACACCGTCGCGGACGTGCTTGCCCAAGGGCGTGTTGTATATGGCATTAACACCGGTTTCGGTTTACTTGCCAACACGCGGATCAAGCCAGAAGAGCTAACCGAACTGCAACGCAAAATTGTTTTGTCCCATGCGGCGGGCGTTGGCAAATTCATGAAAGACGAGGTTGTGCGCCTGATGCTGGTGCTGAAGATCAACTCGTTGGCACGAGGCTTCTCGGGTGTACGTTTAGTGGTCATGGACGCATTAATTGCCTTGCTCAACAATGAAGTCTATCCGTGTATCCCGGAGAAGGGCTCAGTGGGTGCCAGCGGCGATCTCGCGCCCCTTGCTCACCTGGTGTTACCGCTCTTAGGTGAAGGGAAAGTACGTTATAAAGGCGAAGTGATGAGCTCTGCTGAAGGACTGAAACACGCCGGCCTTGAGCCGATGGAGCTGGCACCGAAAGAAGGTCTGGCGCTCTTGAACGGGACCCAGGCATCCACTGCACTGGCCTTGCATGGGGCATTCGCGATTGAAGATATGTTTAACGGCGCGTTGCTTACCGGGGCGTTGAGTGTCGAGGCAGCACTGGGGTCACGCGCGCCCTTTGATGCGCGTATCCATGCGGTCCGCGGCCAGCCGGGCCAGATAGAGGTTGCGGCAGCACTGCGCGAGATCCTCGGTAGCGAAAGCGAAATTGGTGAGTCGCACGAGAATTGTGGCAAAGTTCAGGACCCCTACTCGTTGCGTTGCCAGCCTCAGGTGATGGGTGCAATCTACGACCAGCTATGTTTTAACGCCGGTGTACTTGAGCGCGAAGCAAACGGTGTGACGGACAACCCGCTGGTATTTGCTGATGACAACGATATTTTGTCTGGCGGTAACTTCCATGCTGAACCTGTGGCATTGGCAGCAGACTCACTGGCAATCGCATGTAGCGAAATTGGAAGTTTGTCTGAGCGGCGCATGGCGTTGTTGATTGACCAGAACCTAAGTAACTTACCGCCCTTTCTGGTGGAGAACGGTGGTGTGAACTCTGGCTTTATGCTGGCGCAGGTGACCGCGGCGGCGCTGGCGTCTGAAAACAAAAGTCTTGCCCATCCAGCTTCCGTAGATAGCCTGCCAACGTCAGCAAACCAGGAAGACCACGTGTCGATGGCAACCTTCGCTGCGCGTCGCTTGCAGGATATTGCAGAAAATACAGCGCATATTCTGGCGGTGGAACTACTTGCTGCGGCACAGGGCGTTGATTTCCGGCGTCCGCTGAAAAGTTCGCCAACGCTGGAAACCGTGCATGGCATCGTGCGCCGGGAAGTGAGCTTCTATAGTGAAGACCGCTATTTCTCGCCGGACATCGAAGCCATCGGTCGTTTGCTATTAAGCGGTGAACTGACGCCATTGGTTAAGCTTGGGCCGTCTTGCTGATGACCGTGGGTGGGGTTTCGTAGGGCAGGTTTCACCTGCCGCCGCGCCATTGGTTAACGTCAGGCGCAGCCTGACTTACGACCGATTCGCCTTAACCACGTAGCGGCCATTGAAATAGGCCACCGGGGTATCTTGGTCGAACAAGGTGACATCAACGTTGAGGTGCGCATTTTTACCTTTACGCAAAAGCTGCATGTTGCCGTGCATGTCATCAAGTTCCACCACCGCTCGTGGTTCACTAGCTAAAGGCTTAAGGTATTTAATTGAGCCTTCGGCTAGCACCACCGCACCTTCCAGCTCTTTTTCCTGCAGCTGCAATTGCACCATGCCCCATCCGGTCAGGGTAGCCAGGGAATAAACACTGCCTGCGAACATGGTGTCATGCACATTCACATTACGCGCAAGATTCGCGCGGGTTTCCAGCATGCGCCCGGTATACTGAAAAATACGAATGCCCATGGCGTCGCTGATTGGAATCTGATTTTGCCAGGTTTGCTGTAGGTCATTGCACCATTGCGGACGATAAATAATATGATTGGTGGCATCGATATACTTAACCAGCTGATGCTCCGCCATGGCATTTTTAACCGTGTCCGCCTCTTCTTTCAGCTGATACCCACATTTTAAATAAAAGCCCAGCGTCGTGTCGCGTGAATTGATGATCACCCGTGTCGCGCCCTGATCCCGTGCCAGCAGTTCAAGAAACTGAATAATACGAACCCCATGCCCCTCGCCCTGCAGATTGGGCATAACGGCCATAAAGCGGATCTGGGCTTCTTCGGGGCTATTAAAATGCAGGCGACCAATGCCAATCGCATGCTGCTGTTCATCCATGAGCATGCAGTGCTCACTCACCTGATCGTATTCGTCTTGTTCTGAGCCACGTGGGCGTTTGAAAGGTTTACGCAGGACCTCCCAACGCAGTTGGTAGTATGCATCGAGTTCTTGCTGAGAGGTTGGCCGAATAATGGTGTATTGCATAGCTTCCTGATTATCATTGAATGCCGTAAACTGACTATCCAAGAATTTTATCTGGATACCCTAACTTTGCTACAGGCAGCTGACTTTGAGCGCGAGCTTCTCACCGCCAATATTACCTATCTGACTGATAACTCAGACGTTAGAGTAGTCATTTTGGAGAATCAAGCCTACCGCTTCATGCTCATGCACGGAACTTTGCAAAGTGTGATGAGCTTAGCACAGCCCCAGACGATAGTCTTTGCGCACCAGCAAGTCATGTTACGCCCGCTGGCTGAACTAGCGGCTGGCAGTTGTGTGCTTGAGCTTGGCCTTGGTGGGGGCAGTGCTGTGCGCTATGCAAAACACTACAACTATGCATTAAACTGGACTAGTGTTGAGCATAATAGTGAAGTGGTGAATTTATTCTGGGATTACTTTGATCCAGTGTCGCTTGCGCCCCATACTCAACTACAACATCAGATAGAGCTGGCAGACAGCCACGCTTACCTGAGCCAATTACCTGCGACGCGTAAGTTTGAGCTGATTCTATGCGATGTCTATGATGAGCTAGGCTATGGGTTACTTAGCTTATGCGCAGACCACCTTAGCGCCGGGGGCATGTTGGTGGTCAATTGGTTGCCGCATATGCAGCCTCAGGGTGCGGAAAGTGATAGTTTTTTTAGCACGCTGGCTGAGCGAATGCATTTAGATCACGAGGTTATCACCGTGCCCGGGTTCGCCAACCAGATTCATCGCCTGCAACGGCGCTCAACTAAACCAGCGCAATGTGTACCGGCGGATAGCCCAGTGCAAGGAGTATTATGATTAACTGGCATCGACAGAAAATTCTTCTCTTTGGGGGTGGCAAACATGCATACAAGCTCGGCAAAACTTTTGTCGAACGCTGCCTGGAAGATAAGGTAACTGTGACTGCTGGTCATTTAACCTATGTGACTATGCTTTCCATTGTGCCATTGATGGCCGTGACAGTTGCGGTCATGGCGAGCATGCCAGCGTTCGAGGGCATTCGCCAAACGATGCAAGACCTGGTGCTGGACAATTTGGTGCCCTCTACCGGGGAAGCATTGGAAGACTATTTCGGAACCTTTGTTGAGAACGCCAGGCAACTTTCTGCCATCGGTGTGAGCTTCTTGTTTGTCGTTGCTATCATGCTGATGAGCAACATTGATAAGTCTCTCAACCGGATTTGGCGCGTGCATAAAAAGCGCCGCTTTGTGGTGTCGCTGGCAGTCTATTGGATGATCCTGACTCTGGGGCCAATTTTAATAGGCCTCAGTATTGGCGCGAGCTCCTACCTTATGGCATTAACCGCTGCCGCCGATGTGTACGTGCGTGGGTTAAATTCCTTAATGTTGACGTTATTGCCGGTCATTTCTACCACCGTCGCTTTCTTACTCGTGTATGTACTGGTGCCCAACAAAGTCGTAAAAATACGCTACGCGATATGGGGGGCATTGGTCGCCGCAGTGCTATTTGAACTGGCGAAAAACGGATTCGGCCTGTATTTGCAGTACTTTCCTACCTACGAACGTGTCTACGGCGCTGTGGCTACTATCCCGATTCTAATCGTCTGGATATACCTGTCATGGAATATTATTCTGATTGGTGCCGAAGTAGTCGCGACGGTTGAGGAATACATGGGGGCTGACGATGAGCTTAGCGAGGCAGAAAAGCGTGATCCCGACTCTGACCATGAGCATCCCATAAATCAGGACATACCATAGAAAAATGGGTTGTAGGTAGATATGAAAGCACTTATTCAACGGGTTAGCGAAGCTCGGGTGGTGGTTGCAGGTGACGTTGTCGGTGAGATTGGGCAAGGTCTGTTGGTACTCCTTGGGGTTGAAAAGCCCGACACCGAGGCTGAGGCAAAGAAGCTGGCTCAGCGTGTGGTTGGCTATCGAGTGTTTGCCGACGACGAGGATAAAATGAATCTGGACGTTCGGGATATTCAAGGCTCATTGCTGGTGGTGTCGCAGTTCACCCTCGCTGCAGATACGCATAAAGGACGGCGGCCGAGCTTTTCCAGCGCGGCCTTACCCGAACAGGCGTTGAGCCTGTATCAGAAATTTTGTGACCATGCAGCACTTGCCGATGTTCATGTGCAAACCGGCGAGTTTGGCGCAAATATGCAGGTTCATTTGGTCAATGACGGACCTGTGACGTTCGAGCTTAGGGTTTAACCTGACGACGCTGAACCTTTCAGTCTGTCAACGCGTAACGCTAGTACCACCCTTACTTAAAGCGACTTGCGATGCACTATCTCATTATTGGGGCCAGCGGCGGCTTAGGCCAGGCGCTGCTTCAGCACTACGCGAAAAGCCTGGCGCAGGGCGAGCTTACTCAGTTAAGTGCGATGAGCCGCCAGGCAAGGCCTGCGGGCTTAGACGACACTATTTCCTGGTATCAGGTCAACGGAGATTTGAGCGACTATCAGCAGGTCTTTACCCAACTTGAAGCCGAGCAAGCCGTGCTGCACGGCGTTGTGTCTACCATTGGCTGGCTTCATCAAGGGGACTGGCAGCCCGAACGGCGCATTGAAGCACTGGACGAGGCACAACTGAACGCGTATTTCGCAGTGAACGCAACCCTGCCGATTATGCTCCTGCAAGGGCTCAAGCCAATACTGGCCAGGAAAGAGCCAGCCTTTGTCGCTCAGCTTGGCGCGAAAGTTGGCAGTATCAGCGACAACCAGCTCGGGGGTTGGTATGGCTATCGTGCGTCAAAGGCGGCGCTGAATATGCTGTTTAAGACCGCGGCCATTGAGTTTAAACGCACTCATAAAAAACTGTCACTTGCAGTGATTCACCCGGGCACGACCGATACTGAACTGTCGAAACCCTTCCAGCAGCGTATTGCCGATGGCAAACTATTCTCCGCTGAGCAGAGTGCTGCACGCATTGCCCAGGTGATTAACAATCTCGACCCGAGTGACAGCGGCGGCTTCTGGTTTTGGGACGGGAGCCGACTACCTTATTAGTGAGCGATTTTGGGCTTGCCGTGGGTGCTAAAAAGGTTCATGCTCCTACATAATAATAACAACCAGGTACATACCATGAACTATTTTTTAGCTGTCATTTGTCCGCCGGTGTCGGTGTTTTTAAGTGGCGGACGACTCCATGTCATTCTTAGCCTCGCATTGTTTATTGCAGCTATCTGGTCGCTTTCGGCGGCGAACACCGGCGTGTTTATGGGTGGATACGCCGCAGGCCCAGTACTCTATGTTTTCGCCATTATTCACGCCTTTGTGCTGAGCCACCGCTTTTATCAAAAGAAAAGTGGCCAGACCCATCCTCATCGTGGCACCGATACCCAATCTAAATTGTAAAGATGAAGTAAAATCAACGGCTTCCGTAGCAGCTAGTGGGTAGACTATCGAAAGTATCAGACTTTGCTAAGGAAGCAAAATGCGACAAGATAAACTAGTAGGTGCTGTTCTTGCAGGTACACTGATGACGATACTCAGCGCCTGCAGCGACACCAATGCTACGCCTCAAGAGGACGTCGTTAACCTGCCACGCGTTCTCGTGGTTACCGTGGAAACAGAAAACTTACGTCTCGAGCGGTCTTTTCCAGGCAATACTCAAGGCTCGATGGTGGCTGAAGTTCGCTCCCGGGTGGAAGGCCTGCTGGAATCACGCAATTTCGATGAAGGCCAGTATGTCGAGCAAGGTCAGCCTATGTTCAGTATCGAAAAAGCCCCTTATGAGGTAGAACTGCAGCGAGCCCGTTCAGATCTGTCCAGTGCTGAGGCAACGTATAGCTCAGCGCAGCGAGACTGGCAGCGGGTAGAGAACCTCTTTTCTGACGGTGCGATTAGTGGGCGCGAACGCGATCAGGCGCAGTCTGCATATGAACTTGCCCAAGCGGAACTGGAGGCCGAGCAGGCAACCGTTCGCGACGCTGAGTTACGCTATAATTATACTGATATCAATGCCCCTGTAGACGGGGTTGCCGGGCGTGAACGCGTTTCGGTAGGTAATTTAATCAGTGAGGGTGAGATTCTCGCCACAATCACTCGTCTTGATCCTTTGTACGTGACTTTTTCAGTGGCAGAGAATGACATTGCCGCTCGCTATTTACTGAGCAATACCGCGGTAGATGGCTCCCGCGACAGTAATCCGACCGCGCGCCTGGTGCTGCAGGACGGCACCACTCACCCTATGGAAGGTTACATCGACTATGTAAGTCGGGTGATATCCAGCGCCACCGGCACCATTGAAGCCCGTGCGGTGATACCTAACCCTGATATGGATTTATTACCTGGTCAGTTTGTTCGAGTGCAGCTGCCACGCATTGAAATTGCCAATGCAATAGCGGTGCCTCAGCGTGCAGTGGTTCAGTCAGGTCGTCGCTCGGTGGTATACATTGTCGATGGAAACGACAGCATTCAGGTGCGTGAAGTGACTTTGGGCGTGCGCGTAGGTAGCCGCATGTTGATTCAGGAAGGTCTTGCAGCTGGTGACCGCGTCGTAGTTGAAGGCTTATCATTGTTACGCACCGGGGCTCGGGTCCGCGCAGAAGAAGTAGATAGCGAATGATTTCAAATGTTTTTATCCGCCGTCCGGTCACGGCGGGCGTACTGTCAATCCTGATTGTACTGGCTGGCCTGTTATCGCTTCGAAACCTTCCCATTCAGCAGTATCCACAGATAGTCCCGCCGCAGGTAGTGGTCAGTGCGACCTATTCCGGCGCCACGGCGCAGGCCGCGTCTGATGCGGTGGCCGCACCCTTAGAGTTGTATATTAACGGTGTCGAAAACATGCTGTATATGACCTCCTCTGCGGATGACAGTGGCGGGGTAAGTATTCGGGTAGTTTTCGAAGTCGGTACTGATATTGATCAGGCCGCCATTGACGTCGACGCTGAAGTTCAGCGCGCGCTGACCCGCTTGCCAGAAGAAGTGCAACGCGGTGGTGTGCGGATTAGTAAAGAATCTAACGCAATTCTGAAGATTGTTGCGATTACCTCTCCTGACGGCAGCCGTGATTCGCTCTATCTGAATAACTACGCCACATTGACGGTACAGGACGAACTCAGCCGGATCAGTGGCGTCGCCTCTGCAACATTCTTTGGCTCAAAAACTTACGCCATGCGGATCTGGTTGCGACCGGACCAGCTTGCCAACTATGGCATGGTGCCGTCTGATGTCACCGCGGCTATCAACGAGCAGAATGCGATGTTTTCTGCGGGACGATTCGGTGATGCACCGAACCCGGAAAACCCTCAGGAGTTGACCCTGCCGATTGGTGCAGAAGGGCGCTTTTCGTCGCCAGAGGAGTTTGAAAACGTAATTCTGCGGGCTAACCCTGACGGGTCGGTGGTGCGTTTAGCTGATGTTGCCCGGGTCGAGTTAGGCGCCTCAAACTATAACTTTGACGCGGTGCAAAATGGCGAGACGGTGGTGCCAATCGGCATCATGTTGCGGCCAGGTGCGAATGCACTAGAGGTTTCATCTCAGGTTGATGAAGTGATGGCCCGTATGAGCCGCAACTTTCCCTCCGGCGTCGATTATAACATTGCGTTTGATACCACCGACTTCGTAAAAGTGTCAGTGCAACAGGTGCTGTTTACCCTAATCCAGGCATTAATTCTGGTGGTGGGGGTCATTTACCTGTTCCTGCAACGCTGGCGCGCCACCCTAATCCCGCTGGTAGCCATTCCTGTGGCGCTTATTGGTGCATTTGCCGGGATGTTCGTATTTGGCTTTAGTATCAACCTGTTGACCTTACTGGCGATTGTACTGTCGATTGGTATTGTGGTTGATGACGCCATTGTGGTGCTTGAGAATGTCGAGCGCCTGATGCGCGAGAAAGGCCTGACGCCGAAGCAAGCGGCACGGGAAGCGATGGAAGAGGTGTCCGGTCCCATCGTCACCATGGTGCTGGTATTGGTATCTGTGTTCATTCCTGTCGCCTTTTTAGGCGGTCTTGCCGGTGTGATGTACCAGCAATTCGCCTTAACGATAGCGGTCTCTGTGGTGCTTTCCGGGATTGTCGGCTTAACGTTATCACCAGCACTTTGCGCACAAATTCTTAAGCAAGAGCAGGAAAAACCGCCCAAAGTCCTGCAAAAATTTAATCAATTCTTTGATTATGCGACACGTAAATACACTGACGGTGTGCGTTTTATGCTGAAGCGCACCGGTCTCGCTTTTGCGGTATTTGGCGTGTTGCTGGTGCTGATTTACAGCATATTCAGTCAGCTCCCGGGGGGCTTGGTGCCAGATGAAGATCAGGGCTATATTCTGGTTTCCCATCAAATGCCCGAAGGTGCGTCGCTGGAGCGGACCACGGACTTCTCGTTAGGGTGGAATGAGGTTCTGCGTAATGAGGATATCGTTGAAAGTGCGCTGACCTTTATTGGTTATGACATGGTTAATGGCAACACCCGGGCGAACGTTGGTGCAAGCTTTCTGACCCTGAAATCATGGGATGATCGTAACCTTAGACGCGAAAGCTCACAGCAATTCGCGCAGAAGATTAATCAACTGGGAGAGGACTACCCAGAAGCCAGTATCAATGCGTTTAACCCACCACCTATTTCAGGTATTTCTACGACCGGCGGCATTGAAGCGTATCTTGTGGTCAGCATGGAAGGTGATACGGATGAGCTGATGACGCAAATAGATAGGCTCACCAACTCAGCGAACCTACGCCCCGAGTTACAAAGCGTGCGTACCACCTTGAATATGGACGTACCGCGCTATCTGGCGGTCGTTGACCGGGAGCGGGCGAAGGCGATGGGTGTCAACATTGGTGATATCTTTAATGCCATGTCACGCATTTACGGGCGCTCGTACGTTAACGACTTTAATTATCTGGGTCGCGCGTGGCGCGTGTACATGAGTGCAGAATCGTCTTACCGTGCCGGCCCTGAAGATTTGGCCACGACTTTTGTGCGCTCTGCGGACGGTGACATGATACCGCTGAACAGTATTGTGCGCTTAGACCGTACCACCGGGCCAGATACGGTGAACCGTTATAACAACCGTCCAGCAGCTCGGATTATTGGTGAACCTGCGCCTGGCTACAGTACGGGGCAAGCCATTGCAGCCCTTGAAGATGTGGCCAATGATCTGTTTGATCCGCAATCAGGCTATCAACTGTTCTGGACTGGTGCCTCACAGCAGGAGCAGGCGAGTGGTGATGTCGGGGGCAATGCATTTGTCTTCGGCCTGTTAATCGTATTCCTATTGCTAGCGGCTCAGTATGAGCGATGGACGCTGCCACTGGTGGTATTGACTGCGGTGCCTTTTGCCGCATTCGGCGCGGTGGTCGCCGTGTGGATGGCCGGCATGCAGAACAATATCTACTTCCAGGTCGGTATGCTGGTTTTGATTGGTCTTGCGGCTAAAAACGCGATTTTAATCACTGAGTTCGCTGTGTTGAATCGAGAGCGTGGAATGGGCATTCGTGACGCGGCATTGGAAGCCTGTCGACAGCGTTTTCGCCCAATCCTGATGACCTCACTGGCCTTTATTCTCGGCTCGTTGCCTCTCGCTATAAGCTCAGGGGCCGGTGCTGCTGCGCGAAATGCGGTGGGCGTGACTGTGGTCGGGGGCATGTTGTTTGCAACCTTCGTCTCAATCTTCTTTATCCCGGTGTTTTATCAATTTATTGAGCATCGGTTTGCGCGCAAGAGGAAACCAAAGGATTAAGCCTTGGGTGGCACCTGGTGCCATCAATACCATCGAATAAATTCGCTGGAAAGTCAGCACGCCAGGTGCCATCTTTAAGGTTGTTAATATATACAACCATAACGGCGGGCCTGGCTTTTTTGTCCCGTCTTTGCGAGCTTTGGCAGCGCCAGAGGCTCTTGGAACACAGAGGCATGCTATGAAAAATGAGTTAGATACCCGTCAAATCCTGAATATTTTTGAAAAAATCCGCGAGCACGGCGAGCACAAAGACGAGCGCCACGTGCTAGAGGGGATATCCGCATTTACTGATCATGACGGTTACACGGTCTATCTGGAAGGCCACCACACCAAGCTTGCCACCGGGTTTCATAATACCTACCGACTCGACTACGAACGGCAAAGTGATGCGGAGCAATTTCTAAAAAAGCTGAAATATATCGATAGAGAATATAATTAGGCTAACACGTGTACGCTAAAACTTGATAAGCTTGTCTGACCACTAAAGAGTTAACAATAGAGGCCATTCATGAGCTCTGCAAAATATTCATTCGCTGAGGAAATTGCACATTCGGTGTCGCACGGTATTGGTGCCGTTTTAAGTGTTGTTGGGTTAGCTTTTCTGGTTTGGTTATCGCTTGAGTATGGTGACATCTGGCACGTTATCAGTAGCATTGTTTACGGCGTGTCGTTAATTTTGCTCTACAGTGCGTCAACACTTTACCATTCGGTTTCCAACCCCCGTGCCAAGCGGATCTTCCAGTTACTCGACCATTCAATGATTTTCGTATTGATTGCTGGTACTTATACGCCCTTCGCGTTGGTCTCACTGCATGGGCCCTGGGGCTGGTCACTGTTTGGTGTCGCTTGGGGGATCGCTCTTGCAGGTATCCTACTCGAGACGATGAAAAAAGAACGGATAAAATGGCTGTCCCTAAGCCTGTATCTTGGAATGGGCTGGATGGCAGTGATTGTGATTAAGCCAATGCTTGATATGGTCCCCATGATAGGCCTGCTGTTTCTCCTCGCTGGTGGATTAAGCTATTCATTGGGGGTGATTTTCTATGTCCGTAAGCAAATGGTGTATCACCATGCTATCTGGCATTTGTTCGTGATGGCGGGTAGCGGCTTGCATTTTTGCGCAGTTTTGTTCGGGGTCATCCTGGTTGAAGCCTAAGCAGGCTGGCAATATGCGTATTAATGACTTACTGTCATATAACCTAATGACTTCTGGTCAATAGAAATAACAGACACAAAAAAGGGCCGATATCGGCCCTTTTTTATTGTGCTATGGAAACTGGGTTAATTTACCCTTTTCCACTCTCACGACCAGCGCGTTTGCGCTCGTTTTCGGTCAGTAGCTTCTTACGCACACGGATTGAGACAGGTGTAATCTCAACAAGCTCATCGTTGTCGATGAACTCAAGTGCACGTTCAAGGCTCATCCGGATCGGCGGGCTCAGAACCTGAGCTTCGTCGGTACCAGAGGCACGCACGTTAGTCAGCTGCTTACCTTTCAGGCAGTTTACAGTCAGGTCATTGGCACGGTTATGAATACCGATAACCTGGCCTTCGTAGACTTCGTCGCCGTGACCAGCAAACAAGCGACCACGCTCCTGCAGGTTAAACAATGAATAAGTCAGTGCTTTACCCTTCGCATTTGAAATCAACACGCCATTCATGCGCTGACCGATACGACCGCCTTTATGCGGGCCGTAATGATCAAACGAGTGATAAGCCAGGCCGGTACCTGAAGTCACGCTCATGAACTCAGTCTGGAAACCAATCAAGCCACGGCTTGGTACCTGGAAGTCGATACGTACGCGACCTTTACCGTCTGGCTGCATGTTAGTCATATCGGCCTTACGTAAGCCAAGTGCTTCCATGACAGCACCCTGGTGCTGGTCTTCAACGTCTACGGTCAGGTTTTCAATTGGCTCAAGCTTAACGCCGTCCTCTTCTTTAACGATAACCTCAGGGCGCGATACAGCAAGTTCGAAACCTTCGCGACGCATGTTTTCGATTAATACGCCTAAGTGAAGCTCACCACGGCCAGACACTTTAAATTTGTCCGGGTTGGCGGTCTCTTCAACACGCAAAGCAACGTTGTGCTTCAGTTCCTGTTGCAGACGGTCGAGAATTTGACGCGAAGTTACAAACTTACCTTCTTTACCAGCGAACGGTGAGGTATTGACCTGGAAGGTCATGGTGACCGTCGGCTCGTCAACGGTCAGTGGAGGCATGGCTTCTGCGTGACCTACTGCACACACAGTGTCAGAGATACTCAGGTCACCAAGACCGGTAATCGCACAGATGTCGCCAGCGCCAGCGCCGTCGGACTCGATACGGTCAAGACCTAAGTAACCAAATACTTTACCGACTTTACCGTTACGGCTGGTACCGTCAGCACTGACGATAGTGACCTGCTGGTTTGCCTTGATGCTACCGCGACGAACGCGGCCGATGCCGACAACACCCACGTAGCTTGAGTAATCAAGCTGTGAGATCTGCATCTGTAATGGGCCATCAGGGTCTGCTTCTGGTGGTGATACTTTGTCGACAATCGCCTGGAACAACTGAGTCATGTCTTCAGCTGGTTTGTCCTGATCCATTGACGCCCAACCTTGTAAGGCTGACGCGTAAACGATTGGGAAGTCGAGCTGTTCGTCGGTCGCACCTAAGTTATCAAACAGGTCAAACACCTGCTCAACAGCCCAGTCAGGGCGAGCGCCTGGACGGTCAACTTTGTTGATAACAACAATTGGTTTCAAACCGTGAGAGAAAGCTTTTTGGGTAACGAAGCGTGTTTGTGGCATTGGGCCGTCAACCGCGTCTACCAACAGTAGTACAGAGTCTGCCATCGACAGAACGCGCTCTACTTCACCACCGAAGTCGGCGTGACCTGGGGTGTCAAGAATGTTGATGTGGTAGTCGTGCCAGTTAATAGCGGTGTTTTTCGCTAAAATCGTGATGCCACGTTCTTTCTCAAGGTCGTTAGAGTCCATGATGCGCTCAATCAGCTCACCACGGCTTTCAAGGGTGCCGGACTGCTGTAGCAGCTTATCAACCAGGGTTGTTTTACCATGGTCAACGTGGGCGATAATTGCGATATTACGTAGTTTGCTTATTTCTTTACCGTTTACTAAATCGGTCATAAAGTACTTCTTTATTTGTGCGCCGGAACCTATGGCAAAGTGCGCACATAAAACCGACGAGCTGGTGAAAAACTGGTCGCAGATTATACAGGAAGCGAGCCACATCTCTAAATTTATTTACGGTTTAATAAAATTATTTACTGTTTAAGCGGGTTTAGGGTCGATAATTCGCCTTCCACATAGGGTTTGTGGGACGAATTCTGAGATCATACAGGCGAAGCATAGCGAGCGCACCAATATAGGTCGCCAATGCACCAAAAGTGTGCGATTGGAAATTATTTGGCTTGCGTTAATACAGCGCATTTAAATTAACCTACTGATATATATGGTTAAAGTTTGATTGGCGCAGCTCTTGCATTTAGTTACAACCAGATTGTCCGTGCAAGCGCATGATGCGCCTTTACGGCACGATCACCAAATTTAGGCTATGGTTTTAGCTGCAGACGCACTGGCGGCAGTCAGCAGCAGCCGCACAAACACAGTCATACATTTTGCAGCAAATAATTTTACAGCACCCGGAGGATCGGCATGTCCGTTCAAGACGTACTTAAGCAAATTGAAGAGCAAGACATTAAATTCGTAGACCTGCGTTTTACTGATACCAAAGGTAAAGAGCAGCATGTGACGATTCCAGCGTCGGCGGTGGACGAAGATTTCTTTGAAGACGGTAAAATGTTCGACGGCTCGTCAATTGCTGGTTGGAAAGGCATTAATGAATCAGACATGGTGTTAAAACCAGACGTCGACACTTGCCTGATCGACCCATTCTCACGTATTAACACCATGATTATCCGTTGCGATATTCTTGAGCCTGACACCATGCAAGGGTATGACCGTGACCCACGCTCTATCGCCAAGCGCGCTGAAGAGTACCTCATCTCTACCGGCATTGCGGATAGTGCAGCCTTTGGCCCAGAGCCTGAGTTCTTTATCTTTGACGACGTGCGTTTCAACACCGACATGAGCGGTTCGTTTTATCAAATCGATTCAGAAGAAGCGAAATGGAACTCAGGTGCCGACTACGCTGAAGGTAACCTTGCCCACCGTCCAGGTGTGAAAGGCGGTTACTTCCCGGTGCCGCCGGTTGACTCGTCGAACGACATTCGCGGCGAAATGTGCCTGAAGATGGAAGACATGGGTCTGGTGATTGAAGCCCATCACCACGAAGTGGCAACCGCTGGACAGAACGAAATCGCGACCAAATTTAATACGCTGACTAAAAAAGCGGACGAAATGCAGATCTTTAAGTACGTGGTCCATAACGTCGCTCATGAAGCGAACAAGACCGCGACTTTCATGCCAAAACCTATCGTTGGCGACAATGGCTCAGGTATGCACGTACACATGTCGTTATCCAAAGACGGTAAAAACCTGTTCGCGGGTGACAAATATGCGGGTTTGTCTGAAACGGCGCTGTTCTACATCGGTGGCATAATCAAGCACGCTAAAGCACTGAATGCTTTTACCAACCCTTCGACCAACTCTTACAAGCGTCTGGTCCCAGGTTTTGAAGCACCGGTGATGCTGGCTTATTCAGCGCGTAACCGTTCAGCCTCTATTCGTATTCCGGTGATTCCGAACCCGAAAGGCCGTCGTATTGAGGCTCGCTTCCCTGATCCAACCGCCAACCCATACCTGGCGTTTACAGCATTGATGCTGGCCGGCTTGGACGGTATTCAGAACAAGATCCACCCTGGCGACGCTATGGACAAGGATCTGTATGACCTGCCAGCAGAAGAAGCCGCTGAGATCCCACAGGTAGCTACCTCTTTGGAAGAAGCTCTGAATGAGCTGAACAAAGACCGTGCGTTCTTAACCGCAGGCGGTGTGTTCTCTGACGATATGATCGACGCTTACATCGAATTGAAGCGTCAAGAAGTTGAAACCCTGAACAAGACCACGCACCCGGTCGAGTTCGATATGTACTATAGCTTGTAATTTGAGGGCTTAGTTACAGCCTATCGCTATGCGATAGGGGGTATTTAGAAACCGACCGTGGAGAAAACAGGTCGGTTTTTTTATGCCCGCACGCATAAGATTGCAGTTAAGGCTTGTTTGCACCAAAATGGTGCGTTAATAATGATTCGGCATTTCGCCCACTTATAGTGACCGGGGACACCAACGACCTTATGTTGCAGCAACACCACCAAGATGCGCTCATTCAGCGTCAGGATATTATCGAACAACTGGTCACCGCTGTGTTGATTCTGGACAACCGTGGCCATATCCAGTTCGCTAATGCAGCTGCGGAGTCTTTACTGGCCGGGAGCTCTCGACGCTTGTATGGCGCGCCTCTGGAAAGTCTCTTTCGTTATTCGAGTATAGATTTTCAGTTGCTCTATGAGGCGCTGGCGAATCAGCAGACGGTGTCAGATTCCGATGTAGTTTGGGTACTTCACGATGCAAGGCAAATCACCGTCGAGTTGGTGGTGTCTCCATGTACCCTGGGTACGGACAAGCCAGGGCAGCTAATGGAGCTACGTCAGGTCGACCTGATTCGCCGTCTTAGCCAGGAGCAGACCCAGCAACATCAGCTGGCCGCAGCGCAGCAATTAGTGCGAGGGCTGGCACATGAAATAAAAAATCCGCTGGGCGGCATTCGTGGTGCGGCCCAGTTATTGGATGCCAAGCTCTCCAGCGCAGATCTCGGTGAGTACACCCAGTTAATTATCAGGCAATCTGATCGCCTGCGCGAATTGGTGGACCGGCTGCTCGGCCCGAATAAACCAGGCCAGCGGGTTGCGGTTAATGTGCATGAACTGATCGAACGTTGCCTGCAGGTCATTGCCCTGGATAAACCTGCGCAGTTGCAGTTACACAAAGATTACGACCCAAGCCTGCCTGCGATTGAGGTGGTTGAGCATCAAATAGAGCAGGTAGTACTGAACGTGTTGAAAAATGCCGCAGAGGCGCTCGACCAAACACCTGAGGCTGCCGGTAAGATCATCGTCAAGACTCGAGTGGCGCATCAGGAAACTATCTATGGCAAGCGTTACCGCCAATGCCTGTTGCTGAGTGTCATTGACGATGGCCCAGGCATACCCGGCGAGCTCAAAGATACGCTGTTTTATCCTCTGGTCAGTGGTCGCGAGGGGGGCAGTGGCCTGGGTCTTTCCATTGCCCAGTCATTAATTCACCAACACGCCGGTAAAATCGAGTTGGTAAGTCGCCCTGGCCACACTGAGTTCACTCTATTTATCCCTTATAGCAATGAAGCTGAGGCCTGGGAGGCGCGTCATGCAAAGTGAAATCTGGATCGTTGACGATGACGAATCGATGCGTTGGGTACTGGAGCGAGCATTTTCCGAGCAGGGGTGGACGTGCCAGGTGTTTGCAGACGCAGACGCTTTCCTGCAGCAGTGTACTCAGGCACAAGCCAGCAAATCCTGGCCAGATGTGGTGCTGACCGATGTGCGCATGCCCGGCATGGATGGCATGCAACTGATGGAAAAACTTAAAACCTGGGTACCGGATTTACCGGTGTTGGTGATGACCGCACATTCTGATTTAGATAGCGCGGTGAGTGCGTTCAAAGGCGGTGCGTTTGAGTATCTGGCAAAACCGTTCGATTTAAACGAAGTGTTGGACGTTGCAGAACGCGCCCGAAAAGTGCGCAAAAGACAACCTTCCGCCGGCGTCGCAGAACCTTCCCAGCGCGTCAATGACATCATTGGCGAAGCGCCCGCGATGCAGGAAGTCTTTCGTGCCATTGGCCGATTATCGCGCTCCAGCGTGAGCGTGCTGATTACCGGGCCCTCTGGAACCGGTAAGGAGCTGGTTGCTCACGCGCTGCATAAGCACAGTAGCCGTGCGGAACAACCCTTTGTCGCCTTAAATATGGCGGCGATTCCCGCCGAGCTGATTGAAACCGAACTCTTCGGCCATGAAAAAGGTGCCTTTACCGGCGCCACTCAAAGCCGGCCAGGCCGGTTTAGCCAGGCGGATGGAGGTACGCTATTTTTGGATGAGATTGGTGATATGCCACTGCCGGTGCAAACTCGCTTATTGCGAGTACTGGCCGAAGGTCAGTTCTATCCGGTTGGCAGCCACCAGCTGGTTAAGGTCAATGTGCGCATTGTTGCTGCAACCCACCAGGACTTGCGCAATGCGGTCAGAGAAGGTCGTTTTCGGGAAGACCTGTATCATCGCCTGAACGTTATTCATTTACGCCTGCCGCCGCTGGCAGAGCGGCGCGAAGACATCCCGGCACTCGCGAACTACTTTCTGGCAAAGTCCTCTAAAGAGTTACAGTCGCGTGAGAAAAAGCTTACCAAAGAGACGCATCGGGCGCTGATGGATGCGCCTTGGCCAGGGAATGTTCGGCAGCTCGAAAATACTTGTCGTTGGTTGGTGGTGATGGCGCCAGGCGATGAAATTCGATTAGAGGATTTGCCGCAAGATTTGAATATGGGGTTTGCGGATGCAGGGGCACCGGTAGAGCCAGGGCCGAAAGCTGGGGGCACCTGGCAGGACGCCTTGGAAGACGCCCTGAGCGAAGCCTTTGCGACACAGGAGCCAGGTACTTTTGCCAGCTTTGAGGCCGCCTTTAATAATAGCGCGATGAGAATAGCCCTAAAATCAACTGGCGGTAGACGCCAACAAGCAGCTAAACTACTAGGCTGGGGACGCAACACGCTGACCCGTAAGCTTAAACCGTAAAGTTTCGGTAAAATAGACAAATTGTTCTATGCTTATATCAAACTATTAGATAGGGTAACAAATTCGAATGATTACCCTAGGTTTTTAAGGATACCGTTGTGGCACACATACTATTGATTGATGATGATGTCGACCTGGGCTCCATGTTGACCGAGTTTTTGGCCAAAGATGGCATGCAGTTAACCACCGCAGAAGATGGTGAACAAGGTCTGAAAGTAGCAACCGAGGGCAAATTTGATCTCATTCTGTTAGATATCATGTTGCCTAAAATTGATGGGTTGCAGTTATTAAAGAAGTTACGTGAGCGCCAGATCCAAACCAGCGTATTGATGCTAACTGCACGGGGCGACGATGTTGATCGTGTAGTAGGACTCGAGTTGGGCGCAGACGATTACTTGGCGAAACCATTTTACCCACGTGAGTTACTCGCGCGTATTAAAGCATTATTGCGCCGTTCACGGGGCAATGCGACGATTCCTGCTGATGAAAAGCTGGTATTTTCAGGCTTTAAGATGGACACCATCGCCGCAGAAGTTGTCTGTGATGAAGAACCACTTGAATTGACCCCGACTGAATTTGATATTCTGCGTTGCCTGTTAGCGCATCATGGTCAGTTAGTGACAAAAGAAAGCTTGTCGAACCTGGCCCTGGGTCGCGCGCTAGGTCCTTTTGACCGTTCGCTAGACGTGCATATCAGCAACATTCGCAAAAAACTTCCGAGCCGGCCTGAGCGCATTCAGACCGTCCGTGGACGAGGCTACCGCGTAGAAGATCGCGCTTAATGATTAACCGACCGACGCGCTGGTATCAGTCGCTTACCCTGCGGCTGCTGGCGCTATTTTGGGCGCTTTTACTAGGCGCAATTCTTGCCGCATTCGCTTCCGCATATTACCTCACACGCCCACCGCAAGCAGAAGCGGTGGGTTCTGATTTTGAGCGTACGTTGCGCCCAATCCTTGAACAAACCGACAATTACGAGTTGCTCCAGCCAGGGCGGTTATTGGTGGGTGAGTATCGTGTAGTGGCGCGGCACCAGGGCGGTGCTGACGATGAACTGGAAATGACCCCAGGGTTGTCCCAGGAAGTGGCGCGTGCAGCTTTTAATCTGATGAACTCCAATGCTGATCCCCAACAGATACCGGTGCGCGGGCAATATGTTGCAGGCCCCTTTCCAATGGGCGAAGCTCGCTTAATTATCAGCCGGCCATTAAGTGGCGTTGAAGTGGCCCAGATGGCAGAGCGCGATGACCAGGAGCTACTACCCAATTTACTTTGGATTGCGGTGTCCTCCAGTGGCGTTGGTGCGCTTATTCTCGGTGTCTGGTTTGTGGCACCTTTAAAGCGCTTGCGCACGGCGACCCGGGAAATCGCTGACGGCAGTGCGGAACCGAATTTAGCGAGATTACCCAAAAGGCGTGACGAACTGGGTGAACTGGCGCGCACCTTGCGCACCACTGCGGTTGAACTGGCAACATCAAGAGACGCTCAGCGTCGTTTATTAAGCGATGTGTCTCATGAGCTACGCTCGCCTTTGGCACGCTTACAGGTTGCATTAGATTTGCTGGATGACGAGGAATTGCGTCAATCCAGACACTGGATCATGCTGGAAAAGGACATTTTGCGGCTGTCACGCATTATCGACAGCATATTATGGCTATCCCGGCTTGAAAACGGTATCAGCAAGCTCGAGCGTGAAGATGTGTCTGTGGCTGCGCTGCTTCTAGAACTCGAAGGTGACCTGATCTACGAGAACGATATTTATGCAGGTCGTATTATCCAGCCAGATTGCGAGCTACCGAATCTGGCGACTGACCCAATTCTGTTACGCCTGATCCTGGAAAACCTGGTGCGCAACGCGTTTCAGTACGGACCGGACGATGGCAAAGTGTTTATTGGTGGTAAAGTGACTAGTAGTCATTTGCAGATAAGCATTCGTGATCAGGGGCCAGGCGTCGATGACGACAAGATTGATGAGCTGTTTGTGCCTTTCTTCCGCGCCGACCCGTCACGTCACCATGGCGCTGGCGTAGGTCTTGGCTTGTCGTTATGTCAACGATCGAGCGCGGTGCTTGGTGGGCGGCTGGAAGCGCGAAATCACGCTGACGGCGGTCTTGAAGTCATCGTCGAGATACCCCGTTAAGCGGAATTCTGACCGGGTGTGCTAATCTAATAGAGAAACCTCAGCGAACCATTACCCAGCACATTTAAGATTTAGGGAAGGAGCTTTAATGTCCGCGGACAAGCATGTGACACAAGCGCAACTGCGAGGCTGGCTAGAGCAACGGCCGCAAGACTCCAACGCGCAATGGGCGCATTGGTCAGCGACAGCCCTGAGTCAGTTCTGGCAACATGTTGAACAGCATGATCTGGTGACCGCAGACGAGGTCAACGTACGTTACGCCACCTTTGTCCATCCCGACCATTCCGACAAAGGTTGGGTGGTGATTTCTCCAGGTCGCATCGAAAGTTACCTAAAGTACCAGGAAATCATGTTGGAGCTGGCGGTTGACGGCTACTCAGTGGCAGCCATTGACCACCGGGGGCAGGGGTTTTCTGATCGCATTTCGCATCACCCACAGCATGGCCACATTACCCATTTTGACGAGTTTGTGCGCGACTTCGCGGACTTTATGCTGGCGCTGAAACCCCTTATTGGCAAGGACCCTTGTCAATTGTTAGCCCATTCAATGGGGGCCGCGATTGGTTGTCTGTACATGGCACATTATCCGCACCCTTTTCGCAGCGCCGTGCTCAGTGCACCAATGATGGGCGTGCAAACCAAACCCTGGCCTCAGGCCATCGCCAGAACGATGATCGGCGTGGGGCACTGGTTTAACCGCCAGGTACTTGGTGACAAACCGCGCTACTTTATGGGCATGCAGGACTACGCTGACGTGAGTTTTAGTGATAACGAACTCACCCACAGCGCACAGCGCTACGCATGGTTCCGTGCCATGTATGAACAGCACCCTGAAATTCAACTCGGCGGGCCCACCGTGCAATGGCTGAAACAGTCTTTACAGGCAATGGCGGAATTACCCGAAGCCGCACAGAAGATTCTCATTCCAGTCCTTGTGCTGCAGGCCACAGAAGACCCCATTGTCAGCGCTGAGCCGCAACGGGCCTTTATCGAATTGTCTCCGCACCCTGCCAGTACTTTGCAACAGGTCAGAGGTAGTTATCACGAAGTCTTGATGGAAACTGACGCTATCCGCGGACCCGCGATGGCATCGGCCCTCGCATTCTTTGCTGCGCAGGCGCAGGCAAAACCTCTGGATAAAGGCTTCAGCGCCCCACCCCGGGGTAAACGCAGCAAGCGCCTGGCACCTTAAGCCTGCCCACTGGTATACTCTGCCTGTGCTCGAATTCGACTCAGGGCAGGCGCGGCCTGCCACTTATCTTCCATTATGCAGAGCTTACTCATGTTCCATATCGCCTTACATCAGCCGGTCATGCCCGCAAACTGCGGTAATATCATTCGTTTGTGCGCTAATAACGGCTGCACCCTGCACCTGATCGAGCCATTGGGGTTTGATTTTGAAGAGAAAAAGCTGCGCCGGGCCGGGCTTGATTATCATGACCTGGCTAATCTGGTGCGCTACCCCGACTATGCGGCGTTTGCACAGGCGATGGACGGCAAAAGAATATTTGCCTGCACCACCAAGGGAAGCCGCAGCTACACTGAGGTTGATTATCAGCCAGCTAATGTACTGCTATTTGGTTCAGAGACCGCCGGCTTACCTGACGCAGTGCGCGATGCATTCCCTGCCGAACAACGCATCAGAATTCCCATGCAGTCGTCGTCGCGCAGCCTGAATTTATCCAATGCAGTCGCCATTATTAGTTACGAGGCCTGGCGGCAGCAAGGTTTTGCCGGTGGGTAAGCGGCCAAACCAGCGCTGAAAGAATGAACAAAATGGAACTGCATGGTACTCTTATCGTCATAAGGTGAGGTCGCTCATAGTGATCCACCCGGTTGTCATATAAATGATGAGGTAGTAATGACAAAGACCCCGATTTCTGGCCTGCGCAATATCGGCGCAGCGCTAACCACGTTATTTACAGCGGTACTGTTTAGTACCCAGGTAAGTGCTGAGTCCGCAACAGATGAAACGGATTTCAACCTGGTATTGCTGGGCAGCGATCCTCAGGTTTGTTCGAGTATGAACCAGGACGCCTGTGCGTCGAAAGACTGGATTCAGGCCAATGAGATGCGAACCTCACGGTTGTTTAATTTGAGCGATGTGCGCCGCCGTGAAGCGATGCGTCAGGCAGTATGGCCACGTGAACGTGAAGCTATTCGTGAAGAGCTGATTGAAACTCTGGAGATGATGGCGGACCATTTTGGGTATGGCGTGGTGCCTGAGTATCGATTAGTAGAGCGTTTCCGCTCTCGCGCCCATCTTGATTTACTCAGTCGGTTAACCGAAGAAGAGTACTACCGGGTACTTGATGGCCTCGAAATGCCAACCATGGAAAACCTGCAAGAAGTTGCCCGGATCAGTGAAAGCACCGATTCTGGCAGCGCAATTGTAGCGCGCTTCGTGCAAAGTGCTGCGCAGTCAGCAGAGGGCGAAGCACCGGTGATTTATGTGGTAACCGCTGCACAACGGGACCCCTTGGGCGCTTATCAAAGTTACCAGGCGATACTGCGAGACGCAGGTGCGCAGGTCAAATGGTTACCGATAGATGCCACTGTGCTGCGTGCTCAGGCGAATGGTCAGTGTGATAGCCTGGATTCACTGCGTCGGCGTACGACAGGGGCGTACGATCGGGCCCGGGTACACCCGGATTTGCATGCTGAGCAGAAAGCCTTCTGTGAAGACGCCGATGCCTGGCAAGGCATGCTCGCAGAGGCTGATGGTATTTTCTTCGCAGATGGCAATCAAAGCTTATTGCGCGACGCATTTTTTAGTGGAGAAGGTGAGCGCACTGCGCTGCTTAAATCCATTACAAGTCAGTTAAACGATGGCGAACTTAAGGTCGCCGCCGCAGGCAATGCCGCTATTGCGATGTCATCAGGCACCATGGTGACCAATGGTTCTAGTCGAGAGGCGATGACCGAAGGGTCTTTAGCTCGTCCAGCTCCGCGGATTGGCTGTGAGCAGGATGACAGCTGCCCGCGCGGAGTGAGCCCGAATAGCCTGACGTATCATGCCATGGGGGGGCTCGGCCTGTACCCATTTGGGATGATCGACGTGGAAATTTCAGAGCGTGGTCGTCAAGGGCGGATGCTGCGTCTAGCCACTGACACTGCGATGCCACTGGCGTCTGGTATTGATCGCGCAACTGCATTACTGGTCAACACGCGAAGTGGACAGTTTGAGGTGATGGGTGACAGCGCGGTGTTCTTCGTTGAACAGCCCACCGGTAACGAGCGCATGGTCGGTGGTGCGTTTCATTTTGTGCGTCATGCCAGCACCGGTGTGATTCAGCGTAATCGGGTAAGTGACATCCAGCTTGCCGAACAGCAGGCTTACCGGCCTGAGTCTACCACCACGCGCTTTTTAGGCGACACTGGGGTGTACGACAATATCGCGCGTCTGTGTGAAGGGCGTGAACAGCTGCAGTTGCTACAGGAAGATTTTGTGTTCCTGATGCAAGCAGGCGAAGACACTGAAACCAAGCGTGCCCAAGGTCGCTGCCAGGTCGTCAACGGCACCGTCGGCATTGCCTGGCAACCGTAGGTCAGGCTACGCCTGACGCAGTACCGTGGTGGATATCATCTTTACACTAAATCAGCATTAAGGATATGCTGGTTGCACATGGTCATGATTACCGTGTGATTTTTCAAAACTTAAGGAAAAATAATAATGAAAGCAGTCATATTTGCAGCAGGTATTGTTGCACTATCAGCTAGCGTATACACCACAGACGTCAAAGCAGTAGACGATATTAACCCATGGCAACATTGCGGTATCGGTGCGATGATATTTGATGACAACACCACCGCGGCGGCAGTGTCGAATGTTATATGGGATTCTGGTACCACGGCGTTTACTTCAGCGACCGCAAGC
>JAFIFH010000055.1 GCA_020832105.1 Idiomarina sp.
CACCTGGCCCATGACCGCATAGTCACCGAATCTGTATTTTGCACCGCCACCAAAAGCGTCTCGCTCACCAAATTGCAGATCGCTGGCGTGCTGGTAAAAAGCAATGCCCTGAAGAGCGTCAGTGAAGTTATAGCTACCCGCTAAACGCAAGGCACTGGGATCATTCTGGCTGCCTTCAGTTTGCTCATATGCAACACCTAGCCAGACGCGCTGATACTGATAATTCAGTGCTACGCTCACTGCCTGCAGTTCGTTGTCGGTGGTAGCGTCTGTGGCGTTGTGCGGCGAGTATTGGATATCAAAGGTGGTGTTGTTAAACACCGGGCTGCGATAATGAATGCTATTGCGAAAGCGCGGGTCGAAGCTCATCCCGCCACCACTGGCAATGTTACGCAAATCACCCAGGCGATCATTAAACACATCTGCTTTTGCGCGTAGCAATTTACCCGGGGTATCAAAAGAGCCGACTCGCACCTGGCCCCAGTCGCCCCGTAAACCTGCGAAGGAGTCGCGGGTTGCGAAATCACCACCGCGCTGATCAAAGCGCACATTCTGTTCTAGCTGCATAAACACTTCGATGTTGTCATGCACCTGATGCTTCGCTCTTATCCCCAAACGGCTCGAGTTACTGGACACGTTGAGGCCGTAGTCGCTGCCATCACCTAATACGTCGGTGCTTAAATGCGCCCGACCATAAATTTGCAGATCAGCGGCCAGTACTGGCGCCATTTGACTGCAAAAGAGAATCGATGCAACCGCCACGGTCGCGACTGTTGGTAGTTTTTTAGACTTTGAAAAAGTCACTTGGGATGTGTGTATGCTCACAAATATCTCCAGCTCATGGGTGTGGGTTAGCTGGACGGATAATATAGGGATCTAATGTGACAGTAACGTGACAAGGTGACGTTTTTTTGAATCTTTTTTGACCTTACCGAGTCGTTATTAAGTCGAAAATGTGACAAGGGTTTATTTAGTGCTTGTATTCCCCCCTCGCATTACGGCATTTTAACGCATACACCCTAGCCTCCTCGGCAGGCCGATATTCACTCGTTCTGCTTGAGTCACCCATATTTGCGGGCAGTGGACGCCCTTCACATAAGAGACATAATCATGATCCAAGCGCCTCAAGCCCGACAGATAAGGCCCTCGCCATTAACAGCAGTAAAAACGGTGCTCCTTGCCACCAGCCTGGCATTGGCACTCAACGCCTGCAGTCCGGCAAGTGACGCTGACAATGACCTCTCATTCGCCTCCGCTGAAGACATTCAGCAGCGTCTGGCCGATGGCCAGCTAAGCAGTGAAGCCTTGGTGCAGTATTACATTGAACAAATTGAAGCCAACAACCAACAGGGCGCAGAACTGCGTGCGATTATCGATATTAACCCCGACGCCCTAAGCATCGCGCGTACGCTGGACGAAGAGCGCGCGGCCGGACAGGTGCGCTCCCCCCTGCATGGCCTGCCAGTGGTATTGAAAGCTAATATCGCAACCGCAGACCAGTTACCCACCACAGCAGGCGCCAACGTTCTTGAAGGCCACCTGACCAGCGTAGACGCGGAACTTGTGGCGCAACTACGGGAACAAGGTGCAATTATCTTAGCCAAAGCCAACCTGTCGGAATGGGCGAACTTTCGCGGCTATGGGTCCTCCAGTGGCTGGTCCGGCTTAGGTGGCCAGGCGCGCAACCCGTATCGGCACAGCCACACGCCATGCGGCTCCAGCTCAGGGTCAGCCGTGGCGGTGGCGGCAGACTTCAGTTTACTGGCGATAGGCACCGAAACAGACGGTTCAATCATGTGCCCTGCGTCGATTAATGGTGTGGTGGGCGTCAAACCCACTCGCGGCAGTGTGTCTGGCCACGGCATTATTCCGATTGCCGCAGCGCAGGACATTGCCGGCCCGATGACTCGCTACGTGCATGATGCTCGCTTACTGTTACAGGGCATGATAACGGCTGAAGCCAGGTCGCACATGGACGCGACCGACGCTGCCAGCCAGCGGGTAGTGCTGATTAAAGCCTATGACGATCATTTTCCTGGGGTTGCTGCCATGACCGAACGCCTGGGTCTGTACCTGGAAAGCCAGGGCATTGAGGTGGTCAGAGTCGACGAATGGCAATTACCCGAGGGCCTGGGTGAAGCTGAAATTGAGGTTTTACTGTATGAATTTAAGCGTGACCTTTCACAGTGGTTAATTGACTTTGAGGCGCCTGAGATAGCCGCCGATATGCCAGCCATTATTCGTTATAACGAAGAGAACGCCGATATTAACCTGCATCTTTTTGGTCAGGAGTACTTTGAACAGGCCGCTATTATCGACCTGGAGCAAGCGCGAGACAGCTACGAGGCCGCTTTGCAACTGGGCAGAACGCTGTCCGCTGACTTCCTTGACGAATTGCTGCAAACCCATGCGGCAGACGCTATCGTGATTCCGTCCTATGGCCCGGCCTGGCCCATCGACCATGAACAGGGCGACGTCTTTAACTTTGGCACGTCAACCGCTGCAGCGGTATCGGGATATCCGTCAGTGACTATTCGTGCCGGCTACGAAGACGAGTTGCCGTTGGGTGTGAGCTTGGTTGGCGCACCCTACACTGACTGGCGCCTGCTGGATTTAGCTGAGCGTTTAGAGCACGACGGCATGGGGTTTGTACCACCGCGGCTCGACTAACAGACCACTGAGGGCGCGCTAACTTTGCTGGTTAAGGTCTAGCGTCGTCCTCACGCTTACTTACCACTTCACCTTCAATGACCTGGCTTTGCGATGTCCTGGTCGAACGCTCAAAGCCCTGTTGGTTATCTTGCTGACGCTGTGCCCGGCGTCCGGCCATGGCTTTTTCAAAGGTACGCTTATGCAAATAAAAACGGACCAGCACCACGGGTATCAAGAGCAGAGCAAGGATTAAAAACCCGCTAGCCACCACCACGCCGAGCACCAGGCCGCCGACGAGTAGAAAAATAAATAGTATGCGTTGCAATATAGTTGGTTTCACAAAGTGCTCTGTTGTATTGAAATGGATAGGCTGATTAGCAGTGTATCAGATCATTAAGCTGACCCAGATGCTCAACCGTTACTTCCGGTTGCACACCCCAGGGGTCAAAAACTGCGTTGTGCTGACGTTTCACCCACGCCGTGCGCATACCGACGGAGTCAGCGCCTATAATGTCAAAAGCATTGGCAGAAACCAACCAGGTTTGTTCAGGATCGCTGTGGGTTTGACGTAAAAAATGCGTATATACCGATGGATCTGGCTTAAACGATTTCGTGTCAGTCACGGATATCACCCCGTTAAACGCATTCGCCACCCCCGCATTTTCCAGGAGCGACTCCACATTTGACTGACAGCCATTGGAAAAGGCATAGACCCGATGCTTGCGACCTAGTATGCTTAATGCGTTACTGACGTCACTAAACAGCGGCAACAGGTCGAATGCCGCTAACAACTCGGTTTCTTCCGCTGCACTGAGGTCCAGTTCGTAGTAGACATTGCAATAGCGCAAAGCGTCTCTGGTGCACACTGAAAAGTCCTTAAAGCGCTGCATCAAGCCCCGTCGAAACGCATATTCAAGCTGTTTATCCCGCCACAACCGCGCTACGTCTGCCGCAGACACCTGGCTGTTTCGCGTGCCTGCTTTGGGCACATAGGCCGCAAGTGCTTTCACCACGCCCTGGGTATCAAACAAAGTACCGTACACATCAAATGCCAACGTACATTGCACGCCTCTGTCTCCTTCGCCAACCATGAGCATATAGCTTGCAGCGTGAAGTCGATTTTGCCTATTGGATTTAAGTCTAATACAGCGGATCTTTACATAGCCCCCATCTTTGCCATTCCAGGCTCTTTAAATTCTATACGTTTCATGAGCTTAGGCTAGGCATATGGATTATTTTACTGGATCGACTTGCGGCAATTGATTACAAGTGTAATCCTTTAAGTATTACAACTGTAATCGGAAAGCATCCATGGACATCAGCAATGCAGAGCTAGAAGTACTTAATGTATTGTGGGCCGAAGCCCCTCTCCCTGCCAATGAAGTCGCCAAGCGTGTGCAATTGGCACAAGACTGGCACGAAAAAACAGTGAAAACCCTGCTCAATCGCCTGGCTGGTAAAGGCGCTATTAGCTTTGAGAAAGACGGCCGTGCCTATCTGTACTCCCCGGTAATTGAACAAGCCAACTACCAGCAAAAAGTTAGCCAGAACTTTGTTGAACGCCTGTTTGCTGGCCGCGTGTCACCGCTCGTCGCAGGGTTTGCCAGACAAGGCAAACTCAGTGCAGACGATGTGGATGAGCTCAAAGGCCTGATCAAGGACTGGGAGCGCCAGCAGGAGAATTCCGATGAGTGAGCTATTAACCAGCCTGATGGCCTGGCTTTGGCCGGCCAGCCTTGCTTTTTCTGTGCTCGCGACTGCGCTATTGCTCGGTCATCGCAAATTATTGGCATGGTTTGGCGCCCGCACAGTGTACCCGCTATGGTTGCTACTGCCGGTCGTGTTGGGTCTGCCAATACTGGCGCACGCTGTATCGCCATTTTTCAGCAGCTGGCTGCAGCCTGCACAACAAGCGCAGTGGCAAAGCTGGACCACCTTACCAGGTGCAAGCACCGTCAACGCCGTAGAGTCGGCTGTAACTAGCCCTTGGTTGCTGGCTGCGGCTTGGCTGTGGTTAGTGCCGGCAGTGGTGCTGATCGCCGTATTTGCACAGCAGTATCTGCGCCTGCGCAGAAAGCCCTGTGCTCGTTATAAAGGCCTCAAAGTTCAATGGCAGGCTGCTGGCAGTAGCCCGGGGATCTCGGGCTTATGCTCGCCACGCCTGCAGCTACCTCTCGACTTTGACTGTCGATTTAGCCGCAGCGAGCAACGTTTAATTATCCAGCACGAACTCACCCACTGGCGTCGTCATGACCTGCAGGTCAACGCCTTTGCCTGGTTGTTACTTGCCTGCCAGTGGTTTAACCCGCTGGCCTGGAAAGCCTACCAGCGTTTTCGTGCTGATCAGGAACTCGCCTGTGATGCCAGCGTGCTTGCGATGCAACATGCGAGCCGGCCACAGGATCTCATTTCTAAGCAAGTTTGCTACGCCAATGCGCTACTGGCCGCAATGCAGTCTGTGTCACTCAACGCGCGCACCCGCAAGCTGTGGTCAACCGCAACCTGCACTCATTATGGTATTGCCCAAGGAGAACGAGCCATGGCTCAGGAACGCTTTAACCAACTTAATCAACATCATCAACCGCGTCGCTGGCCTGCGCTGCTCGGCGCATCGCTGGTCACGCTGGCGGGACTGGCCTGGTTAGGCCCAGTCGCCGCTAATGGCATCGCTAAGGACAGCAGTGTCGCCGACATTGAAGCGGCGCCAGCAGCGCAGCCCATCGTGCGGATTGAGCCAAGATACCCGGCTGCCGCCGTTGAGCAAGGCCTTGAAGGGTACGTCGACCTTAGTTTCGTGATTACCGATCAAGGCACGGTTGCCAATGTTGACGTTATTCGCGCCGAACCTGAGGGTGTCTTTACCGACGCTGCAGTGGCCGCATTAGAGCGCTGGCGCTATGCGCCACAAAATGACCTGCCACAACAGATCCGGCTAGAGTTCGCGTTAAATCACGACTGACCACTCTTTATACACATTTGCTTGCAATTTAACGCCACACCTTTGATTGACGGTGTGGCGTTTGCGATTCATTCTTAGGGCATAAATTAAAGAACTCGGGCGCATTGTGTCTGAGTTTTAAGGCACTCAATGAGGGATTCACGATGTCTGTTTTTTCTGTCTCAAAATTTGTACTAAGCAGTCTTGTTCTGCCAGCCACGCTGGCCTTTGGCATGTCTGCCGCCACCATCAGCGCGCCTGCGCAGGCCGTTGAGGCTGAAGAGAACCTCAGTGCATGTGAAGGCGCTAACTGTGAAGAGATCATGCGCCGCTTTATGCGCCTGTCCCGCGGTGGTAGCGGCGATGCCTCGGCATTGGTTGCCGTGGGGTTCGCTAATGGTGAAGGCTTTGAGCAAGATCATAAAGAAGCAGCACGCTTTATTAATATGGGCGTGCGTCAGCAAAGCGGCCTCGCCGCTTATATAAAATCAGACTGGCTACGCCGGGGTTTTATTCTTGAACAAGACATGGCTGAGGCATTACAACTGCTGGAAACTGCGATCAATTTGAACCACGCGCCGGCAATGCACCAGAAGGGTGTGCTGTTGATGCAGGCTGACGATCTGGAAGGCGCAAACCGTCCACTGCTTGACGAGGCTATCGGCTTATTTATTGACGCTGCCGACCTTGGACTTGCCAGCTCCATGTATGCCCTCGCACGTCTTTTACATGCTGGCGTGGGTGTTGACCAGAATATTGAAGAGGCTGCGGAGCTCTATCGCCAATTAACGTTGTCTGGTCACCCTGGTGCCCGTCAGCAACTACGTCAGTTAACCCGTGAGCTTGAAGCCAGCAGCGGCAACGACGCGCTGGTCGAACGCCTGGTTGAAGCCGACAATATGGAGCGGATTCAAGTGTACGGCAGCACCATGAACTTTAACGCCCAACTTGAGGGCTTAGCTCGCCGCCTTGACGCTACCGGTGTTTATGACACCCGCTCAGTGGGTTCACGAATTCGCGGGGTGTCTTGCGACCAAACCGGTGCCAATTGCCAATCGGGCCGCCCTGCACCAGGTGCCAGCTCGTTGGCTGAAGTGCTCTCCGGCCGCCAAGGTCAGTAAACTTGGGTTACAACCCCACCTGCGCGAATCCGTGCAGGTGGGATTTTGCCCGGCTTAATTAACCGGCTTAGTTAAAACGACGAGCCCGACTGTTGTAAAAACTCACGCTCCGCTTTGGATGACTTACGCCCCAGCACCGCGTTGCGATGCGGATAGCGGCCAAAACGCTCGATAATCACCTTATGCTTGTGCTCGAAATCTAATGACTCCTCTAGCCCTGGCTGAGAAAACAGCACAACCGCTTGCTGGTGAATTGTGAGCGACTCGCTGTGCATATAGGGCATATACAGAAAAGCCCGCTGCTGCACGGTTAGTGACTTATCCAGGCCTTGCGCCACGGCTTCCTGCGCCAGTGCAAGGGCGAGTGGATCGCTGGCAAAGGCCTGCGGGTCATCACGAAAGATATTGCGAGAGAACTGATCAAGTACAATCACCTCGGCCAATCGTCCTTCTGCATTCTGACGCCAGTGCGATAGCTCGCACTGCGATGCGGCTGCATGCAGCTCACCAAAGCGCTTAGCAATGGTGTTATCAAGGTCATCGCTTTTGTTAAACCAGTCCGCTGAATTAAGCTCATAGAACCAGAAATTGAGTACATCATTAGCATTTTGCGCGGTGTCACGGCGGTCTAGATCCTGAAAATCGGTCATCATTGTCCTTTTGAATAGATTGCGGGTGCTGCGCTACTTAGTAAGCTTATGCGCTAATTCAAAGGATTCAAATGTGATGCGCTAGAATGTCAGAACCATGCGGCATGCAGGATTGGTGCAAGCGCCAGCATTAACGCCTGTTGGTAGGTACTCTCGCGGGATTCCATATGGTTCGTCAACAAGCCAATGGCGCCGCCCTTCTGTTTCACGTTCGTAGTATGAAAACGTTGATCCAGCACGTCGCCAAGCTCCCGGCCAGCCTGAAGATCCTGATAAAACTGCCGTGGCAACGGCAAATCCGCCGTCCGCCCGATACTCAACTGGTCCGCCGTGGCAACGACCACATAGGCGAAAGTCGCCACACCATAATCAAATTCGTCCACCCCACCTTCAAAGGCGACATAGAAGTCCGCAGCTTTAGCCTGCTGACAAAAAGCAACCCGATTACGGGCCCCCTGCAGAGTTTCAGCTTCACTCATTGGCTGATCCGACACACCAGAGGGCGCATCCAGCGCCTCTACTACAACCGTCGCATCCGCAAACGCACGCTGTAACGTCGACTTGGCGGCATTCACTTTGACCGGGTTCGTCGAACCCACCACTACTGTTATCGTTTTGCTCATCTGCAGTCATATCTAAGGATGTCATGCCCGCAGCTTAGCACGCTGCTTTTTAGTGAATCCAGACTAACGTTCTGCAGCCTTCACATAGTCAAAAACGTGCCGAGTAAGCTTAAATATTCTTCGCAATCAATTCAGCTTTGAGTAGGCCGCCTTTGGTGAATAGCTTCGCAGAGAAGTTAGGGTTACGTTTCGCGCCGTAAGCGTCATGAATCAGCTTTAATCCTTCAGCGGTTAGTAAAGAGATGTTGACCTCGGTGTCCATTTCCGCTGACTCAACAAAATCCCGAGAAAAGCTTGGCGCAATGATCAGCACCTGCGCAACACGCCGGCCTTGATTCTCGCAGCGGTTAGCATAAGCTTTGACCTGCCTCGACGTTGTGGAGTACTTAGCAAAGTCTCCGTTCTTACAGGTTTTAGCCTCGCCTATGATGACATCGTCTTCGCTGATGGAAATAATGATGTCAGCTTTGTCTTTCGCGGTATTAATAGATTTTCTGAGCTCTTCATCGATTGAGAGATCCAACTCTTCGAATATGGTTTTAGTGACCTCCTCAAACTTACTTCCAATGTCTGCCTCGCTAATGTCCACCCCAGCCTCTTTTAACGCTGCAAGATCGCGGCGCGCTAACGCAGCGTAATTATCGATAAGCTTGTCATTGGCACTTGCAAAAGCATCAATGATAAGCAACCGAGGGTTACCTCGCTTCGACAAGCCCATCTTATCCCTCACATGTTTTACTTCTTCGTTGCTAAGTAGGTACAGCAAATCATGTGGTGTTACACCGAGCGCCCTTAAACGATCAGTATTTAAGTCCTCAACATCCTCAAGTTCAAATTCTCGTCTTATTCGTTGTGTGAAGTTTTCATCACCAGAAATTGTGGAAGATCCTTCAAAGTTACTCTCTAGCGCCTCTAATAAATCATTGTAGCCGCTGACACTTAAGGTCAGAAACTCTCTCTCCGAAGCATTCTTCAGGCTATCTATAATAATTGAAAAGCGTTCTTCAACTGTTGTACCCAAGCGGTCAGTCGTTATATCCAAGTCCTGAATCAGCTGCTTCAGTCGTTCTTTACGTTTATTGAGTCCATCTTCCGTATTAAAAATATCTTCCAACAAAAGGTTCTCAACTGGAATACCGGCATGGACGATGACATGAATCCGTTTAGGCCTGGACACATTGCGAACTCTCTTACCGTATTTTTTCAGAATATTCGCCAACTCACCATCCGTCATGGTGCGTAAAATCCTCACCACATGCTTGTCCAGCAGTCGTTTACCCTGTAAATCATTCAGAATATTTACTATTTCATCGGGTATCAGTACTTCTAGTCGTTTGCGGTTGATGAATACAATGCCGAGTTCACGGAGCATTTGTAAGCCTTCCTCAACCGCATTTTTATCTGCCCGGACCGGAGAGAAAATATGCTCTATCGCAATCACTTCTTCTTGGGGAATTTTAAGATGCGCGGCGAGCTTGTTCAAAACACTGCGCTCATCGTCGGAAATTCGAGCCTCTCGGTTTGACTTGAGGTCATTGGTATAAGCAACTTCAAGGCAGTCTTTAAAGATCCGAAGTCGATGCTCGCGTGAAAAGCTATCATCCTCTGCAGCATTCTCAATGGCAGCAGAAATTTCGAGGGAAAGAGTGTTCATGCTTTCCCATTCCCGACTATACAACTGTTCAACCCAGGAAGCCCTGGCAACACCATTTCCATCTCTGGTCAGGATATTTAGCAATAACGTGATTGAAGGACCTGCCAACGCAAGCTGTTCAGTGATGTGTGCTTTGTAGTGAGGTTCAACGGCGTTGAACAAAATGGTGATTTCACTGCCCGATGCGTCTTTAATATGTTTATTCATCTTACTGAGGCGTTCTGACAGATCTATGTTGCAAGACTCAGCAGAGCTGCATAACTTATCAAGACAGGTAATAAATTTGGATTTTTCAATCTGGTTAAGAGCAGTTAATACTTGGGTGAGTTTCATCGAACATCCTTATTCACTGTTTAATTATTAGACAACAACCTTACAGCTTAAATGTGTAAAACTCAAAAACTCATTCGACTTGGTCTGATGCCAGTGAACGCTTATAGTTTGCAGCAGTGAATAATCAAACGGGATGTACATGATGTCGAAGTTAAAAGGCGTGATGCTGGATGCTGCGAGCTTGGGGGATGGGGTCGATTTTGGCCCATTGCAATCGCGGTTAAGTGAATTTAAAGAGTGGTCGGGCACTGAGACGAAAGACGTGAGTGCGCGGATTGCAGACTATGATGTGGTCTTTACCAACAAGGTGGTGCTGGATCGTGATGTGCTCAGCAAAGCTAAGCACTTAAAATTAGTCTGCGTGCTGGCGACCGGGCTGAATAATGTTGATCTTGAAGCTGCAGCAAAACTCGGTATCGAAGTTAAGAATGTGCAGGCCTATGGCACTGCAAGCGTGGCCCAGCACACAATGATGCTGATGCTGTCTCTGGCTACCCGACTGGCGCAATACCAGGCCTCAGTAAGTGCAGGTGAGTGGCAGACCGCAGAGCGGTTTTGTCTGATGCAGTACCCTGTGATGCAGTTACAGGGTAAGCATCTTGTGCTGGTCGGTCATGGCGAGCTTGGCGGTGAAGTGGAGCGCCTGGCGCTGGCTTTTGGCATGCAGGTTCATGTTGCGGCGCGCCCAGGCAAGTCAGATGACCCGCGCCCGCCACTCAGTGAGCTTTTGCCGCTGGCAGATGTGGTGTCCTTGCATTGTCCGCTAACGGACGACACCCGCGACTTGCTCAGTCGTGAGCAACTGGCACTGTGTAAGCCTGAGGTGTTGATTGTGAACTGCGCACGCGGCGGGATTGTGAACGAACGAGATGCGGTGGATGCGTTACGTGAGGGGCGCATTGGCGGCCTCGCGGTAGATGTACTGACCAGTGAACCACCTCGCGATGGTAACCCGTTACTGGATGCGCTGCATGAGCGGCTTAACCTTATTGTCACCCCGCATAGTGCCTGGCTCTCCCCCGAGGCCCGCCAGCGCATTATTGAACTGAGCGCGACTAACCTCGAGGACTATATGAGTAAGCTAGGGTAAATTACTGAGGGGAATCAGAGGAGTTAGTGATTTTGTCTTTACCGTCTTTGGCAGTGGCCACTAAACCGCGAAACAATAAATACGCAACGCCAGCAACGATGGGAACCAAGATCAGTCCAACGATGGCGAAATATACAATCAAGAAGATGGAAACAAATACGGCCCCTAGAACGATAAGGGCAGTGATAACTTTGGCAGCCGTCGGCATGAGATATCCTTCTGTTTTTAAAGGTAGATGAGCTCTAAGTGTAGTTCAGCCGCGCCGAGGAACAACTACTCTGGGCGCGACTTTGACAATTACTTTTCGCTAGTGATGGTAAGTTGCGCAGACTGATCATCCTGACGAAATAGCGCTAGGTTGCTCAGGCTCGCGTGCCGTTGCTGCAATTGTTGCTCCAGAGCGCGTAATTCAAGCATGTTGGCACACATGTTTTCGGCGCTGTGCTCCAGGTTCGCTGCGCGGGTTTCGATTTCAGCTTCAAGGGTTTCCGCCATGGTTTCCATGCGGGTCTCAAACTGGGCCATGCGGTTTTCAAAGCTACCGCTGCCGGTTAACAACGCACGGCCTACCATCATCATCATGCTGCCCATGGAATCCGTCACTATCGCATCAATTTCAGTATCAATGGTGTCACCCAAGCGGTCACCGAATTCGTCCAGCTGGCTGCCATTAATATGGTAAGTGTCGCCATGAAGACCAACGATACTGCGCATCTCTAATTCGATGTCGTCAGCCAAAGCGTCAATTCGTTTAACAACCCGGTGCCGTGGACTAAACATTTCACTAAAGGTCACATTCAGTGCATAGCGGGTCATGGCTGCGGCTTCGGTCATAATGGCGTCAAGCTGTTCAGCCTGGCTGTAAATACCCTGATGATATTGCGATAACAACGCCTGAGTTTCAGAATCGATGGCTTGCGGCTGTTGATTCAAGCTTAATTCACCATGTTCATGCCACTGCCAGTGCGAATCACCCTGCACGACTTCAAGCCGCTGCGGAGACACTTGGATGTCCTGATCAAAATTAACGTGGCATTGTGCACCTGGGTCCACGGCGACCTGTCCAAGCATGGCGGTACCGACGGCCATTGCGGAAATAACACTGCTAGTGAATAAAAACATATGCTTGCCTTGTGAGTTTGCAAAAAGTTACCGATGATTTTGCAATCTTAAGGCCAGAATTTAACTCTTTGATTTATAATGACTTATCAATTAGCACAGCCGAGGAAGAATAAGTATTTAGACTAAATGTTGTGGGATCTCACCAACTCTTCATTGGCCTGCTGCAACCGCCCATAACAATTTGAGTGGTTAATTTTGGTTACGCAATCACTGAACATGCACCACAACGTCCGCAACAGTGATCCTTGAGCCTACTATTCACCGTTAGAACAGTGTTGATTTCACTATTTGCTGCAAACTAAGGCTTACCCATGACCGCGCTACTGATTACTCTACTAATAACAATGTTTTTACCCTTCCTGGCCAAAGCACCGCTGGTTGTTGCCATGAACAAACAACCCGGGGGCTATGACAACCGTAACCCCAGGGCCCAGCAACGGGCGCTGGAGGGCTTTGGCGAACGCGCTAACGCAGCGCACTACAACAGCTTTGAGGCACTGGGCATTTATCTCGGGGCAATTGTGGTGACTGTTGCGGCTGGCGGCGTTGATAGCGTGACGATTATACTGGGCTGGATCTTTGTGCTCAGCCGGGTCTTTTATTTGCTGTGCTATTGGGTGGATAAATCAAGCCTGCGCTCACTGATTTGGCTGGCAGGTATAATCGCTGCGTTTACAATGGCGATACGCGCGTTGATTATCGCTTAAAGCATACCTGCCACCGGGCTTTGAGTAGATTCAGCTTTGCTCAAAGCCTGGTGACAGGCTGTGTTTTGAATCACTCGTCTTTATCAGCCAGCGAACCCAGGCAAAATTTGCACTCGCCAACCGCCGGAGCTGAGCTTTCTACATAGCGCACCTTGCGTGAAGACTTACTGCGAGTACTGGATACCTGGTAAATACTATCTCGGGCTGCCGGTTTTATGCCGATATACTGGCACACGGCGCCCTCCCCCTGATGCCCTTCCCCTTCATGGATGGTTCGTACTAACTCTTTACCATGATGGGTTTGTAAGCCTTGAAATGCGTCTTTCAATTCTGCCAGGCTTAGCATGAGATCCGCGCTTGGCGGGCCACCGGTGCCACGACCAAGCTGTGCTTCGGTATAACACTCAGCCAGTAACCAGCCTTCAGGCTTTAGTGCCTGAGCGATTTGTTGATATAAATGAGGGCGCTGGGCACTAGGTAAATGGCAGAAAATCATCACGATGCCATCGTAAGTCGCTTTTGGTAGGTCGCACTCACTCAAATCCGCCAGCTGGGTTTGAATGCTTACTCCACGCGTGTCCGCCAGTTGCTGTGCTTTCTCCAGCCCCACTGTGGAGATATCCACCGCTGTCACATGCGCGCCGAGCTCTGCCAGGTACACGCTGTTGCGTCCTTCACCATCTGCCAGGCACAGAATATGGGCTGGTCCGCCAGCTTCGCTGCGCGCTAACAGTGCCTGTGCATGGGCCTTCAGAAAGTCATTTGGTTCAGTACCGTAATGGTACGTCTGTTTAGCGTAACGTTCATCCCACTGGTTCATGATGTTCTCTCCTGGTTGCGAGTGAAGGCGGGGCATTATGTTGATCTATAATGTAATGCTTAACGTTCAAAAATCGTTTATCGTCAGGCGGAGCCTGACCTACAGTCTGTTAATCGAATCTTGTATTTAGCGCAATCGGTATGCTGAATTAGCGTATATTCAATAAAAGAATATACTTATAACCATAAATATCAAGCGGTATTGCCATGTGGTTAATACCAGTATCAACGAAGCAGAGGAAAATATCATGAGTTTACGTATCGGCGACACAGCCCCAGATTTTGAAATCGACACCACCAAAGGCAAGATCAAGTTCCACGACTGGGCGAAAGATAACTGGGTGTTCTTCTTTAGCCACCCTGCGGATTACACGCCTGTATGCACCACAGAGATGGGGCGTACCTCTCAGCTGGCTGAAGAGTTTGCAAAGCGCGGCGTGATTCCATTGGGCTTATCAACTGACACCGTAGAGGAGCACCTGGGCTGGATTGAAGACGTTAACGCCACCCAGAATACCGATTTACAGTTCCCTATCGTTGCTGACAAGGAGAAGAAAATCGCCCAGTTGTACGACATGATTCACCCGGGTGAAAGTGAGACTGCTGCAGTTCGTTCGGTGTTTATCATCGACCCTAAACATAAAATTCGTTTAACCATGACCTACCCAATGGCAGTAGGCCGTAACTTTGACGAGATTCTGCGAGTGATTGACGCGCTGCAGTTCTCGGACAAACATAATGTGGCGTGCCCCGCTGACTGGAAACCAGGTGAGAAAGTCATTATCAAACCAACAGTCAGTAATGAGGAAGCGGCCAAGCTGTTCCCACAAGGTTGGGACGAGCAACGCCCGTATCTGCGTTTTACCGACATTAAGTAACACCCCACAAATAGACACCGTGCATGCAGCGCGGTGTCTATCGTATTTCTTTAATGTTCGTTGATCTTCTCTACCCCATTTAGCGTTATCCTTATGATTATAATTATAAATGGATGCCGACCATGTCTGCTGCCTACGCTAAACGTATACTCCCGCTCGTCATTATCGCCGCAGTCATTGCTGCTTTAATTGCTCTATTTCTGTACGCTGCCGGTTTTTTCGGCCGCAGCCATGTCACCGCCCAACAGTTTGTTGATTTCCAGGAAGGTGGCAGCCCCCACGCCGGTTTTCGACGCGCCCATGCAAAAGGTGTGTGCGTAGAAGGTGACTTTGTCGCCAGTGGCGCACTCAGCGAGTACACCCGCTCCGCTATTTTCGCTGAAGGCAGCACGCCTTTCATTGGCCGTTTCTCCATCGGTACCGGCAACCCGTCTGCGCCAGATCTTTCATCTGGTGTGCGCAGCCTGGCGTTAACCTTTGATGCAGGTGCCAACGAGCAGTGGCGTACCGCCATGAATACCCCGCCAGTGATGGCAGTCGCGACCCCCGATGCATTTTTCGCCCAATTGAACGCGCTCATGCCCGACCCTGAAACCGGCGAGCGCGATCCGCAGCGCATTGCGGAGTTCTTTGCTGCACACCCTGAGACACAGACCTTTCGTGAATGGAGTGCGGGCTACACCCCCACGGGCAGCTACGCGAGTGAGCAATACAACAGCATCAATGCGTTTTATCTGATTAACCGCAATGGCGATCGACAGGCTGTACGCTGGGCGGCGGTGCCTCGGGTTCAAATAGACGAAAACCCCTACGCCGATACTGACCAGGCCGACAATGCATTAGGTCTGGACATCGCGGAACGCATTGAAGAAGGCCCTGTTGTATATGATCTGGTATTTACCCTGGCCACAGACGAAGACGACCCGAACAATCCGACAGTGGCCTGGCCAGACAGTCGCGAGCAAGTGACCGCCGGTCAGATCGTGATTCAGCGTTTAGCCAGTGATGATGCGCAGTGTAATAGCCTCAACTTCGACCCACTGGTGTTGCCCCGTGGCATGCAAGCCAGCGAAGATCCGATTTTAAGAGCACGCTCTGCGGCCTATGCGGAGTCATATCGACGCCGCGCCCGCGAAACCTGGCTGGGAGGGGAATAAACCATGAGTCACTCACAGGTTAAAACCTTCCCGCTCAGCATGCGTATTTTCCACTGGGGTATGGCCGCACTGCTGTTGTCACTCATCTTAGCCGGTTTGTCGATGGTGCAGTCGTTGCAGCCCTGGCAAGTGACCATCTTAGCCTTGCATAAGGCCTTTGGTGTGGTTGCACTGATTGCGGTGATACTGCGCTTAATCAACCGCTTGCGCCAGCCCGTACCTGCATTACCAGCTGACCTGCCAGCCTGGCAGAAGCTCGCTGCCCGCGGCTCTCACGTGTTGTTGTATGCGGCAATGATTGCGATGCCCGTCAGCGGATACCTAATGCAAAGCGCCGCCGGCCGTGCGGTGGACGTATTCGGTTTGTTCACGCTACCGCCACTGATGTCGGCCAACCTTGCCTGGTATGGTGTATTTCGCGAATTGCACGGCTGGCTGGCCTATGCTTTGGTAGTGCTCATTCTCGTGCATATTGCCGCAGCATTGCAGCATGGTTTGGTGCGTAAAGACGGCGTGCTTAAATCGATGTGGAAATAGGCCAGCGCTTGCTGCTGGCGTGCCGTCGGCCAAAGCACTACACTGGTGCCGATGGCCGCACTTCGCGTTCATTCAGGCTGCGCTTACGAAGGTCAATCAGGCAATGGATTTCAAGGATTACTATAAGATCATGGGGCTTTCCGCGGAGGCCTCTGCGAGCGACATCAAACAGGCGTATCGGAAGCTGGCGCGGAAATTTCATCCGGACGTTAGCAAAGAGCCAGATGCAGGAAAACGTTTTCAGGAAGTCGGTGAGGCTTACGAAATACTCAGCAACCCGCAAAAAAAGGCCGAATACGACCAAATCAGAGCGCTGCGCGCGGCAGGCGGTGGACGCCGAAGCACGCGGGCAGGTGCTCGTTCAGGTGAAGACGAAGCCAGCCGTCAATTTAGCGATTTTTTTGAATCTGTTTTCGGCGCTGGCCGGGCCGGTAACAGTGGATTTGGCTCAGCCAGAGACAGCAGTAGAGGGCAGTCTTTTTCGCGCCGCGGCAAAGACCACCATCACCGCATAACCTTACAATTAGAAGAAGCCATTAAAGGCGTGCAGCGAACCCTCAAGCTGCAAATGCCCACCGCTTTGCAGGGGCATTCTCCTACTTCAAGCAAAACACTGAATGTAAAAATCCCCGCTGGTGTTCTCCCCAAGCAGCAAATTCGGCTAACGGGTCAGGGTGGGCCAGGCTTTAGCGGTGGTCAAAATGGCGATCTCTTGCTGGAAATAGACATAGCGCCTCACCCGATCTTTGTCATCGATGACCGGGATATCCTGCTAACCCTGCCAGTGACGCCGTGGGAAGCAGCGCTGGGTGCCAAACTTAAGGTGCCAACGGTGACAGGGTCAGTCAACCTGATCATACCGGAAGGTTCAGTGAGTGGAAAAAAACTACGTTTAAAGGGTCGCGGGCTAGGGATCAAGCCAACCGGAGATCTAATCGTGACACTGCAAGTGAGTTTGCCCACTCAGCATTCAGACGAAGCCAAGGCGCACTATCGCAAGCTGGCTGAACTGGAAGTGTCTTTCAATCCGAGGAAGTCCTTGGAGAAATGGCTATAAACAGCGATAATACGCGCCGCATTTTTGCTCAATTCGCCCTCGCAACTCAGGTAGTGCCCCATGGAAATTAAAGTCAACTTTCTCGATAACTTGCGCCTTGAGGCTAAGTTTGATGATTTCACCGTCATCACAGACCAGCCTATCCGCTACAAAGGCGATGGTTCAGCGCCAAGCCCGTTCGACTATTTCCTGGCGTCTTCTGCGCTCTGCGCAGCGTACTTTGTGAAGGTGTACTGTAATTCCCGCGATATCCCCACCGACAATATTCGCCTGTCGCAGAACAATATCGTCGACCCGGAAGACCGCTACAACCAGATTTTCAAGATCCAGGTAGAGCTGCCAGAGGATATTTCTGACAAAGACCGTCAGGGTATTTTGCGCTCCATCGACCGCTGTACGGTGAAGAAAGTCGTGCAAACCGGCCCTGATTTTCAAATCGATGTTGTGGAGAACCTCGACGAGGACGCGCAGGCATTGCTGATGGGGGCACCAGAGGGCGAAGCAAGCACTTACATCGAAGGCAAAGATCTGCCACTCGAGCAAACCATCGCCAACATGAGCAAAATCCTCGCCGATCTGGGGATGAAAATTGAAATCGCCTCCTGGCGCAACATTGTGCCCCACGTGTGGTCACTGCATGTGCGTGATGCCGCATCACCGATGTGCTTCACCAACGGCAAAGGCTCAACCAAAGAAAGCGCATTATGCTCAGCACTGGGTGAATTCATTGAGCGGTTGAACTGTAACTTTTTCTACAACGATCAGTTCTTTGGCGAAGAGATTGCCAACAGTGAGTTCGTTCACTACCCCAACGAGCAATGGTTTCAGCCCGGCCCGAACGACGAGCTGCCAACAGAGATCCTCGACGAGCATTGCCTGGCCATATACAACCCGGATGGTGAGCTGAACGGTTCGCATTTATATGACACCAACTCGGGTCGCACCGACCGCGGCATCGTGTCGCTGCCCTACACCCGACTGTCCGATAACGAGACGGTGTACTTCCCATCCAACCTAATTGAGAACCTGTTCTTAAGTAACGGTATGAGTGCGGGTAATACCCTCGCCGAAGCCCAGGTGCAGTGTTTGTCAGAGATTTTTGAGCGGGCAGTTAAGCGCGAGATTATTGAAAACGAACTGACCCTGCCAGATGTGCCACAGGACGTACTTGCCCAGTACCCGGACATTCTTGAAGGCATTCAGGCACTGGAAGCCCAGGGCTTTCCGCTGGTGGTTAAAGACGCGTCATTGGGCGGACAATTTCCGGTGGCTTGCGTCACTTTAATGAACCCGCGCACCGGTGGTGTGTTTGCTTCGTTCGGCGCGCACCCTAGTTTTAAAGTTGCCCTTGAGCGTGCTCTGACCGAATTGCTGCAAGGCCGCAGCTTTGAGGGGCTGAATGACATTCCACTACCGACCTTTAATTCCATGGCGGTGAGCGAACCGAATAACTTTGTAGAGCACTTTATTGATTCCACCGGTGTGGTGTCCTGGCGCTTCTTTAGTGCGAAGTCGAATTACGAATTTAAGCACTGGGATTTTGCCGGCAGCACACAGCAAGAGGTGGATACCCTGCTCGGTATCCTCCACAAGATGGGTAAAGAAGTGTATATGGCCGTTTATGAAGAGCTTGGCGCGCCAGCGGTTCGCGTGCTGGTACCTGGTTATTCTGAGGTTTACCCGGTGGAAGACCTGGTGTGGGACAACACCAATGTGGCCCTGCAGTACCGTGAAGACATTCTTAATCTACACCGCTTAAGTGACGATGAACTTACCGATCTGGTTGGTCGTTTGGAAGATAGTCAGATTGATAACTACACCGACATCATTACCTTTATCGGTATTGAGTTTGATGAAAATACGGTGTGGGGCCAGCTCACCGTATTAGAGCTGAAGATCCTGATTTACCTTGCATTAGGTCAGCATGACGACGCCATCGAACTGGTCGAGATGTTCCTCCAGTTTAACGACAACACCGCAGAGCGGGTGCTTTTTTATCGCGCTGTGCATGCGGTATTAGAAATCACCCTTAGTGATGATTTGGAGCTTGACGACTATCGCTACAACCTCGCACGTATGTACGGTGAGCACACCATGCAGACGGTCATTGGGTCAGTAGAGGGCAACGTGCGTTTTGCAGGTCTCGAGCCGACCAGCATGAAGCTAGAGGGCCTTGAGCGCCACCAACGGCTGATTGATAGCTATAAAAAGCTGCACGCCGCCCGAGCAATGGCACGTTAAGCGCTATTTACATAAGTTTTATTCACCCTGAATCAATAGGGTACACACTAAGACGACTCAACCAGCCTCCCGGCGCATGCGTGATCAGGACACTTTGCTAAACTGAATCACGCATAACCGGGAGCACTTATGGTCAACCTCTACGCTAACTATCGTAATCAGTTTTTAGCTCAGCTACCTGGGGCCCTACGGGCGCAAATTCAGGCTCAGGCAAGGCTGATGACGCTGCGCTGTGGGGAGGAGATTGCCTTGTACGGTAGTGCATCGAACTACCTGTACTTTCCTGAAACTGCCTGGCTATCGTTGTCACAGGGCATGTCTGATTCTTCACTCACTGAAATACTGACGGTAGGGCGAGAGGGCATACTGTCCATCCCTGAACACAATGGGAGTAGAAGAAGCCTGGTTGCAGAAGTATTGGTGAGTGGATCAGCCTGGCGGGTGTCCCAAGCAGGCTTGCGTAAGCTCGCGGAGAGTCACCAACAGTTACAACAACAGCTGTATGACTATAACGATATGATTAACCAGCAGCTTTTTCAAATGATAGCCTGCTATCGGCATCACACGGTGAAGCAGCAACTGAGTCGCTGGCTACTCGCTTACGACGACAAATTCCCCAACAAACCTTTCATTACGACCCATGCGGCCTTAGCGAACAGGCTTGGTGTTCGCCGCGAGGCGGTCAGCACGGTGGCAAGTTATCTGCAAAGCGTCGGCGCGATTCAATATCATCGCGGACAAATTGAATCCATCGATCGCTCTAAACTTTTACCATTAAGTTGCGAGTGTTATTCCGCTCTGTGCGCGATTCAAAAAAGAAGCCCAGCTAAAAAGCTGGGCTCGTAGTCAAATCTGAAGCTAGGCTTTAAACAGCAGACTATCTGCCCTTTTGGCTTTGCTGGTGCTTGCCTTGTTGCTGGTCCTGCTTTTGCTGGCTTTGCTTCTGACCTTGTTGGCCTTGCTTCTGACCTTGTTGCTCTTGCTTCTGGCCTTGTTGGCCTTGCTTCTGACCTTGCTGATTTTGATTAGGCATAACATACGCTCCTGAAGGAGTGGTAAGCGCCACACCATTGCAACGCTTATTTAGAGTATGACTGCCAATAGCAGAGGTTATGTACGCTACCTCACATATAGCGGGATCTTTACGAACTCACTCTTCGTCATAGTCAGTATCAGGGCGCGACTTTCTAAGCACCGCACATAACGCAAAACCTGCCGCAACCGCAGCGCCGAGCACCAACATGGGATGACGATGGATGTATCGGTCACCCGCTTTGACCCATTTTTTCTCTGCTTCCAGCAACTGATGACCTTTGTCACGAATGCTATGATTGGCAGAATGCGACGCATGAGCTGTTTTGTCCACGGCTAGGTGAACCCCTGCTGCAGCCTTGGATATTGCCTCATCTACTCTTGAATTATGCTTTCCAAGCTTCATCATGAACTCCTTAATCGCTGAATAAAATAACGTTAATCAAGACTAAGGATGTGTTCGATCCACCAAACTGTATGTGCGCTACCGCACACAAAAAGTTAAAGCCCTCAATACGGTTGAATCACCACGCTAATAACCCGTTGTTCTGAGGTATCAGGTAGCTGCAGGTTAGTGCCGCTTTGTACGATCAATTCAAAGTCGACCGCAGCAGACACAGAGGACACCCAAATCGGTATCAGCACTTCTCGCGACCCAATGCCAAAGGTGAGTTCTTCATTAAGCAACTCAAACTCAATCTCATTGCGGGCAGTGCGGTCCTGAGTAATCACCCGTAAACGACCCTGTAGCGGTGCAAAATCACTAAACGGTAACGCAATATGGCGACGACAGAACAATTCCTCTCGGTCACCATTGAGCGCACAATCCCCGCGATCTTCCGGCGCAACTAGTTCTACCCCGACCGTTGGGACTTCCAACACAGGGATCATGCTTGTGTTACGTGGATCAATTTGCACGGTGACGCTGCGACTTTCAGGTAAACGAATGCCCTGGGCTTGCGAAAAGACCAACTCGAACTCTCGTTGCTCATCGCTGGTAGTGGCAAGTATTTGCAGCGTTATCTCAAGCGCTTTGCTGCCCTCGAGGAGCTGATAGTCGACCATAGCAACCTCATTAAAATCGACTCCCGACGCTGCGCTGCCATTTCGGCTACGAACCGTAATGCCGGCAGTCTCAGTCAGCTCGTCGGACAACTCGAAGTACAAGGTTACCTCCTGCGGCCCCATGCTAACCGCGGGCGCTGGCACCCGAATCAGGTCCGGAGTCAGTTGTAACAAAGGTTCTGGTGCTGCGTTACCCGCATCTACGACTCGCACGTTAAAACTACGTTCACTCGGTAACGCAAGGTTTGAAGGGCTGGACAACTCAACTCGAAACTCTCGATCATCGGTTTGTTCCGGGTTATACAATAGACGCACCGGCACATTGACTTCTGTGCTGTATTCGCTGACCTCGATAACTTCAGTGTAAGCGACAAAGTCCAATTGATGACGCGCGGTTTGCTCGATCAGGCTCACTCTTAACGAGCCATCCTGAGGCATGGCTTCGCTAAGTGGTAAATATATGCTGTAGTCTTTAGTTTCTAAAGGTTCATGGTAAATCACCTCACTGGGTAGTGAGACTGACGGCGTCACCAAACCAGCTCCATTGCTATTCACAATCTCGATGTCGATGATTCGTTCTTCAGGCAGCATAAGCCCTTCTGCAGAAACCAGCTGTAGTTGAAATGTCACATTGTCATCAAGGTCTGCATCGTGAAGCAGCTCAAGCTCAAACGCGAACTCAGTTGCACCAGCCCTCAGCACATTGGCGTCATCGCCTGTGGATTCTACTGCAACATAATGCTGACCGGCAAAAGCGCTACCATCGACAGTGCGCCACTCTAATGTCGCGGGAGCCTGTAATTGATGTGACAGGGTAAATACGATTGGATATGCAAGGGGAGCGCGCTCTGCACTCGGCATACGCAACGTCAACAACTGCGGCACATTGAGAGCGGCCTCGACCTCGTCACTGTAGCTTATGACCACATCCACTTCTCGCTGTTGAGGCAGTTCGAGCCCTTCCGGCGACAAAAACTGGAGTTGGAAGGTGCGCGGGTCTTGAGACGGATGCCCATACACCGGCAGACTAAAACTAAGTTCAGTTTTACCAGCTTCGATAGCACACACTTGCTGCTCACAGTGGATACCTGTGACTTTCTCTATATGCTCGCCAAGTCTGGCAGTACCCGGTATGACCCGAATTTCTACGCTGGCATCCTGAGCCGTGCGTGCAGACAAAGGAATGACCACAGAATACTCAAACACACCTTCCGTCGGCGCGGTCCAGTCAATTTGATTTGGTAGATTGAGAGTGGCTAAGGCTTGGTCGTCATTGGTTTGTTCGCGCGCTGAAATTGTTACCGTATGGCTGACATTACCGGTAAGGAAGGCGTTATTCGCACCCGTTAACTCTATTCGGAAATCACGGGCTAAGCTACGTCCGCTATCATTCAGCAACTGCACAGGAATATTCACCTGACGCTGCCCTTCATTAAATGAAACACTGCCAGAATGCTCTTCATAATCACGGTCAGGTAATGCTGTGCCTGAAGTCGTACGAAAGCGGATTTGCCCACCTTCAGGTGCTGCTCGTGAAAGGTTTACCGGAACCGCATACGTCATTGCACTGTCCGCTGGGTCTATATTTACCGTAGAAGACTCACTGATGGATACATCGGGATATGGGTTGTTGACCGCGCCGGGTAGATCATCGGGATGCCCCTCTGAACATGCAGTCAGGGTGAATACGCACAGTAAAGTGAACCAAACACGGGGATGATGGAATGTCATGCTTCGAGCCTCCGGCGACAAGGGCCGGTAGCCCTATCGTCCATGATAGATAATGAGTCCTTTCAACGTCATAGAAATGTTATCACATGGATGACTGTAAACCACAGCTAAAAAATGAACCGAGTCAGGAGCCACCCTGTATTAACTTGCGGGTTTTGCAACTTCAGCAAGAGACTGCGGACTAAAAAAGAATGGTAAACGTAAGAAGCACAATCATTGTAGGCCTGTTATTCGTCCTCAGTGCCTGCTCGTCTGGTGACTGGCGCACAGCCTCACGCGACTCGGCGGGGCTCGCCCCCCTGCCTGCTGAAACGCCAGAAGCGGTCATAGAGGTGTATGCGGCGGATGCTTATGGTTGGCGTGGCTGGTTTGCGGTGCATACCTGGGTCGCGGTTAAGCCGGAACACGCCAGTGAATACACCATATATGAAGTGGTTGGCTGGGGCGTTGACCAAGGGCGCTCAGCGCTGCGTACTTACCAAACAGCCACGCCTGATCGGTATTGGTACGGTGCGCGCCCCGACGTGTTATTAACGCTGCAAGGGGACGAAGCCAGCGAGCTGATTCCACAAATTGAAGAAGCCGTGGCGCGATACCCGTGGACCGGTGAATACCGTGCAGTACCAGGACCAAATAGCAACACCCTACCCGCCTGGATCGCCATTCAAGTACCTGAGCTTGGCCTGCAGCTGCCGTTCAGTGCTATTGGTAGTGGCTACGCACGCCGCGACCGCGGAGAAGGTTAGCCGAGGTGAGGCGACCTGGTAGCAAATCAGCGAACCGGCGGTAATTCAGTGCCAGGTGGCGCTTCCAGTTCGGGGTACTGGCTCACCAACGCTCGATATGTTTGTGGATATTTTAATTGAATCACCGCCATTCGGCTTAAATGAAACTCATCAATGACCGGTCGGTATTCCATGAGTGTCGGCACCAGCTCTTCGACAACGTCCATTGAAAGCCTGAAGTTAGTTGTATCCAAGGCTGCGTGCAACGGGTCCTGGCCCAAGTCATCAAAACTGAACGGATAACCTCGCTGCTCCAAGAAGGTCACCAACTCGGTGTTTGCCCGCTTCACCGCATAAAATAACACTGTTTTTTGCCGCGAGTCCGAACCGCGCATATCAGCGCCAGCATCCTCAAGTTGCTGAATTGCCTCGCTTCTCAGCAATCGTCCATGAAACTGCATATCGAAATACTCTAGCGGCTCTTTCAGTAATCCACTATGTCTCATTGCTTCGTAATGACTCACATCCCAACCAAAGATATTCCACATCAGTGAATTTACATTGGCATCACTTAACGCCTTGCCTGAATAGAATGCAATCACATTCTCAATTTGGCCCTGGTGAAGAAAATCATGTATCTCTTGTGGCATGTCCACAGGATCGAAGCGCTGCTGACGCCCTTCATGACGCTCGCGAAATACGTCGACCAAGCTGGGGTCTATCTGCGCTAGCTCACTTTTAATCCGTTCAGGCGCATCCGGATATTCAGCAATGACGCTGTTGAGTACTTGATGCATCTGACGTGGTTGCCACTGCTCATTCACCGCTTCGACCAGTTGTTCACAAGCCACTAAATCTGTATCTAAATGATGAGCAACAGTCTCTGCATTAATATATGCCACTCGTTCTGCTTCTAATTCTTGGATAAGGCGATGGTCAGATGCAATAGAAGGTACCTGGCGGCTTGGGATCTGAGTCAGGTCGATACCATAGTCCTGGCGTATGGCGTTGATCCTATCCTCGTTAAACCGATATGCATTTCTTGGGAAGTTTGCCGTCACCTGACGCTGGTTCTGCACATCAAAGCGCGCCGCCGCATTAAACGGTAACAACATTGAAACGATGAGCGCCGCTCTCTCTTGACGTTCACCACGGTGGTTGAGCCCGCTTAAAGCCCACTCCATGCTCGATCCAAGATAGTTGTCCTCAGCTGGCCTTATCCCGGCATGTAGGAGTGCTTCAACAATACGCGGTCGCGTATTTGCTATCGCGTAGTTGAGTAACGATACCGTTTCTAATCTGTCATAGTTCACCAAAGCAAACGGGTCTGTCACATGCTCAAGCAGCAACATGAGGTCATCCTCCGTAAGCTCATCCCTGGTCAGAAAATATGCAACATCATCTACGGTGGCACCATGCTCTTGTAATAATGCCCCACGCTCGTCGGGGCTTTTATCGACAAACCCCTCAAGTGGAAGCGCTGGAATGCGGGGCGCCAATCGAAAACCTGAATCTCTTACTTCAGGAAACTGCTGTGCAACTTCTTCTTCAAGCTGCAATATAGTTTGGCTAACTTCTGTATTTCTACGTAGGAGTTTGGCGCGAAAACTCCCAGCAAAATTTGAGTTGGTAAAATGGTCGACCGCTAAAGTGACCTCGTCCAGCGAGTAACCTTCATCCAGGTAACGGACCCAATTTTTATAATTCGCCCGACCCCAGTTAATGCTATCACTGTGCGTATCCGTCAATAATCCCTCGCAATAAGCAAAGCTAAAATTCTCAGGATCTGACGGGCTTTCATCTACTGTGCCAGTACCAGGGGCGGGTATAGCGTTTTGCAGGGTTTGGTTATCGGCGGTAGATTGTTCTGCCTCTAACTGCGCCACTTCGTCATTGGTGACGTAAAAGGCAACCACAGCAACGATGAGGATAAAAAGGAGAATATACCACTTGGTGCGGGGAGAGCCTTTCCTGGCAGGTGCACTGGTCATAATAACGCCATGTAAGATAAACCAGCACCTAGACTGGCAACCTCAGCGGTTTATGTCAACCTTGTGTAATGATACTGCGCGCAGCTATGCCTTTAGTTATAGCTGCGCGGCTTTCAATTCCAGCAGTTTGAGTTCAACCTGACTATCGCCATTACTAACGAAGAGTACGCCGTCGGTCATCATCACGCCCCAGTGGATATTTCGGCCAATGCTTGCTGCAAGTTCAGCGTGCTCTGGCTCAGGGAGAGCGAGAATACACACCTGTTTGAGGTCATTCACTTTCGGTAGCAGTTTTTCGGCCCAGATGCGGGTGTTACCGTACGCAAGTACTGACATCTTGGGTGCGCGGCGGCTGGACTTGGTGATGCGGTCCGCGTCGGGCTGACCTACATCTATCCAATGCTCAATCTGCCCATCGAGGCTTAATTGCCACAGCGCAGCCTCATCGGTGTCGGACAAGCCTCGACCAAACGCGAGATGCTCGTGGTAGAACATCGCATACGCGATAATCCGCGCCACCAGCCTGAGCTCAGTTTCTGAAGGATGGCGTGCAACGGTCACTTTAACCGTCTCATAGACGCCACGATCCATATCTGAAATATCCAGACTGACTTTATAAGGGGTTGCCTGCAACGCCATGTTTCATTCTCTGCTGTGCTAAATCATGGGCGCATCATAGCACAGCAGCCAACCAATACGATTTACAAGCCGGCGAATTCGAATGCTGGTGTGGACTCAAAATAGGCAGACGCCTCGCCGGAATAAATTTGATGGTCATCAACCCGCAGCCGCTTCACCTCCGCCCCTTCGCTTAAATCAAATTGATTGAGATCGACCCAGAAGGTATTGGGGGTCAATGCCGTTTCAAAATAATACTTCAGGTTCTTTTGGTCGGCCACTGAACGCCATCGAGTAGAGGAAATATTGGGCTCATTCTCAGAAGATATGCCGTAAGGGACCGACGCATTGCGAATCACACTGAACACGCTTCCCACTGCGATACGCGGGTCGCTGGTTTGCGGAATTGCGTCAATATAGAAGGATGCACGCACAAAACGATCGGCGGCGCGGTTTGTGCCCGGTAACATAGTCGTACCGCCAATCTGACGCCAGTAATCATTGAGCGCTATTTGCTGCTCAAAGATTGGCGAGTTGGTCATCACCCGATACGCTTCACTATGGTGAATCACCAACCTACCATCAATATATTCGAAAATAGCACTGTCACCCTGACGATCAGAAATCGACAGATGCACGGTGGTGAAGCGCTCAGTGCCAGGAATCTCGGCAGAGACGACAACAAAAGACTCGTCTTCTAACGATCTCACGGCCTCTTCTACTGTCGCATAACTATCAAGTACATATTGTACCCAGGCGGCAACCGACAGGCCGGTTTGCGAACCATCAAAGTCTGGATACTCTGATTCCGCGAGCCATAACAAATTAGCCACCAACCCCGCTTCATTCATCCCATCGGTACTGGCAAAATCAAAGGAACTGGTGATCACGCTGGCGTACTGTGAAGTCCATTCCAGCGAACTGTCACCAACCGCACCGTGACGCTGCATGCCACGCGGAAACACCCATAAATTGGCGGGGATATCATCTTTCCAATCCATAGAGCGAGCGGTGATGGTTAAACCTTCGGGCCCCTGATAGACGGCGCGGGTGCAGGCATCCGCGGGGGTCGCAAAACCAACGAATAGTGCACAGGCGACTGCGATTGAGGAATAACGTACTTTCATAATGGGCTCCACCATCAACGAGATTTGCTAATGGTTAGATTAAAGCTCATTAATATATAAAGTGAAAAGGTACAATTTTTGAACGTTGAACTTTGACCAGAGTCATTAGTTTGCCTGGTCACACACCAGGGCCAGCGCTGCGAGATCCTGGCGGCTAAGATTCTGGGGGTAGGCACCGGGGGCCTGCGTTTCTATACGCGCAGACATAATCGACGTCACACCGGCAACATGGTTAATACCAATGGCATGACCAAATTCGTGCGCCAGAATCGTGGCCAGCCCCAGCTCATTACTCGCGCTGAAGATAGTAATCGCCTCGTCGACGACTGACGTGCCGCGTCGGGTTGTGCGAATTTGGATGTTATGGCGCCCCGACTCAGTGCCAAGGCCACGCCGTTGCCACTCAACCTGCCGGTTTTGTACCGCTTGATTGCGCTCCACGACAAGCGCATTTTGCTCCCCAGCCAGACGATTACGCATGTTGACCCGGGTATTAAAATCCGCCTGAAGTCGATTGTAGCGGTTCACTTCGGTGTTTTGCTGATCTACCAATTGCTGGGTCTGCGCCTGAAATGCATTTACGCGCTCGGCAACTTGCCGCGAAACTTGGCCGCGTCGATTCGCATGCTGATTGATCATCTCTTCAGCCTCGGCAGCCCTAATGGCAATGCGCTCGTTCATCGTGTCGATATGCTGTCTTGATGCTTCCAGTTGTGCGCGCTCGCTCGCCAATGTGGTATCTAAATCCGCTACTTGCTCACCAAGCCGGGCAATTCTCTCATCCAAATCAGCAATAAATTCCTGTAGCTGCTGACGATGGTCGTACACCAAACTCACTCGAATGGCGTCGCGCTCCCCCAATGTAAATAGCTCAACGCCCGCCGCCTGATTCCACATCTCTGCGGCTCTTACGGCAGCAGTGTTGACTTCACTGCGAGTAAAACCAAATCGCGGGTCTATCTCATCCACATACCATTGCAATGGCGCGCGGCAAAGCGTTTCTGCAGGCCGCTGTTGGGACAGAAGGGAGGTATCTGAATTAGCAACCACTGCGCCAGAAAACAGCAAAGCGCCCAGTAGCATGACATAAACCTGTTTAAACATACCTCGGTTATTGTCAGCCATGGGCGCTCCTTAAGCGGTATTTGTGTAGCGTTACTTATTTAGCAAACGCGGGCTACGGCATCATTTAGTTACCAAAATCGTCATAGCGAACCCGCGTTGAGTCTACGTTAAGCGCTTTAAGCATGGCTAAAGTAGCAGCAAGCATCCGCGGCGGACCACAAATATAGAAGTCGTATTCGCTGACGTTCTGCTGCTCCAGCCAAGCTTGCGCAATTTCGTGAACAAAGCCTTCTGCATCACCCCACTGGCACGCTTGCCGTGGCTCTGACAACACGGGTGTAAAGCGTAGCTTATTGGCATTGTCCAGTTCAACGAACTCATCAGTATAGAGCAACTCACCACGATTGCGCGCCCCGTAGAAGAACTGCATCGGCCGTGGCTGATGACTTTTGAGTTCTTCCTGAATCAACGCTCGTAACGGTGCCATACCAGCGCCGCCACCGATAAAGCAAAGCTTACGTTCGGCACCTTCAAGACGCTGGAAGTCGCCAAACGGGCCTTCGGCAATCAAGGTTTCACCCGGCTTTAAGTTGCATAGATACGCAGATCCTACACCCGGAGCTGGCGCACCTGCGGTCTGTGGCTGATAACGCACAGTAAAGACCAATTCATCGCCACCTGCTGCCGTCGCCATAGAGTAGCTACGTCGCACTGCATCATGCTTAAAGTTGGTTGCCGCAATCGCATGCCACTCAGTGGCAAAACGCTCTGGAATATCGGACGGACGACTTTGCCCTGCACCGGCTGGGATCAAGAACTGCATATACTGACCCGCCGCGTAACTCACTTCACCTTCGGTAACTACAAAGCGCAGCTCTCTAAGCATAGGCGTGATAAACCGCGACTCTTTCAGCTGCAGCGAGTATTTGCGCGCCTCAGTTTCCGGTACCTCAACCTTATGCAGCGTTTCAATGCTGTGCTGACACGCAAGGCGGTAACCTTCGTTTAACTGTGATTCCGACAACTCAGCACGATCACTCACCGTAATAGGCGTGTCCGGCGCTGCTTTAACCGCACAGAACCCACAGGTACCACCGCCGCCACAACCACTTTCCACCGCAATGTCATTCTGTTGTAAGACCTGCAGCACGGTTTTGTGCGCCTTGTCGGTAAACTTAAACTGCTGCTCGCCAACATTCGCCGTTAATGCCGCTCTGCGCAATGTGAAGCGCATTTCACCGCTATTTAGCAGCTTGACCAGCAGGATAAAACCAGACAGTGCGAACCAAAGGGTCATCACTGCAAAGGCAATCGCTACCAGGTTATTAAAGTTCCGGCCGCCGGTGTAGTCGATAAAATGAAGTCGGAACATCCAGTCAGCAACCACCCAGGGAGTATTTCTATGGTCAATAACGGTGCCCGACGTTCTATCAACGTATACCCGGGTATTCAAATCATCATCAAAGTCGATCCGAAAACCTTGCCCTCTCCAGTTATGTAACTCACGAGTGCGCTCAATCGGCGTCACCCGGGTCAATGTACCGGGGCCAGAATAACTTGCCTGCGCAATGTGCTGCGCAAAATCTTGGCTTGTCTGCCACTGACTGCCATCACGACCGTCCAGATAGCGGACACCGTCCTGGTGATGAACTTCCACGCGCGGTAAGCCTTGGGTCGTATAGCTCTGCACCTTGGTCACGCCGCTGAGGTCGTCCCACCAACTTGGTGACAGATTCGCCAACTGCGCCCGATTCAGCGCCTCAGGTTGCTGCATATTAAAATATTGGTGCCCTTTCATGCCGTGGTGATCAACCAGTGCAAAATACAAACCACTGACGGTCCATAAGACAAGCTGAATTAACAAAATTAACCCGGTCCAGCGGTGTAACCATTGTAAAAACTTCATGCTGGTTTCCTCCGCGACGCCCATAGGGTCTGTAGCAATAACACCGTGCCGGTAAACAAGAAGGCAAAAGTGGCAAAGATGAACGCGCGTAACCACCAGGTGGTGATGTCCACACGGTCTTTATAATCCATAATGTGAAGCATCCACATGATGTCGAAACCACGCCAGAAGTCGTGACGGCGCACGGTCATCTCACCGGTCTGAGGATGCAGGTATAAACTGGTTCTGCCAAAATCATCGAAGTTAACCTGCCAAATAGGTAAGAAACGCTCGTTCAATTCACTTGGAGGTGCCTCTTCAATGTACTTAACACCCTTAATATTTGGTTCGCCTTTGGCGTAATAGGCAGCTGCCAGGGCCTCAATATCATTCGCAGTAAGCTCAACGGGCGCTAAGGTGTTTACATCTACCAAAAACTTACCAGTGTCTGAATGTAGCTGTGCCAAATCCCGGGGCTCACCGTCTATTAAGCGATTTACCAGTTGGACTTGAATAGCTTGCGGGTAGCGGTCGAGCACTGCCGGTAGGCGAGTCACCAGCGATGCGTCACGAATGTCCCCATCTGCGTCCTGGGTCAGGTGCTCTCCATGAATAAAGGGTAACTGGATAATGACCATGTAAGCGCCGGAGATCGCCCAAATAACCATTTGTACGCCAACAATGATGCCTAACCAACGATGCCAGGTTCGAAATGCAGAGGATTGATATTGCATAGATTTACCTCAAAAAAGTGGGCGGCCACTGCAACTGGCCGCCCACACTGTTTAAAACTCGTAACGTACTTTTGCGTACAGATTACGACCCATCAGGTCATAGGTCATCGTATCTGTATTCGCATCAGTCCAGCTTTGGATGTAAGGCGCCTTTTTATCAAACAAGTTGTTTGCACCTAACGTTAGAGTCCAGTTGTCGGTGAGGAAATACACACCTTGAACATCGTGATAGAAGACATTTGGTGCGCGAGCTCCGATATCACCCGGTGATGCATTTATGTCATTCGCAGATCCAATCATGCGGATGCTGTAGTTCGCCTGCCAGGTGTCGCTGCCCATCGTCACTGTTGCATCTGAACGTATCCGCGCATAACTGCCACTGCCGCCGGTAATATGGCCCGCATACTCAATTGGTTCAGCCCCAGCGAATGGCTCTACCGTGTACTCATCGAGATACGTCAGATTCAGGTTGAAGGACGTATTCAGCCCAGCGAGCTGAGTGCGATAGTGAATGGACGCATCCACCCCTGACACCGTCTCAGTTGCCACGTTAGCGACCTGCGAGGACAAGTAATCGACCGCACCGGTCAACGCATCGCGGCTGATGCTTCCGTCACTGCAGAATGGGTGGGAGAGGTTTTCGGAGTTGTAACAAGCATTCAGTTTGGTTGAACCGGCAACGCTGCGAATGGCGTTCTCAATTTTAATGTCAAAGTAATCCAGGGTGACCTGCAGCCCTTCGACAAAGTTAACGTCCCAAACCATACCAGCAGTAAAGGTGTTCGCATCTTCTGGCTGCAATTCTGGGTTACCGCCAGTTTGCGTCAATACATTTGAGCCAAGCTGAGTGTACCCGGCTGGTACACCATCAGCCTGGCAGTTGGCAGCCACGGTGGCGTTCGCACCCGGCTGATCCCAACCAGAACAAGGATCGGTAGTAGTCAGGTTACCCTCGCCAATACCACCGAACAGCTCAGGGATATTTGGCACCCGGAATGCAGTTGACTGAGTCGCGCGCAATTTCAGATTGTCGTTGACGTTCCAGTGCAGACCTAACTTATAGTTTCCGTCACTGCCAAAAGTGTCATAGTCAGAATAACGGTACGCAAAATCTATCGCGACATAATCAGCGAAACGGTGCGCTTCTAATAGTGGAATTGAAGTTTCAACGTATGCCTCGTTGACCTGATACTGGCCCCGCAACGGCTCACGGCGGTTGGTATTCATGACACCGGCGACTATTGACGAGTCAGGCTCACTCCAGCCACGTTCCGTGCGACTTTCCACACCAAAGGCGATAGGAATCATGCCGCGTGAGGTTTCAAACAGGTCACCGGCAATGTTGGCAGTGACTGAGCGCTGTTCGTTTCCACCTTCGTTACTGGTGCGAAATAGCATGTAATCCAGAGCGTCCTGGCTGACATTACCGTAGCCGAGTAAGTCCGCGCACGGCACACCATTGCTGCCACAGATATCTGGATCGATGGTGCGCTGCATACGTTCAAGGTTAACAATGTTGGTGGACGCGTCTGAGCCACTGGTGCGGCCAAAGTTATAAGCGACTTCCCAGGCCCAGTTATTGTTCCACAAACCATTGAGGCCAGTGACAACGCGGAAAGTACTGATGTCCTGTTCAAACGCACGTTGTCCGCCTTCGTCCAAGCGTCGCTGAACAATCCGTATATCCTCACCAACCGGGTTACTTGGATGATCCGCTGCATAATCGATATTACGTAAGGTACCCGGCGCGCCAATTTGATTTGAGCGGCGGTTATTGTACAGCAACTCGGTAAAGGCGTAGGTTTCTTGACTTAGGCGGTAATCACCAAAGCTGGAGAAGCTTAAAGTGGTTACCGGATTGACGGCGTTTAGGAAAGGGAATGAGTTGGTATTGTGAAGCGCGGGATCATAGGCTTGGTACCCATCTGCACTTTCGGCACCTGGCTGATTGAAGTTAATCATACTACCCTGGTTTGGCCCGCTGGTGATAACAGCCCGCCCCCCTGGGGTGGAAGCACTACCCACACAGTTAAGTTCGCCCGGAACGGTTTCAGCTAACGGACAAGGTGCACGGTCGGCCATATTCACTTCTTCGGTGCTACGATAACTGGCTGTGGTGACAATGCGGCCGCGATCAGAACTGCTACCGAACATCATATTAACCTGCTGCTCGCCACCGTCGCCATGTTCACTACCCGCAACTCTGGCTTCAGCCATGAAGCCTTCGTAACTTTTACGGGTAATCACGTTAACAACACCCGCCACTGCATCAGCACCATAAATGGCCGACGCACCGTCTTTGAGCACTTCAATGCGATCAACCATGGTCAATGGAATCGTATTCAAATCCACTGAACTGTTCGCGCCGGTGCCGCCGTTAACAACCCGGCGACCGTTCAACAGAACCAATGTCCGATTGGCACCGAGCCCACGTAAGTTAACCTGTGTCGTACCCCAACCGCCGCCGTTCCAGTACGCGCTGGTTTGGTTGCCACCGTAACCAGCTGACGCTGACATACGCTGTAACACTAACTCCATTGACGTCAGGCCAGTGGCCTCAATATCTTCGGCGGTAAAAACCTGTACCGGCGCTGCACTTTCCGCTTCAGTTCGTAATACCCGCGAACCTGTTACTGCAATGCGTTCGTAATTTTGCTGCGCTGCTGACTGTGTGTCTTCCTGAGCTAATAGCTGCTGGGCAGGTAACAAACCGAGACTTACCGCTAAGGAGATTTTTGAAATTTTATTCATCGTGGTGTTCTCCGCTTATTGCACATTTAGTTGTCTGAACACCCTATTGATAACAGTTATAAAGATGTATATGCAACTTCGGGAATTTCCACTTTTCCTCTCTAAAACCCTTTACTCAAGCTTTGCATACAACTATAAAAGTTTCAAAACCCCTTCAAGACCCAGCACTTGTATAGTCAACTTACATGGTGCTTTCGTACTACTGTTGCTGGGCCTCAACTGGTCGTATTTCGGTCGACCGATTAGTTGTACATGAATTTATATATTCTTTTAATGCATAACAATTTATAAATAAGAGTTAAAATAGTTTAAAGAAATATCAATGATTATGTTGTTCGACGTCCATTTCGATAATGACGAAGTCCTGTTCCTGTCGTTCCACCTTCACCATGATGTCATCGCCTTCACTCAGGTGCGTGATATCGATGCCATCAGCCACACTAAACGCCATGGTCATTGCGGCCATATTGAGGTGCTCAATCGCTTCGTGACGCAGCACGAGTTCGTTGTGCTCTACATCCACGTCTATCACTTCTGCGCGCACAAACTCTATCTCAGCATGTTCATCCGCATGGGCATGGCCGTGTTGATGGTGAGCGTGCTGCTGATGTGCCAGCGCCGGGCCACTCAGCAAAAATGTCACTGCTACTGCGCTAATAACCTGATTAATTTTCAACATGTTCAAACTCCTCTACGATTAAATTTAATTTTCATTTCTTCGCGCCAGCTATACAGCACTGGCACTACAAACATCGACAACACCACGAAGGTCAAACCACCCACGGTAGGTATCGCCATTGGAATCATCAGATCAGCCCCTCGACCGGTCGCTGTAAGCACCGGGAAGAGCGCAAGGATAGTCGTAGCGCTGGTCATCAGGCAGGGTCGCACTCGCTGCAACCCTGCCTCGACAGTGCGGTTACGTACGCTTTCTATAGTGTCACTAGCACCCTCACTAAAGCGCTGCTTCAAATAGGTTGCCATCACCACACCATCGTCCACCGCGATGCCAAACAAGGCGAGGAAACCAACCCATACAGCGACACTTAAATTGGTCACCTCAAACTGGAAGATCTCCCGCACCGTAACGCCCTGGGTAATCAGTGGAATGCTAAAGTTTGCGAACCATGACTGACCATATAGGTAGAGCATGATAAAACCACCGCCCCAGGCGACTGCGATGCCACTGAACACCATCAACGCGGTACTGACTTCCTTAAACTGCAGGTACAGCAGAATGAAAATCAAAACCAGCGACAACGGAATCACCAACTGCAGGGTTTGCATTGCGCTTTGCTGCTGCTGATAGCTACCCGCAAAGCTATAACTTACCCCTGAGGGCAGGCGCAATTCGCCGCGCTGCTGCGCCTGGCGTAGGTGCTCTCCAGCCGCTTCCACCGCTTCCACTTCGGCATAACCTGGTGCAGAACCAAAGGTCACATAAGCCGTAAGGAAGGTATTTTCCGAACGGATCATCTGTGGACCACGGGTATAGGTGATTTCAGCCACCTCAGACAGCGGTACTTGCGCGCCGTTGGCAGCTGTCACCAGGCTTGCGTACATGGCTTCGATATCGTCACGTCGTTCACGCTGATAGCGCACCCGTATCGGGTAACGTTCACGGCCTTCGATGCTGCGCGTTACCTCAACCCCACCAAGGGCTGCAGCAATGGTGTTTTGCACAGACTCGACACTTAATCCATAACGGGCGATTTGGTCTCGCAACAGGTTAATTTCCAGGTATGGCTTGCCAACCACCCGCTCGGCGCTGACCGATGCCGCGTTAACCCCGTCGGAATCACGCAATACTCGTTCAATATCAATCGCGGCTTGTTCCAGGGTTTCCAGATTCGGTGCTTGCACCTTAACGCCCATCGACGCACGCATGCCGGTTTGCAGCATTAGCTGACGGGTTTCAATCGGTTGCAGTCGCGGTGCTGAGGTTACCCCAGGCACTTCGGCGGCAGCGGTAATTTCGGTCCAAATATCCGCCGGGCTGCGGATATGGTCACGCCACTGACGGAAAGGCCTGCCACGCCGGTCTTCAATCAGCTCGCCATCACTATCACGCACAAATTCACCGTCTGAGTCGGTTTTAAAGTGCAGTCTGCGGCCATTTTCGTCGGTGCGGAATTCGCTTTTGTAGTCGATAATGGTTTCAATCATCGATACTGGTGCCGGGTCGAGGGCCGTTTCCGCACGGCCGATTTTACCGACCACGGATGCGACTTCAGGAATCGCCGCAATCGCCTTGTCCTGCTGACTTAACACGTCCAGAGCTTCACCAATAGACGCATGAGGCATGGTGGTTGGCATCAGCAAGAACGAGCCTTCATCCAGCGAGGGCATAAACTCACGGCCCAGGCCTGGCACTGTGGCCAGCCCGGCAATCAGCACCAGTACCGGCAGCGCGAGGAATGCCGCTTTAAAGCGCAGACACCAGCGCAACATCGGCTCGTAAAAGCGAATAATCAGCGCGAAACTGCCGACCACAGACGCGAATAGCAGCATCACAAAGATCATGTTACGCACCGTGCCAGCCGCCGGGCCTAACGGCTCCCATAAATTGGCCAGCACAATCAACACCACCAGCGTGAGCACCACATACACAATGCGATACGCCTTGCGCCGGGCCTCAAGCCAGGCATCAAGCCGCTGCAGGCGGTCACTCAGCAGGACACGTAACATCACCGGCACCACTACCAGCGCTAGAATCACGGCTGAGAGTAATACCAGGGTCTTGGTATAAGCCAGCGGGGTAAACAGCTTGCCTTCGGCACCACTCATGGTGAACACCGGCAGGAAGCTGATCACGGTGGTCGCAATCGCGGTCATCACCGCAGGCCCCACCTCTTTGGTACCACGCTGAATCAGGGCACCGATTTCACTATTCGGAAACTGTTTGCGTAGCCTTAATATATTGTCAGTGACAATAATCCCCATATCGACAATGGTACCGATGGCAATGGCTATGCCCGCTAACGCCACAATATTGGCTTCCACGCCAAGTACACGCATGCCAATAAAGGTCATCAACACCGCTAGCGGCAGCATGGTGGCGACGGTTATCGCCGAGCGCAGGTGTAACAACAGGATCATCACCACTGCGGTGGTCACCAACAATTGCTGTGCCAGGGCGTCATTCAGTGTGCCTAAGGTTTCCATGATGAGTGTCGAGCGGTCATAGAAGGGTACGACATTGATTTGGCTCAAATTCAGCCACTCAGGCCAACTGTCCTGTGGGTGTGCCTGCAACCACTCAGCCCAGGCGCGTTGGTCATGATCATCAAAGTTAAGGGTCCCACTGCGATAATTGGGCAATTGCTGGCTGGCCGCAAATTCCCGCACTTGCTGCGGCGTGACTTCGTTCCAGTCAATCACAGCACGGGCTGGCATACTGCTGGCGATTTCTGCAATGCGTGCTTTGGTGTTTTCAATTGCTTCAAGGGGGTTAAAGCCCTCGCGCACCGTCACCACACCACCCACCGCTTCCGCACCAGCAACATCCAATGCACCACGACGCTCCGCAGGACCAAAACCGACGTTGGCAACATCAGACACTAATATTGGCGAGTTATCGGAAGCTAACCGCACCACCGCGCGTTCGATATCCTCGAGGGATTCAATAAAGCCAACCCCACGCACAATGTACTCCACCTGATTAATCTCGGTGGTACGCGCGCCAACATCAAGGTTCGATTGTTGAACAGCGGTCATTACCTGTTCAAGGGTGACGTCATAAAAGCGCAGTGCATCGGGATCTACATCAATTTGATATTCGCGGACATAACCGCCAACTGAGGCAACCTCAGAGATACCTTCGGCCGCTAAAAGCGCATAGCGCAGATACCAGTCCTGCACTGACCGTAGTTCATCTAAGTCCCAGCCACCAATGGGGTTACCCTGGGGGTCACGCCCTTCCAGGGTATACAAATACACCTGGCCCAGGCCCGTCGCGTCAGGGCCCAATGCCGGTTGCACGCCTTCAGGCAACGTGCCCGGTGGTAAGCTGCTGAGTTTTTCCAACAAGCGCGAACGTGACCAGTAAAACTCCACATCATCATTGAAAATGACTGCGATACTAGAGAAGCCAAACATCGATAGCGTGCGTACATCTTTGACCCCAGGCACCCCCATCATTTGCACAGACAAGGGGTAACTGATTTGATCATCTACGTCTTGTGGTGAGCGGCCAGGCCACTCGGTATAAACGATCTGCTGGTTCTCACCAATATTCGGGATTGCGTCTACCGCTACCGGCGAGCGCGGCATGCCGGTGTCCCAGTTAAATGGTGCCACCAGGATGCCGGCAACCACCACCAGCACCGCCAGCAAGCCAACCACGAGCTTATTCTGTAACAGCCAATTGGTCATGGTTAATGGCCTCCGTGGTTGTCATGGCCCACTTCAAAGCTTTCAACCCGGTCACCACAACGCAGCATGCTTGAACCAAAGTACGGATTTAGCAAACGGTTGTCTGGTTGCAGCCAGAAAGCACCCTGGTTATCAAAGGCCATTGGACAAAACATCAGATAGGCATTTACTTGCAGGTAGTCAGCACGTGCCAGCGCAATCATCGCCTGAGAGTGAACCTGAAACAGCTCACGGGCTTGTTCAAGGCTACCCACATGATGCGCATGACCAGCACCGGTGCTAAGTTCCGCATGCAGATCATGCATATTGTGTGGCCAGCTGATGTCATCAGCAGCGGCGTAGAACTGCTCCGCAGCACTCTGCCAGGCTTTTAAATCATCACTGTGCAGAGCTTCCCACATCGCGAAATAGTGTTGCGGCAGCTCGTTTAGCTGCAGGTTTTCACCCGCCGGAGCTACGCGCTCTTCATGTTGCTCGTGCGCTGCTTGTTGCTCTCCACCAGCGTCACTGCCATGATCGTGACCGTTGCCATGGCCATGGTCGTGACCAACGGCGCCACCACCTTGCGGCGCCATCATGCTTGGGCGGCCACGTAATTGCAGTTCACTGTCGATGCGAAATGCACCACGACTCACCACTAAATCGCCTTCTTCAAGGCCACTGAGCACTTCATAGTAATCGCCCAGCTTGCGCCCCACCTCTATATTACGCGCTTCGAACTCGCTGCTGTCTTCGGCTACCCGTACATAGACCACCGCTCGATTACCAGTGAGCAACGGCGCCGATGCCGGAATCGTCATCACATCATCAACGTCGATATCCACCACCGCGCGCACAAAAGAACCTGCAGTGAGAGTGTTTTCACCAGCCTCAATGGCCACGCGAACTTCGCGGGTGCGACGCTCTGCATCAATACGTGGGCCAAGAGATTCGACGGTACCCTGGATGCGTTCATTAGAAGAGCGCAGATTAAACTCGAGTTGCTGCCCTACTTCAATGTATTGAAGATCACGTTCAAACAACTCGAAGACTGCCCACAGCTGATCCTGGGCGGCCAGTTCAAGCACCGTATCACCGGTGTTGACATAATCCCCCTGCGATACATTTCGAGTAACTACCAGTCCCGCCGACGGCGCATGAATGGTGATTCGATCGCTGGCTTCGCCACTTTCGATAATCGCTTCAATTTGCGTATTGGACAGGCCTAGTAAGCGCAAGCGCTCGCGGGATGCACGCAGCGTGGTTTGGTTAGAGTCAGCGAGAAAGCCTGGGGCTTCACGCTGAGCCTGAGTATGTGCCTGAATCAGTTCCTGTTGAGCCACGAATAGCTCAGGGCTATACAGCTCTACTAATGGGTCCCCTGCTTCCACATACGCACCGGTGAAATTCACATGCAGGCGCTCAATGCGCCCACCTGTCCAGGCACTGATGGCGGTCAGCGAACGCTCGTCGAAATCCAGCGAGCCTATCATCCTCAGCTGTGCGCTGGCGGTACCACGCTGTACCACGTAGGTTTGCAAATCCAGCAAGGCCAGGCTTCGGCCAGTAAATTCAATGCGAGTGAGATCATCGTCTCGGGCTGCACTGCTAGTCACCGGGATAAGCTCCATGCCACAAATAGGGCAGCGTTCATTTGGATCGGTGGAGCGAAAGTTGGGGTGCATAGAGCAGGTATATTCCTGTTCTTCATCCGCAACTAAAGAATCACTAAAACTCGCCTCCTGGCTATGGTCGTGATTATGATCTGCTTGGTGAGGGGTCTGAAACGATAGGCCAAGGGCAGTCGCGCCAAGCACAATCACAACGAAAATAACGGCAATAATGGTAACTGGATTCTTCTTATTCATGATCAACCTCGGTTTGGGTTGTTGACGGACTTGCGAATGGGATAAGTGCATGGATAGTAGCCACAGCAGCAAGCTGATTCGCCAGCGCCCGGCGATGTGCCAGGGCAAAGCTTAACCACTCACGCTGGCTGGTGATCACATCGGTAAAACCTGCATTTCCGCTTTGGTAATTGCTAAGTGTTGTTGCAACAGCCTGCTCAGAACGGGCCACCAGCACGTCACCGTAGAGTTCACGGTTACGCTCTGCTTCCTGCCACTGATATAACGCCATACTGAGCTCTGCCTGCACCTCAAGTTCCGCCGCCTGGAGCTGCTGAATGCCGGTTTGCACATCGGCTTCAGCCGCGTCTCGCTGGGCACGATAATTCGAGCGCCAGATAGGTAGTGACACAGATACCATTCCAGCCACCGTACCTGAGGCCATATCAGTGTTCATATACTCGGCCCCGACCATCAGCCTTGGCAACCCTGCGCTACCAGCAAGATCCTGTGCAACCAACATGCTTTCTACTTCATAGCGACTGGCAAGCAAGGCAGGGTTGTGTGCTTTGACCTGGGCGTAGAGTTCACTTGGCTGCGCTGGCAGTTGCGCGAATTCGCGATGTGACTGGATAAGCGAATACTCACCTTCGATTTCCATGCGGGCATCACGACCCAACGCTGAATTAAGCCGGGCCCGTTGCGAGAACAGCATAGCGTCAAGATTCTGATAATCGCTGCGCGCCTCGTCCAGCGCATTCTGCGCGCGCAGTAAATCCGGCATACTCACCGAACCTGCCGCATAGGCTCGCTCTGCAACCCCAGTGAATTGCTCAAGCAACTGAATCAAATCACTTTGTAAGCGCTGATTCTCTCGAACATAAAGGTATTCACTAAACGCTTGTACTACATTAGCGGCCAAATCGGCTTTAATCTCTTCAAGGCGTGCCTGGGCAGCGCGCTGCGCTGAGCGTGCCTGCTCAATACTCATACCGCGACGACCAAATACCGGAATTTCCTGAGTGATACCTAAGGTCTGATAGGCGGTGTCATTTAACCCTTGGGTGATATTTAACTGTGGGTCAGCAAACGCACCCGCAGCTATAGAATCAGCGCGGGCCCGTTCGATCTGGGATTTTGCGGCAAGTACCGCCGGGTGATGACGCTGGGCATAGCGAATCAATTCAGCAATGTCTGCGTCCACCGGAAGTGGTGCAGATTCGGCGCGAACCTGTTGGTCCAACGCTTCGTAATTAGGGCTGTAACTAGCGCAAGCTGCCAGCGTTAGCGTGGCAACAGCCACCGTCAAACGGGCTGTGCGGGTAAAAAGTGACATGCATTATCTCCTGCATTCTCAACATGACCGGCGCGCGCTCAGGCGTACGACCGGAACCTAACTGTCGAAATCAGGAAATAATAGGTGGTGGTGTGGGTTGCCCCGATAGAAGTTGGTAAAACGAAGCGTTGCCTACAACAGGCGTGCTCACAACTGAATTAGTAAAGGTTTGCTGCATCGGCAGCGCTGCGGTTGAGCCATGATCAGACATTACGCAGTGGCCACAATCTGGTGGACAACTGCCACACTCAGGCCCGTTGGTGGTCTCTTCGCAACAATCATGCACCATTTCAACTGCCGGCATGCTCACTGGGCAATGTTCGGCGTCATCCATGGCTGGTGTTGGCATGTGATGGCCATGGGCCATCTGTTGGCTATGCTCAGGAGCGCTTTGCATTGCGTTGGTGTGATGCGCACTATCCGCCGCCATACTGCCTGAAAAAGGCAGACTGAGCAGTGAACATATTGTCATCAGCACGATCCAGAAACGCATCAAAAGCTCCTATGAGTAGTTTCAACACTATACCCCCTGGAATGACAAAAGCAATACCCTAATTCCTTGAGCTAACCGATTGTCCTCTTAAGCTACTAATTCCAATAAGTTAGCAAATATTCCAAAGCCCGTTGTACAGCTTTAATGCGCTTTACATTGAATGATCGGGCCAGATCGCGTACCCTGCGCGACTTCATTCGCCTATCTACATTTGAGTACCCATTACGTGATTTCAGCTTCAAATATCACCATGCAGTTTGGTGCAAAACCTCTGTTCGAAAATATCTCTGTCAAGTTTGGCCAGGGCAACCGATACGGCCTGATTGGCGCGAATGGATGTGGCAAATCCACGTTTATGCGTATTTTAAGCGGTGACCTGGACCCTTCGTCAGGTAACGTTTCCGTCGGCCCCAACCTGCGCGTGGGTAAGTTGCGCCAGGACCAGTTCGCCTATGAGAAATTCACTGTCGTCGACACCGTGATCATGGGTCACGAGACCCTATGGGCAGTGAAAGAAGAGCGCGACAAAATCTATGCCGGCGATATGAACGAAGAAGACGGCATGCGCGTGGCTGACCTAGAAGTTGAGTTCGGCGAGCTTGATGGCTATACCGCAGAGTCCCGTGCTGGCGAACTATTAACCGCACTGGGCATTCCGATTGAGCAACATTTTCAGCCGATGTCGGCACTTGCCCCAGGCATGAAAATCCGGGTGTTATTGGCCCAGGTGTTGTTCTCAGACCCAGACATCATGTTACTGGATGAGCCAACCAACAACCTCGATATCAATACCATTCGCTGGTTGGAAAACGTGCTGGCCGAGCGCCAAAGCACGATGATCATCATCTCCCATGACCGCCACTTTTTAAACAGCGTATGTACGCACATGGCGGACATCGATTACGGCGAGCTGCGCCTGTACCCGGGCAACTATGACGAGTACATGTTCGCATCTACCCAGGCTCGTGAGCAGTTGTTGTCTGACAACGCGAAGAAGAAAGACAAAATCGCTGAGCTGCAAAGCTTTGTGAGCCGCTTCTCGGCCAACGCGTCAAAAGCCAAACAGGCGACCTCGCGTGCGCGCCAAATTGAGAAGATTAAGCTGGATGAAGTGAAAGCGTCGAGCCGCATGAGCCCGTACATTCGCTTCGAACAACAGAAAAAGCTTTACCGCCAGGCGCTCGAAATCGACAAGCTGAGCAAATCATTTGGCGATGAGAAAATATTAGATAAAGTATCGTCGCATATTGAAGTCGGTGAGAAAGTAGCGATTTTAGGTGCGAACGGTATTGGTAAAACCACCCTGCTGAAATGTTTGATGGGCGATTACGAGCTCAATGACGGCAAGTTCAAGTGGTCTGAGAACGCCAACATCGGTTATTGCCCGCAGGACCACGGTGACATGTTTGACCAGGATTTGAACGTGTTTGACTGGATGAGCCAGTGGATGCAACCACAGCACGACGAGCAGAATGTGCGTGGTGTTTTAGGCCGCATGCTGTTCTCCCAAGACGACATTAAAAAGCCAGTGAAGATTTTATCAGGTGGTGAAAAGGGCCGGATGATTTTCGGTAAATTGACCCTGCAAACGCCAAATATCCTGGTGATGGATGAACCCACCAACCACCTGGACATGGAATCTATTGAATCCCTGAACCTGGCACTGGAAGATTACAAAGGCACATTGCTGTTCGTCAGCCACGACCGTGAATTCGTGTCGTCACTGGCTAACCGCATTATTGAAATCACTGAAGACGGTATTCGCGACTTCGCAGGCAGTTATGACGACTACCTGCGCCAGCTCGACAACTAGTCCCGGGCTCTAACTGCGCGCCCGGCCTAAAGCAGGCGCGCTTTAAAGCGACGACCTTTGAGTTTGTCGTTCATTAATAAGGACACAGCCTGCTTGGCTTTGTCCTTTTTTATTGCAACGTAGCTGGCTCTCGCCTGAACAGTGATTTTACCCACACTATCAAAGTCAATCGCGTCACTTTTAGTCAGCGCACCGACGATATCGCCCGGGCGTAACTTGTCTTTCTTACCACCCATGATTTGAATCGTGCTCATCTCTGATTGCAACGGCACATGGTCCTCACTGGAGGCTTCAGGCAGCTTTTGTGGCTCTACCGGCGTTTGCATGGTGTCCTGTAGCAGCGCGAACTTGTAATCGTCCGCAGGGGTCAGCAAGGTAATCGCCACCCCGGATTCACCCGCGCGGCCGGTGCGACCCACCCGATGCACATGGGTGTCGGTGTCATGGGCAAGACTGACGTTAATCACCATGTCCAGCGCTTTAATATCGAGCCCGCGCGCGGCAACGTCTGTGGCCACCAAAATACGCACACTTTGGTTATTAAACTGCAGCAGGGTTTGCTCACGGTCTTTTTGCTCCAAGTCACCATGCAGTGCCTGCACGCTAAAGCCATAGTTGTTCAGCATGGTAAACAGCGCATGGGTTTCACGCTTGGTGTTACAGAATAAAATTGCGTTCTTCGGCTGACGTTCCAGTAGCAGCTGAATCACCGCGTCTTCACGGCTGCCGCCATTGAGCTGATAAAATACCTGCTCGATGTGCGCTTCAATACTGGTCTCTTCCACCACCACATGCTCAGGCTCTTTCATCAACGCTTTGGTCATACTGGCAATTTGCGCCGGAAAGGTCGCACTGAATAGCAGGGTTTGGCGGGTCTCCGGCGTGGCCTCGATAATCTTATCCAGCTCGTCCTGGAAGCCCATGTCCAGCATGCGATCGGCTTCGTCTAGCACCAGGGTTTGCAGGTTGGAGAAGTCAACGCGTTGGTTGGTTAAGTGATCAAGTACCCGGCCCGGTGTGCCGACAATAATATGCGCGCCATGTTGCAGTGACAGGGTTTGCACTTTAGCTGGCGCCCCACCGCATAACGTTAATACCTTAATGTTCGGTTGGCTGCGCGCCAGGCGACGAATCTCTTCGGCCACCTGCTCGGCAAGCTCGCGAGTTGGGCACAGCACCAGCGACTGAATATCGAAGCTGGTGACATCAAGTTTTGCCAACAGCGCCAGCGCAAAGGCCGCGGTTTTACCTGAACCAGTTTGCGCCTGGGCTATAACGTCCTGGCCAGCGAGCATGGCAGGCAGGCTTTGTGCCTGAACTGGGGTCATTTGTTCGTAATTGAGCGTTTTCAGCGTATCTAGCTGCTCGCTGGAGAGTGATAAGGTGGAAAAATCAGTTGCTGACATGAGCATAGTTCCTTGCAGGCATGCAGCCTGAGTGACAAAAGTGGGAGTATATCAGGTCGGGTAAAGTGGTGTTGTTTGTTTTATGGATATTGGGAATGTGCAGAGCGCCAATGTTAGCTTAAGCATTTGTTGGCGTGTAAAACCAAAAAAGAGCCTAAATAGGCTCTTTTTAACGACTTTATATGATTAGGTACCGGTTTAAACCCAAGTATCGTCTCTTTTGAATGCGTTCATAACGTCTTGCTCCTCATAGTCGCTGAAGTTGGAATTTATCATTTCCCCGGACTTGTATCAACATTTGTTGCTTCAAAAGCTGCCGGTCGCGCAGCCAACAATGGCACTAAGTCTTCATCTGTACGCAACTGGATTCCATATCTATCATTAAGTTCGATTGCTTTTTCTAAGTTTAGTTCAGCGCTATCAAAGTGACCACCTAGAGACTGATAGCAGGCTAAATTATAACGATAACGGGCTTCAGCACCTTTTTCACCCAACAAGGAAATGTCTTTCTCAATGTCTTTCAAATGGAGGATCGCTTGCTCCAAATTCTTCTCGAACCCGGAAACCATGTACTTGCGCTTGTAAGCCAGACCAAATGCAACTGTAGTGGTCAACTAATATTCGCCTCCTGATTAGAGCTGTTGCGTTGATGTTAACAAAGTAGTTGCGACGATAAATTTTTTGCTCTTGAGTGCTTTAAGTTTATGGTAACAAGATTGGTATGGGGTGAATGGCGAAAAAAGAAAAGTTCAGTCTGCTGCTTTGGCGGGCACAATCAACTTAGCATATAGCAATAGGAGAAGTTTCATGGACCCAGTCGCGCATGCGTTAAGCGGCTCAGCAATGGCCGCAGCTGGTCTACGTCGTGTCACGCCGCTGGCGACCGCAGCACTGTTGATCGGCGTTATGGTGCCCGATATTGACGGGCTGATTCTATTCGATGAGTACGCAGCCCTAGCCCATCGTCGCGGCCTGACCCACGGCATAGCAGCGGTGGTAGTGTTGCCACTGCTGGTGACATCATTATTGCTATTATGGGATCGCTGGGTGCGACGGCGCCGCAACCCTGACGCCCGCCCCGCACAGGCTGGGCAATTATTTTTACTGACTGCACTTGGTGTGTCACTACACCTGTTCTTCGACTGGCTGAACAATTATGGCGTTCGGCTGCTCATGCCTTTCGACGACCGTTGGTTCTACGGCGATGCGCTGTTTATCATCGACCCATGGCTATGGCTTATGCTCGGCGGCATCACGTTCCTAACCTGGTCGACGCGCCCCGTGGCACTGGTGGCCTGGGCGATACTCGCGATAGTGCTGTCACTACCGATGTTCCTCAGCGACTTAGTCGCGCCCTTCGCACGGGTATTGTGGCTACTAGCCCTGGGGGCATTGGTGGTGATACGTCTGCGCTGGCCACCAGAGCAGATGGGCAGCCAACGCGTTACTCGTATCACACGAATTGTGCTGCTAGTCGCCGCAGCCTATGTTGGCGCAAATATCGCCGGTGCCACGGCCGCCAGGGAACAGGTGCGCGCCATCGCTTTGGAACAAGGCATTGAGGTGATAGACGTCATGGTTGGGCCTGTCGCAGTTAATCCACTGCGTGGCAGCGTCATCGTGCAAACCGATGATGCGTACTTTATGGGTCAATGGAACTGGCTTGGCAGCCCACCATTGGAACTGGAGCAGACGGCATTGCCTAGCCTGATGCAGGACCCACGCGCACAGCGCGCCGCGACTACGGCGGAGGCGCAAAACTTTCTTAGCTGGTCGCGCTATCCCTACGCGCTTGTTGAGGTGGGTGATAATGGTGGCTACATCGTGCACTTCTATGATGTGCGTTTCGCCGATTTTGATGACGCGATCAGCGGGCCGAGTGTTGAGCTCAACCAAGAGCTTGAGGTGATTAGCGTGGAGTGAGTGTCGGGTGAATCAGCGACGATTCAGAGGTGTTCGATGGCCGACCATGCTCATCTCCTCACGCTCAAAGGCGCCTATTGAGCGAGTGCTGATTCACCCTTTAGGTTAGCGTTCTGCAGTAGGATTTCACTTACGTATTTAGAGTCATGCTTCGTTGCATACCCCACCGCTTTTTCAGAAGCTGCTAACGCCGCCGATAGCTCATCATTCATACGATAAACCGTTGCCAGGCTGTCCCACAGAATCTCAGAATGGGGAAACGCTTGCGTGCCTGCCTCAAGGATTTCAATGCCCCAGGGCAGTTGGTCTTCATACGCAGCTTTTAACCCATACACATTGTATTGATGAACTCCCATAGGTAGCTGATAACCAGATGCTCCACCGTATGCCTGATAATAGCTCTCCAGCGCTTGCAGTGACTTTACATCAATTTCCGGCACCGCATTGAAACCCTTGAAAACAGATCTTAACCCCGCAACATTGCCAATCAACGGAGTCGAATCATGTGTTTCGTCATCGAACTGCTGAAGCTCCCAAGTCAGGTGGCTTACCGAGCCGCTGTTGAGCTTTTCTTGCAGTCGCGCAAAACCATCAGCCATTTCGCCAGGCTCGTTTGCCATACTGGCAAACCAACGAACACTCGGCGTCTCATCCGCAGGCTTTTCCAGTTCAGATAGAATGGCAAAGTCGTCCCACCACAGACTCGGGCTTATTGAGATAGCCGCCTGAATATTATCCGCATGATGAAGAGCCAGGTATGTTGTATACAACCCAGAGAGTGAATGACCCGTCACGGTCGTGTGGGGAGCAATGCGCTAGTCTTCGCGAAGCTGCGGCAATAGTTCTCTTAACAAAAACTCAGTGTAGCGTGGAGCACCGCCAGACCGACCTGCGAATTGCTCTATCTCAGTATGAGTAAAATTAAATAGTCGACTGTTCGCACTTACCCCCACCACAATCATGTCAGGGATTTCGGCAAAGGTACTCATGAACTCGACATTGCCCGCAATGTGATTAAATTGCGTTGAACCATCCAGAATGAGAAGTAACGGGTACTCAAAGTCGACCGAATGAGGATAGCTTTCGGGTAAAGCAACCCGAATCGTGGTGTCCTCGCCTAGCAACTCAGAGTGGAATTGGAATGACGTGCTGGCATTGGAAACTGGAAGTAAACTGCTGATTGAAAACATCAAAGTACTGGTGAGTATTGCGAGAAATCTTCCCATCTGGTGTTCCCGTAAGTAAGGCCTCTACTGATTCGCTTATGGTACCAGAGAACTTGTACTTTGGTGTCCGCGCACGGGGGGAATCTCTTCAATGTCGTGGTTTTATTTTTGGGGAAAAGTCACCTGGCCTTTGGAATATCCGCCCATCGCGTCGTATACGCCGGTGACAGCCGCTCGCGCTTCATGTGCCAGTCGGTTTTAGTCTTTTGCGAGGCAAAGAATAGCGTGCCGGTTTGCTGCTGATTCAAGGCGTCCAGCACCGCCATAAGTTCTTGGCTTTTCGGTTTGGGCTCGTGCACGGCAAAAAGCGATGGCTGGAATACGCCGGGTTGATAAAAGTCAGTCAGCATCACCCCGGCTTTAGTGTACCGGTAGCCCGGGCGAAAGAGGCGCTGGCATAGAGCCTGAGTTACACCCAATAGCTCTCGCGTGTCCTGGGTCGGTAGCGACAGCGTGCTGGTGGTCGTGTTGCTGTATTGCGCGTGTGTTTGATTAAACGGGTTGGTACGCATAAACACCGTCACCTGCTTCGCGCATTGGCCTTCATAGCGCAGCTTCTCTGCCGCGCGCACAATGAACGAGGCCACCGCAGACTCAATACTATCGAGGGTCTCTACCGGGCTGCCAAAGCTACGCGACACCACAATTTGCTGTTTGGTTGGGGCAATGTCGTCCATCGCCAGGCAAGACTCACCACGAAGTTCCCGTGCAGTGCGCTCAAGCACCACCGAAAAGGTTTTACGAACGGTTTTGAGGTCAGCGTCCGCCAGCTGCAGTGCAGTTCCAATGCCCATGGCATTGAGTCGTTTAGATAGCTTTCTGCCAACGCCCCACACTTCATCGACCGGGGTAATCGCCATCAGTTTGCGTTGCCGTGTCTCACTGGTTAAATCCACCACCCCGCCAGTTTTGGCGTACTTTTTCGCGCCATAGTTGGCAAGTTTTGCCAGGGTTTTGGTCGGCGCCATGCCCACACAGGTACGAATACCCACCCAGCGCTCGATTTTATCGCGTAATTCACTGGCAAATGCCTCCAATGAGACCACAGATGACAGCCCACTTAAATCAGCAAAGGCCTCATCAATGGAGTACACCTCCAGTTTGGGCACCATGCCTTCAATGGTCGTCATCACCCGGTTAGATATGTCGGCATAAAGCGCATAGTTGGATGAGAATACCTGCACGTCGTGCTGACGAATAAGGTCCTCAATTTTGAAAATAGGTGTACCCATTTTAATACCAAGGGCTTTGGCTTCAGCCGAGCGCGCTACCGCGCAGCCATCATTATTGGAGGCGACAATTACCGGCTTATACTTTAAATCGGGGCGAAACAGGCGCTCGCACGACGCGTAGAAGTTGTTGCAGTCAATCAGGGCGAAACATTGCGCTGGCTTTTTGGTTGAGCCACCGCTGGGGTTCGAAGCTTCAGCGCAGGCCATGGATGACATAACTGACGACCCCAAACACATCGAGCTCGGCACTATCTGGAATACGTATAGGCGGGTAGTTAGGGTTATGCGACAACAACGCGGGGTAAGGCTTTAACTGCAGCTCTTTGACCGTCAGCTCGCCGTCCCAGCCGGCAATAATAATATCCCCCGCATTGGGCGATAGTGAGCGGTCAACGACCAGAATGTCGTTGTCATGAATGCCGGCGCCTATCATCGAATCACCGGTTGCCCGCACAAAATAAGTCGCCGCCGGGTGCTTGATACACAGCTCGTTTAAATCAAGTTGCTGCTCGACATAGTCCTGCGCCGGCGACGGAAAACCAGCCTGCACCGCTTCCAGCAGATAAGGGATTTGCAGCTTAGGATAGACCCCTGCCCGACAGATGATTTCAACCGACATAAAACCTCGACCACTGTATTTATGTACAGTATCTAGATTTTTGTTACTTGGGGCAAGTGGGTTATGCCATACTTTTCTTGTGACTGCGGTTTAGTTGAATCAATGAGGCGAGGCAATGACTGATACGATCGCCATGGTCCTTTTGCTTTTAGGGCCTATCATGCTCGGCATTGGGTTCATGATTTTCTATTACAAACACGGCGGCGACGATGAATAACGTTGAAGTTGGGAATACCCTCATCCATCACTTGACTGCTGTTAGCTGCCTTCTGTTTTACAATTCATCTGCTAGTCAGATTGTCACCTAATTGACTCTTCGTGCGCCAGGGACTTCCAATGAGTTGGCCAAATTAATTATGCCACTAAACTGTGCTTCGAATGCGCACCCGGAGCACAGCTAAGTAGAGATATGAGAAGAAAAATTTAGAACTTGAATAATAACATATACGTTACTATGATTGGCAACAAAGGAGTGTAGCGTGGCAGCGATACCAGTGATCGAAAGGAAAGCTCAAGAGTACAAAGCCCAGGATGACAGCAGCCCATTTGGGGAATGGCTGGTCAACCTTAAGGATGCCAGAGCTAAGGCTAAAGTTACTAGAGCTGTGACCCAAATGGAGGCTGGCAACTTCGGTGACCATAAATCTATTGCTGACGGCAATGGCTTAAAAGAACGCCGAATCGATTATGGCCCAGGCTACCGCATTTATTACATTTCAGAAGGCGACGAGCTGATCATTTTGTTCGCTGGTAGCGACAAGTCTGATCAGCAAACGGCAATTGATGCAGCCAAGGATTACTTGGCGGATTATAAAGCAAGAAAACCGAAGAAGGCTGCCCAGCTACAAAGGTCTGGGCGTACAGCTTCCAAAAAGCGAAAGCGTAGAGCTAAAAAGTGAGGTAACAGACGATGGCTTTAACACGTGAATTTAAAGATACAGTCATGGAGCTATGCCGCGACCCTGAATATCGCAAAGGGTTACTCTTGGAGGCGCTCGAGTCTTACCTTGAGGGAGACATCGTCGTTGGCAATTCTTTGCTCCGAGACTATCTCAATGGAACTCAGGCTTTCGATGAGGTAGCAAAAGCACTCCAGATGCAGGAGCCAAGCCTACGCCGCATGGTTAGCCCAAGTGGCAATGCGACTGCGAAAAATTTGTTTCGCCTCTTTAAAGTCTGTCAGGACCGTGAGGGCATTCAGTCTGCCGACGAGTTTTTAGGTCATGTGGCCTGAATGTTACTTACATTACAGCAACTTAAGAAGCTTTGATACGGAGCTAAATTAATGAATATGTCATTGAAAAGATTGGTGGCCCCTCCCAGATTTGAACTGGGGACCAACCGATTATGAGTCTAATCCAACCATGTTTTACCAAGCTCCAACCTGCTTTAGAGTCGTTATAAAATATTGATTTAAAAAGCTATTTTAAAATAAACGAATTCATCGTGTTTCATCTCCCCCCATCAAGGGCCGACCGTTAGGTAACCCCTTAGGGTACCCCCAAACCGCAATTGAACATCAGCTGGCCGAAAATTAGAGCGTACATATTTACCCTCTCTAACTTTTGGCGATCCTGGGTTGAACAGCGAAAATGGTCGGATTGTAAAGCTAAATAGCTACATACCGGGATTGAATGTGAAAGTATTTACGGTGAAACAGATTCAGGCTCTGAAGCCTAAAAAAGAAAAGTTCTACGTTTGGGAAGCCACTGGGCGCCGTAACATAGGATCGCTTGGCGTGTGTGTTTATCCCAGTGGCACCAAAACATACCTCTACCGTTATTCCAAGGGCAAGGTACGTCGGCGTATCAAGCTCGGCCAAACGCATTTGGTCTCGTTAGTTGATGCACGCACTAAAGTTCAGGAGTACTCATATAAGGTGTCAATTGGTGAAGATCCGTTGCCTCAATGCAACAAGATTGAAGCTTCCCAGGCCAGCGGCACAATTGAGGACATGTTCAGCTACTACATCGAAAAAATGAAGGCCGATGGCAAACGCTCGTATAATGAGGTGATTTCGGCAGTAGAGCGAGATGTATATGTGGAAATTGACAAGTCCATAGCCGCTAACGAAGTAACGTCTCGCCAAATCGCCGAGATTCTGGCCAAAATGATACAACGCGGTGCCGCAACTGGCTCAAATCGCCTGCGCTCGTATCTACATGCAGCCTTTAATACCGCGATTAAACATGACAACGACCCTGCGAATCTGCATAACCAAATGCGGTTTGGGCTCACCCAAAACCCGGTTACCCCAGTACCTCGGCAAAACGTAGAGAAGGTTGGCGAGCGAGCGCTAAGTGAAAATGAGCTAGCAACCCTGTTAAAAGATATTCAAGCGACTGGCTTCAGCCCGCTTACCAAGTTCGCAATCCTGCTGTGCCTATACGGCGGTGGCCAGCGCCCATACGAGGTGATCAACACCAGATACTCTTGGATTGATATACAAGCTAAAACCTGGACGATACCAGGAACGATCACGAAGAATAAATTAGAATTAGTGATACCAATGAGCAAGCAACTTACGGCTCTGATCGAGGAATCTCGCCTCTTTGCCTGGAATAGCCCGTTCCTTATCTGCAAGCGGTTAGACCCAGGCCAACCAATGCATACCAGCAGTATTGCTCAAGTATTGCAGCGGTACTGCAAACGAAAAGGGATCGAGCCCTTTGTACCCCGCGATCTGCGACGCACTTGCAAAACCTTAATGACCAAACACGGCATAGGTACTATGGAAACTCGCAACCGGTTGCATAATCATGCCCTTAATGATGTCTCAAACAAGCACTACAACAAGTACGATTATTTTAATGAGAAGCTTGAGATTGTTTGTGAGTGGGGGAACTACTTGGATAGTTTAGTCGAAAAGCGAGTGTAGCCTTCGCTGTTACCAATTTCTCGCACACAAAGTACGCTAACTTTCCTCAGATAAAGTAATGAGCGATTGGCCAACTCAAAAGTCTGGTTGAGCGGTGACCTTTCACAGATACCTATTGTAATCCTGTATGCTTTGGGATTAATATTTTGTATATTTATTAGTCACTTATCGAAAGGGAGCTAGTGCTCAATGAATGCAAACGAATCATCCAAGAAGAGTGAGAATAGGCCTTTTTCGTTTCTTGTTAGTGAGCTAAATCGAGGTTTGATTATAATTCTTAGCTTGATTGGAGTCTTCCAAGTTTTAGAAACTCTGTCGCCAGGCTTCTCAGCTCTCTTTACCTTCATTAGCTCAGAAACCTTCACGCAACTGTCTGTACTCGTAGCTATTCTGCTTTGGTTATCTGCGTATGGAGTCCTGCTAGCTTTCATGCCAGTTTGGGACCAATACAAAAAGCCTTTAAGTAAATTTCTTCATTTTATCTTTGCTATTCTAACGCTTGTTGTCGGGGTGCAGGTCGCTGGTATCACTCAAGCACTCCAAAAGGTTCAAAAGCAAACAGATGAAACTATTCTAACGATTCAATTTCGAGCACTTGAAAGAGAAAGACAAAAAGTTAGGAATGAGATGCAAATGCTCGAAAGTGCAATAGTTGATTTATGTCGACATCTAGATGAGCCCTGCCGGAGCCTCCCTCAAACAGAGAGCAATGATAATTATACAGGCCCCACCAACGACTAGAATCAAAGATAATAAATGAATCGCCATTAGTTGACTAAACACTTTGTAGATCCCTTTTTCAAATCGTTTTTCATACTCTACTAGCGATAGCTGGCCGTTAAAGCCATGGCGCCGTTATACGGTGTAAAACACCTCTATGTAATCGAGGTATCGCGCCTGAAATGACCCCAGTGAGTACGCTTTGAATTTCAATCGCTCTCGCTTCGGTCAGCTCACCAAATTAACCATGCCACTACACCAAATATTAGGCCGGTGAAGGAGCAATTAAAACTGCTCTCTACCCCGGCCTAAAGCGTCTCCTCTGACTAGATTACTTTTCTTCAGTGAGACGCTGGATAGCACGAATAGCGGCGTTAATTTTCCTAATCGATTCATGAATAGCAGCTTGTTCTCTGATCAAAGGCTCGAACATTCCATGAGTTTGGCGGATTATTGGCTCTTTCCATTCTCGGGCAGCCTTTAAGATCTTATCTAGATCCGTAATACCATTTTTATTCCGGGAAATGTCTTTAGCAAATACGCGTGCTTCCTTTTTCACCAGGTTAATACGGGCATAATTATTTGGATAAATTCGCCAGCGCATATAAACAGCCCCAAACTCCCCGGAATAAACTCGCAGCGACGGCGCAACGAGACCTGGCTTTTCCCTTCTGTCACCTTGGGTATTCGCCTTGATTACCTGTCGATTCTTCATCTTCCACATTGCCCAGTACCTGCTAGTTGCATACTCAAGTCGATCAATCGCTTTCCTTTTGAACCCGAGTAGCTGTTCCCGCGCCTCTTCCAGCCTTACTATATCGGCCATAACCTCTCCTGTTTGAATACGCCCTCACTCTGAGAGCTGAGCAAACATTTTCTTGGAAAAATGAGTTAAAGGCCATTCGCTAGAGAGGGTCAAAACATGCCCTCTAAATTTCGTTTTTTTTGTTTGATAGATACTTAATTAGAATTTAGGCAGTAACTGTGCTTTCACAAGTGCCGAATATGCGGTCCATTGTGTCTGCGAAATCTACTCCAAAAGCGTATCGTCGCCGGTAACAGATTCACACTATTTAACCCCCGTTAGTTCTGGGTGAGCACTAGGCAACGTTTAAATTACCCAAGCTTCCATAGCAACTCTCTCTACTTAAACTGCTTGCGGGGCGTGATGGCTCACCGCTCATTTTTGGTTGATTATTAACCTTCTTTTTTTAACCTGTGCTGCTATTGTAAGGGTGTCGATTTTGAGTAGGTATTGAGCATGGAAGACCAAAACAAAAACTATTGGCTGGTGGGCTCATCCCGCGGACATAGCGAGGACATGACGGATCACTTGATTAAGAGAGGTATCTGGGAGTTCTGGCCGTCGAAGAACAAACCAGATCGTTACGCAGACACAATTAAGTCGATGCGGCCCGGAGATAGAATTGCGATAAAGGCCGCATATGTTCGCAAAAAAAATCTACCGTTTGATAACCACAACCAGCCGGTTGCTGCAATGGGTATTAAGGCGGTGGGTACCATTACTGCCAACCAAGGAGACGGTCGCGTTGTCGAAGTGGATTGGGAGCCGCGCATTGAGCCGCCAAAGGAGTGGTTTTTCTATACCTACCAGCAATCAATCTGGAAGCCAGATATAAATCACCCAAAACGCGGTGAGTTGGCCAGGCAGCTTATCGACTTTGTCTTTCACGATGCGCCCCAGGATATTGATTTCTTCTTAGAGCACAACTTCTGGAGTGATCGTTACCAGGCAAAATCTACCAACGAACTCGTGAGCACTACGTCTCAGTTTTCATGGGTGACATTTTACGAAGAGTTCGCTTCCAAACTGCTCCGTTATAGGCATGATCGCCAAACTTTACTGAATGGGATTGATAAGCTTATCCAGAAAAAGGAAACGCCCTATTTAGAGATCCTTTCTACGGCAAATGAAGATGGCTCGAGAACTGTCCTTGATGATGTCTGTCCATTTACGGTGATGGCAACATTCAATCGCTCATTAACACCAGAGAATAGAAAGGCGATATGTGCCGCCCTGGGGGAGCTAATTGGTGTTGAGTCTCCAGTACCCGATGGGTTCGATGGTATTCCAATCATGAATAACCAGAAATCCTGGTTTTTCACTTCAAAAGAGAAACGCGACCCAAATGATATCGATCGCTTGTGGGATATCTTTGAATCAGTCCTCGATTATGCGAAAGCCTGTGATGATGGCCGTGAAGAGGAACTTAAATCTGATTTTGCAGAGAAGTTTGATCGCGTAATTCTACAAAAGGGATTGCGTTGGACGCCGAGTTTTGGCTTTTATTGGGCGCGACCCAATCACTTTGCGCCTCTTGATCAAAATACGCGACGCCTCATTCAAGAATACTTAGACATTGAGTTTCCGTTGGATACGAAGTACGCAGATTTCAAGGGTTACGATTACTTAAACCTGCTCGACACTTTGAAGGCATGGTTTAGCGAAAGTGACGCCTTTGCCAAAAGCTTCATTGAACTCTCCTACAAGGCGTGGCATCGGATTGACGAAACCAAAGAACCGACGTCCCCAGAAACCGACAGTGAGCAAGATCCGGAATCTGAAGCCGAAGCTTATGATGTTGAACGCCTGGTTGGTGAAGGTTGCTTTATCGAGCCCGCCACACTAACCAGAATGGTTGAACGTTTAAAGTTAAAGAAAAACCTCATTCTGCAAGGTCCACCAGGTACCGGTAAAACATGGTTGTCGAAGCGACTAGCATTTTGCTTGATGGGTGCACAACGAACTAAAGACATTATAGCGTTGCAGTTTCACCCTACTTTATCGTACGAAGACTTTATTCGAGGTTGGCGCCCCAGTGCAGACGGACGGCTACAACTTGTAGATGGGCCTCTCATGCGGGCAGTCGAAACCGCAAAGCGCAATCCGAATAAGCAAATTGTCGTCGTCATTGAAGAAATAAACCGCGGCAACCCGGCGCAAATTTTTGGGGAGATGCTGACCTTAATCGAATCGAACAAGCGTGACCAACTCTATGGCTTGGAGCTAAGCCATATGCGAGAAAAGGAAGCGTCGGTGTTTGTTCCTGCCAATCTTTATATTATTGGTACGATGAACAATGCCGACCGTTCATTAACCATGATGGATTATGCGCTCCGTCGACGGTTTAGTTTCTTTGATTTAGCACCTGAACTTAGCGAGCGCTGGGTGAATTGGCTTGTACAAAAGGCGAAAGTAAAGGAACAGGATGCTCGCACCATTGGGGATCGTATGCGAGCGCTCAATCAGATAATTGCCGAGGATGACTCTCTAGGTAGGGATTTTCTGATTGGACACAGCTACGTGACACCAAAAGAACACGCGTTACCTGACGTAGATGATTGGTTTACTGAAATTGTTGAAACGGAGTTGAAACCACTTTTAGAAGAGTACTGGTTTGATCGCCCGGCACAGGTTGCGAATGCACTTAAAATACTGCGAGGTCAATAGTGCTCAGCGAATCTGAATCAGAGGTACACGACTACCAAACGGGAATCACCAAATATGGCATCCCAATTCGCAATATATGGTTGCTACTGCTGTATGCCTCTGATTTATATCGTGCTGGTTATGTTCAGTCTGCAGGCACTGAAAATACTGTGGACGATACCTCAGAGCTCGTCGCCGAGCTTTTGTGTTATCAGGTAGAGCAGCGACTTCGCAATGCGCTTACTCATGCCTACGTCTCTCGCACAGAAACGCGAACTCGCGTTCGTGGTCAGATAGAGCTACTGCGCACAGAGCAACAGCAACTGCTGCGCCAGGGCAAGGTAATGTGCACTTTTGAAGCGCTCACACTGAACACAGCTCGCAACTGCTTTATTCGCGGTGCACTCGAGCACCTGGGTCACTTAGTTACTAATAAGAACTTAGGTAAGCGTTGTGTTCAATTGGCCAAACAGCTGCTACTTCGGGGAATTACTGACCCTGCCCCCTCCCTCAAAATCATGTGCCGGGAACGCTTTGGCCGACACGATAAAGCCGATCAATCCATGTTTTTTGCGGCTAAGCTGGCTCACCAGCTACGTATTCCAACCGAGCAAGAAGGAAACCAAAATCTAAATAATTATCACCGTGACGAGCATGCATTGCGGCAACTTTTTGAAAAGGCAGTTGCAGGGTTTTACGCTGTTCGTTTCGCAGGGACATCATGGCGTATTCATCAGGGCAAGCAACTATCATGGCAAATCGACGCATATTCCGAAGGGGCGCCCGCAATATTTCCGGGGATGAAAACCGATATTGTGCTTGAAAATCTTCAGCAGCAGCGGCGCATTATCATCGACACAAAATTTAGTACCATATTGAAATCGGGTCAGTTTCGCTCCGATACACTCCACTCTGGTTACTTGTATCAGTTGTACACTTACTTACGTAGCCAAGAGCACCGCGATGACCCTCTCTCACTTACCAGCGAAGGGGTGTTGTTGCACCCCAGCACCGGTGTCGATATCGATGAGTTTGTGGTGGTTCAGGGACATCGAATGCGGTTTGTGACGGTGGATTTGGGTTGTGATGCCACTGTTTTCCAGCGGCAATTGATGGAAGCTATCGCTCTCTATGATGTTTAGCTAGCTTGTCAGCGACCTATGCGGCTTAACGAGAGAGTATAATAATTCACCAGAGCTATTCAAAGCATCAAAACTCCAGCTTTTAACTGGGCACGTATAGAGCCCAGACACTCTTAACATACCCGTGCAGCCCATGTAGGTACTGGTATGTAGTGTTGAACGAAGTTAGCAACAGTACTGGTGTGCTTTTAATACGTGCATAAGGTGGCCTGTTTGCTTCTCATTACTAAATATTGAGCTCAATAATCTCGAAAACTTGCTCTAGGTACTTACCCTCTTCAGGCGCTGTCGCTCCGCGAACATAGGATGGGATAACCTGCAAAAATTCATCACGATTTATCGGCGTATACTCAATGAGTGATTCGAGCATGGCTGGTCTAAGCAACCTTTTATTTTCGGGCGTGTTGGGTAGCTCTGCGCGAATTACCTGCTGGTCAAAGTGATTTAACTTCTCAGCTAATGTACTTGCAGAGTCGTTGGCATCTTTAACTCTCTGCTCTTCCTTCTCCACGCCCGCTACTATGCTGTCTATGTTCTCAGGTTCTGGCATCTCCGGCTTGTTGACGTCATTTATATCTGTTTTGAGTGCGTTGAGCTCGCTAATAATAGGTTTAAGCTGCCCTTTAGGGTTTTTGAACCAGTCAGTTGACCATATTCGACGTATGCGCCAACCCAAACGCTCAAGAATCTCCTGCCGCAAACGGTCCCGATCTCGTGCTGACTTGGCCGAGTGATAGGTAGCACCATCACACTCTATACCCATTAAATACCTGCCAGGACGACCGGGGTCCACTACAGCGATATCAATATAGAATCCTGATTCACCAACTTGAGGTTCACACTCAAAACCAGCGTCATTTAACGCTTTTATTACCGCGACCTCGAAATCACTATCTGGCTCTTTCCCTGTCTGTCCAGCGGTATTACCAAGTAGCCCAGTCTCGCAATAGCGCAGGAAATTTCTTAAGGCTCTCACGCCGCGTTTACTAGTTTCACTAACGACTATGTCGTCAGAGCTCATCGAGCTAAAGATATGCATCCGCTTTTTCGATCGAGTAAAAAGCACATTCAGTCGTCTCCAACCAACATCACTGTTGATAGGGCCAAAGCGCTGAAAAACTCTACCGCCGATTTCTTGTGGACCGTACGTCATAGATATAAAAATGACGTCACGCTCATCGCCTTGAACATTTTCTAGGTTCTTAACGAATAGAGGATCTTCACCAGAGGCATTTCGATGAAGTATCTGTTGAAACTCAAAGTCCTGCTTGCTTAGCGTTTCAATGGCTCGCTCTATATGCTGCTGTTGCTCACTATTCATCGCAACCACCCCCAGACTCTCATTTGGACGGGCTTTGATGTGATCCTTTACAGCTTCCGCTATAACCCTTACCTCTTCCATGTTCTTTCTGTTAATGAAGCAACCATTTTGCAGACGCTTATACTTCAAACCGAACTCACCACTTGCCTTATTTGGAGATGGGAAAAGGATTAAATTATCGTCGTAAAAAGAATGGTTTGAGAACGAAATTAAGCTCTCGTGCTGAGAGCGATAATGCCAACGTAACCGCCGTGCTTGGAACATTGGCAATGTAGCATCAAGAATACTCTCTGACTCCTCAACACCAGTGGTCTCATCTTCTTCTTGCTCGTCATCTACGGCTCTCTCAAAAAAGCTCGTTGGAGGTAATTGTTTAGGGTCCCCTACTATAACCACTTGCTTACCCCGAGCTATCGCGCCCAGCGCATCCTGCGGTTTAATCTGAGATGCTTCGTCCATGATCACCAGATCAAAATCCATTTGGCCAGGCTCTAAGTAGTGAGCAACTGACATTGGCCCCATCATAAAGCACGGTTTTAATGCGACAAGTGCTTGTCCTGCTCTCTTAACTAACTGCCTGACCGGTATATGTCGCGTCTTTTTATCACATTCCCACTTTATTAGCGCCAGCCCACTTTTTTCTTTAACACGAGCAGCGTCATTCCCTTTGGGTACAGGAGTTTGATCAATTTTGTGAGCTATAGCTTCACTTTGAAGCAATTTTAATTTTTCATCATACTTCGCAAAACTTTTTTGGACTTCCTCTTGGCTCTTGCCCGAAAAATAAGCAAGCTCCTTATGGCCAGCAAGTATTTCTCTGGCTAGCTTGTCATAGATACCGAGAGAAAAGCCCTGCAATAGCTGATCTGGCTGCAATGCACCAACTTCCAATAGCCGAACTAGGTTAATTAGGCCCTCTGCGCTCATTAACTCTCGTTGTTGCAGGTAGTCAAGCCAATCACTCAAGCTATCGGGCCGCTCTAAAGCAAGCTGGTTGCGCTTTATTAATTGATCTAAGGAATCTGCTACATTCGCATTCCACTCTTTTTCATCCAAATGCACGATATCTGAAAATGAAGCTTTTGCTTCCTGGCCGTTCGACAGCTTCATACCAAGTGCCTCTGCATGTGTCCGCACAAGCTCGAAAGCGTCACTATTTTTCTCTTCCACTAGAAATTTACTGACTCTCTCGTCATCCACCTCGATAGATATCGATTTTGCTAATGCAATTGTTCTTTCAAAAGCTGCGATTTGCTGGGGCTCATTGTTTTGGACATCTGCCGTTAACGTAATTTGATTCTGAAAGATTTCTTCAATAACGTTTGCTGAGCGCCACATTGCTACGTGTTTAGAGTATTCACCAAGCTTCTTCACTCGCTCGCTAAGGGCTTCAAACGTCGGATCATCCTCAGAAGCGAGCTCGTCTAACTTATCAACTGCTGTTTTTAGCTCATTAACAAAGCGAGCCAGGGCATCTTTTGCTTCTAATAAGTCGCGCTTTGTGTCCTGCAGAAGAACAGCTGGCGTAAATCGATGCCTTGCTCGTTCGAGAACTTCATTAACCTCAGTTACCGCAGCTTTAAGCCCACTTGAGCTTTGTGCTTTGACAGCTGTATAGGTGTTTTTTGACATATTGACGAGTGCATTCCCTAAAGCTGCGCGCCTACCCAAACCTGTACCGAACTCTTCCCTAATTTGTTTGTACCACGAGCGAACTGACACAAGACCTTCAATGTCGGTATCTAGCTCCTTGTAGAGTTTTTCTAAGCACTGCTCGTATTCAATATTGTTTCTCAACTTTGTGAGCTCCTTCGCAAACTGAATCGCTTGAGGGAGCCGTAGTTTTAAGTCTTTCAATTTTGTAGTGTTGTTCAATGCCAATAATCTGAGCTCAGAGCGGGCAATCCACCAGCTAGACGCAGTCCAACAAAACAAACTAGTTTTATCAATTTCAACTTGTATCGCCTCTAACTTCGTTGGCGAACCTAATTTTTCGATATCAAAATATGGCTTTAGTTGCTCCCGCAAGGGGTTAAGCAAGGAAAGGCTCTGCTTTAGCTCAGGTAACAGAGCATCCAAGTCAGGGTTCTCAAAATACTCGGAACGCAGATCCAGGTAACGCTGTGGAATTGAGTCGATCAAATCTAAAACGAGACCGAAGTCTTTCAAACCGTCTGTATGGAAGTTTGGCGTCCTTTTGCCATTCAAACCTAGCTCTTCGCCAATCTGTTCATAATGCTCGTGAATAGGCTCAAGCTCTTGAATGACCGTATCTAACTCGTCAAGTAATTGTCCGGCTTCTCCAAGCGTGACTTCTGGTTGAAAGTTTTCGACAACTACCTCATTTGCGGCTCTATACTCGTCAAAATTTAGATTGGGCTGCACTATGCCAGACAGCGAAAACTCACTGAGGGATGTCGAGAGGGAGCTGATTGCCTGATAAGACTCGAGCGCCTGGATAGCGCTCAAAAGCCCTTTCCCTTGAAGCCGTGGCAATGCATCCAGCAATTCACTTCCGTTTAAAGGCGGTATCAGGTTGAGGTCTTCACACAACTTCTGAAGCTCACTCAAGCTGGGTGTCGCGGAGTCGTCATTTACCCCAAGAGCACGAATAAACTCTCTGTAGCTTGCTGCAACAGACATCAAATGTTGTTGCCACGACTCAAGAGAACTCAACACACTTTCTGCATCAAAATACTGAAGATTTGAATTTCTTACTCCAAACCACGGGTGATAGTCGATTTTGCGAGCATTTCCTTCAGACGACAGAATACCGAGATATACGCCTTTAAAGCGTTCAATGTGCTCTGCTAATCGTCTCTGGGTCACAGAATCAAAAGACGGGCCATCTAGTTTCTCCGGGTGCACTTGCTCCGGATTAATACCTAGTTCATTTCTGTAACGCGCTGCAGAACATAGAATTTCATGTAATGTTAGACCAGTGCTTTCCCATTCTGCATTTATCTGTTGAGCGTAACTGGTCAGTTGTGACTTGAGTTCCTCGTAGCGACTTATTTCAGTGCTAATTGAGGATGGTGGTCTATACTGACCTGCTTTATCAAGCCTCAACTTTAAGTCATCTAAAACACGACGTTTTTGTGTCTTATGACTGTGCAGCTCTAGGCAAAAATCACCTAGCCCAGCAGCATCTAGGCGAGTTTTAACGACATCTAAAGCAGCCATTTTTTCAGCTACGAATAAAACTTTCTTTCCTTGTGATAGTGCCGCAGCTATCACATTGGTAATTGTTTGCGATTTACCTGTACCTGGAGGCCCCTCAATGACTAAGCTCTTGCCTTCAAGTATGTCTATTAGCGCGCTATGCTGAGAACTATCCGCGTCACTGATAAGTGGATACTTATCATGAATGTCGTCAATATCGTCAAGCGAATGCTCCTCTCCAAAACCTAACCCCGGTTCTGACTCTGGATTTTCGTTCTGCCCGTTTAAAAATCCATCAACAACCTCATGAGACAATAGACGGTTATCAGGCCAACGTTTCGGGTCTAAATCGAGATACATCAACAGCCGACTAAAATTGAACAATCCCAGCGATACGAATCTTCTAATGCTCCACTCTTGTTTGCTTTCAAGAATCGTTTGCTCAATGGAATTAAAATACGATTCAGGGGTAGTCTCTTCGTCAACCTCTGGTAATGATAACGCGAAGTCAGTACGCAGCTTCTCTCGCAGGGAAAGGTTTGCGATGATGCTTTCTCCGGTCGTACTGACTGTATATTCATAAGTACTTGTTTTAGCGTTAAGACGGCCTTTGTTAAGTTTAACCGGTAACAGGTACAACGGAGCTTGTCGCACACTTTTAGTATCATCAGTTTCGTACCACTCAAGAAACCCGAATGCTATAAACAGAATATTCGCACCAGTCTCTTGAACTGATGACTCTGCGGTTCTGAAAAGGTTTTTCAAACGAGTCTCGAGCTCGTGTGGATAGAGTAACGTTTGTATTTTTGATTCGTAATGCTTGCTGTGTGCAGAACCTTCAGGCTCAAGCGGCACATCATAGCTTGTATCGATACCAAGATACTTTGCCCAATCTGGTGCGGAGGGATATTCTTTAACTTTGGTAACTTTTTTCGTTTCTGGATCTCGCACCAAATAACCAGCTTCGATCAAATCATTCTCTGTAGGCTCCGGCACCGACAAAAACCTGATCTCTTTTTCAGAGGTGAGCATTTCTGCAAGGGCATCAGGGAGCGAATCAACAATTCTTAAGCTTGATTTTTTCGTATGTTTGAAATTTATTAATCGATTTCGGCTCGTCAAGTCAAGTAAACGATTTCTTAAGTTTTCTAAGGATTTTGAAGCCAAAGAAGTATCTATCTGAGAATCCATTTTCAGCGTTTCCCCCGCACCAAATATGTAAAGCTACTTACGAACATTACTTACCACAAAGCGCTGCCGTAGATGTATAAAATATACAGCGCATATTTTTAAGTCATTGATATCCCGGCGCAATCGCCAGGTTACTCGTATTCATCAAACTATGCCGGTTGCGCAACCACAGCTGATACTCCGGCCCCTCTAGTGAACCGCCCCGACTGCAATCTACATTCCAGCGTCTCAGAAGATACCCCGCCATCGCCGCACGTACGTTGATCTCACACATGCCGTTTTGCATGCCGTAGTCGAGCTCTATCGCTATTGGATACTGAATGTTGCTGGGGTGTGGCTCGAGCTGCAAAGTAATCATACGGTTCCACTCGTCGTCCGCATCTGGGCCTTCATAGTGCTTGGCTTCGGTGGCACGATTTACTTGATGAATACGGGTGAGAACGAAATCACGGAAACTTTCTGACTTTCGGTCAAATGCTCTGACATGCCAACGCAGGCCGTTATCAACGATAGAGTGCGGCACTATCACACGTTTATGGTTACCGCTGGTTAGCGAGGTGTACTCAATTTCAACTGCGAATTTGTTTAGTGTGGCCTGCACTACTTTGGCGACCAAGAAGATATTCGG
>JAFIFH010000043.1 GCA_020832105.1 Idiomarina sp.
TGACCGCCCACGCCGGCGGCGCAGTGTTCGGGCTGCTGTGGGCGCTGTTGGCGTGGGCGTTGCGTCTAGACCATGATTGATTTTCATCTGGCGTTAATTCATGTGTGCCATGGTAGGTCAGGCTCCGCCTGACGTTAACCATAGCGCGGCGTCATCACTGCGTGACGCGGACGCAGCCTGACCTACGATACGGCGAAACATTGTAAGGGCATTGGTATATACTAATCATCAGATGTAGAATGAAAATAATTCGCAACAACAGCAATTGGCAGGGAATTAGCTATGGCGCAGTGGTATCTTTTACATTGCAAGGCGCGGCAAGAGGCGCGGGCAAAGTTACATATTGAGAACCAGGGTTACGACACCTGCTTGCCGACGGTGAAAATGCAAAAAACCATTCGCGGCAAGCGCCAGGTGGTGGAAGAGGCATTGTTCCCAAGTTACCTATTCATCCAGATTGATATGGAAAACGCTAACTTCAATGCCATTCGTAGTACCCGCGGGGTGAATGGATTTGTTCGCTTTGGTGGTGTGCCAAGTAAAATCCCCGAAAAAGTAGTTGAGCAGTTTCAATTACTTGAGCAGAATGATGATGAGCCCGAGACACTTTTTGCCAGCGGCACCAAAGTCGAAATCATGGATGGCCCTTTTACTGGCCTGCAAGCTGTGTACAGCATGCCCAAGGGTGATGAACGTTGCATGGTGCTACTGGATATGATGGGTAAGCAACAACAACTAGAAATAGAAGAAATAAAATTACGCAAACGCTAACCCGATTTTTTAACCGAGATTCAAACGTTGATGACAAGAAAGACCTTATTATTAGGTTCCACGGGGTTTTTGGGACGCGAGCTCTTAGCAGCTTTCGCGCATGCTCCGCATGTCTTAGCGCCCACTCGCGACGAACTGGATGTTACTGACTCTGCAGCGTTGCGTGAATATATTCTTGCAGAACAGCCTTCGACGATTATCAATGCAGTAGGCGCTTGTGGCGTCAGCAAATGCGAGTCCAACCCTGAATTGGCACAGCAGCTTAACAGTGGATACGTTCAGGTGTTAGCCGACGCCGCGCGCATGGTAGCGGGCTGCACGCTGGTGCATTTCTCTACCCTGGAAGTCTATGGCGATGTGAAGCCGCAGCACGGCCAGGCCTACTACAACGAAGACTGTCCTACCAGTCCACACTCCATATACGCAAAAACCAAGCTGCAAGGCGACCTGGCAATAGCCAGCACCGCGCCGCATTACCTGATCTTTCGGTTGAGCTCGCTGTATGACGCCTATCGTTTGTTTGCGGTGGAAGAGCGCGACCCGATATCGCTTGGCGCGCCAACTGCGGTGCAGTATGTAGCCAATACTGTGGTGCGCGGCCTGGCCCGCATTGAGAGGCGGGTGCTTAAGGTGCACTCCGGGGTGTATCACCTAAGCGCCAAAGGTGATTCAGACTGGCAGACCTTTTACCGGGAAGTCAGTTTACAACGACAGAAGTCACGAATTCTCGGCACTCCTGAATCCCCAGCCTTAGTGACCACCGGTCCAAAGCTAAGCGTTGAGAAAATTGAAAACGCATTCTGTTTGTTTATCCCCAGCTGGCAAAGCCAGCTAAAAACCCACCTCACTCAAAGCGACCTCGCCGCCAACGGTGATTAACGTAGGTCAGGTTTCACCTGACGTTAGGCACCGCACAGCGTCAGGCGCAGCCTGACCTACGTTAATCACCAGGCTTTGCCTGGTGATTAACTTTTTGTTTACAACCATTACACGGTGCGCGAAAATCGAGCTTCTGAATTGATAAAATACAGGAAGCGGACTGATGATGGTGAGACGGAACTTATTGGCGTCGATGGTGGCGTTATGGCTGGGTAGCACACTCTACGGGGCAGCAGTTGCAGCACCGGCAGGTGAAAACAACCCAACGCAGGCGAGCAAAGAGGCAAGCCAACACCAGCCGGTGCGCCGGTCGGTCTATGACAGCAGCGATGCCAATCGCAGCCGCAGCGCCTTTACGGCAAGCCAATCAGCAACAAGCCAGCAACAGGCCAAAGCCGCAGACCGCGAACCGAGCAGTGAACGCTTTATCATCCGCCTTGCCGATCAGCCCATGCTGCGCTTCGAGACCCAAGAGCGGGCGAAAATGGACCGCTTTCAGGCGCGACAACAACGCTTACAACAAAGCACTCAGCAAGCCTCAGCGGGCGATGCCAACCCAGAAAACGCCGCCACCTCAGTGGCCGAACTGAATCAACGCCTGACCCAGCAGCAAACCCGCATTAGCCAGCAACAAGACAGCCTAATCGCGCGTTTAAGCGCCAGTGTGCCAGGCGCGCAAGTGCTGCATCGTTACCAGCTTGCAGACAACAGCATTGCAATTAGCATCCCCCGCCCAGCAGGCACTACGCAAGGCAATAATCAAGCCAGCAGCCAGCGCAGCACAACAGACTCAGACGCATTGCTCCGTTCAATCGGGCGGATGCCGAATGTCGCCCAGGTATTTCGTGACAAACAGATGCGCGGCGACATGCATGCCAGCAAAGACTTTCTCAATATTCCCGAAGCCTGGTCACTACTCAGTGGCCCAGAGCGCAGCGGTGAGGGCGTTCGTGTTGCGGTTATCGACTCGGGAATCAACCCGAATCACCCGATGTTCCAAAGCAACGGCCATAGCGCCCCGACAAACCTGCCAGGTGATGATTATTGCGCCACGGTTGACCCGAGCTTTTGTAACGACAAACTGATTATTGCCCGCCATTTTAACTCCGGCAGCTTGCCTGCAGGGGAAGTGGACTCGCCGCTGGATATTAATGGCCATGGCTCCCACGTTGCAGGCACCGCGGTGGGTAACCCGGTGCAGCTGACGTTCCGTGGCAACCCTATTGAAAGCTCGGGGATGGCACCTGGCGCCTATTTAATGGTCTACAAGGCGCTCTACGGCGAGCTTGGCGGCCAGTCCCTGGGTTGGAGTTCAGACCTGATAGCAGCACTTAACGCCGCGGTTGCCGATGGCGCAGACATCATCAATAACTCCTGGGGTAGCGGCGCAGAAGTACAGGAAAACTCGGCATATTATGAAGTATTCAACACCATAGAAGAGGCCGGTGTCCTGCTGGTCACTTCAGCCGGCAACAGCGGTGTGAACTCTGGTGGGGTAGGCTGCCCAGCCTGTGTGGAAGCCGGTTTAGCGGTGGCATCCAGCGACAGCCCTGGTGAATTTAATTATACCGACCCGCGAATTGGCGATAGTTCATTTAGCGCACGTAATATCACCCCCTATGTGGCACACGATAACCCGCAAACTGGGCCGATTTTTGTCGAAGGCTTTCATATGAACGGTGATTTCTGCACCAGTGTGCCTGCTGAATTTGTCGACGAGATCGCGGGCTCAGTGGTGATTGTGAGCGGCACCCAAGGCTGCGATTTAGCAGACAAAGTAGACCGTATCAGCGAGCTCGATGCTGCGGCAGTGTTTGTGTATGACCATAGCTTCTTTGGCCAGCAGGTCATGCAGGGTAAAGATATTCCGGTAGTTGTAGAGTCTCAGGGCGGCTCTATTGAGGGTATTCTGCGTAGCCGCAATGTGTTTCCCATCGATGATGCGGACTCAATCAACACCAGCCCGCCGCCACCGGTTATCACCGGGCGGCTGCAATACCCGACCACCACAAATGCCAGCCACGGTGGCCGACAAATGTCGAGTTTTAGTAGTCGTGGCCCGGTACTGAGCGGCAATTACGTGAAGCCAGATGTTACCGCCTCAGGTGGTAATATTCTTTCAGCGGTACCAGACACAGTCGGTGGTGCCGGTCTCAAAAGCGGTACCAGCATGGCGGCGCCCCACGTGTCCGGTATCGCCGCGTTGGTGAAACAGCTACGCCCTGAACTGAACGCGAGGGAATTAAAGCAGCTACTGAGCTCGACCGCGTTGCCTATCCTGACTGAGAATAACGAGCCCGCTCGAATCAACAGTCAGGGCCATGGCCTGGTGAGTGTCTTATGTGCGATGGAAGCTGAGCTGGTATTTGAGCCGGTGACCAATATGCAACCAGCTTGCCCGATTAGCTGTCGGGTGGAAGCCGATGTGGTGAACATCAGTGACCAGACGTTCGGTGTGCAGATGATGATAGATGCGCCGGGCGGGGTGCAATTCAAGTTCAGCCAGCAGGAATTCGAACTTGCTGCTGGTGAGCGTCAGCGTATTCATGTTGATTTTGATATGAATGATGCCGACCCTTTTGCGCAGAATATTTTCGTTCAGGCGTTGCCTGTCAATCACGGCGATATGGTTAGCATGGGCGCGATGCTCTTCGTTACCCCAGAAGACAGTGGCGCAACGCTTGCTAACTATGTAACCAGTGACGTGGTGCGCAATGGGGTGCCGTTTAGCGCCCGCAGCGAGCTGAACTTCTTCGGTTACACCGACCCGGTTCGGCTGACCACTTATGTCCCTGAGAACACCAGCCTGGTGACTGATTCAGTGCGCGTGAGCGGTGAAGCGGTAGAGGGCGAGCTGATCTCAGTTAACCAAGACAGCATCGTCTGGGAAGGCTCATTTACCGTAGGGCCACCGACGGTGGACATCGCTCCGGCAAGCTTTGAGTACAATGGCAAGTCATTGCTCGACGTGCTTGACCGGATAAGTTACGTGTTCTGTGAACAGGGCTGTGATGATATCGCCATCGACTTCGATGTCAGTGAACTGGGGCAATTGACCTTCAATGACGTTAACTTTGATGTGGTGTGGATTACCGATAATGGATACCTGACCGCCGGTCAAAGTGACGTACAATGGAATGTCCGCCCACTACCCGACAGCAGCGCGCCAGGCAATATGATTGCGCCAGTGTGGCATGACTTCTACATGACTGAAGACTCTAAAATCTTCATGGATTTTGTCGACGAGCGTTACGCGGTGGTCGAGTGGCAGGAGATGGCGTCGTATGAATTCTCCCAGCGTACCTTTGATTTTGCGGTGTGGATGGATTTAGAAGACAACAAAATTTACTTTAACTACCTCGACACCGGCGAGCTTGTGGCAGATTCGAGCGTGCTGGTGGTCGGTGCCCAGGACGCCACGGGCAGCAATGGCATGACCTATCCACATTCGGTCAATTCCCCGCAAGTACTGGGGCTGACCTTTGGCCGTGATTCGCGCAGCTTTGTGACCCTGGATTATGATTTAGTCGCCAACACCGAGCTCGAGCCGGTGAGTATCAATGCCCAAACTCAGCAGGGTGAAGCCGTCACCATTGATATGGCGACCGCACTGGGTGGTGATGATGCCAGCATACAGCTGATGTCGGAGGTCAATTCGATACTGCCAGGTTCACAGCAAAACCTGTTCGGGCGCTCGACTGTGCCGGTGGTGGGTAGTGAGAACCTGGATATCACGATTCTGTCAGGCCCGCAGGAAGGCGACTACAGCATGGATGGCAACTTGCTGACCTATACGCCGGATATTTTCTTTTTCGGGATGGACCGCATTGAGTTCAGTATCACAGATTTAGACGGTGCGGCAGACCAGCTTAGTCACTTTGTGAATATTGAGGTTGAGATGGTGATGGCACCGCCGGTGATAGACACGCCAGCGGTGGTTAACGCCAATGGCGGTGACCGTGTGCGACTTGGGGTGGATGCCCGTGATATCTATGGTCATACGCTGCGCTACCAATGGCAACAGGTTGGTGGGTCGGCCGTCAACTTGCTGCAAGCGAACAGTGCTGAGCCTGAGTTTAACGCGCCCTATTCAACCGAGGAGCAGGTCTATACCTTTATGGTCGAAGTGTCTAACGACGAGTACAGCAGCAGCGCCGAGGTTGACGTGGTAGTGGCGGAAAGTGCGTACTTACCACCAGAGGTGGTGATCACGGTAGACGGCCGTGCCAATGGACAGAACCAAACCGGTAGTACGGTGCGCCTGGACGGTTCTGCGTCCACCGATCCATTAGGCCATGCACTGAGCTTTAGCTGGCGCCAAATCAGTGGACCAACGGCCACTCTGAGTGGTAGCAGCAGTGCTGTGGCCACCCTGACCGTGCCGGCGGTTGAGCATCAAACCAATGCGCAGTTTGAGCTAACCGTGAGTAATGACGGTGCCAGTACGGTTCGTGCGGTGAGTGTGACCTTTGTACCCGCGTCGAGCAGCAGCTCTATGAGCCTGTGGCTGATGTTGTTGTTCCTGCCGCTATTATGGATTCGCCGCCGGGTGCGGTGATCTGGTCGGTTATGGGTAATAAAAAACGGCCGCAAATGCGGCCGTTTTCGTAGGTCAGGCTGCGCCTGACGTTAATATTTACCTTGCGTCAGGCGGAGCCTGACCTACGACACATCAACCATTGTGCGGTGTCAGGCGCAGCCTGACCTACATTACGCCACACCTGCGCGGATATCGCAAACCACGCGGTCTTTACCAGCGCGTTTGGCGGCGTACATGGCCGCATCGGCACGCTGCAAAATACTGTCAATATGGGTGTCTGCAGGCTCTTTGTAAGCAATGCCAAAACTACAGGTCATCTTAATCGTGGTGTCACCGGCGACAATGGTCGCTTTATGCACCGCTTCGCGTAACCGGTTGGCTAAGTTCTGCGCGCCATTTACCCCGGTGTCTGGCAGCAGCACATGAAACTCCTCACCGCCGACCCGGGAAATCACGTCCGGTTTGCGAATCTGCGTTTGCACACATTTGGCAATAGCAATCAGCGCATGGTCACCCACTGAATGACCATGGCTATCATTCACCCGTTTAAAATCATCAATATCAAATACAATCACCGACAACGGCGCACCGGTGCGCGTAGATGCACTGACCGCCTCACGGGCACGCTCATTAAAATAGCGACGATTATGAATACCGGTTAGCGAATCAGTGACCGCCAGCCTGCCAAGTTCGTATTTTTCGATCAAAGCCTCAGCTTGTTTGACCAAAAAGCGCTGAGTGATAATTTCTTCGGCGGTCATTTTGCGCGGTTTGCTATGCAAAATACAAAGCGTGCCTAGCCTAAAACCACGCTTAGAATGCAAAGGAATGCCAGAGTAAAACCGAATGAATGGGGGGCCCACCACCAGCGGATTGTCTTTGAAGCGTTCATCCTGGTAGGTATCGTTTATGATCATGTGGTCGCCATTGGCGATGGTCCATGCACATAGCGACACGTCGCGACTGGTTTCTCGCAAAGGCAACCCCACTGCACTTTTAAACCATTGACGTTCTGCGTCTACCAGGCTAACAGCAGCCATTTCGACATTAAACAGGTGTTGACACAATCGCGTCAGGTTATCAAAACTCTCACAAGGGGCAGAGTTAAGCAGTTGGGTACATTTTAGGTCGTCAAGTCTAACGTTTTCGTCCATAGGTTGAGGAGGCAGCATCTTCTTTCCTTATCAGGTACTTACATCAACTCCTACTACTAAATTTCTACACGAAGCTGGCATTTTCTTTCTATTTTTTAGTATTGTTTTGTCGAGTTATCTTCCACAGCTCAGGGAAAACCGCTATTCTAAGCGCCCCTGAAAGACACTTGGTCTAGTGAGCAATTATAGTAACATGGACAATCTTTACAACTTTTTAATATTTACTGGTTTAGCGCTTATAATTGCTGCCGTAGCAGTATTGTATACCCTCGGTCGCTACCGCCAAATGTTGCAATCGATGCAAAATCAAACAGATGAGTACTTTAAGCATGCTATACAGGTGGTGCTTAAAAACCAAAATAAGTTAACAGAAATTATTGTTGAAGAAGTTCGACACAAAGATACCGATCGCGCCAACGCGATAGCCCAGAAATTGCGGGTCAATGACGACGAGCAAGTCGTCAAGTTCGAACGCAAAACCGACCGCGATCGGCCGTAAACCCCGCACAATGCATAACGCTCCGTAGGTCAGGCTCCGCCTGACACCGCACAATGTATAACGTTCGTAGGTCAGGCTGCGCCTGACGCCGCACAATGTATAACGTCAGGCAGAGCCTGACCTACACGAACCCACATTCCACCCCCCCATGTAAAACGGTGTAAAGAACCCCCTCTATGCATTGACGGCCACCCGCCAGGCACTAATGTTTATAGCGTAACGTTCAATTTTTATGCACGTTGCAGTGTTCAAATATAAACACAAGGAGATACAACGATGTCAAAGAGCAGACAGCAAGAAATTGTTCTCGAATGGTTGCGTGATGCGCACAGTAAAGGTCAGCAAGCGGTGGACCTTTATGAGAAACAAGCCGACCGGAACCGCAATTACCCAGAGGTACAGGCGCGGTTTAATCAATACGTCGACCAGGCCAAGCGCCACCAGCGGATGCTTGAAGAGTCGATAGAACGGCTAGGCGGTAAAACATCCGTGCTGAAAGACCTCGGTGGCAAGATTATGGCGTGGGGTCAGTCACTGTCAGGCCTGCCAATGGATGATGAAGTGGTCAAAGGGGTGATGTTTTGTTACACATTCCAGCAAATGAGCATCGGTGCCTTCCGTGTGCTGATTGCCGCCTGTGAAGAAGCCGCCGACCACCAAACCAAAGCGGTGTGTGAAGAAATCATGGAAGAAGACATCGCCATGGCCAACTGGATTTACGAGCATATCCCGTTGATCACCCGCAAATACATGCAGCGCGAAATGGAAGGCCGCGACGGGTAGGGCGATGGTGGTGATGGTTGTAGGGCAGGCTGCGCCTGCCGCCGTACAATGGTTAACGTCAGGCGCAGCCTGACCTACGCACGTCCACAAATTTATATTTACAACTTGTTAACTTCGGTATATAAATCGCGCACTTTAGGAAGGAACCATATATAAGGGCCGTTGATGGATATGCCGATGTTTAACAAGTTAGCAGTTATTGCTGTTCTCACCACCGTATTGACTGCCTGTGGCGGTTCATCAACCCCCGAAACGCCGCCACCACCGCCACCCACAGGCCCGGTGACCCCGCCGCCGGTGGCCAATTCCGATATCAGCAAGGCATTCGTATTTGCTAACGCATGGGTGCTGCAACCTCTTGGCTTTGGCGTCACAGAGCTCAACAACCAGAGCGTTAATCCATCACCAGCCCTTTCAAACCTGGTGGCAGTGTCGGCTAACGGCAGCTCCAGGCTGGCCGTTAACTTCGAATTACCCGTTGCAGTCACTCATACCCAGCTCACCCCAGATAACCGGTACGTGTATGTTGCTTTAGATTCCGCACTCAATGGCGCCTCAGGTCCATATGCCGCAGCGATCGGGCGCTACAACTGCGCCATTTACCGGGTTAATTTAGGCACTGATAAAGCCACCTGCGCCGCTGAAGGCGTGATCATCGACTCGCTGCAAAATGACTACACCAATCACCAGGATCGCCCATTACGTTTCGACAACCAAACAAACGAGTCCGGCGACTGGGCAGGCGCAAGCTATTTCGTCGGCCATACTTTCGAATCCAGCTGTGCAGGCAGCGACACAAACAAAACCAACTGCTCATTAGTCGAAGACCGCACACGAAAGCTGTATCGCTTAACCTACGACGGGCAGCTCAGCGAAATCCGCACCAGCTCGAGCTTTTTCTTTAGCTATCAGGTATTGGCGAATGGTCATCTGGCCATCCACGGTTATGACGAGGCCACCAACCTCGATCAATTGTGGCTATACCACCCAGATGGCGACACAACCTTAATCCATCAAGGGCGCATGAATATCCTCTCAGCCGATGACAACAATACCTTTATGTATAAGGCGTGGGGCGCTCACGAGCCGCTACAGGCGGTGGAGGTTGCCAATGACGGGAGCTTCAATAAGGTACCTCTCCAGGTGCCAACGCTGAGCCACTTGCTCACCAGCGAGGATGGCAAGCTATATGCGGTCAATAACAACTTCGACCTTCACCGTATCTTACCGCACGCTGAAGCACCGCTATTGCGCTTTGAAAAGCCTCGCGACATGGAGTTTGCAGAGTGGTGGAGCAGTATGCGAGCAACCCCAATACAGATCACCGACGGCTTCGCCCTGGTTGTCGAGCCTGAGCTGGTGGCGAACGCAGGCCGTATCGAGCGCATATGGCTGGTTAACTTAGCTACTGGCGAGCACCAGGTCTTGCTAGGCAGTGATTCCAGTGCATTCAAAGCACGAATTTATAACTGGCGCGTGTCAGGTGATTCGCTGCTATTTTCGGCGCTGAATCAGGCCACTGGCGAAACCGTGCTGGGTGAATTAGATATCGCTGCCGCCCGTGATGGCAAGACACAGCGGGATTATCTCAAGTTGACCGTGATAGGCAGTGCGGATGATCCCATTATCCACCCCAGCGACATCGAGGTGATTCGACCGCAAGAGTCGACCACCACTTCGCCACCGCAGGTCGCGATAACGCCGGATCGTATGGGCGGACAAAGCATTGCGCTGAGTTTCTCTAACCCGATGCAGCGGGCAAGCGTCGCCCAGGGCATAACCCTGGAAGATGACACTGGCGCAAGCGTCGACAGCAGATCATTGTGGTTGAATCGGACCCTTTATTTACTGCCGGATACCTCAGGGCCAAATACTGCAGACTACGCACCGCTGGTGCGCGGGCAGGATTACGTGCTGGTGCTGAACGGGGTGATTCGTGATGTGAGTGGTCGTCAGCTTGATTATGTAGCTTCAGGGTTTGATGGCAATCAGCGCTATCGCTTTTCGATGCTAGGTTTCTACTACTATCACCTGCGCCCTTATACACCCTTGGAGTACAGCAACGCGCCTGCATTTAACGCGATCCAGCAACTGGATTTTCATCAGGCCAGTGACTATGGCTCCAGATATGTACAAGTACCCTTCTTGGAAGTGAACGAGGAGATTGTGCGTTTTGATTTGGAATTGTCCGTGGCAGGAAGGTTCTCTAACAGCTCGAATATCTTCATCATTAGCGATCAGCAAACAGACGGTCATCAGTATCAATTGGTTTTAGAGTATGACTCGTCGCGTTTGGATCTCACATACTACGCCACTGACGGCACACGCCATCGGTTGGAAGCTGATTTCACTCACTTATTTGCAGATGATTTAAGTTATCGGAACCTGAAATTGAGCAACACCGAGAGCGGTCTGCAGGTATGGCGAAGTCTCAATAATGATCAATTAGCGCCAGTCAGATTTCTCAACAATTTTACCTGGGTGGATGTGATCGAGGATGCTGATTTTCGACTGCAGCCTAATCAGGCGTTCTATGTTGGCAACAGAACGAGAAACCCAGAGATCGTGAGGCTGCGATTCGACTTACACAATAAAACCGAACCGTTCGATTTGGACAAGGTGCATGCGCCTGGGGCTGAAAAGGACAACGTGGCGACCCTCGATAGCGTAGATACCAGCTATACGGTGTATCGGCCGGGTACCGCACCGACGACGATCTCTGCGTCAGGATTCAATGGTCAGGACATCGCCATGCTTGAAGTACTGGGCACTGATGCGGATCCTTTTGAGGGCAGAGTACCTGGCAGTCATAACATCGATTTAGCGGAGCTCGATTCGTTTACTTTTGATTTTGTGTTGAAGCTTTTTGGGTCAGAAAATACGCTCATTATCGGGGACGGGCTGACCTCGTTGATTGAGGTCACGTTTGCAAATCAAACGGCGACGCTTGATTACCTAACCGAGGCTGGCATGCAGCGGGTATCAAGTGACGCGCTGGATATTCTGGACTGCTGCGGCAATCGCTTGTTTCGGTTGAGCAAACAAGGCGATGAGCTTCGTTTGTATACAGGCCTTAGCGAGCAAAGCCTGCAGCCGATCGCGTTTAACCTGCTGCGGGAAAATGGTGTTCAACAGCACAGCGTACTAACAGGTGCGGATTTTAGCGGTTCTGGTGTGAGCACCGCGTCGGTATTTTTCCGCTTGCCACGTTATAACCAAATGACTCTGGGTGGGTTGGTATTTAAAGACGCCAGCGGTGAGGTTATTTATAGCTTTAATGATGAGTATGCGGGCATCGTCCAACGCAATGGGTGGCTTGATAACCTTCACGGGCGGCGCGAGCGGGTTAGTTTTGCGGACATTGAGCTCAGCTATATCAATGAATTTAATCAAGAGATTATGCTTGAATCGCTGGTGCACTTTAAAGTCGGAGAGACTGCCCGCATGCCATTGCCACAGGTCGACGGTTTTACGCTCAGCCATGTGACTGGTTGCGCCGGCAGCACAGAGGGCGACGAATACGTGTTTGACGTCGTTGACACCACCGGTTGCACGATAGGGATTTGGTATCAACCGTAGGGCAGGCTCTGCCTGCCGCCGCATGATGGTGGAACGTCATCACTGCGTGACGCGGACGCACCCTAACCTACAATACGTAAAATACGTCCACTTAATTGCTAAAACGCCAAATAATATATACAATATATGCATTCTTGGTAAGACTGGATGCTAATGTATGGAGTCAGTCAACGAATTAAGTATGTTGCTCGGTGAGCTGGTGAAACGGCATCGCGCGCAAACTATGGATCAGCGCACTTTCGCAAAACGCGTCGGCTGCAGTCAAAAAACCTTATCACGGCTCGAGCAAGGTGTGCCGGTCAATACCGAGACTTTATTCATCGCGCTGGCGCTGGTTGGGCAA
>JAFIFH010000046.1 GCA_020832105.1 Idiomarina sp.
GGGATCAGGTAAGGGTGAAAGGGTGCGGTAAGAGCGCACCGCGCGGCTGGCAACAGTTCGTGGCACGGTAAACTCCACCCGGAGCAAGACCAAATAGGGATCCTTGGGGCGGCCCGCCTCGGATCCGGGTAGGTTGCTGGAGGCTACAGGCGACTGTAGTCCTAGACGAATGATTGTCCACGACAGAACCCGGCTTACTGGCTGACTCCACTCTTTTCTTGTAACCACAGCTCAAGTTGAGCGAGCGGCAAAGGCTTACAGAATAAAAAGCCTTGTAAGTAATCCACCTGCAAATCTTTCAGACAGTCCGCCTGACCCTGCTCTGCAACACCCTCAGCCACCAGGCCGATATTCAGTGCTTGCGCCATCTGTACCAGGGCCCCGACCATTGCTATAGAACGTTTGTCTCCAGGCAGCGCAGTAATAAAGCTTTGATCGATCTTGAGCAGAGATATGGGGAAGCGGCGTACGTAGTTAACCGACGAATACCCGGTACCGAAATCGTCAATAGCAAATGAGATACCGTGACGCTCGAGTGTGCTGATCAACGCCTGCTGGCGCGATTGATCTGGCATCAGCATCGACTCAGTAATTTCAAAAATAATATCCTTAGGCTCGACCCCCGCTTGCCGAATCAAGGCGAGCCAGCGTGGGGCGACGGCTGCATCGTTAAATTCAGCCGACGACCGATTCACTGTTAATTTTAGCTGCGGCCATTGTCGTTGTAGTAACTTAAGATCTGCACAGGCTTGCTGTAAGACAAAATCTCCCAATGCATGGATCGCGCCGCCGCGTTCCGCCGTCTCTATAAAGTATGCGGGGCCAATCAGGCCTTGTTCTGGATGCTGCCAGCGTAACAAGGCCTCCACATGAGACACGCAGCCATTGCGGGTAAGGATGGGTTGGTAAAACACTCTAAACTCGTTATTTTTGACCCCAGCGCGAATGTCTTCACTTAATTGAAGCTGGCTTTCTGCAGTGCGCTGCATGCTGGCATCAAAAAAAGCGGACGTGTTGCGACCCGCTGCCTTCGCACTGTACATCGCAATGTCTGCGTGCTTTAGCAAGGTGGTGACGTCTTCGCCATCATTTGGGTATAGGGCGATGCCGATGCTGGCATGGATATGCAGAGTATGATTATTAAGGTGGATGGTTTCGCTAAGGCAGTGCTGGATTTGACTCGCCAGGGTCAGGCTGGTGTCAAGGTCGGGCACATTTTTTAACACGACGACAAATTCATCGCCGCCGAGGCGCGAAATCAGGTCCCGGTCCCGTAAGCGGTGGCGCAGGCGTAAGGAAATTTCGATGAGCAATTGATCGCCAAGCTCGTGACCTAAACTATCGTTAATTTGTTTAAAGTTATCCAGATCAATAAAGAGCACACAAAACTTTTCTCCGTGTTCGATACAAAAGCCAATATAGTCGTCCAGTAAATGGCGTAAGTGAGCGCGGTTGCTGAGACCTGTTAGTGGATCAGTCTGCGCCTGATGGGTGATCACCTCAAAAGTATGTTGTAGGCGACGGTGGCTATTAAACACCACAATAAACAGCGCCAGAATGGCAGCGATAAACAAGTTTCCGGTAACAAACCAGAGCCAGTAGTCAGTGATGGGCCTGGCCCAGCCTCCGCGCAGTGGATAGGCCGCCAGTTGCCACTGTTCTTGCCCAATGTTTACTTCAAGGTTAATCGCTGAGTGATCCCAGATATTGCTGTCCCCGGCCAAATGCCGGCGCTGGTTGCGCAGGGCCGTACGCAGGTTTGTGTCTGGCTGAGCACCGATGCCCGCATCTGCAAATAGTCGTTGATGGTCGATAACCTGAGAGATAACACCCCACACCCGCCCGTCCATATCGATCACAGGGATTCGAGCGATGATCGCCTCACCACCTTGACGTAGTAAAATCGGCCCTTGAATCACCACGTCATTACTTTCTATGGCGAGTAGTACGCTTGGTAACTGTTCTGGCTCGCGGCGATAGTCCAGACCTAAGGCAGCCTCGTTACCAGCGAGGGGATAAATGTACTGAATAATAAAATTGGGCGCGACGGCGAGATGCTGGGTATGTAATTCGTCATCTAACAGGTGCCGGGCAAGTCGTTCAAAGCGTTGTTGAGATACATCGTCAACGGTTAAAAACTCTGCGCGAAGCCCTCGCACACTCACCAGGTTTGCATTCATCAGGCCTTCTAATTGCGCGCGTTGAGTGGCCAGAAGCTGCAATCCACTGAGACGTTCAGCATCTGCTTGTTGACTTTGCAACGAGGAAATGAGTGAAAACAGCACAGCTTGCAGCCCTAGAAAACTACCGAATAAGAAGACTGCGAACCAGCGCCGTTGCGCAAAAAAATTCATAAGTGCCTGTTAACATACTGTTATATACACATAGTCACGGATGTTCATATTTAAATCAATACAAAGTTAAATCCACGAATTTGTGTACCGCTTCTCCATAATTTACCACCGCGACTCTATTTCTGCTTCCACCCCAGTAAAAATAAGGTAAAGAGCAATATTAAGCAGGCTTTGTTTTTGCTTGACAGGCTGCTTTAAGCACGCCTAGACTGTAGTATGGTGGGGAATAGTGGAGAAAAGTGGATCGGAGACGATCCCGGAGATGATCATGTTCCGTGGCGCAAGTGCAATCAGCATTGACGAGAAAGGCAGACTGGCGATACCAAGTAAGTATCGAAGCCAGCTTTTATCGCAGGCTGAAGGAAAACTGGTATGTACAATAGACACGGTGCAACCCTGTCTGTTGCTCTACGCAGTGCCCGAATGGAAAGTGGTTGAAAAACGTCTTGCCGGACTCTCCAGCTTTAACCCTACCGAACGCCGTCTGCAGCGCATGTTATTGGGTCATGCCAATGACTGTGAGATGGATAAGAATGGTCGTTTGCTGATAGCGCCGACCTTACGTACCCACGCGCAGCTTGATAAGAAAGTGATGTTAGTAGGTCAGCTCAATAAATTTGAGATTTGGTCTGAAGACGCCTGGAACGAACAAATCCAGCGCGACATCGAGATCGAGCAGCAAGGTGGGTTTGAATTGACCGAACGACTACAAGATTTCTCATTATAATGACAACGTCAGCCAAACATGTCCCGGTATTACTCAATGAAGCCGTTGCTGCATTGAATATTCGTCCGGACGGAACCTACATAGACGCCACCTTTGGTCGTGGCGGCCATAGCCGAGCGATTTTAGCTCAGCTTGGTGAGGGTGGGCGACTGTTTGCGTTCGACCGCGACCCACGGGCTGCAGAAGAAGCTGCAACGCTAGCTGATAATCCTCATTTTCACTTCATTCATGCTCCTTTCTCCACCCTGGCTGAAGCCGCGCAACGCGAGCAAATTAGTGGCCAGGTAGACGGTATTCTATTTGATTTAGGCGTCTCGTCCCCACAGCTTGATGACGCCGAACGTGGTTTTAGTTTTATGCGTGACGGTCCATTGGACATGCGTATGAACCCGGAAGTGGGCCCGTCCGCTGCGGACTGGATCAACACCGCTTCTCTCGATGACCTGGTGTATGTGTTTAAACATTACGGTGAAGAGCGTTATGCACGCCGTATTGCCAGAGCCATCGAACATGATCGTAAGCAGACTCCTTTCGTGAGTACTGCGCAGCTCGCGGGTATGATTGCCCGAGTGAGTCCGGTGAAAGAAAAACACAAACATCCGGCCACTCGCGTATTTCAGGCTATCCGTATCCATGTTAACCAGGAATTAGAAGAAGCAGAAACTGCATTGCATGCAGCGGTCACGGTGTTAGCACCGGGCGGGCGCCTCGCAGTGATCAGCTTCCACAGCCTGGAAGACCGTTTGGTCAAGCGCTTTATTAAAAAACAAAGTGATGGCGCACAGCCTCCGGCCGGTTTACCGATCACCGAAGCTGAACGACTAAAGGATTGTACCTTGCAGCCACTGAGCCGTGCGATAAAACCCAGTGTGGCAGAGGTGCAGGACAACCCGCGAGCGCGCAGCTCCGTTTTACGAATAGCGGAGCGTTTAGGATGAGCCGATTACAGCAAACCAGTTTATTGCACATTATCTACGACGACTTAAAACGTCTGCGTGGCCTCGTGCTGTTGAGCACGCTGGTGGTAATAACGAGTTTGCTGGTGGTGTATTTAAGTCATCAAAGCCGTGAGCTGATGGCAGACCGGGAAACGCTGCTGCAGCAACGTGACGCCCTGGATGTGGAATGGCGCCACCTGGTGATTGAACAAAGTGCGTTGGCTGAGCACAGCCGCATAGAGCAATTGGCCCAGCGTAACTTGCAAATGCAGCGCCCGGATGACGATCAGGAGGTGTTGATACCATGGCGGTAAGACGTAATCAGCGCATCCTGCGCCCGGAACCTATCCAATGGCGATTCTTCACCATGCTGGGTGCGATTGTGCTGGTGTTTTGTGCACTCATCGGGCGTGCAGCGTGGATTCAGGTGCTTGAGCCCGACCGCCTGCGTCATGAAGGGGACTTGCGCACTGTGCGGGTCGCCCATGACGAAGTACAACGCGGAAATATTACCGATCGCAATGGCCATGAGCTGGCGGTCAGTGTACCCGTGCAAACGATCTGGGCAGACCCGATGCGCATGCACGAAAATGAAGGCATGGCGGATATGCGCCGCTGGCAGGCCCTCGCCGAAGTATTTCAAACACCTGTCGAGACTTTAATTGCCAGGGTTGAAGACCCTAGCCGTCGCTTTGTGTATCTCAAACGTATGGTTACCCCAGCGGTGGCAGACTATGTGCGTCAGCTAAATATCCCCGGTGTATACCTTAAAAATGAATCCCGCCGTTTTTACCCCACAGGCGAAACGAACGCGCACCTGCTCGGTATTACCAATATTGACGGTCAGGGTATTGATGGCATTGAAGCGGTCTACGATGGCATGCTAACCGGCACGCCGGGTCAGCGTCGTTATCGCAAAGATGGCCAGGGGCGAGTGATTGAAGAGCTAGAAGTACGCCAAGCCCTGTTACCACAAAATGTTCAGTTAAGTATCGATCAGCGGATTCAAACCTTGGCCTACCGCGAACTGAAAAAAGCGGTCAGTTTTCACGGTGCCACCTCTGGTTCATTGGTGGTGCTCGACGTGCACACTGGTGAAGTGCTGGCGATGGCGAATAGCCCTTCGTACAACCCGAACAATCGGCACTCAATGCAACCGCACCAAATGCGCAACCGTGCAATTACCGACACCTTCGAGCCCGGTTCAACGGTCAAGCCGTTGGTGATCCTAGAGGCCTTACGCCAGGGCATTATTGAAACTGACAGCACCATTAATACCAGCCCAGGCTGGTTTAGAATCGGCGGCCGCCGGGTGTCTGATATGCGCAACTATGGCGAGTTGACCATGGCAGAAGTACTCGCACAATCGAGTAACGTCGCCACCAGCCGCCTGGCATTGGAAATGGATTTTGAAGAGCTGATTCACGCCTACGCGTCGGCGGGTTTTGGTAATGACACCGGCATTAACCTGCTAGGTGAGAGTATGGGCCAGCTAAGTCACCGCAACCGTTGGTCTGATTTTGAAATTGCCGCATTTTCTTACGGTTATGGGCTCGGTACTACCACCTTACAGCTGGCGCAAATGTACGCCATCTTAGGCAACGGTGGGGTGCAACGTCCGTTAAGCGTGCTTGCGGTGGATACCCCTCGTGAAGGTCGCCAGGTCTACCCGCCAGAACTTACCGCCGAAGTTCTCCAGTTGATGGAAGCTGTGGTCAGCAGTGACGGTACCGGCCGCCAGGCTCGGGTGCGCGGCTACCGGGTGGCTGGTAAAACAGGCACCACGCGTAAAGCAGTACCAGGTGGTTACGGGGACGAATATGTTGGTCTATTTGCCGGTGTACTGCCGGTTTCCAACCCACGCATAGCCATTGCAGTGATGATTAACGAACCAGATGGCGACACTTACCATGGCGGTAGCGTGGCCGCGCCGCTATTTTCTACCGTGGCCGAGGGCAGTATGCGCATTCTCAACGTCGCACCCGACGACATCTCCGCTCGCAACATTCGCGCCGCAGGGTTTGGAGGGCGCTATGATTAGCCTGCAAGAACTTCTCCCCGACAGCCCTCAGACGCTTCCACAGGTCGAGGTTAATGCGCTTAAATTAGACAGTCGCCAGGTAGCTCATGGCGACTGTTTCGTAGCTGTCCCTGGGTATCAGGTGGACGGGCGCAATTTTATTCAGCAGGCAGTGAAGGCGGGCGCAAGCGCAGTTTTACAACATGCTAACAGTTTTTCCATCGACGTCAGCGGTCCCGTTCCGTTAATCTGCGTGCCACATTTGAGCGAGCGGTTGTCGGCCATTGCAGGTCAGTTGTACCAACAGCCTAGTGCACGATTAAAGGTCGTTGGGGTAACCGGCACCAATGGTAAAACCACCGTGACTCATCTTTTGGCGCAGTTGTATCAATGCATGGACCAGCCAGCTGCAGTACTTGGAACCTTAGGCAGTGGATTCATAAACGCTTTGCTGGCAGAGAAAAATACAACACCGGACGCCATAACTGTGCAGTCACGCCTTGCTGGCCTGGCCAACGAAGGCGCTCAGGTTGTGGCTATGGAAGTGTCGTCTCACGCGCTGGTGCAAGGGCGGGTCAACGCGCTTAAATTTGCGGCAGTGGTGGCAACCAACGTGAGCCGTGACCACCTGGATTACCATGGGTCGATGGAGTCGTATGCAGCGGCGAAAGAAGATTTGTTTGTCCACTACCCGACCCGTGCGAGAATTTATAACCTCGATGACCAGGTCGTTCGTGACTGGTATCAACGGTCACCAGGCCAGGCATTTGGCTACAGCTTAGACGTTGACTCTGCGCAGGGGCTGGACAACGTGTTGCTGGCAACTGACATCGATTACCATGACGGCGGCGCTGATTTTACTTTACATTGGCAGGGCCAAAGCCTGCCTGCCAGCTCACCGTTATTAGGTGAGTTTAACGTCAGCAACACCCTTGCTGCCATCTTGGTGTTGCTGGCTGACGGTTATCACCTCAACCAAATTATTCCGCAAATGGCGGCATTGCAGCCCGTTGCCGGGCGCATGGAAACCTTCAGTGCAGTCAATAAACCGCTAGCTATCGTTGACTATGCTCATACCCCTGACGCGCTTGAACAGGTCCTGAAAGCTGCTCGCCGTCACTGTACTGGAAAATTATGGTGTGTATTTGGTTGCGGTGGCGATCGCGATCGCGGTAAGCGTCCGCAAATGGGCGCAGTGGCGAGTCAATTTGCGGACGTGATTGTGGTCACTGACGACAACCCACGCACCGAAGATCCACACAACATTATTGCAGATGTGATTAGCGGTGTGGTTGGCGAGGCTGAAGTGATTCAGCATCCTGGCCGCCGTGATGCGGTTTTAGCTAGTCTGGCAAAGGCTGCGGCAGACGATGTCGTCGTTATGGCTGGCAAAGGCCATGAAGATTATCAGGTAATTGGCACCCAGCGGGTTGATTACAACGAACGTCAGGTGGTTGCCGATTATATGCAGCAGGGGCAAGGGGGAACGCATGATTAAAGTCGAACTTCCCTGGGTAGCCGAGGTTGTGCACGGACAATTGATTTCGCCGACAACGAAGTCCAGCGCAGCGCTTAGCACTGAGCGGGTTACCATCGATAGTCGGGCGGTGCAGCCGGGTGATTTGTTTATCGCCATCGAAGGACCACGATTTGACGGCCATGATTATGCTGAGCAGGCGGTACGCGACGGTGCGGTGGCGATTATTACTCAACGCCGGATGAATGTTGATGTGCCGCAAATTCTGGTCCAAGACACCCGGTACGCGTTGGGGCTGCTCGCTGCAGCAGTGAAGAAACAGACTAAAGTAAAAACCATTGCGATGACGGGCAGCAGTGGCAAGACCACGGTCAAAGAGATGTGCGCGTCAATATTGCGCGAAAGCGGCGCAGTGCTCGCAACTCAAGGCAATTTCAATAATGACATCGGCGTGCCGCTGACGTTACTGAATCTAACCCACGATCATGATTTTGCAGTGATCGAGCTGGGTGCGAACCACCGCGGCGAAATCGCTTATACCACCCAGCT
>JAFIFH010000060.1 GCA_020832105.1 Idiomarina sp.
CCGCACGGCGGGCCACCTCGGTCATTTGAATGGCGGCAAAACCACCCTCGGCGACCAGGGACAATGCCGCTTGAATGACCCGCTCTTGAGTGATTGCTTTTTTGTCGCGAATTTTTTCCGTTTCCCGATACGCCATATTGATTTGCCACTATCATTGTTAACATATATGCAAAGAGTGAATCACGATTCACTCTTTGTGGCAAGTCATTTGTGTGGGCAACTATCGGCAGCTAGCAGGCGCGAAAAAGCGATCTATGCAAAGGGCGTGGTGTCTAACGCCTGCTCAAGCCAGCTATGGAAACGTTGCGGTGGCATAGCACCTTGAGTGCGGGCCAGTTCCTCACCGCGGTAATACACCGCAATGGTGGGTAAGCTGCGAATCCCGTATGCCTGGGCAAGTGTCGGCTGTTGTTCGGTATTCACCGAACCAAAACGTGCGCGCTCTGCAAAGGGCGCTGCGACCATCTCGTAGACTTTGGAAAACTGCTGACAAGGGCCACACCATGCTGCCCAAAAATCAATCACCAGAGGCATATCTGCGTTCATGTGGGTACGGATGTTGTCGACAGTCAGTTCGAAGGGTAGACCCCGAATTAACCGCGCTTTACAGGCCCCGCATACCGGGTGCTGATCTATCTTGGCAAAAGCGATGCGGTTTGCCCGGTGGCATTCAGGGCAACCAATCACGATAGTGTCAGTGTCACTCATAATGTTGAACTCCGCTTACTGGGATGAAAAAGCGCTGCTTCGCGGCAGCAGGTGCGAATTGATATCAACCCAAATAGGGTCGTGATCAGACGAGCGGTAAGGTGAGGGTGCATACCAGCTCTGTTGTTGCTGTGGTGACTTGTTTTGCAAAGGATACTCAAAGGCCACCGGTTCGTCAGCATTCACCGACCAGTAACCGAAATGCTGTACAGCCGGAAGCAGGCTGATATGGGCCATCATGTGATCAAGGCTGCCAGCCTCACCCCGAAATACATAGGAATAGCCATCAGCGGCATAAAGATTCGCCAGATTCACGTAATCGTTTTCAGTTAACTGCTGTATTGGGTCTTCCTTTGCATAGGCGTTAAAATCACCAGTTAACAGAAAGCTGCCAGGGGTGTCAGCGCCAATATCATTTGCCACCCATTCAGCCAGCGCTTGCGCACTTTGCGTGCGCAGCGCATTCCAGCAGCCTTGACCGTCGTTTTGGTTATCATCCGCTGAGCCATCGCCTGGGCATCGGCCCTTGGATTTAAAGTGATTTGCTACCACAGTAATCTCTCCACCGCTGTCTTTGACGACAAAACGCTGGGCAAATGGCGGTCGACTGCCCTGAGCAAAAATAGGGTCTTCACTAAATATAGCAGTCCCCAGTTCACTAACTGTGTCGGCCCGATAAATCATCCCTTGGGTAATGACATCGCCACCGACTCTGTCCACGCCTGGGTTAACATAAGCCCATTGCGCGTCAGGCATAGCGTCTTGTAAACCGCGGGTTAACGTAGCGATCGCACTGCGCTCGTCAAAACCATCATTTTCAACTTCCATCAGGGTATAAATGTCCGCGTCCAGTGCCACCATAGCGGCCACCAGACGGGCATGTTGACGCTCAAATTCTTCGATTGACTCAGCGCCGCGAGGCGTCGGAAAGCCACCACCCTGGCCATCACCGTTAAAGTAATTCAGGACATTGAAAGCGACCACCCGTAAATCCCCCTGGCGGCGTAAAACCTCTGGTTGCGGGCGCGGATTGTGCTGCTCAAACTGAGGTGCCTGGGTAGGGTGAAGGTGATAGCTATTGCCCACCTTGACCACAATGGCATGGATGTTTTCGACTCGGTCACCCCGGCGTAACGGATTGTCGATATCCAGACCTGGCTGCGGGTACTTTACCGTGGAAGGGTATTCCTGATTGGAACCGTCATCCAATACGATGCGAGCGCGTTGGTTCTGTTGAGCCAGGGCCTGGGCAGGCGCTCCGGGCGCTACTTTTTGGGTTGGATTCCATAATAGTTCGCTGGCGATCGTGGTGATTCCAAAGCGGGCGAGGTTGTAATGATCGACCACATACATTGGCTGGTCGATATGCACTGGCTGATGAATGAGCTTTTCAAGCTGTGCGACATCAGCCAAAGGAAACGTCAATGCATGGTGGTCGACAGCCCCTTGCCCACATTGCAATAATGCCTTGCTGCGCAATTGCCAGCCCCCCTGAAATTCAGCCAGTTCGCCGCGGGTAGTCACCACATCACCTACCGCAAGGTCGGCAGGCATGAATGACGTATCTGGCGTTGCTAGGAACAGGGCATTCATGGTTGGGTCTGTTTGCTCATCCACTGTTGCAGCACGCTGGATAAACAGGCCGCCAAGCTCTTCGCTGCCGAGAAATAAACCGCTCACTACGCCCTGGATTACCGCACTATCGCCGGCATTGGCGGAGCTTTCAATCCAGGCGTTAGTAGGATCGCAACTCAGTGACTCTGCAGGCTCCTGCGCTTGTGTCATTGGATAATCGGTCGAACAGGCAGTGAGTGTCAGGCTGATGGCAATGCATGCAGCAAGACCAGGGAAGCGTAACTTGTATATCAGCATAGAGGGGTGTCCGGAATTAAAAGCACTACTTTACCACCGCTATGTGACTGCAACCAGCGTCGAAAACCTTAGCTTTATCGTAAAAAGCTTCAACTAACGGCCTCTGCTATGGTAAATAAGATGTCTACAAATTTTTAATATCTTTCAATTTACTGGTCATGGTCACTGTTAGTTAATGACTGACAACGTAACACCTATAACAACGAGAAAAGGCTAATTATGAAGAAACCACTATTCACTCTGGTTGCGCTTGGTGTGCTGGCTGCATGCTCACCAAATGGCGACAGCACTCGCGATACATCACAAACCAATCAGGCTAATGCCGAGCAACAAACCCAGGGAGCTGAACGCAGCGCAATGACCTATCCTGAAACTCGCCGCGATGAGACCGTGGACACCTATTTTGCTACCGAAGTCAGCGACCCGTACCGCTGGTTGGAAGATGATCGCAGTGAAGAAACTGCTGCCTGGGTTGAAGCACAAAACGAGCTGACTTTTGATTACCTTGGGCAAATTGCGTTTCGCGACAGTGTGCGGGAACGTTTAGCTGATGCCTGGAACTTTGAGCGAGTCAGCGCGCCTTTTGAAGAGGGTGACTACACCTATTTTTATCGCAATGACGGCCTGCAGAATCATTTCGTGGTCTATCGTCAACAAGGTGATGGTGAGGCTGAAGTGTTTCTCGACCCGAATGAATTCAGTGAAGACGGCACCACCTCTTTAGCTGGCTTAAGTTTCTCACCGGACGGTTCGCTGGCGGCGTATGCAACTTCGGCTGGTGGCAGTGACTGGCGCACCATTTATATTCTTGATACCGACACCATGGAAATGGTTGGCGACCCGCTGGAAGATGTCAAATTCAGTGGTATCAGCTGGCGCGGTAATGAAGGCGTCTATTACTCCAAGTACAACACACCGGGTGGCAGCCGGTTGTCTGAACTGACTGACCAGCACATGTTGTATTACCACGAACTGAACACTCCACAGGCCGAAGATGAGCTGGTTTTTGGTGGCACTCAGGAACAGAAACACCGGTATGTTGGTGGCGGCGTCACCGATGATGGACGGTTCCTGGCGATTACTGCGGCGAATACCACCTCAGGCAATAAGCTGTTCATTATGGATTTAGAGGCAGACGAACCTGAACTGGTCGCTGTGGTGGATCACGAAGACAGCAATACGGGTTTACTGACCAACGACGGTGACACGCTGATCCTGCAAACCAATCTGGATGCGCCGAACAATCGCCTGGTGCGGGTGAGTGCAAGTGACCCGGTAAGCAGTAACTGGGAAGATCTTATCGCAGAAAGTGAAAACGTACTTAATGTTAGCCGTGGCGCTGGTTATATTTTCGCGCGCTACATGGTCGATGCCGTGGCTAAGGTTGAGCAATATGACTTTGAAGGTAACCTGGTACGTGAGATCGAGTTACCGGGTGTCGGCTCAGCCGGTGGCTTTAGTGGCAAAGATGACGCCGAAACTATCTACTTCTCGTTTACCAACTATATCAATGCGTCAAGTATCTATTCGTTAGACCCAGAGTCAGGGGACACGGAGCTGTACTTTGCCTCAGGGGCCGATTTTGACCCTGACAATTATGTGAGCGAGCAGGTGTTTTACACCTCAGCGGATGGCACCCGTATTCCAATGATTATCAGCCATCGCAAAGATATTGAGCGAGACGGCAGCAACCCGACGATTCTGTATGGTTATGGTGGCTTTAACGTGAGCCTGACGCCTTCATTTAGCGTGATGAATGCAGTGTGGATGGACATGGGCGGCGTTTACGCAGTACCTAACATTCGTGGTGGCGGTGAATATGGCCGGGCCTGGCATGAAGCCGGCATTCGTGAGAACAAGCAAAATGTGTTTGATGACTTTATTGCTGCGGCTGAATACCTGATTGAAGAAGACTATACCTCGAGTGACAAGCTCGCTCTGCGCGGTGGCTCTAACGGAGGCCTGCTAGTGGGTGCAGTGATGACACAACGCCCTGAACTGGCTAAGGTCGCCTTACCAGCGGTCGGCGTACTGGACATGCTACGTTACCACACCTTCACCGCAGGTGCGGGTTGGGCGCATGACTACGGTACTGCAGAGCAAAGCGAAGAGATGTTCGAGTACTTGCGCGGGTATTCGCCGCTGCACAATGTGCGAGAAGGGGTTAATCACCCGGCGACGATGATCACCACCGCCGATCACGATGACCGTGTGGTGCCAGCGCATTCGTTTAAATTTGCAGCGGAGTTGCAGGCTAAAGACGGCGGCCAGAACCCGCAGCTGATACGCATTGATGTGAATGCGGGGCACGGTGCTGGTATGCCAACGTCAATGATTATTGATCAGGCAGCAGACGTATTGAGTTTCACCTTATATAATATGGGGTATGAAAACATCGATTAATCATTTAGGTGAATACAACGCGCAGGTCACTGCGCTCGCCAGCGACCCCGTTAAGCGCCGTCGCCGCCTTGCTTATTTAGCCGGTGGCGCGGCACTTGGCGGGGTCGCTGCGGTTTTAGCTGCCCCCGCTGCTGCCACCGCCCTAGGTGCGGCAGCGCTTGGTAAAACAGGCCTTGTTGCTGGCGCCAGTAAGTTTACCGGCGCTGTGCTTGCTTCCAAAGGCGTCACTGCTGCACTTGGCACGTATAAAGGGCTGCGCCTCACTCAAGGGTACTTTGGTGATTTGCAGCATTTCAACTTTGTGCCGGTTGAGCTGATGCGGGAGGTGGGTGAAACGACCCACGAGTACATTTTTATCAATGGTTTCCTGAGCCAGCAGGAAAGTGAGTTTGCAGACTGGCATCAGGCTATTCTTGATTTGCAAAGTACCTCGCAGCACGGCGTGTTTAGTGATCTGGAAGAGGCACCAGGCTGGCACCTGCGCTGGGACGCAAAACATCTGCGGCAGTTGCAATGGTCGTTCACCGGCTCTGGTGTGCAGACCCTCCTGCAAAAACCCTGGCGGCGATCACCTATCCATATGCTAACCAACATGGCCGACAATGCCTGGCATCACGCCTATGTGAATGCGCGCAAAGCGGGGGTGTTGCTGGCGGAGGCTATCTGGCAAAGCCCTGCGCATAAAAGCTATACCCTGGTGGCGCATTCATTGGGTGCCCGGGTGGCTTACTATGCGCTGCTACATTTACATGATCTCGAAGCGGCTACGCAAAGTGATCGCCGGCCGGTGCGCAACGCCGTGCTGTTAGGCGCTGCACAAGGGCGCAGAAACAAGCTTGAATGGAACACTGCTACTAGCATGTGCCAAGGCACGCTGTTTAATTGTTACTCACGTGAAGACAGTGTTTTACGTTGGCTGTATCAAAGTGCCAGTGTCGGCATGTCAAAGCCGGCCGGGCGGGGACCTGCGCCATACCCTGCGGTGAGTGTTGACTGCAGTGATTTGGTGGCTGGCCACACGCAGTGGAAGGAATCATTACACGCAATAGCGGAGCGCCTCGACCCTGTAGGGTAGCGCTTTCATTCAAAGCTTATTAATTTTTAAAGCGCCGGGGCATACCTTGATGTGAACTGGCGAATACCCCAGATACTCGCCATCCACCTGCACCGGAATGCCGGCGGTTTTCACCGTGACCATTTCTAGTTGTCCAGATTGGACCTGTTTTGCTTTGAGGTGCTTTTGCAGCACCATCTTCGCCAGGCAACGCAGTGTGCTGCTGCGGTACTTTTCTTTGATGTGGGTATACGCTAAGACACCATCATTGACCCGAGCGTGAGGTGTAATAGGTAATCCAGCCCCAAAATAGCGGCCATTGCCGATACTGAGCATAAAGGATTTTGGCAGCAGGCCCGCATTCACTTTATTGCTGCTGTCTTCAAGGACAATGGATTGGCTGCGATAAAAGGGTAATAGCTGAAGGGCGCGGGTGATATAAGTCACTTTACGTGGCCAGGTTCGGTGCTTTAACCGCTTCACTAATTCCGCATCAAAACCAACCCCGGCATTATTCAAGAAAAAACGCTCGTTGGCCTGGCCTAGATCAATATTAATCGTTTCGCCATGAAGCGCCGTGTGAATAATATCTTTGGCGGACAAGCCCGCAACCCAAATCCGCGCAAAGTCATTGCCGCTGCCAGCAGGTACTACGCCCAGCGCGGTATCAGTGTGGGCAATCGCATTCACCGCCAGGTTGAGGGTGCCGTCTCCACCGACTGCGATAAGTAGGCGTGCGCCCTGACACGCTGTCTTTAATGCTTTGAGGTCTGCGTCGAAGTCACCGGTACTGGCGATCATAAAGGTATTGTCTGGCAATGCTTTTTGCAGCCGATTAAACAATAAGTGACGGCGCACGTGCATGGCAGGATTGTGCAAAACCACAATGGGTTGGTCGCTAGATGTTTCAGGCTGTTCTTGCTCAGTAGTAAGCGTCATTTGGTCTGCTATCCATGTGAAAATGTGCACTGCAAATCGCTGTTGTCGATCAGCGTCAATAGTGCGCCACGCCTGGATCTATTGCACGTTAACCAAGGCATAACCGCATCTTCAATCCTTGCACGCTTTAGTGAAATTGACAAGTTGGCCCGGCTAATCATATTTCAGCGCTTGAAAAAGCGCGCTATGCCCCCACTGTATCAACGTGTACGGCACATAAGCTTTACGTGACGGCTAGTTACGTTGACCTTGCCAACTAGGCGAGGAGGCCCTTGAGTGCTATAATTTGTGCCGTTTTAACCCTCGATTTCTCATCAAAGGTGCGACGAATAGGGGTCCGAAAGCATGCGGCTCATGCGTTGCGCTAACGTGGTTCGATAAATAGGAATGACTATGTCTGATACTTCAAAGATTATCTACACCGAAACCGACGAGGCGCCTCGCCTGGCGACTTATTCATTGCTGCCTGTTATCCAGGCTTTTACTAAAGCAGCAGGTGTTTCGGTTGAAACCCGGGACATTTCTTTGGCTGGTCGCGTTATCGCGCTATTCCCTGACTACCTGAAAGAAGATCAGCGCATTGCCGATGCGCTGGCCGAGCTTGGTGAACTGGCGAAGACCCCAGAAGCGAACATCATTAAATTACCAAATATCAGCGCGTCTATCCCGCAGCTGACGGCAACTATCAAAGAGCTCCAGTCACAGGGTTATGCATTACCAGACTACCCGTTTGATCCGCAAACCGACGAAGAACGTGACGTTCGAGCGCGTTATGACAAAGTGAAAGGCTCTGCAGTAAACCCAGTGTTGCGTGAAGGTAACTCTGACCGCCGTGCGCCTTCTGCAGTAAAGAACTTCGTCAAAAAGCACCCGCACAAAATGGGTGCATGGGCGAAGGACTCTAAAACTCACGTGGCTCATATGGAAGACGGCGATTTTTACTCAAGCGAGCAGTCAAAGACCTTTGGTGGCAACGATGAACTGAAAATCGTACTGAACCATGGCGGCGAGCAAAGCGTTTTGAAAGAGTCTGTCAAAGTCCTGGCCGGTGAAGTAGTAGACGCTGCAGTGATGAGCAAGAGCAAGCTGCAGGCGTTCTTCGCTGATTCAACCAAAGCGGCTAAAGAAGAAGACGTTTTATTGTCGCTGCATTTGAAAGCAACCATGATGAAAGTGTCTGATCCAATTATGTTTGGCCATGCGGTACACGTATTTTACAAAGATGTGCTGGCTAAATACGCCGATGAAATGAAGCAAATCGGTTTTGACGCCACCAACGGAATTGGCGATTTATACGCTAAGCTGGACAAGCTACCTGCCGAGACAGTTGCTGCGATTAAAGCTGACATGCAAGCTGTGTATGACAACAATCCTAAGCTGGCGATGGTCAACTCTGACAAGGGTATTACCAACCTGCACGTTCCAAGCGACATTATCATTGACGCGTCAATGCCGGCGATGATCCGTGATTCTGGTAAAATGTGGACCCCTGAGAACACCCAGGCTGATACTAAAGCGATGATCCCGGATCGTTGCTATGCAGGTGTGTACCAGGCGACCATTGATTTCTGTAAAGAAAATGGTGCATTTGACCCAGCGACTATGGGTACGGTACCGAACGTTGGCCTGATGGCGCAAAAAGCAGAAGAGTATGGTTCGCACGACAAGACTTTTGAAATCCCGGCGGACGGTGTGGTTGAAGTGCAGAACCAGGGCGGCGACGTGGTGTTCAAGCACGAGGTTAAGCAGGGCGATATCTGGCGCATGTGTCAGGTCAAAGACGCGCCAATCCGTGATTGGGTGAAGCTTGCAGTGAACCGTTCGCGCTTAAGCGGCATGCCTGCGGTATTCTGGTTAGACAACAACCGTGCCCATGACCGTGAACTGATTGTGAAAGTGAACGAGTACCTGAAAGAGCACGATACTGACGGTCTTGATATTCAAATCATGAACCCGGTAGAGGCCACTAAGCACTCGCTACAGCGTCTGAAAGACGGCGAAGACACTATATCAGTGACTGGTAACGTACTGCGTGACTACCTGACTGATTTGTTCCCAATTCTTGAGCTGAATACCTCAGCGAAAATGCTGTCAATCGTGCCATTGATGAACGGTGGCGGTTTGTTTGAAACTGGCGCTGGTGGTTCTGCACCTAAGCACGTACAGCAGTTTGTTGAAGAAAACCACCTGCGTTGGGATTCACTGGGTGAGTTCCTTGCATTGGCGGCATCTTTAGAGCACCTGAGCCGTGCGACAGATAATGCCCGCGCTAAGATCCTGGCGGATACGCTGGACCAGGCCACAGCGAAGTTCCTTGAGAACAACAAATCACCATCACGTAAAGTCGGTGAAATCGACAACCGTGGCAGCCATTTCTACCTGGCCATGTACTGGGCGGAGGCACTGGCGAACCAGAGCGACGACGCTGAGCTGCAAGAGCGCTTCACTAAATTGTCTGCGAAATTTGCAGAGAATGAGCAGGCGATTGTGGACGAGCTGAATAAAGTTCAGGGCGTTCAAGTTGATATCGGCGGTTACTTCCAGCCAGATACTGACAAAGTCTCGAAAGCGATGCGCCCAAGTCAATTACTCAACGACACCTTAGCGTCGTTGTAATCTGACCGGTTTTATTTGGTGATATTTAAAAGGCCCGCATTGCGGGCCTTTTGTATTTACACACACAAATTAACGCGGGCCTGGTTCTGCCCAGCGCTCAACCCAGTTCTGTACTTGATCGTACCAGTACACCGAGTTGTTTGGTTTTAATATCCAGTGGTTCTCGTCCGGGAAGTAAATCATCTCAGACTCAACACCGCGGGCTTGTAAGGTGCGGAATAGCTCAAAGCTTTGGCCTACAGGAACCCGTAAGTCGAGTAAACCGTGGCTTAACAGAGCAGGGGTGTTGAAATTCTCAGCAAAATAGTGCGGAGAGATTTCTTTATAGATGTCATTTTCCCAATAATGACCAAAACGCTCTGCATGCACGGCAAAGTCAGCCGACATCTGCGAATACATGTTGTACACAGGTGCATGGATAAGCAGGGCGTTAAACGGGTGCTCACGACCTAAAAGAATCGTGCTTAAGTAGCCACCATAACTGGCACCACCGGCAAACAAGCGGTCGTTATCGATATAGTCTTTCTCTTGAAACCACTCAGCGGCTTTAATGGTGTCTTCATAAGGGGCGGTAATCCAATCCGGGTTAATCGCATCAACGAAATCCTGACCAAAGCCACTTGATCCATGGAAGTTATGCCATGCAGTGACATAGCCCCATGAGGCAAAGGTTTGCGCACTCCAGCGATAATGGAAGCCATCGGTCATCGCACTGTGCGGACCACCATGAATCAGCAGAAACAGCGGGTATTCTTTGCTGTCGTCAAACCCTGGAGGGTAGTGCACCCACATCTGGATGTCTTGACCGTCATGGCCTTGGTAGGTCACTGACTCATAAGTACCTACCTCAACGTCGGCCAACAACTCATCGTTAATTGTATCCAGACGAGTCATTTCGCCGTTGTCGGTATTTACCAGTACTAAGCGGGCTGGGTAAACAAAGCTCTCATTGGTCGTGACCAGAGTACCGTCGTTAGCAATGCTCAGGTTACCGACGTTGGTCTCTGCAGTGATTCGACGGGCTTCGCCGTCACTGGCACTGATGTGAAACACCCGTACCGTACCAGCGTCATCAATGGCGCCATAGAAGCCGTTGTTGTCCGGTGTCCATACCAAGCGGCCAGCGGAACGGTCCCAGTCACTGGTGATAACGCGTTGTTGATGGTTGCTTAAGTTATGTAGCACAATGTTCGCGGTATCAGCGTAAAAGCCAACCTTAGTTTGCTGAGTAAATGCCAGTGTGCGGCCGTCCGGACTAAACATTGGGCTGCCGTCGGTACCGTCATTGTCCTCAGTAATATTGCGCAGGTCATCGCCACCAATACGCGCTAAAAATACATCGATGATCGCATTTTCAGCACCCGCGTCAGCGGTACTTGAGGTAAATGCTACCCAGCTTTCGTCTGGCGACACATCGTAACTGGCTGCGCTTTGGCTTGAACGAGGCAGCTCGCGCTCAAAGTGCTCAGTGATCGCTTCGATATCACCACCGTCGGCTGGTATTCTGAAAATATGTGCCTGGCGGCTTTCATCAAGATAACGGTCAAAGCTGGAGTAAGGTAGCTGTGTCCATTTGTGCGCAGAGACTTTGTTGTCGCTTTCGCTTTGCAGGCGCTCTTTTTGCTCGTCCCAATCAAGACCGGGCCAGATATTACTGATAAAGTAAAAATGATCGCCAACCCATTTCATCCCACTAATGCCAGTAGGGACTTCAGTCACGCGATTCGCTTCACCGGGTCCGTCCATTGGTAACACATAGATTTGTCCTGCACTGTCATCGCCGCGTTGGCTGATAAAAGCTAGTTTACTGCCGTCATGATTAAAAACCGGGTTACTCGCTCCCTGGCCGTCGGCGGTTAACGGGCGTTGTACACTGCCATCGGCATTAAATAGCCAAAGGCGGGTTTCACCGCGATCGGTGTCCATATTAAAACGAGTCACTGGGGCGACGATGTGACCACCTTGTGGGGCGATAACTGGGGCGCCAATGCGTTCAATTTTCCAGATTAATTCCTGGGTAAGATACTGGCTATCATCGGCTTGGGCACTTACCCAGGGCAGCAGTATCAGACTCAGCACAAAAATGAATTTTTTCATCAGTATGGTCTCAGCTTGTTGTGAATGGTTATATGTGCGGCATTGAAAAAGGCGTTCATTGAACGCCTTTTTTTATCTAAGCCGTGCTTGGCTATCATAAGCCAAAGTCGGGTTAGCTTTCACCTTTATCAAAATCCTTCATGAAAATATTCCAGAAGGTGACAAACAGCGCGGCCAGAATCGGCCCAATGACGAAGCCGTGGACTCCAAATATTACCAGCCCGCCCAGAATTGATAATAGAATGATCCAGTCAGGTAGACGGATATCACGACCCACCAGCATCGGCCGCAGGAAATTATCAATCAGGCCAATGACGATGGAACCGAAGGCAAACAGAACAACGGCTTGCCACACATCTCCCACTGCGAACAGGTAAATGGCGATAGGGCCCCAAACCAGGAAGGCTCCAACCGCAGGAATTAACGAGAGTATGCCCATCGCGAAGCCCCATAGCAGGGCTCCCGGCACACCCAGAATAGCGAGTATGATGCCGCCGAGGGCACCCTCTACAATCGCAACAATAAAGGTACTCTTCAGGGTAGCTCGGGTCACTTTCACAAAGCGTTCAGCAAGCTTGTCTTCGCGATTTTCGCCAAGCGGAACTGCTTTGCCAACGATTTCAGCAATACGCTCGCCGTCACGGAAAAAGAAAAAGCTGAGGTACAGCATCAGGATCATACTGATTAAGAAGTGCATGGTGCTCTGGCCGATACTAAAAGCCTCCTGAGCAATAAACTGTGACGCTGACGACAATAGTCCGGACAGGCGCTCACCAAGGTTATCGATATCAATGTCAAACCGTTCCAGAAGCTGCGGCAATTGTGGGAAGCGGTCTACAGCTCTCTCTCGCAAGACTTCTGCATTTAGATCGCCCTCGTCAAAAGATTGGTATATGTCCGTTGCGTAATCAACGATGTGCAGCGTGAGCAAGCCCAGCGGCACGACCACCATCAATATTGCAATCAGCAATGTGGTTATGGATGACAAGGCGGGTTTGTCGCCAAACTTACCGTTGATCCAGTTGTACAGCGGTTTGAATAAAATGGTCAGGGCAATCGCCCAGAATATGGCCCCCCAGAAGGGCGCCAGCATAAGGAAAAAAGCGGCCGATATAAGACCTAATAGAAGTAAAAAGAATTTATTTTCTAAGCTTTGCTGCATTGCTTGTCCAGCCTGTTTTAATTGTTAGGTAGCGCACTACTGATGATGCTGAATCAATAGCATAGCAGGCCATCGCCAACTTGGAAGAAAGCTGCTAAGGTCTTCTACGTATCATTATTCTACTAACGAGATTCTAAACAATGCCCGTTGATTTTCGCCACTTGCCTTTACGCAGCTATATGTTCGTATTCAAAGGGGTGACCGCGATGTTGCCGTTCCGTTGGCCAGAGGTCATTGCGGGCGAAGGTTCTTTAAGCCAGTTAGCGGAACGAATTGTCGCTGACGGGCACCATCGAGTATTGCTGGTGACGGACCAAAGTATCCTCCAGTTAGGTCTCGCACAATCGCTTATTGAGGGCTGTGCAGCGGCTGGTATTTCGTTGCAGGTATTTGCTGAGGTAACGCCGGACCCCAGCGTGGCATTAATTGATGCGGGCACCGCGGTTGCCAAAGCCCATCAGGCCGAGGCTGTTATTGGCTTTGGTGGTGGTTCAGTGCTTGATGCTGCTAAATTGATTGGCGCTGGTGTACTGAATGCAAAGCCGCTGTTGAAAATGGTAGGTATGTTCAAAGTACGCAAGGGCATGCTGCCATTGTATGCAGTTCCGACGACCTCGGGCACAGGCTCAGAGGCTACTATCGCTGCGGTGGTGTCTGATCATCAGGCGCAGCGGAAACTGGCGGTACTCGATCTCAAGCTCATGCCTAAGGTTGCAGTACTCGACCCTCAACTCACGCTTAATTTACCTGCTCCCATTACCGCGGCTACAGGGATGGATGCACTGACCCATGCCATTGAAGCCTATTTATCGCGCAATGCCCTGGAACGTACCGATGAACTTGCCCTAAAAGCGGCGCGGCTGATTAATGGCGCTTTAGTCAAAGCCTATACCTGTGAAGAACATATGGTTGCACGCTCACAGATGGCGCAAGCGGCAATGCTGGCGGGTCAGGCATTTACCCAGGCTGGGGTTGGTTATGTGCACGCGATTGCGCACAATCTAGGGGCCTACTACAAGGTCCCGCACGGGCTGGCGAACGCCATGGTCATGCCCTACATTTTGCGTTTTAATAAGCCTGCCTGCACCAGCCGCATGGCTGAGCTGGCGAAAGTCATGGGCCTTAACTCAACGGCAACCCCGCAAAGCGATGATGCGCTTGCAGACGCATTGATTGAACGGGTAGAGCAGCTCAATCGCAAGTTTGATATCCCGTTAACAGTATCTCAGCTAAAAGCAGAGGATATTCCTGCAATCGTGCGCGCTGCGCGTGCCGAGGCCAGATACACCTATGCCGTGCCAAGGTATATGAGCCAACAGCAGGGCGAAGCGCTACTGAACGAGATGTTGGCAGTGGATTAATCAGTGCCAGGTGTTTTAGTCACCGCACTGAAGCTGTTATCGCCATCGACGTAGAGCCAGTGCCCGCTGACTTTTTCAAACCTGGAACGCTCATCCAGCACATGCAGCTGACCATCGGCATCACGACAGACCGCCCGAAAATGGACATGCCCCAAATGGTGCCGTGGATACTTATAAATGCCACC
>JAFIFH010000070.1 GCA_020832105.1 Idiomarina sp.
GCATTTAAGGCGCGGAATGATAGCACATTTCAAGGCCCAGCTGCACTAGATCATCAGCCCCCTGCGCAGTGACGAAAGGGGTTGCCTGATGACTTGCGATGAGCACAGTTTTACCATGCAAGAGAGGTGCGATACGTCGCCAGATACGCGTTGCCTGGGCGTCACCAACCCCATTAAAGGGCTCGTCCAGTAACACCAGGTCACGCTGGTGGGCATATAACAGTGTTCTTGCTAAAGCTAACCGACGCTGCTGACCTCCAGATAATTGCACCCCACCGTCACCCAGCCAGGTATCCAGCTGCTGAGGTAACTGCTCAATATGATCCGCCAGCTCCACCCGCTCCAGCATTGCCCACAGGTCATTGTCACTGATTCCTGCGCTGGCAAGGCGCAGATTAACAGCGACAGTTTGTGCTAATACCGCATTGTGTTGGGTCAGGGTAGCGGCATCAAGCTGTGTCAGCGGCAATTTCAATAACTCACCGCCTACAAAGACCTGCCCATGCTGTGCCGGTATGGCGCCAGATAAAAAGTTCAGCAGTGAGCTTTTACCTGCCCCGGAAGGCCCGCTCATCACCGTGATACTATGACCGCTGAGCGTCAGGTCTAACGGCGCCGGGAGTGGTCGCCCTTGCAGCACAATGTGCTTAAGGACCAGGTCTTTACCGGCTACCGGTAATGGCTTCGCAGCTGTGCTATCTAGTGTTGCAGCCCCTGGTTCGGTGCTTGCCAGTAAGGGTTGTAAGCGCTCAGCGGCGCCAATAATTCGCCCCCATAACAGGCTTGCCTGAGGGAGTAGTAGCCATTGATCCAGCATTGCCAACACCGCAAGCCCACTGAGCACCGCTAACGGTATACTAAAAGCGCCATTGAATGCCGCGTGCAAAGCAATCGCAAGTACCAGCAATACACTGAGCAGAGCACATAGCTCCACCGCACCTTGTACAATAATCAAGCGCCGGCGCAGGTAATGCTGGCGCTGTTGCAGCCTCTGTTGATGAACATCAAGGCTGTTTAACGCATCAGGTAACACCTGCCAGGCATGTAGTTCGGCTTTTGATTCGACAAAAGCCAGGCTGGCGTGGCGCATGTGTTCGCTTGCGCTGAGCTCCGCAGCGGCAGCGTCACGCAGGCGCGGTGCGAGCAGCAACGCATGCAGTGCGAGAAGCCCTGCGCTCAGTAACCAAACCACCCATGCCAGCGCGGGACTTAAAAACCAGAAAGCCAGGCCGAGCAAACCACCACTGGCGGCGGCAAGGGCGAAGGGCGCAAAAACCCGAATGTACAGGTCGTCTAATGCATTGAGATCCTGTGTCATGCGCTGCAATACATGCGCCAGGCGGAACTTTTCGCTCATTAGCAAGGGTTGTTTGACCAGGCCGTTAAACAGCTTGACTCGCCAGCGTTGCTGCAAGCGTAGGATAAGGTCGTGATTATACACTCGCTCCCCATAACGACTCAGGGTCCGCAGCAGCGCCAATGCGCGTATCGCACCGCCGGGCACAAAGATATCAAAGGCCACAACGAATAGTGCCGCGGCACTGATAAACCAGCCAGACAACCCCAGTAACGCCACGCCCGCCGCCGCGGTCACAAACATCAACGCAAAACCGAGTAATACCCGCTTGCGTTGAGCCCTTAACGCTTCTGTCCAGGGTTTAAGAAGTTGTGACTGGCTCATTGCAGTGTCCCTATGGTGATATCTGCGAGGGACTGTAGTTTGGGATCATGGCTGGCAATCAGCAATACCCGCTGGCCGTCATTAAGCTTTTCAATCCCCGATATCACCGCATCGGCGGTGGCCGCGTCGAGCCCCGCCGTCGGTTCATCGAAGAGCATTAAAGAGGAGGGATGGAGAAACATGCGGGCCAATGCCAGCCGTCGCTGTTCGCCCCCGGACAGTCCCTGGCCTTGCTCAAGCAGATGGTGGTCGAGGTCAACCGTCAATTGAGCCTGCCGAAGTGCAGCACTCATGTCTTCATCGGTCGCGTCTGCACGGACTAGACGCAGATTGCTGGCTATGGTGCCCGACTGCAAATAGGGTTGTTGCGCCATATAGGCGATATGACCCATATCCGGTAGGCTGATGTGCCCCTGTTGGAGCTGCAGTTGACCACTGATTAGCTTCAGCAGCGTTGACTTGCCACAGCCCGACGGTCCATTCAGCACTACCACCTGACCCGGCGCAATGGTCAATTTAAAACCATCCAGCGTGGCCTTTGCCCGAGGATAACCAAAGCTCACATTCTCTAGCCGCACCCCGCCATTTAGGGTCGCACTGCGTTGTGACTTTTGCTGAGCATGGTCATTAGCCGCGCTCACCCGTTGTTCACGCGCCAATAGTCCCGCCGCAGCCAGTGCTGCGGCCCGGTCATGATAGTGCGCAGACAAAGTGCGCAGTGGTTGAAAAAACTCTGGCGCAAGTAGCAGCACAGTGAGACCTGTCATCAGGTTCATCTGTGCAGCCGGGCCCCAATCGTAAAAGCCCAGCAAGGCAAACCCGACATAAATAGCCACTGCAGCGATTGCTATGGCAGCAAAGAATTCAAGCACCGCAGACGATAAAAAGGCCACTCGTAGAGTCGCCATATTTGCCTCGCGCATCTGTTGACTGGCCTCGTCAATATCGCGGCTAGCCAACCCGGTGGCTTTGAATAATTGTAAGTTGGTGAGGTGGCGTACCCGGTCTACAAACAACCCGGCAATTCTTTGGGTGGTGGCCAGGTGCCGCTCATTTAAACGTGCGGCGCCCATCCCAACCAGAACCATAAAGACAGGAATAATTGGCGCTGCAGCGATTAAGAATAGTGCTGCTATCCAATCAAAATAAAACACAACCGCGGCAATCAGCAGCGGTGTTATCAGCGCATTACTCAATTGTGGCAAGAAGCGAGCATAATAGCCGTAGAGCTGAGCTACCGGCTCTATCATCAGTGTAGCACGCTCGGTATTGGCTTGCGCAGCACCTGATTCCGGCCGGGCCCAGCTCGCGGCTAACCGTGCGCGGGCCAGCTCTTCGGCATGCTCACCAAGATGTTGGGCGAAACTGGCAGCCTGCGCATTCAACCAAACCCTCGCAGCCATCGCCAGGGCGGCGTATGACAGCAAATCCCAGCGCAATGCAGCCTGGTCTATGCTAGCGCTAACCCACCAGGCTAGTAATACAACACTAGCCACCAACATCAAGGCGTGTAAACCACCTAACCCCCGGGTGAGTAGCAGCTGTTTACTAACCTCGCCCTGCAAATTGCGCAGGTAGGTTTTCGCCAATACGCCACCCCCATGCGCCCCTTGGTTATCAGTGGCCACTTAGTGGTAGCCCTCTCCCACTTTCACTTTGCCGCGAAATACCCAGTAGGTCCAAGCGGTATAGCCAAGTACAAAAGGAATCACGAACAGCAACCCAATCAACAGAAATAACTGCGATTCATTGGCCGATGATGCGTCCCACAAGGTGTAGTCTGGTGGAACTACGTAGGGGAACTTACTCGCCAGTAGCCCCAGGTAAGTAAAGATAAACATGCCCATGGTGGCGACGAAGGGCGTGCCATTGCGTTTCTGTTTGACGCTGCTAAAAATCCGATAGGCACAGAGCATAGCCAATACTGGCAACAACCAAATAAAGCTCACGCCGCCAAACCAGCGCTCCGCTACCAAAGGATTGATCAACGGTGTCCACACGCTAATCGCGGCAAACACCACCAGTACTGCAAGCAGCAGCCAAGGCGTGATCTTATAGGCCCATTCCTGAATGTAGTCTTCTGATTTCATAATCAGCCAGGTTGCGCCAAGTAATGCGTAGCCTGCTACAATGCCCAGTCCGGTCAACACCGTGAACGGGGTTAACCAATCAAATGCGCCACCCACATAACGCATGTTTTCCACGGTAAAACCTTCGATATAGGCGCCAACCACGGCGCCCTGAGCGAAAGCGGCCACCGTAGAGCCAATGGTGAATGACCAATTCCAAAGGTAGCGTGAGGTTTTCGCTTTGAACCTGAACTCAAAGGCAACACCGCGAAAAATCAACCCGGCAACCAATAGAAACACACCAATGTATAAGGCCGGCAAAAATACCGCATAGACCAGTGGGAATGCAGCCAATAAGCCGGCGCCGCCAAGCACCAGCCAGGTTTCATTGCCATCCCACACTGGTGCAATGGAATTCATCATTACGTCCCGCGCTTCTTCATCCGGGGCAAAGGGAAACAGCATGCCTAAGCCCAGGTCGAAGCCGTCCATCAGTACGTACATGATGATGCCAAAGGCGATAATACCCGCCCAAATGTAAACTAAGTCGAATACTGGTTCAGCCATTAGCGTGCTCCTTGATCGTCAGACTTGTCTTGCGCTGTGGTATTCCACTTCGAACGCTCTGCGTCATCTTCTTCCCAATCTGCGTCAGCAATCGAAAGAGGGCGTTTAGGGCGCTTGCCGGACTTATCATAACCGTAATTTGGTTGCTCAACACCAGTACGAAGTACGCGCATTAGATAATACAACCCTGCGCTAAAAATCATCGCGTACACCGTGATGTAACCGATTAAAGTGAACAAAGCCATGCCACCAGTCAGCGACGGGGTTAATCCGTCAGCATGAGAGAGCTGTTCATAAATCAACCAGGGCGCACGACCTATTTCGGTCACAAACCAACCGGCCAGCACTGCAATGAATGGCGTGACGGCCATCAGCCGAAGCGTATTGAGATACCATTTCGTATTCGCATAGGCTTGCTTGCGACGCAGTACCAGCCCGATAATGACCACCAGCACCATTAGCATGCCAATCGCAACCATGATTCTGAATGCCCAGAAAACAATAGCTACCGGCGGCTGCTCATCTGGTGCCACCTCGTTCAAGCCCGGTATTTCACCATCCCAGTCATGGGTTAAAATAAAGCTCGCAAGTTTAGGGATACCCACCTCGAACCTGTTGGTCTGATTCTCTTGATCAGGTAATGCGAAGAGAATCAACGGCGCGCCTTCGCGGGTCTCCCAGTTACCTTCCATCGCCGCAACCTTCATCGGTTGATGTTCCAGTGTGTTAAGACCATGGATGTCACCCACTAGAACCTGCGCCGGCGCTATAAATAGCAGCAACCACAGGGTCATCGATAAAGCTTTGCGATGCAGTTCCACATCCCGCTTACGCAGTAAGTACCAGGCACTAACCCCTGCCACTACAAAGCCACCGGTTAAGAACGATGCCAACCCCATATGGAAGAAACGGGGCGCAAGTGACGGGTTGAAAATAGCGTCTGACCAACTCAGTACATAATAGAGTCCATCACGAACCTCGACGCCTTGGGGGGTATGCATCCAGCTATTGGCCGACAGAATCCAGAATGAAGAGATAAAAGTACCGATAGCCACCATACAGGCTGAGAAAAAGTGGATGCCCTGGGGCACTTTGTCTCGACCAAACAGCAGTACTCCTAAGAAGGCGGCCTCGAGGAAAAACGCGGTGACTACTTCATAGCTGAGTACCGGGCCGAGGAAGTTGGCTGCCGCATAGGAGAAATTGCTCCAATTGGTGCCGAACTGAAACGCCATGACGATACCGGAAACAACCCCCATACCAAAGACCACTGCAAACACCTGGATCCAGAACTTGGACAGACGCTCCCAGTCTTTATTGCCAGTTTTGTAATGAAGACCTTCCAGACACGCAATGAAAGAAGCCAGACCGATGGTAAATACCGGAAATATGGCATGAAATGACACAACAAACGCAAATTGAATGCGTGACAACAAGAGTGGATCAAGTTCCATCAACGTCTCCTAAAGACAGCTGGTACATGTACTAAGTCACTATACGCCTTTCGCTCACTATTATAATGGACATTTTGTCGCAGTCGCATAACTTAAAGTTATGCGACTTAAGCTACTACCGCGCACTTAAAAATTAAATACCCGAACACCTTCTGCTAGCAGTCGCTCGGCGATAGCCGGCGGCTGAGCTGCGCTAATGCCCTCTAGTAAGTCCGTATCGCTCAGTCCTGCATTAGGCAAAAACAGCGCACAAACCTGCACTTTTGCACCGCCTTGCATTAAATTTTTCAACATCATCTTCGGGCTCACATCGCGCGGGGCTAAGCGTTCGCTTGGGGCATCAGTGACCGCCAGCTGGCCTGCACCATCGCACAGTAACAGCTCTACCTCGGCACCTTGTGCCTGCATCGCGTTGGTTAGCACGAGCGCCATACCCTGTGTTTGTGTTTCTGCACTGGTTAATGTAACGAAAACCTGTTTCACAGGTTCGTCGTGTTCGCTCGCACTTGCTGTTACGGTAAACGCCGACAGCATGAAAAACACACTAGTCAAGGCAATGGTTTTGCGTAGTAACCCTAAGCTGACCCGATTGCTATGCTGAGCTACGTCAGCTTCGTGGTCCCCATGAAAGCCTAGTACAGCTTTCAATCTATTGAATAAATTTTTGAAATTAGTCATCTGTCACCTCTATATTAATAAAACCGAATACAATGATTGGTTTATACTTTAACCATAAACTTGCTAAATAACAAAATAGAATATATATATAACTAAAAGGTTGGCCACCTAATTTATAGCGTAACTAGCAGGAGGCACGCATGATCTCGAACAAACTTTCTACACCACTGGTAAGAACATTCCTCGACAATGACAGTGAGACTTTTAGTTATGTCGTCTATGATCGCCCCGAGGGTACCGGGGTCATTATTGATTCCGTGCTGGATTTCGACTACAAATCCGGCCGCACCAGCACCGACAGTGCGCAAAATATCGTTAACTTTGTGCATGAAGAGCAACTAACCATTGAATGGATTCTAGAAACCCATGCTCACGCAGACCACTTGTCAGCGGCACCCTTTCTGCGTGACCAGCTTGGAGCCAAGGTCGGCATCGGCGAGCATATCAAGGGTGTACAAAAAATATTTAAGGACGTGTTTAATCTGGAGAAAGAGTTCCTGCCCAACGGTAGTCATTTTGATCGGCTATTTACGGACGGTGAAGAGTTTAGTGTTGGTGAACTGCAGTTCCGAGTGATGCACACACCAGGCCACACACCCGCGGATCTCGCGTATGTGGTGAACGAACAGGCGCTATTTGTGGGCGATACTCTATTCCTACCTGACGTTGGCACTGCACGCTGCGACTTTCCAGGGGGCAGCGCACATACGCTGTATCGTTCCATCAAGAAACTGCTGTCCATGCCAGCTGATACCAAGATGTATATTTGCCATGACTACCCGAAAGATGGTCGCTCACACGAATATCTGACCACGGTGGGCGAGCAGCGGGAAAAGAATATTCATGTGCGCGATGGGGTAACTGAATCAGAATTCGTAGAAATGCGCGAGACTCGTGATGCAACCCTTGAGATGCCACGACTCATTCTGCCGTCCATTCAGGTGAATATCCGCGCAGGCCATATGCCGCCAGCGGATGACAGCGGCAAAGTTTACCTGAAAATACCGCTTAACCAGCTCTAATGACCGGTATGTAAGTAAAAAGCCCTTGCTCCAACGAGCAAGGGCTTTTTGTTTCCTCGATTGAGGCCTAGTCATCCCGCGTATAAATTATCTGGCAATAGCCTCGACCTCGTAACCGGCCTCTCGCAGTAGCTCGATCATGCCCATTTCGCCTGGTAGATGACCAGCACCCACTGCAATAAAGGTGCTTTGCGCGTGGATTTGCTCGCGGATCGGGGCAACCCAATTGACGTTGCGATCATCCAGCAACAACTCAAAGTACTCGGAAAATTGCGGATCATCTTTCATCAACGCCAATAGAGCCTCCAGGTCTTCATCTAAATAAGCGTCAACCATTGCCGCCATTTGTGCCTGAGCTTCACCCTCTTCATCAATCATGGTCCACAACCACTCAACCTGCTCTTGCAGGGGAATATTGTCAAATAAGCTCATTTGAAATTCGACAGTTTCCAGTTCAGTAATGGCCATCTCCTGTTCGCCTGCCATCTCTGAAAGTACCACTTCGTACGATTTAATATCAGTACAAGGCATGCCAGCGACCAACACCATGGAGTGCAGCGCCATAGGTTTTAATACGCCCAGCTGGGCAACGCCGGCACCAAAGTTTTCAATAAAGAACTCATCGACGCTGCTAAGTTGTGATTCCGAAAGGTGCTCCTGCAAGTAAGGCCCCTGTGGATTCACCATCAATTGCTGTAAGCGCATCATGGTTGCGGTGTCAGTCAAATCGATTTCAAGCATCAGTGTATCGGTTTCAGAAACGGCATTTTCGATGCGATCGTCCATGTGAAACTGGCCACCACAAATCAGGTGGATGGTGCCGAACAGATAGGACGGTTGTTCTAAATCATTCCCAGAAATCTTCCACAGCAAGGATGCCTGGGCGCTACTCATCAGCAGGAAGCTGCTCAGCACCAGGCTATAGATAAAAGCTTTCATCATTCTCATTTCATGTTCCTTTGTTAATATGGCCACTGCTATTTCCCTCAAGACCAGCAGGAGCCACTACATTGTCAACGACCCTCGGGCCATTTGCCTTCGCGACCGTTCATCTTATTTTTATTGTTTCCAGCATCCTCGCCCTAAGCGCTGCATGGTGGTTGGGCAAATCCATGCGAACCTCACTCAGCGACGCTGTCTTTCGAATTATAGCCGTAGGTTTAATAAGTGCGCGGCTATATTTTGTAATTAAGTATGTAGATATCTACCTTGCAGCGCCATGGCAAATCATCAATGTCCGAGACGGCGGGTTCTCTTTGTGGGCAGGGCTAACGGCCGGTTTAGCATGGACCGTGCGCGAGCTTATCGTGCTGCATAGAAAAAACCGTCTGCAACAAGAACCTAAGCAAGACCAGGCCGCTGACCTGAGACGGGGTCAGCTGGGGTTAGTCGGCGCATTACTGCTTGGGCTGACAGTGTTCAGTGGCGGTCACCTGTGGCTCAACCAGCACATCGGCCAGACTCAGTTCCCACAAGCAAGTTTGCAACAACTAAACGGCCCCCCCGTTAACCTTGCGGAAGCCTTTCATGGCAAACCTACGGTGGTCAATTTATGGGCCAGCTGGTGCCCACCGTGCGTGCGGGAAATGCCGTTATTAGAGGATGCTGCGGATAATTGGCCAGACGTGCATATCGTTGCAGTGAATCAAGGGGAAGAGAGCGCCCAGATCGACGCATTCTTGCAGCAACAAGGGTTAGCATTGCCCCACGTGCTGCTTGATCAACGCAGCCAGGTAGGGGCTATGGTGGGCTCTCATGCGCTCCCTACCACGTTATTCTTTAACAGTGATGGCAGCCTGAGCTACACCCATATTGGGGAGTTCAGTGCCGCCACTTTAGAGAACGCTTTACGCCGTTTAGATTAAGGGCTGCCGTGCCTACGGGCGCGCTACAAAGCCCAGCGTGTCATATACTTTGGCCAGGGTGTCTGCCGCCGCAATACTGGCTTTTTCAGCACCCGCCTGCATAATCACATCCAGCGCTGCGCGGTCGTCACGCAACTCATGATAACGTTGCTGAATGGGCTCAAGTAATGCAACCACCGCATCGGCCACATCGCCTTTTAAATGACCGTACATCTTACCTTCATAATCAGGCACCAGCGACTCAATGGACTTACCGGTCGCACCTGACAACAAGGTCAGCAGGTTTGACACCCCAGCCTTCTGTTCAGGGTCAAAGTAAATCCGCGCTTGCTCATCTGAATCAGTGACCGCACGCTTAATTTTTTTTGCTATTTTTTTCGGGTCTTCCAGCAGGCCAATGAAGTTATTCGGGTTCTCGTCCGACTTTGACATCTTTTTGGTCGGGTCCTGCAGGCTCATAATGCGTGCACCATGCTCAGGAATAAACGGATCTGGTACCACAAACGTCTCGCCGTACAGGTTATTAAAACGCGTGGCGATATCCCGCGCCAGCTCAAGGTGCTGCTTCTGATCGTTACCCACCGGCACCTGGTTGGCGTTGTACAGCAAGATGTCCGCCGCCATCAGTACCGGGTAGCTGAACAAGCCTGCATTCATGTTGGCTTCGCTTTTCGCGCTTTTGTCTTTGTACTGAGTCATCCGGTTAAGCTCACCCATTTGAGTGTAGCAATTCAGGATCCACGCCAACTGGGAGTGTTCAGCAACATGCGACTGCAGGAAAATCGTACTACGCTGTGGGTCCAGGCCACAGGCCACATACAGAGCTAAGCCGTTCAATGTCGCCTCGCGCAACGCCTGCGGGTCCTGGCGGACCGTAATCGCATGCAAATCCACGAGCATAAACTTACAGTCGTGAGTGTCCTGCATACCAACCCACTGACGCAGAGCGCCCATATAGTTGCCGATGGTTAATTGCCCTGACGGCTGACAACCGCTGAGTACGACTGGTTTGCTCATGAATGTAATACCTTATGCAAAATAAATAGAAGACGTTTGTGCCGAAGATGCCCTGCCCGGCGTCAGAAAAAAATTAGCTACGTGCGCTGGCTAATTGCTCGCGCATCTGGCTTATCACCTGTGCGTAGTCGTCCTGATTAAAGATCGCGGAGCCGGCGACAAACATGTCGGCGCCCGCTTTGGCTATGTCGCCTATGTTATCGACTTTTACGCCACCGTCTACCTCGAGTCGGATCTGCCGGCCACTCACATCGATACGCTTGCGCACCTCGCGGATCTTGTCATAGGTGGCGGGAATAAATGACTGGCCGCCGAATCCGGGGTTCACCGACATCAGCAGGATCACATCCACCTTGTCCATCACGTAATCAAGGTAATGGAGTGGCGTTGCCGGATTAAATACCAGCCCGGCCTGACAGCCTTCATCGCGGATCATTTGTAAGGTACGGTCAATGTGTGTGGACGCTTCCGGATGAAAAGTAATGATTGAAGCACCGGCCTTGGCGAAATCGGGTACGATCCGGTCCACCGGCTCGACCATCAGATGGACGTCAATTGGTGCAGTCACACCATGATCGCGCAATGCCTGACATACCATAGGGCCAATGGTCAGGTTTGGCACAAAGTGGTTGTCCATCACATCAAAGTGAACCACATCGGCGCCCGCTGCGAGCACCGTATCCACTTCTTCGCCCAGGCGTGCAAAATTGGCTGATAAAATCGAAGGTGCAATCCAGTAATCCTGATGCATATAAAGTTACCTGTCACTTAAGTAGGGGAAACTGATGATAGGCATCAAGCCAGTTCTATAGCTAAGCCTGTATGCTGAGCGCTAGTTTAGCAGTGCAGCGCCGAGGATTCACCTGTTAAGCCAGCTTATTGCTGAGCAATATTTAACCAAAGATACCGTTGTGGTGTGTAGATTTATTGTTATTTTGGTGGTAGATTAAGCCGTCGCAGTAAGGAAATTGCAAGTTTTATGAGGCTCGAACATGACTAACCCCCTGCTTAAAGTGACGTTGATACTACTTTCACTCAGTTCTGCCGTGTTTTTCGGTCAGGCGATACTGAGTTCATCGCAGAACACGTCCGTTAACACGCAAGGGTTGTCAATCCAGGCTACCGACCTAGTTGATTCCCGTTTTGAGTTGCCAGCAACGCAGTCTCAGCAAACATCGCAACCATTCTCTAAACGACAGGCAGCAGGTGATACCCCACCAAGCCAAGACAGCAATTCAAGCACCCCGGCACGCCAACATGCGTCGCCCAGCCAGGACAGTCGCCGCTCTTTTTCTTTTCACTACCTCGACATCTTAGAGTGGATGTTTGCCGGTCGTGGTGAAAAAGCCAAACAACGTCAGTCACAACGTCCGTCTGCCAGTTTAGGTGCTTGGTAAGTTGCAGCTAATATGAGCGAGTCTCGCCCTACATTTCTACAAATGTGTTTTAGTGTGCTTGCTGCGATGTTTGGTGTACAAACAGAAAAAGCGCGCGCCCGTGATTTTAGCCACAGTAACCCGCTTCCTTATATTGCTATCGGTATTATCTTTCTGGCTCTGTTTGTACTGAGCATCCTTTTACTGGTGCGACTAGTGCTTAGCCTTGCGGGCTAACTGCCTGCGGCAATTCCACTGTGACGAAGTAATGCAGCAATATCAGGCTCGCGCCCGCGAAACGCTTTAAACAGATTCATCGCATCATCACTGCCGCCACGCTCAAGAATCGCATGCAGAAAATCCTCGCCAACCTCAGCATTAAAAATCCCGGCCTCTTCAAAGCGTGAAAATGCATCAGCGGACAATACCTCTGCCCATTTATAACTGTAATACCCTGCCGCATAACCACCCGCGAAAATATGCCCGAAGCTGTGCTGGAAGCGATTATAAGCCGGTGGTGTAAACACTGAGACCTGTGCGCGCACTTCGTTCAGAATACCCTGTATGTCGGGGTTGTCTTGCATATGAATACGCATATCAAACAACGAGAATTCAAGTTGACGCACCATTTGCATCGCCGATTGAAAGTTACGTGCCGCGAGCATTTTTTGCAGCAAATCGTCCGGCAGCGTCTCACCGGTTTTATGGTGACTTGAAATAAACGCCAGGGCTTCTTTCTCCCAACACCAGTTTTCTAAAAACTGACTCGGTAATTCTACTGCGTCCCATGCAACCCCGTTGATACCAGAGACCCCGGCGACCTCCACCTGGGTTAGCATATGATGCAGGCCATGACCGAACTCATGAAACAGGGTAATGACTTCGTCATGGGTGAAGAGCGCAGGCTCATTTCCCGCTGGCTTACTGAAATTACAGGTCAGGTAGGCAACCGGTATTTGCAGTGAGCCATCCGCTAACCGCCGTCTGACTGCGCACTCGGCCATCCAAGCCCCACCGCGTTTTTTGGCGCGGGCGTAAAGATCAAGGTAAAAGCTCGCGCGATGCGTGCCTTGTTGATCGTACACATTGAAAAAGCGTACATGCGGATGCCAGGTATCCATGCCCGTTTGCGCTTCAATACGAATGCCGAATAGGCGTTTCGCGACCTCGAACAAGCCGTCAACGACCTTGTTTTCAGGGAAGTACGGTCGCAGTTCCTCGTCTGAGATAGCGTAAGTTTGCTGCTTGAGCTTCTCGCTGTAGTAGCCAAGGTCCCAAGCCTGAAGTTCCTCAACACCATGCTCTTGTTGAGCAAACTGCTTCACTTCGGCAATATCACGTTGCGCTGCGGGCAGCGAGCGCGCAGCAAGATCTTCAAGAAAAGACATCACCTGAGCCGGGCTTTCCGCCATTTTGGTTGCCAGCGACAGGTCCGCATAGCTAGCAAAGCCGAGTAATTGCGCCAACTCATGACGCAGGGTCATGGTTTCCTGCATAACCTTTGAGTTATCGAACTCACCGGCATTTGGCCCTTGATCCGATGCCCGCGTGGTAAAGGCCTGATACATCTCTTCACGTAATTGTCGATTATCGGCATACATCATCACTGGCAGGTAACTGGGGATATCCAGCGTAAACACCCAGCCCCCAAGCTCTCGCTCTTGCGCCTCAGCGGCTGCGGCAGCTTTCGCACTGTCAGGTAAGCCAGCGAGGTCAGCCTCATCGGTAACATGTTTGACCCAGGCGTGGGTGGCGTCAAGTAACTGATTACTATACGTCGAGCTGAGTTCAGACAGACGCGACTGGATTTCGCCATAGCGAGCCTTGTCTGCCGCCACCAGGCCGACACCACTGAGTTCAAAGTCACGCAGAGTGTCGGTAATGACGCGCTGCTGGGCCTGGTCCAATGCGTTGAATTCGTGGCTGTCTTTAAGTGTCTGGTAGGCCGCGTAGAGCCCTTGATGCTGCCCTACCCAAGTGGAGTAGTCAGACAGCAACGCCAGACAATTGTCGTGAGCTTCGCGCAAGGCATCATTACTCACCACTGCGTTCATATGAGAAACCGGCGACCAAATACGGCTGATTTTATCGTCCGCAGCCTCCAGTGGTGCCACCAGGCTGTCCCAGGTCGGGTAGGTTTGCGCGGCAACCCGCTCAATCAGTTCGCGACTTTCGGCCAGAGCCTGCTCCAGCGCAGGCTGAATATGCGCCGGCTCGATCTTTGAAAATGGCGGAAATAAAAAGTCACTGAGTAACGGGTTGGCTGTATCTTGTGTGTGGTTCATAAATAGCTGCACCTTGTTCCGCCTGCGCGGTGTTTGCCCATCGCACTGCCATCGTGGCAAGGAGCCAGTGGAGATTGGCCTGGTGCGATAGTTAAATGTTTAGTTGCTCTTACCCTGGATATGAGGCTGCGAAGGAAAAAGTTCAAGGCACAAATGCTCAGGGCACACTTTGGCAACTACCCGACGAGAGTGTTCCTTAATGGCAAAACTGGTTACACTAACGCAAAGATAACAATCAAAATAGGTACTATGCCCATGTTTCAACGACTTCCCCCTGGTAGCGCACGCATTGCGATGAGTGCGGCCGCACTCCTTGCTGTGTCCGCTTGTGCCACCACCGACGATACAACGTCTGTGACTGAGCCAACCCTTAGCCTGGCCGATATTTACCAGGACCAGACTTTCGCCGTGAAACGCTTCCCTACCAGCCGCTGGCTAGCCGATGGCAGTGGCTATACGACCCTTGAGGACGGTGCCAATCAGGGCGTTGATATCGTCCGGTATCAGGCCGATGGCAGTGACCGTGAGGTATTGGTGAGTGCACAGCAGCTCACCCCTGCAGACCACGGGGAAGCGCTACAGGTTGCCGATTACCAGTGGTCAGAAGACGGTGACAAGGTCCTTATTTTTACCAATACCCGGCGCTCCTGGCGCACCCACACCTTGGGGGATTACTGGGTACTGGAGCGTGACAGTGGTCGTTTGGTGCAATTAGGCGCGGATATGCCAGAGGCCACTTTGCAATTTGCTAAGTTCAATCCTGCCGGCGACCGCATCGCCTTCGTCATGCAGAATAATATTTATGTGCAGAACTTAGCCGATATGGAGGTCTCGCAGCTTACTACTGACGGTGGCGAATACATCATCAACGGCACCTTCGATTGGGTCAATGAAGAAGAGTTTTATCTGCGCGATGGTTTTCGCTGGAGCCCGGATGGTCAGCATATCGCGTATTGGCAGCTGGACACCGAAGGTGTGCCCATGTTCAAGATGATCGACAATGTGTCTGAGCTGTATCCTACTACTACCCAATTTCCCTACCCAAAAGTAGGTGAAACCAATTCAGCATTGCGCATCGGCGTATTGCCAGCCAATGGTGGTGACACCACCTGGATGAATATCCCTGGTGAACCGCGTGATCATTATCTGGTGCGCATGGAATGGGCCGGTAACTCTGAAGAGTTACTGGTTCAGCAAATGAATCGTGCACAGAACACCATGCACCTGTGGGCGACTGCGCGCGCTGATGGTGAGGTGACACGCCTGCTCACCGAGCAAAGTGATGCCTGGGTCGAGCAGGTGGATGACCTTCAGTTCTTTAACGACGGTCAGTCATTTACCTGGTTAAGCGAACGTAATGGTTATCGCCAGCTTTACCGTGTTGACCGCAATCATGCAGGCCAGAACGCGGATATCACAGCGCTGACCTATGCTGAGCATCAGGGTTACGATGTGATTGACGTGAAGCAAATCGTGATCAACGGAGAGAGTGCCAGCGATGGCTGGGTATACTACGTTGCGGCCCCTGATAACCCGTTACAGACCGCCCTTTTCCGGGCTGCGTTGTCCGGTGATACCGTCGAGCGATTGACCCCAACCGATTGGACTGGCACCCATGACTACCAGATCAGCGCCGACGGTGATTATGCGCTGCATACGTTCTCTACTCTTGGGCAAGCGCCACAAACACGCATGGTCAACCTGCCGCAACATGATGTAATTAGCGAGCTGGAGATGAATAGCGAGCTTGCGCAAACCTTGAGCGAGCGCGTGACCAGCGACACTGAGTTCTTCCGCGTCACCGCTCGTGATGGCCTGGAAATGGATGCATACATTATGCGCCCGGCGAACTTTGACCCGAATGGTTCTTATCCGCTGCTCATGTATGTATATGGCGAGCCCTGGGGCCAAACAGTAGCTGACCGTTGGTTAGGCCATAGTTGGTTGTGGCATGAATACCTGACTCAACTGGGTTATATCGTGGTGTCGGTGGATAACCGTGGTACCCGTTCCCCACGTGGTCAGGCGTGGCGACATTCCATATATAAGCAGTTGGGGGTCATTACGGTTCAGGATCAGGCCGATGCGCTGGACGATATGCTCAGTCGCTGGGACTATATCGACGCGAATCGGGTGGCCATGTGGGGCCATAGCGGCGGGGGCTCACAGACCCTCAACGCACTGTTCCGATACCCGGAAAAATTCCATGCGGGTATTGCCTTAGCGCCTGTGCCGGATCTGCGTTTGTATGACACGATTTATCAGGAGCGCTATTCTGGATTGCTGCCAGAAGAAGCGGAGAGCTACGCCTATACCAGTGCGGTGACCCATGCCGAACACCTGCAAGGTGATTTACTGCTAGTGCACGGCACCGCCGACGACAACGTGCATTATCAGGGGTCAGAGCGATTGATCGATGAACTGATAAAGCACCAGAAACAGTTCCGCTTTATGGCGTACCCAAACCGCACTCATGGTATCGCTGAAGGTGAAGGTACGTCTTTACACCTGCGCACTATGATGACCGAGTTCTTACATGATAGTCTTGCGGATCGGGAGTCGCAGCAGTAACTATCGCCACTGCGGTTGTCCTGAATAAACATGAGGATGGCGGTATGAGCACGAATCCAGGATCATTCATTGAGCTGTTACGTGCCACAACCAAGAGCGAACATAGTGCTCTTGAGCGTACGCCGATGATGGCGAGCTTAATGAACAAGGACCTGAGTGTAGCTGATTACACTCAGGTCTTGCTGGTTTTCGCACGTTTATATGCGACCTTAGATCCGCTTTTAATTGCGGCGACCCAAAACTGCCAGGTTTTAGACGAGAGCTACCAATACCACGCCCGCTTGCCATTTTTGCAACGTGACCTCAGCGCTTTGCGCAAACGGCTGAATAGTAGCCTTGATTGGCAACCTGCCACTCTCGCCCAGCTATTTTCAGGCCGACAGGACCCCAGTCTACACAACTGTGCTCAAGCACAAAGCTTAACCCAAGAGCAAACGCTTGGGCTTGTCTATGTCATTGAAGGGTCCAGTCAGGGCGGAAAAATAATCGCGCCAAGGCTGGCTAAACAGCTGCAGTTGACTAACAATACTGGCTTGTCTTTTTTTCATCATTTCGCGTTTCAGGCAACCGATTGGCCGGTTTTGCGTCAGCAACTAAGTGCACTGCCCGCCGAGGGCGGCAACCAGCAGCCAGATCAGCTAATAGCAGTGCAACCACAACCAGTGTGTGATGCCGCATGCTCAATGTTTCAGGCGTTAACAGAGCTAATGGCGCAACCCCAAACTATCTCGGCCTAAGTAATAGGCCGTTAACCATTAAGGAATTTGCAGCTTGAGCGAACAAGATCTGGTCTCCCTGATAAGTGCTTGTGAAAACGAACCCATTCACATTCCAGGCGGAATTCAGCCCTATGGGGCGCTATTAGCCTACACACCTTATTTTGCTCAGCTTAAACAGGCGAGCGTGAACGCGGGCGAGCTGCTGAATTGCGACGACATTTGGTCCGCCAGTATGCATAGTTTGATCGACGGTCATGTATTACAAACCATGCGCGAAGCCCTCCAGTTTGGCGAAACTTTTTCCGCTGAAGCAAATGGGTACACCTACGTTGCCTATGCCAGTGGACCTTATTGGGTCATCGAAATTGAGAAGCCAGGGCCGAATCAAGGCGTCCTGAGTGTGCGCAGCTTTTTGCATTCAGCCTATAAGGCGCTGCGTGAACAACGTAATCCCCAGGCGTTATTGGAGGAACTCACCCGCCAGGTAAGGCAAATATCTGGTTTTGAACGGGTGATGGTGTATCAGTTTGATAACGACTGGCACGGGCGAGTCACTGCAGAAGCGACCGGTAGCCGGCTTGATAGCATGTTAGGGCATCACTTCCCGGCCAGTGATATACCGCCACAGGCTCGCGCAATGTATAGCAAGAACCCATTCAGAATCATTGGTTCAGCGCGCCGTGAACCAATAGCCATGCAAGCACAGAATGAGCAGGACATGACGCCTTTAGATATGAGTGCCGGCACGCTGCGTGCGGTCTCACCGGTGCATATGCAATACCTGCAAAATCTCGGCGTGGCCGCGTCAAGCTCGATTGGTATTTTCGAAGAGCAAGCATTGTGGGGCATCATAGCCTGTCACCATGTTGATGATATTTGGCTGGCACCAAAAAAACGTGAAGCCCTGAGCCTGATTGTCGAGTTTGCCGCGCAGCGTTATTTTTACCTGCAAACCAAAGCCACCCAGAACTATCAGCGCCGGGTGCACGAAGTGCGCGATGCCATGGCGCAGGAAGATATTCAGCAAATCACAACCCAAAGCCTGATTAGCAGCCATGGCCATGGCTGGTTACGCTTACTTGACGCAGTCGGTTGCATCTTTGTTCGACAAAGCAGTATCAGTTCGGTTGGTGAGGTGCTCCAGGGCGACGACTTACGCCGGGTACTTGACTGGCTTGACGATAACGTGAGAGCCCGACCTTTCTGGAGTACCCGCTGCCTGGCGGAGAGTACTGGTTTAACCCTGGCAAGTGACGAAAAGCCATTGTCTGGCTTGTTAGCGGTGCCGATGTCTGCCGAAGGTGACCGCCATGCCTGGCTGCTATTTTTCCGCACCGAACTGGTCGAGATAAAGCGCTGGGCTGGCAAACCAGAAAAGCATGTTTATCAAGGTGCTACCGGCGACATGCTTGGTCCACGTAAATCTTTTGCTATGTGGCAACAGAAAGTTGAAGGCCGTTCCAGCGAATGGACGAATGAAGCGCTGTATGCTGCACGAGATATTGCCCGTGACTTGCTGATCGTGGCGGACAGTATGCATTTGCAAAGCCTCAATGAGAAACTTGAGGATGTGAATAAGAAACTTAAGTACCTTGCCGAGCGTGATGATCTCACCGGAGTATGGAGTCGCCGGGTTGCTGAGCAACGCATGCAGGACGCGCAACAAAATGCGATGCGCTATCACCGACCATACAGCGTTTTACTGCTGGATTTAGATAAGTTTAAGCACATCAATGATGAGTACGGCCATAGCATTGGTGACCAGGTGTTGCTAAGCGTATGCGCAACGGTCAACCAACAGATTAGAGAGACCGACCTGTTTGCTCGCTGGGGTGGCGAAGAGTTCCTGCTGCTTGCGACAGAAACTGCGGCCGCTGAAGCCATTGAGTTGGCGGAGCGTATTCGCGCGGCCATTGAGAAAATCAGCGAGCCCGAACTACCGCAGGTCACCGTGAGTATTGGGGTTGCTGAATTTAACGGCAGCAAAACCTGGGATTCAGTGGTTGATCGGGCCGATAAGGCAATGTATACAGCTAAACAAAAAGGCCGTAACCAAGTCGTGGCCTAACCATTGGCACGGCTTTGGTGTAACCATTAAAGGTAAAGTTAAGGACTCATGAAGCAATATATCAACTGGATGATTAAAGGTCTGGCAATGGGCGCGGCAGATATTGTGCCCGGTGTGTCTGGCGGCACCCTGGCGTTCATACTGGGCATTTATGAGCGCTTTTTAAACGCTCTGACATCATTTAATCTGCAGGCGTTTCATTTACTGCGGCGTGGTCGGATAAGAAGTTTCTGGCACCACATTGATGGCGCATTTTTGTGCTGCTTATTTGGCGGTATTCTGATTAGTATCGCCAGCCTGGCAAGTATCGTCACTCACTTTTTGGAACACCGGCCGGTGCCCTTGTGGGCGTTGTTTAATGGCTTAATTATTGCGGCATTACCCTGGCTGCTAAAACCTATTCAGTTTACTGTCTGGCGCTCACTGCTGTTATGTTTTGGCGTCATCCTCGCACTCTCCATTAGTTTCTTAGCGCCAGTACAAACCGAACCGATGCCCTGGATGTTCTTCCTGGCTGGCTTTATTGCGATATGCGCAATGATTCTCCCGGGTATTTCGGGCAGCTTTTTGCTCCTGTTAATGGGTATGTATGCGCCCATTGTCGCCGCTGTTAGCAATGCGCAGCTGGCGGTGCTGGGGCTATTTGCAACGGGCTGTGTGCTCGGCCTACTGATTTTTTCCAGAGTACTGACCGCCCTTCTTAAGCGCTTTCATGACGGCATGTTAGCGATGTTATGCGGTGTGGTCATCGGTGCGCTGTATCGCATCTGGCCGTGGCAACTTGACGACCAGCCAACCAGCCCGGGCGCCTACGCTGCAGCCAATGGGCACACTGACCTGTTGCTGGCGCTGGTCTTTTTTGTGCTCGGCGCGCTCATGATTCAAGGTTTAATGAAACTTGAGACGATGCTGGGCGGCAGTCCAGCTAAAGAAGTAGAAACCGCCGAAAACCTGCGCTAAGCCAGCATGCGAGTCAACGCGAGGTCAGCGTATCTCGCGTTAGCCCGGCACCAAGATGCTTAAAGTACGTGAGCCAGATTTCACCCACGCGATAAGAAATGTCGGCCGGTGGGTAGAGCCCCGCCCGTGCGGTCTCGCTTTGCTGTGTGCCTGCCACCAAAAAATGATTCTTCTGATGAAGGCTTTGCAGCATGTGCTCGAACGCGCGCGCACTGATTTCTTCAGGCAAAGCGAAGTAGGCCTGAGAGCTACTTCTATCCACTGCCAAACAGTGGGTCATAAAGTCGCTTGGTGCGCTGCCATCAGCATTTAGAAATAACGTTTTAAACGCGTCACTCAGCAAACGATTGAGCGCATGCTGATGGTGTTCCCGCTGCACCAGCCAAAGTTTACTGGCAAATGCGAGGCTGGGAACCTGGGCCAGGTTGGCATACATGCGGGGGCAAATATAATGGTCAAAAGCATGAAACCATTCATGCGCGAGGCTTCCCCCACCCGCATTTTTCGCCAGTGCCAGTACGCGAGCCTGCGGCTCATAGTGGGCACAGCTGTGACGCTGTCCGCCAATAGCAAAATTGAGACCCAGGCTGCCATTGAGTGAAATCACTTGCGGTGGTACCTGCAGCATCACTTCGAGGTCACGCAGCGCGTCGTAAAACAAGTTTGCAGCTCGCTGCTGCTCGTCTTTGCTGACCCAACGGCCAATTTTCACACTATAAAAATCATACCGCCGCTGCACATCGGCAAAGGTCGCATCCTCACCATGACGATAATCAGCGCCATTGCGATAGAATTCACGCTGTAACCCTCTGCCTTGTTGACTGGCCGCCATCACTAACCACCTTCATTTGTTTTTACCCACGGATGCATACTGGCGTCCCACTACACTGGCGTCTCCTGGCCTGCACAGGTATTATGCGCTACATAACAAGGTTACCATCACTGGCGAGGATCTTGAGTGTTATACGTTTTCCTGGGATATCTTTTTTTACACGTGATTGGCTTGCCTGAAATGGCAATGGCTGACGATATCACGATTGGGTTCACGTTGATGATGGCTGGGATCTCTATCGTTATGTCAGCCATCGTAGTCAGTGGTTACTGGCTTGGCAGCCGGCTAAGCAAACGCCGGTTTCGCAGCAACTACACATTACTGGCGATAGGCTTTGCTGTGGCAGTGATAAAGATCACCATCGTCCGCTCCGGCGCTTTTGATTACGCTTACCTCAGCGCTGCCGATGCGATTGCGTTCTGGATTTTCTTCATGCTCGGCTGGCTCCCGCTGGCACGCAAAGTTCGCCCTTAAAACAGGCGACTTACTAGCCTGTTTTACTGACTCTTTGTTGATGCTGCACGTCGATAATTTCTACATGCTGCACGCCGCGCTGGCCCGGCCATTCAATTGACTGCCCGACCGCTAAGCCAATCAGCGCACTGCCAACTGGTGCAAATATCGACAGTGCGTCTTCATGCTCTGCCACATCATTTGGGTAACACAGCGTTTTACTGAAAGTTTTGTTGAGCTCGGTAATTTTAAACGTCACCTGGCTACCCATGGCTACGCGGTCGCTGGGTAAGTCAGCGTGTTTCACAATAGTCGCTCTGGCTAATTCAGTTTCTAAGCCATCAATAATCTCTGCTGGTAACTTAGATTTTTCAATCCAGCGTTCAATGTTATCAACGTCATATGACGATAAAATAATATCTGGTTGTGCACTCATGGGTTCATTCCTTATTTAACAATCAGTGCTTCGTTTAACAAGCAGACATACACTCACCAAATCATATGGTGATATAGCAGTCAGCTTGTGAGTTATTTGAGGGCAATATGTGTCAGCGTGTGAAGCGGCGTTGTTCTTTGAGGAACTCTATAACGTTAACAGGGGGGCTTACTAGCCCAATTATATCGGCCTTACCCTGCGATATTAGCTGTTTATTAATAAATGGCAAGTGTGGATGATGCTGAACACAGTGCTCCGATGTCCTGCCCCATCAGGCAGTGGGGACGTAGCTGAATGCTTGTCGCCACACCAGGCTTCAGCAAGCACCCTCGGTACCCAATAGCGCTTCAAGCACCTGAAAGAATCGGCCCACGTGCGCGCCATCCATCAGTGCATGATGACCATGAACCGACACCGGCATCACCGTCTTGCCCTGTTGCTGATGTAACTTCCCGGTGGCTACTTTAGGGCATGAGTCTGCGCGCTTAAAATGACGGGCGTGACTTAGGCTAGTGAACGAAACCCAGGGCACTGCACTGAAGTGAATGATATCGTCGTTGCCATCGGATGCCTGCAGGTCAGTGCGGCCGCGCACCCGTTCAATCTCGGCCTGGGCTGCAACAGCAAAGTCAGTGAAGTGATGGTGAAACTCAAAGTGCGCAAAACCAAAGGTCCCGTCGGCCCTATCCACCGTCGCTCCAATGCGTATATGGTTCCACAACACAACGCGGTCCCCTTCAATACGGTATTTGAACTCCTGGATCTGGTTCGCGGCAAGCAAGATTTTGTGCAAATAAAACAAGTAGAATGAATGGCCTTCGCGCTTACACAATTTATACGCCGCGTCACACTCAACGTCTGCTGTGATGCCAAAGAACGGCTCTTCAAAAGCGTTAAAAAACTCGAATTGTGCTTTACGCACCCAGGAGCTGAGCTCGATGGTTTGCTTCATGTGAGGTACTGCCATGGCGTGATCAAGAAGCCTCTATGGTAATCTGATTTACCCATCGTGCAACCAGCGGTAGTGCCTCTTTACGGGATTTTAATACTTACTCATGGCGTTATCTCATCCGCCGACCTAAAACCGATAGGTCGCGCTGACTAAGGCGTAGTGAATCCAGGCAAAATTATACACATCGTCATTGTCGGCGCCTCCCTCCAATGTGCGATATCCTGCGCCTAAACTCCAACCGGAAGGAAGGTGGTATTGATACATTAACGAGGCGTCAACGGCACGCCCTTGCGACGCCCCCGCACCTTCCACATCAAATATAACTGAGTGGCGGTCATTAAGATGATAGCCGGCGTAAAAATGCAGCAATGGCACAAACCCAATGTCATCATCCTTTGATTCTACCCCATTTTGCATCAGTCGAACTTCCGCATCACGCATCAGCACAGCAACCCCGGCACCAAGCTCCCAGTGCTGGCTGCGATGGAACGTATAGCGGTAAGTCAGGCGGTAGCTACTGAATTTATAGGATGCGGAGGTTTGCGTTTGCGCAGCGTAGGTCTCACCAGCAAAGTCCACAACCTCATCAAACTGTCCACTGCCACTCACCCGAAATGGTGCGAGATTCAGCCGCAATGCGTGACGCTGGTTAAAATCATACTTTGCATAAAACCGCATGGCCAAATCCGCGCCACTGCCAGTTAGTTCCGTCATATCAAAGCGGGTGCCTGTGGCCCCTGGAATTCGCACATCGTTGCGACTCATCCATGCAGGCCCTCCCTCCCAGGTCAGTTCAAAACCACTGTCCTCAGCAGCGACGGTATTGAAAAAGGCGGATCCTGCAAACAAGCTCACCCCCCCTATTAAGGCGCGCCGTATTGCTGAGTTTTTAAGGTGCTGAGAGATACGTATGGACTTAGAAAATGTCATTCAATTACTCCAGTGGCTTCGCTATCTAGTTAAGTACACACTGGTCATTAGTCAAATGCCTTTGCTCCCCTTGCTCGCACCTGCGTCAAGACCCGGCAAGCTTGCGTTGTCCGCCAACGCTTACTAGCTTTATAAGATATCCGGCCTTTGGGGCGCAGGCCCAACAGCCTCTTTTTTGCCATTTAGTTAATCATCGCCGGACCCACCATTCAGCAACTATGCGAGGACTTATGACACATTCAATGACCCAAAGTACGCCAACCCGACGTTACCCAAAACTTGTTCTTGCAACGGCAATTGGCTTTACGCTGGTGGGTTTATCCACTGCACCGGCGCTGGCTGATACCCCCCAGGAACGGGTTAGTGTTAGCGAGTCCGAAGTTGAGAGTAGTATGCGCACCGAACATAGTGCGATACGCGTCGTGCAGTTGGTGAGTGATCTAGAGCATCCATGGGCAGTCGCCTGGTTACCGGACGGACGCAAGCTGATTAGCGAACGACCAGGAAACTTATTACTGATTGATGACGACTCGGTCACTGCGCTCTCAGGCTTACCCAAGATCGACGCAGAGGAAGACCAGTTAACGGCACCAGAAGGTGGTAACCAGGGCGGTCTGCTGGATATTGCGTTGCACCCTGATTACGAGGACAACGGTTGGATTTACTTCACCTATTCCAGTCCCGGTGACAACGACGGCGTGGCCCATGAAGATTATGCCACTGGCACAGCCTTAGCACGAGCGCGGCTGAATGATGATCAAGACGGGCTGACCGACCTGGAAACGCTTTATGTTGAAAACCCGCGTAAAGAACCAGGTCGCCATTATGGTTCGAGAATTGTGTTCCCTGGTGACGGTACGGTGATTTTCTCCATTGGGGATCGTGGCATCCGCCGCCCTTCACAAGACTTAACCGATCCGGCAGGCTCAATGATTCGCCTGCATCAGGACGGTGGCGCCTATGACGATAATCCTTTTGTAGACATGCCACCCGGTAATTTACGCCCGGAAATCTTCTCCTTTGGCCATCGCAACAACCAGGCCATTGCCCTGCACCCTGACAACGGTGGTATTTGGACCGCAGAACACGGCCCATACGGCGGTGACCTGCTACATAAGGTCGAGAAAGGGAAAAACTATGGCTGGCCGATGATTGCGTATGGCAAAGAATACGACACCGAAGAGAAGATGGGGCTGATCAAGAGCCCACCTGGGGTTGAGACGCCTAAGTATGTATGGGAAGACTCCATGGCCCCTTCAGGGATGGCCTTTTACACCGGTTATCATTTCTCAGACTGGAGTAACAATTTATTCGTCGGCTCACTGTATCGCGAGCAACTGCACCGCTTAGTACTTGATGGCGACGAGGTCAGCCATACAGAAGTGCTACTGGATGGCACTGTCGGCCGGATTCGCGATGTGCGCCAGGGCCCTGACGGCTATTTGTACGTGCTCACAGATGAAAGTGACGGCGGCCTCTACCGCATTGAACCTGCAAGTTAAGTTTTTTGCTCTGGCCACGGCACAATAATAGTCTGCAGGACCTCGTCCTGCAGCCGTACGCTGCGCTTGTCAATGCTTAACATTCTTGGTGTGTTGGCTTTACCTGGCAACATATGACCGACCAACCGTGCAGCTGAACTTGGCAGGTCTAGTTCAAAGGGTTTCCAGGCTCTGGTCAGTTGCCAATGAATCAGCTTTCGTCCGACATACTGCGCATCTTTTTCACGTAAAAAGTTATCTGCCTGGAGGTGCTGTTCGAGCTCACTTAGTAAGGCCTCAGTATGCTCTTGTTCGACGAATCTCCAGCAAGCGCTGCGATAATCCATAAACACGCTCAGCCATACCCAGTGCCCGGATAAGAGGGCAAGTACACCAATGACCGCAGGGCCTAGCCAGGCCGCAATCCAGCCGATGCCCCAGGCAATGGCGGCAAAGCCCGCCGGTGCACTGGCCGAAATATACCAGCCATAGTGCGAAAACAGCACCAAAGCGAGGCTGAAAAAAAGTCCCACCAAGCTATATTCAAGCAGTGCAAATACAGCCCGAGGCCGCGCACGAACAGGCTTGGGCCGGGCAATTATCAGCCCCACCCAGAGTAATACCAGCAAACCGCTGTTGAGCAAAAATGCATGCTGATAATTCGCCGTCTCTGGCCCCGCGGTCATAAATACAAATAACGTCGCGAAGATAAAGCCCGCCGCATAGACGAAACTTAGCGAGAACCAGGCGCGCGCCAGCCAAAAGCGTTGTTCTAATCTTTTTTTCAGCATGACGCTTTGATTACCTAAGGGTGACGAACTCTTCCGCACTGGTCGGGTGCAGTGCCACGGTGGCGTCAAAGTCCGCTTTAGTGGCGCCCATCTTCATTGCTACTGCAAAGCCCTGCAGGATTTCGTCCATACCTTCGCCGATGCCATGCAGGCCAACCACCTTCTCGTCATCACCTGCACAGATCAGTTTGAAGTGACTAAGTGCACGATGCGGGGTCACAGCGTTGTACATCGCGGCAAAGCCAGAGTCATAGATGCGCACACTGTCATTACCGAATTCTGCAACTGCTTCCACCTCGGTCATGCCAATGGTGCCGATAGGCGGGTGGCTGAACACGATCGTTGGGATCAGGCTAAAGTCCATGTGGGCGTCTGGCATGTCTTTATTAAATAAGCGCTCGGACAACAGGCGGCCCGCTTTAATCGCAACCGGCGTCAATTGCGCTGCGCCAGTGATATCACCGACCGCATAGATCCCCTTAACGTTGGTATTCTGATACTTATCGACCTGAATATAGCCTTGATCGTCGGCTTCAACGCCCGCAGCCTGCAGGTTAATTTTATCAGTGGTGGGTTCCCGACCAATTGCCCAGACCAGGCAGTCGACATCTTCAATGATCTCGTCATTTAAAGTCGTAATCGTCAAGGTACCGTCGTCATTCTTATCGACTTTTTTGACTTCGCTATAGGTGTGCAGGTTAGGACCGCCGTCCTGATCCATGCGCGCCAGCAAGGTATCGATAATACTGCGCTCAAAGGTCCGCAGGGGTCGGTCCTGCCGAACCATCAAGTGCGTGTCCGTGCCTAACGCGTGGAACACACCGGCAATTTCTACAGCAATATAGCCGGCACCCACGACCACCGCTTTGCGCGGCTGCTCAGTGAGTGCAAAGAAGCCATCAGAGTCGATACCATGCTCAGCGCCCGGCAGGTCCGGAATGGTTGAGCGTCCGCCGACAGCGATAGTAATGTGATCAGCGGTAATCCGCTCGCCATTTACTTCCACCGTATTTTTATCCACAAAGGTGGCGAACCCTTCTATGTATTCTACGCCGTTGCCAGCAAAGCCGCGTTGGTATCCACCGTGAATGCGCTCGATATAGGCTTCACGATTTTTAACCATGGTGGCCCAACTATAACTCTTTTGTTCAATATCGAAACCATACGAAGGCGCATACTTAAGGGCTTCGGCGATATGAGCACCGTACCACATGACTTTTTTCGGTACACAACCAACATTCACGCAGGTACCACCTACCGCTTTAGCCTCGATGACGGCGGCCTTTGCACCCCGAATCGCGGCACGGTTAGCTGATGCGATACCGCCACTGCCGGCGCCAATACTCAGGTAATCGTAATGTCTGCTCATGCGTACTTCCTGTCAGTCTGTTGTGTATGTTTGATGCTGAACGTTATACCATATTTGTATCGAATTTTGGGGGTTCCCTTGCAGTACACGCTTTCACGCAGCCGTCGGCGACGCACCATTGGCATCACTATTAAGCACGGCACCGTTCGGGTTGCCGCGCCATTTGGTGTATCCGAGTCTGAAATTAATGCTTTTATAAGCCTCAAAAGCGCCTGGATAGCCCGCCACCAATCCGCTCAACACTCGCAGTTACAAGCGTTGCAGCCGCGTCAATGGCAGCATGGGGAGTTGGTTTATTGGTTGGGTCAGCCACTGCATTTACAAGTCCGACCCGGGCAAAGAAATACGATTGAGACTATCGATAAAACTTTGGCTATCAGGCTATCCAGACGGGCCCACGACCCTTCAGCCCGAGTCCGGCGTTTGGTCGTCGATTGGTTTAAACAGCAAGGCCAGTTATGGCTGAATTCTGAACTCCCCTTGCTGATGCAACACCATGGATTATTAGCTAAAAGCTGGCGGGTGGCCAATTACACCGCAAAATGGGGGGCCTGCACTCATGCGGGTGCCCTAAGCTTTAGCTGGCGTTTGTTCACCGCCCCTGAATGGATTATACGCTACGTGGTTATTCACGAACTCTGCCATCTCATCCACTTTAATCACTCGGCCGACTTCTGGGCTTTGGTAGAGCAGCATGACCCCAATTATCGGGACGCAGAGCGTTGGCTGAAGTCACACGGTCATACCATTTTAAACGACCAGATATTTAGTTATGTAAACACAGCGTTAACTTCTGGACAAAATACGTAGCTACGCTCTATCTTGATGTCATACTTATTACTATAAAACGCATACGGAGTATGACCTATGCCACTGTGGCACCCATTGTCAGTACGGAAACTGACAGTCACCCCCTTCCTGCTTTCGGCCATTTTGCTCACGCCTGCGCTGTGTTTGCCAGCGTATGCCTCAGCCCAGGAGCCTGCAGAAGAGTCCAGCGAGCCATCTACTCAAGCGCAAACAGACGAGCAGCAACAAGAGGAAGACGACGATGACGACATGGTCATCGACAGTATTCAACAGGGTGTACAAACCTCTGTGGATGCAACTGCACGTTGGTTCGATAACTTTTTCGGCGACGGCCGCTCCTTTGACGACCAGTATCGCTCTCAAGGCCGCTTTTCGGTGGCGCCCGAGTGGAGTCAATACGATGGCTGGAGTGTCGGTTCGAGTTTCAGAGCTCAGGTAAACCTGCCCCTGGCGGAAGATCGGTTCTCCGCATTTGTTGGTCGGGTTGGCACTGACGACTACGTTGTCGGGGAAGACAGCGAACGTCGTGCCTCGGTCTTGCGCAATGTAACAGGGGATAGTGAATGGCTGGTGGGCCTGGGTTTTAACCCTAACCAGGGTGAAGAGAACCGATTCTCAGCAAGCGTTGGTATCCGCGGTGGGTTGCGCGCAGACCTATATACTGAAGCGCGCTACCTGTACCAGATTAGAGTGACTGAAAGTTCGCAGGTGCGCACGCGCTCAGCGCTTTTCTGGCGTGACAGTGACGGTTTCGGCTTTGCTCAGCGCCTGGACTACGAACAAACCTGGGGTAAAGAGTGGCTTGGCCGTTTTTCTACCGAAGCCACCACTGCCGAGCGCGTAGATGGTATTCGCTGGCGTAACACGACCTCTTTGTACCATCTGTATGACGACAATAAAGCCATTGCCGGAGAGTTCTGGTATCGCGGTGAGAGTAAGGCTGAGGTCCCTGATGAAGATTTCGGTGTACGCTTGATTCATCGTCAATCATGGTTACGAGATTGGTTTTACGTGGAAAAATGGATTGGTTCCCATTGGCCTAAAGAAGAGCCTCATGAGAACCGCAGCCAGGCGTGGCTGGTTGGAATTGAGTTCGAGGTATGGTTCGGACAATAAAAAAGGGGTCGCAATGCGACCCCTTTTTTCATAGCTTAGGACACTGGTTACGATGTGAAGTCATCTACATCCAGTTCTTCATCCAGGTCGATCTCTACGGCTGCACGTTCACGCAGCAGGTCAACAGCCCCCTGAAAACCACGTTCACGCAGCACAGCCTGAATCTCTGAACGCTGAGCACTCAGTAGACTGATATTTTCCGCCTCCAGATCAAACGCCATCCATGCTGACTCTGGTGTCTGGCGACGTAAGTTGAAGTTTAAGCGAATTGGCGGTCCGTCCTGTTGGTTCAGGCGTGCTCGCACAACCACGGTACGCTCATTCTCATACGCCTCTTCGCGACCAAACTGCAGTTCATGTTTACTCTCATCATACTGGGTAAATACGCGTGCGTAGGTGGTGATAAGATACTCGCGGAATGCATCCACAAATTCGGTACGTTGGTTCTGGTCCAGTTGACGCCAGTTGCGACCCATAACCTGCGCTGCGGCGAAGCGGTAGTCGGTGTAAGGCATCAACTCTTCTTCCATGATAGTACGCAGGTAAGCAGGATTTTCTTCTACCTGGCCCCGGTCATCACGGATACGCTCTAGCATTCTCTCAGCTACAGCCTGTAACAGGTGATGGGGATTATCGTTTTCAATTCGCTCCTGCGCGGTTGCTGGAATGGCGACCATCACCACCAGCAGTAATGCCGTTAACATCGATCTCATAATATGCTCCTCGCTGAAATCAAAAAACCGCTCGGACAAACCAAGCGGTTTACTTTGATAGTATAACCCGAAAGTTGTTCCCTGTGATCTTAGTTAATTGTACCTAAAGATGAACAAAAGCGATCATAAAGCTAGCGTAAAGAACACACCAGCGATGGCCGCACTCATCATATTGGCTAGGGTAGCGGCAAGTAATGCGCGTAAACCGAGCTCTGCGATATCTTTACGACGACTTGGTGCCATGCCGCCCAGGCCACCTAAAAGTATGGCAATGGAAGAAAAGTTTGCAAAGCCACACAGCATAAACGTAATAATCACCTGGCTGTGGGCACTCAACTGGTCCCGGTAATTGGCAAAATCAAGATAAGCGACAAATTCGTTGATCACCAGCTTCTGGCCAATGAAACTGCCGGCCAGACGCGCTTCGTCCCAACTCACCCCAAGAATAAAGGCAAGCGGCTGAAAAATATAACCAAAGATAGTTTGCAGGGTGAGGTCTTCAGCACCGACAAAACCACCAAAGAAGCCAATAATACCGTTCACCAGCGCAATCAGTGCAACAAACGCAAGTAACATGGCACCGACGTTCAGTGCCAGCTGCATACCGCTGGACGCGCCTGACGCGGCTGCATCGATGATATTTGCCCGCTTCTCTTCTACCGGCGTTTCAGCGAGTTCATCACGAGGCTTTTCGGTCTCTGGCATTATGATTTTAGCCATTAACAAACAACCTGGAGCCGCCATAAAACAGGCCGCAATCAGGTATTTGAGTTCGATCCCAAGCCCCGCATAGCCTGCCAATACCGAGCCCGCAATAGACCCAAGGCCGCCAACCATGACCGCGAACAGCTCAGACCGGGTCATGGTCGGAATATAGGGGCGCACCACCAGCGGTGCTTCCGTTTGACCAACAAAAATATTCGCTGCGGCAGACATTGACTCGGGTTTTGACGTGCCTAGTAATTTTTGCAGACCACCACCGATAAGACGGATCACCCAGGTCATCACGCCCAGGTGGTAAAGCACGGCAATCAAAGAGGAGAAAAAGACAATGACACCAAGCACATGGATCGCAAAAATAAAGCCTTGTGAATAGGCGCCAAGCTCGCCAAACAGGAATTCCATGCCAGCACTGGCATAACCGATCACGTTGGCGACCCCTAACGCGAAACCACCGAGCAGTTCCTGGCCCAACGGTACGTACAAAACAAAAGCACCGAGCCCGGCTTGCAACGCAAAAGCACCACCCACAGTGCGCCAACGGATGTGACTGCGCGACGAAGAAAACACGTAAGCAATAAGTAGTAATACGGCGATTCCGATCAAGCCAATCATAAATGTCCTTTCGGGTCGTTCAGGTCGTTTTATTCAGCGAGTAGCTGGCGAATTTTTGCTTTGATGATATCGATAGCGATCTCGTTCTGTCCGCCCCGGGTGACTACCAGGTCGGCATGCTGTTTTGACGGGAAGATAAAATCGAAAAATGCAGGCCGAACATAGGTTTCGTATTGTTCGGTAATCGAAGACAGGCTTCTGCCGCGTAATTCCATATCGCGGTTAATTCGGCGTAATAAACAGATATCCAGCGGCGTATCCATAAACACAGAGATGTCGAACTGTTGCCTGAGCTTTTCATCACTCAATAGCAAAATACCTTCAACCAGGATCACCCTTGCCGGCGTCACTGGAATGGTTTTGTCTAAGCGAGTGTGTTCCTGATAGGAATATTGTGGCATTTGTACAGCCTGACCCTCACGCAGCATCTGCAAGTGCTGATTGAGCAGATCATGCTCAAACGCGGTGGGATGGTCGTAGTTAGTCAATACCCGCTGTTCAAAAGACAGATGGCTTTGATCACGGTAGTAGGCATCTTCCTGCAAAACAGAAATACGCTCGCCGCCTAGTTCAGCGACCAGCTCCTGATACACAGTTGATGCAAACAAACTCTTGCCGGACGCGGATGCCCCAGCGATAGCGATGATGGTTGTCTTCCCCACGCGAAACCTTCTTATACTACTGTGAACACGCAATAAGCGCGCATTATCACCAATTTACGCCAAGATATAAACACAAAATCCCTAAAAAGGGTTATTAAGTGTCAGCTTGAAAGCGGATAGAGTGGTTGTATAATCAAAAAATATGGTTTTGATTCAAGCCCCTTAGGCGAGGAAACTATGTCATCTCGAGCTTTAGTAGAAAATCTTTTGGCAACTGCCGACATTCACATCAATGGTGAGCGGCCGTGGGATATTCAGCTGCATCGCGATGACGTTCTGGACAGAGCGCTAGCCTACGGCAACCTTGGCCTTGGCGAAGCATACATGCAGGGGCACTGGGATTGCGAAAGCCTCGACCAGATGTTTGCCCGGTTATTGCGGGCAAAAGTCAGTGAGCAGGTGAATCCACGCAAACTAGCTTTCTACGCGCTAAAAAACCGCTTCATTAATTTTCAAAGCAAAAGTCGCGCCTGGGAAGTAGGTCAAAAACATTATGATATTGGTAACGACCTGTATCAGGCGATGCTCGATAAGCGCATGGTCTATACCTGTGGCTTCTGGACTCAGGCCAGTGACCTCAAGACCGCGCAGGAACATAAACTGGAGCTTACCTGTCGCAAGTTAAAACTTAAACCCGGAATGCGTATTCTTGATATTGGCTGCGGCTGGGGCAGCTTTATGCAATACGCTGCTGAACATTACGGGGTCGAATGTACCGGGGTGACCATATCAAAAGAACAAGTGGCTTTAGGTGAAGAACGTTGCAAAGACTTACCGGTAGAGTTCATTTTGAAAGATTATCGGGACCTTCCGGCGCTCTTTGCTGACAAACCGTTCGACGCCATTGTAAGCCTTGGCATGTTTGAGCACGTTGGGCCGAAAAACCATAAGCAGTATATGCAAATCGCCAACCAGCTACTGCAACAGGATGGACTATTTTTGCTTCATACCATAGGTCGCAATCGGGCCAATACTGCCCCTGACCCCTGGATCAACAAATATATATTCCCAAACGGAGAGTTACCAGCGATTCGCCATGTGGGTGAAGCTGCAGAAGGCCTGTTTGTGGTCGAAGACCTACATAACTTCGGCGCCAGCTACGATAAAACCTTAATGGCATGGCATGACAACTTTGCCCAAGCCTGGCCAGAGCTGCGCAAGAATCCTAAGTACACGGAAGAGTTTAATCGGATGTGGCGCTATTACCTGCTGTCCTGTGCCGGCGCCTTTCGCGCCCGGGACATCCAGTTATGGCAATGGGTGCTTTCGAAGCAAGGGGTTGAGGGCCATTATGAGCGCCCTGCTTTAAATTAGGCATACCAGCCGGAGGTGAGTTAGCCGCCTCAAGCTGGTATGCGCTGGCTGTTAACCTCAATTAATTGAGATAGCCGCCTTCATGACCCCAGGCAGAAGGTGGCGCATCTACCGTCCGGCTCAAATCAAAGTCTACCCGCCAGGTCCACTCATCGTCCTGATAAGTCCCGTAGGTGTAACGTACGCCCGGTTCTAGCTCCACCTGCCAGCCAAGCTCCTCACCATCATCACCCGTTCTGTCTGTGAAAATAAACCGTTGGATCAGGGTGCTGTCGGCAGCTTGCCCTTCACTGTCAGTGTACCCACCGTACATGGTGTTATCGGTGTCTTCGCTACCATCTTCTAAACGATGATCGTGGCGCAATTCAAGGCGCTCCTCATGGGCTGTGTAGACCCAGGTGCGTGAACGATCCCAGTCCCCCATGCCGGCATTACTACCAATATGGAAAGCGGCGTATATGCGATTAGCATCACATTCCCGAAAATGAACAATCAGCTCTTCATCACCTTGCAACATGTCTTCGCGGTCCTGCCGCTCAACAACACGCTCGCCCTGATAGGCATTGCCACATAACTGACCAAGCTCATAGAAAAACTGTTGCTGCGCGTCCAGGTCCGGGGTTCGCTGAGCTTCGGTGCACGCGGTTAATAGCATGCCGGAGGTAAGCGCTACCCCTGCAACACTAAGCGCTCGAAGAGGAAATCTTTTGGTTGAGAATTGAGACATAGGGACTCCGTTAAGATGATTTAGCTCAAGGATTTATAAAAAAGGTAGCTGCTTACCGGCCTATATGCAAAAAAGCGATTCGAATCATCGCTTTAAAGGATGTGCAAAAGTGCGCTAACGCGCTATGCTTTAGACACTACACCTTATTCAATAATGCCCATAAACACAGCGGTATTCGAGCTATGTTAGGTCAATAAAAGGAGTCTTCGATATGGCTGACAATATGCAGCAATTAAACGTCATTGGTCTGGATCAGGCTGGTGCAGAACAAGTGGGTGGTAAACTCAACCAACTGCTGGCCAACTACCAGATTTTCTATATGAATGTGCGTGGTTTTCACTGGAACATTCGCGGTGAACGTTTTTTTGAATTACACGTGAAATTTGAAGAAACCTATAACGACCTGTTACTGAAAATAGATGAGGTTGCCGAGCGCATTCTTACTTTGGGCCAGCAACCACACCATACGTATTCAAAGTACCTGGAAAACAGTGCGGTTAAAGAAGCCTCAAACGTACATGACGGACGTGACTGCGTTGAAAACATCCTCAACAGCTATCGTGCAGTGATTAAGTTACAGCGTGAGATCCTCGCCGCTGCCAGTGACATTGATGATGAAGGTACAGCGTCATTAATGGGAGATTATATCACCGAGCAGGAAAAAACTGCGTGGATGCTAACCTCTTATCTTAAATAAGCAGCTGGCAGATCCGGTTCATTGCAGCTGACTACTTGAACCAGAAAAGTTCAACACCCATGCACACGAAAAGCGCTACTCACCGGTAGCGCTTTTTATTTTTGCGCAATAAACGTATAATCTGCGCGCACCAGAACGGGTGTCATCAATGAATTCAGGCAGCGGATTTACGGTCCGTGCCGCTGAAAAAGGTAGTCCCCATGCAATTTATCTGCGCTGCGCTCTACAAATTTGTAGAGCTCGATAACTATGAAGATTTACGCCAGCCATTACTCGACGTGATGTTAGCGCATCAGGTCAAAGGCACCTTGCTACTTGCCCGCGAAGGCATCAACGGCACGGTGTGCGGAACCCGAGACCAAATCGATGCGGTGCTTGCTTATTTGCAGGCTGACCCGCGCTTAAGCGATATTGACCATAAAGAGTCCCCCAGCGATGGTCAGGCGTTTTACCGCACTAAGGTCAAGCTGAAAAAAGAAATCGTCACCATGGGTGTCGATTGGATTGACCCGAAAAAAACCGTCGGCAACTATGTGGAAGCGAAAGATTGGAATGCGCTGATTAGCGACCCGGACGTGCTACTGATTGATACCCGCAACGATTATGAATTTGCCGTGGGCACCTTCGACCGTGCGATTAATCCAAAAACCGATACGTTTCGCGAGTTTCCTGAGTATGTTGCCAATCATCTGGATAAAGGCAAGCACAAGAAAGTTGCGATGTTCTGCACCGGCGGTATCCGCTGTGAAAAATCCACCGCCTATTTAAAAGAACTTGGCTTTGATGAGGTCTTCCACCTCAAAGGGGGCATCCTTAAGTACCTTGAAGAGGTGCCAGCCGAGCAGAGTTTATGGCACGGTGAATGCTTTGTCTTCGATCAACGAGTGACCGTTAAGCATGGCCTTGAACAAGGCACTTACGACCAGTGCTACGCCTGCCGGATGCCGATTACCGAGGAAGAAAAGCAAAGCGAGCGCTATGAGAAAGGTGTCAGCTGCCCCCACTGCCACGACAAGACCAGCCCCGCACAGCGCCAGCGCTTTATGGAGCGTGAAAAGCAGGTGCAATTAGCCAAAGCGCGTGGTGAACAACATATCCGCGACGGCAAAGCCCAGCTATAAACCAGCAAGCGTAAAGGTTGCGCTGTCAGCGTTGCGCCTCTCCATTGCAGTTACTACGCTTTAATCAACTAAAGCCAGTGATTGCAATGGAGCCGAATCATGTCCGATGAAAAGAAATTTACCACTACCGATGCTGGGATCCCAGTCAATAGCGATGAGCATTCTCTCACCGTGGGCCCTGACGGCCCAATCCTGCTGCAAGACCATTATCTGATTGAACAGATGGCGCAATTTAACCGCGAACGCATACCGGAGCGCCAGCCTCATGCGAAAGGCTCCGGCGCATTTGGGGTTTTTGAAGTCACTCACGACGTGAGTAAGTACACCAAAGCTAAATTTTTACAGCCCGGTACGACAACTGAAACCCTTGCCCGCTTTTCTACTGTTGCAGGAGAGCGCGGCAGCCCCGACACCTGGCGAGATCCACGTGGCTTTTCAGTCAAGTTCTACACAGAAGAAGGCAATTACGATCTGGTGGGTAATAACACACCGGTTTTCTTTGTTCGCGACCCGCTTAAATTCCAGCATTTCATTCGCTCACAAAAACGCCTGGCAGCAAACAACCTGCGCGACCATGACATGCAATGGGATTTCTGGACGCTGTCACCAGAATCAGCCCATCAGGTGACCTACCTGATGGGAGACCGCGGCATTCCCCGCACCTGGCGTAATATGAACGGCTACGGCAGTCATACCTTTATGTGGGTCAATGCCGAAGGTGAGAAATTCTGGGTTAAGTACCACTTTCATACCAATCAGGGCATTGAGAACTTCACCGAAGAAGAAGCCACCAAAATGGCCGGTGAAGAAAGCGATTTCCATACTAAAGACCTGTATGAAGCCATCGAGCGCGGTGAGCATCCAAGCTGGACCTTATTTGTGCAGATTATGCCGTTCAAAGATGCGGAGACCTACCGCTTCAACCCCTTCGATTTAACCAAAGTCTGGCCGCACAGCGATTACCCGCTGATTGAAGTAGGCCAGTTTACCTTGAACCGCAACCCGACAGATTTCCATACGGAGATTGAGCAGGCAGCATTTCAGCCCAACAACCTGGTGCCAGGTATCGGTGTCAGCCCTGACAAAATGCTGCTCGCGCGTATTTTCTCTTATGCCGATGCGCACCGTGCAAGACTTGGGGTGAATTACCAGCAGATTCCGGTGAATAAACCTAAGTGCCCGGTCTACAGTTACAGCAAAGACGGCGCCATGCGCACTGAGAATGTGAGCGACCCGGTCTACGCACCGAACTCAAAGGGCGGTCCTCACGCTGACCCAAGCCGCAACCGCAATGACGATACCTGGGCGTCACAGGGCGATATGGTCCGCCAGGCCTATACCCTGCGCCGAGACGATGATGACTTCGGCCAGGCCCGCGCACTAGTGCGTGAAGTCATGAATGACGAAGAGCGCGAACGTCTGGTCAGTAATATCGCAGGGCATGTCAAAGACGGCGTCAAAGAACCTGTGCTCAGCCGGGTGTTTGAGTACTGGCGGAATATTGATCAGGAGATTGGCGACCGCGTCGAAAAGGCAGTACGCGAAGGATAGCCCCCAGGTTAAACAACTTAGCCCCGGCCTTGATAAATGCCGGGGCTTTTTTGTTGGCGCTTTCTACCCATGAGCGCACTGCATATTACAACTGCTTACAATTTTTTCACAAAAATCACTGCGGTTCTGTGCCGACAATCAGGCATAGTTGGATTTGGTTAAAAATTCAGCTTCGCCCTACAATAAAAAGCATCAATATAATTCAAACAAAGGGACTCACTCATGCTCAGCATTCGCAATCTGTCAAAAACTTATGGCAACCAGGTTAAAGCACTAGACAATGTTAGTCTCGAGATCCCTGCCGGGATGTTTGGTCTACTGGGCCCCAACGGCGCAGGTAAGTCATCACTGATGCGGACCATCGCAACATTGCAAGGTTCTGACAGCGGCGAGATTGTCTTTGATGGTATCAATGTGGCTGAGCAGCCCGAACACATTCGCGCCACCTTGGGCTACCTGCCCCAGGACTTTAACGTTTACCCAAGAATCAGTGCCTACCAGCTCCTTGACCATATCGCGATCTTAAAAGGTGTGACCAAAAGCAAAGAGCGTAAAGCGCTGGTAGACCGCTTACTGGAGCAAACCAACCTACACCAGGTACGCAAAAAAGCAGTTGCTACTTTCTCTGGCGGTATGCGCCAGCGCTTTGGGATCGCCCAGGCATTGATTGGTGACCCTAAGTTAATTATTGTCGATGAGCCGACCGCGGGCCTTGACCCTGAGGAGCGCAATCGTTTTCATAACCTGCTGGCTGATATTGGTCAGCATAAAGTGGTGATTCTCTCGACCCACATTGTGGAGGATGTGGCTGACCTGTGCCCTCGTATGGCAGTACTGGCTGATGGCCGCATTCAATTAGAAGGTGAGCCTCAAGTGCTAACCAATGAGTTAAATGGACAAATCTGGCGCACGACCATAGACAAGCAAGACATGGCCACCGCCTTACAGAATTTCCCAGTCATCTCCAGCCGCTTGCAGGGCGGCCGCAGCGTGCTGCATGTGCTGTCCAACGAAAGCCCGGGCGCAGGTTTTGAGCCGGTCGCGCCGGATCTCGAGGACGTCTACTTTGCCACCCTGCATCGTGTGCGTCAGTCAGCAACCAGCCAACAGAGCAACGCAGCTTAACCGCGCCCTGCAATTCACGGAGATACAGCTATGTGGTTAAAACTCGTTGCTTCTGAATGGAGCTATTTAAGACGCCTGCCGTCATTTTATATCGTCAGTGCATTATTTTTTCTGCTCGCCTTTCTGGCGATGACCGTCGACAATGTGCAGATCGCCATTGGTGGCCCCAATGTAATGCAGAACGGGCCCTGGTACCTGGCCATTGCGATGGTGGTGTTTAGTATATTTGGCATGTTCGTGGTGGCCAACTTTGTGGGCAACACCGCCACCCGCGATGTCACCTGTCGGATGGACGGCATTATTCTTGCCACCCCAGTGTCGCGCGGGGCATACCTGTGGGGCCGTCTCACCGGCGCTTACCTGATTACCATGCTGGTGTTCTGTGCTATCCCCTTGGGCCTGCTGTTAGGAAGCTTAATGCCATGGGTCGATGCTGAGCGCTTTGGTCCTACGGTGATTGCCTATTATATCTGGCCGGTGGTGGTGCTGGTCGCCCCCAGCCTGTTCTTCTGTGCCGTACTATTTTACGCGCTAGCGATGTTTAGTCGGTCGATGATGGGGATGTATCTGGGCGTAGTTGCATTCTTCGTGCTCTACCTGATCTCCGGCAGCCTACTCAGTGAACCTGAGTATCGCACCATTGGGGCCTTAGCGGATCCATTCGCCAGCTCCGCCTATATGGAGCTAACCCGCTACTGGACTGCCATTGAGCGCAACACCGAAATAGTGAGCTTTGACGGTGTTTTACTCTATAACCGTTTACTTTGGCTTGGTTTGGCCGCGCTGATTATTCTCGTGTGTCAGTTTACCCTCGACCCTCGCCGTCCGTTAACCGGCCGCAGCGCGCGTAAGCGCCAAAAACAGTTACAACCAGAAAGTGCGCCTGCACTTACCGGGGTGTCTGCCAGCGTGCAGCTTGATCTACCCAACGTGCATCAGCAACGGGGCTTCAGCAGTTGGTTGCCGCAACTGGTGCGGCAAACCCGCTTTGAAGTTAGCCAAATTGTGAAGAGCGCGCCCTTTGTTATCTTATTGCTGATCACCATGGTGATGCTCGGCTCGGCACTGCTATTAGGAACCAACACCACATATGGCACCGCCAACTGGCCGTTTACCCGACTGATGGTGGACGAGGTGATGAACGCCACCTCCCTACTGGCGATGATTGTGGTGATTTACTATAGCGCCGAAAGCGTCTGGCGCGAACGTCAAAGCGGCATGGGCGATATCGTCGACGCCACCCCAACCCATAGCTCGGTGTTTTTCCTCTCCAAACTCGCTGGTCTGCTGGTGGTGCTGGTTGGTTTATGCTTGGCGGCTGTCGTTGTCACCGTCCTGTTCCAGTTGAGCAAAGGCATAACGCATCTTGAGCTTGGCCAGTATGCGTTGCGCTTAGGCTTATGGTACTTACTCCCCATGCTAATGACTGCGGTGCTTGCGATCTTTGTGCAAGTACTAAGCCCGAACAAGTTCGCGGGTATCGGTATCATGGTGGTGTTCATGATCCTGCTGCTGACGCTAAATGCGTTAGGGCTGGAACACAATATGTATGCTTTCTCTGGCGCACCCACTCATTTGTACAGTGACATTAATGGCTATGGTCACTATATCGCACCACAGTTGTGGTACATGCTGTATTGGGGCGGGCTAACACTGGTACTTGCGGTGCTCGCGTATACCTTGTGGCGCCGTGGTGCTGAAGCACGCTTAAAAGACCGTAGCCGACACCTGCTCAGCAAGCTTGGCTGGTCCGGTGGCGCCATGGTCAGTGCTGGCTTACTGGCATTTGTGATCGCCGGCACTGTGATTGTGCATAACACCCGCATACTGAATGAGTTCACCCCGTCGAAACAAGGTATGGATGTACGCGCCGAATACGAGAAAGAGTTACGCCCTTACCATAACCTGGCAGTGCCTTCGATTACCGCAGTTGACCTTGAAGTAGAGCTGTATCCACAGCAGCGCAGTGCGGTAGCTGTGGGTGAGTTTGTTTTGCAGAACCAGACCGACGAGCCTATTGCCCGTATGTTAGTGCAGTTGCCACAACATAGTTCACGGGCGAGTAGCGCTGAAGTGCGTGTTGAAGGTGCGCGGATGAGTGACATTGATTCACGCTTCAATACCCAGTGGGCCGAATTTGACACACCACTCGCCCCTGGCGACGAGACCCGCATGAGTTTCAGAGTCGAGCGCACCAACCAGGGCTTCGTTGACCGCGGCGCCGATGTGAGCCTGCTGCATAACGGTACCTTCATTAATAACTTTGAGCTGTTACCCGCACTTGGTTACCAGGCCCGCGCGGAGCTACAGGACCGTCACGAGCGGCGTAAGCGGGATTTACCTGCGCGTCATCCGCTACCTGACCTCGACGATGAAGCACAGAACCGAATCAACGCCTTTACCGGTCACACCCATTACATTGATTTTAATGTGCTGGTGTCCACTGAGCTCGGCCAGACCGCGATTGCCCCAGGGTATCTCACCGAGCAGTGGGACGAAGGCGAACGTGCATATTTCCGTTATGCGATGGATGCACCGATTCTTAACTTCTTTAACCTGATGTCTGCGGATCTAGAGGTGACTGAAGACGAGCATGACGGCGTGGCGATTAGCGTCTATCACCATGCCCGCCATGACATGAATGTTGGGCGGATGATCGATGGCGTGAAGGACTCGCTTGATTACTTCAATGTCAACTTCGGTCCTTATCAGCATCGCCAGTTACGGATTATCGAGTTTCCGTACCGTAGTTTCGCCCAGGCGTTCCCGAATACGGTGCCGTTCTCGGAAAATATGGGCTTTGCGCTGGACCTGCGTGACGAAGAGAGCATTGATTTTGCCTATTATGTTACCGCCCACGAAGTGGCGCACCAATGGTTCGCGCACCAAATCACCCCGGGTAATGTGCAAGGGGGCCAGGTGTTAAGCGAAACATTGTCGCAGTACGGTGCGCTGATGGTGATGGAACATTCTTACGGCGAAGAGGCGATGCGCCGCTTCCTCAAACGCGAGCTGGACCGGTATCTGTCAGCCCGCAGCTTTGATGTGATTGGTGAATCGCCGCTGTATCGGGTAGAAAGCCAGGCCTACATTTATTATCAAAAAGGGTCGCTGGTCATGTACGCCCTGCGTGATTATCTCGGTGAAGAGGCCGTAAATACTGCCCTGCGCAACCTGATTGATGAGTTCCAGTATGCGCATCAGCCCTACCCGAACACGCGGGATCTCATCCGTTTGTTACGCGAACAGGCCACAGATGAGCAGCAGGTTCTTATCACCGATATGTTTGAGCGCATCGTGCTGTTTGATCTACAAACCACTGACGCTGAAATGACCGAGCTCGACAATGGCCGCTGGCAGTTAAGCCTGACCATTGAAGCGCAAAAACTGGAAGCGGACTCCATGGGGCAGGAAGAGTCCGTGGACTTTACCCAGAGCTTTGATATCGGCGCGCTGCGTGCGCACCCGGATAACATTAACGAAGCGGATGAGGTGTTATATTTGGAGAAACACCAGATCTCGCGCGGTACAAACAACATCGTGATCGAGCTCGACGAACGTCCGGCGTTTGCCGGTATCGACCCCTTCGTTAAATTGATCAGCCGTGATGTCAGCCGAAATGTGCGGGCCGTGCGCTAACTAGAGATGCTCGCAGCAGCCCTCAGTGGCTGCTGCGAGACAAGGATTTATCAGCAAGTTTGATAGATTAACGCCACCCAATAGGGTGGCGTTAATCTATGCTTGGCCCTCAGCGCCTGTAGTGACGCTCAGTTAAGCTACAAAGTCATGCAGCCTGTCAATCGCGGTAATCACCCGTGGGCAATATGCTTGCAGGAACTCCATATCTAAAGGCTCCTCACGCTGTAACGCAGCAAGCGCAGCTTCGCCATCGAAGTCGACATAAGCCAGACGCAGCGATAGATCATCCGCAGGCCTGCCAAAACAACTGCCGGGTAAGCAAGCAACCCCGGTTTCTTCCAGTAATCGATGACATAAGTCGTCGCTACTTAGGATCCCGCGACTCTTAAGCTTGTCCTGCAACGCGGCGAACGACGGGAACAGATAAAAACCACCTTGGGCTTTATTCACCTGTGCGCCAGCACTGGCCAAGCGATCGTAGGCATAGGTCGCCAGCGCCTCGAGTACGCGCCGGGAATCTGTCAGGTAATCACGCATCGCTTGGCTATCTTCAAAGGCGCACACAGAGGCGTATTGAATAGGGGCGCTGGTGGAGGTAAAGGTTTCGCTCGCCACCACCGCCATCGCATCCGCCAGCCAACTCAGTTCGGGTGGGAACGCGAACGCACCTAAACGCCAGCCACCGGCGCCAGCCCACTTGCTAATACCGTCACTGATAATAGTGCCCTCGGGGTAGTAGCGGGCGATAGAGACATGCTCACCGGTGAAATTCACCCCACCGTAAATTTCATCGGACAACACCAATACTCGGTATTTACGGGCAACTGCGGCAATGCCGCGCAACTGCTCCGCGCTATACACCAGGCCAGTTGGGTTGCTTGGGTAATTGAGGATCAACAAGCGTGGTAAGTCAGGGTCTTGCTTGCAAAGCGCTTCTAGTGCCTCCGGCGTCACCCCAAGGCCACTGTCCAAAGAGGTCGGCAGCCAATGCAGATTGCGCCCTATAATTCGTGCTTGCGGCGCATAAGACACCCAACTCGGACTCGGAATGACTAAATCCCCATAGTAAGTCAGCTGCATAATGAACATCAGTTCTTTGGTGCCTGGGCCAATCAGGATGTTCTTTGCCTGGTATTCAAGGCCCTGGGTGCGCTGCAAATAATCACTAATGCTTTGGCGTAAGGCTGGTAGGCCCTTCACCGCAAGGTAGTCTTTTTGATGGGCATTGGCGCTTAATGCCTGTTGCATATGCACCGGTACCGGAAACGGTGACTGGCCAAGACCTAGTTTGTAAACCTCTTTACCGGATGCCTTGAGCTTTGCGCTCAGCTCATTCAGCGCCACAGTGGCAGACGGTCGCATTCCCCGGATATTCAGGTTGATTTGCACCGCGGGCGATATTAACTGACTTTGGGTCATACAAACCTCTCATAGGTTATTCTTGCTCAATCACATTTGGTAAACTCAGTGCGCGCCAACCTGCAATCAAGCCAATGATAATCAGGAACCACAGCACACTATGGGTCCCTAACCAGCTATCCAACGCCCCCAGTAACATACCGAGCAGCAACAAAACGCCAATCACCGTATTACTGACCGCGGTCAGTTGGGCCCGATTGTCTTGGTTTGCCATATCCACCAGATAGGTTTTACGCCCTACCCGAGCTCCATGGTGGGCCACCGCTGCAAGAAATATCAGCCCGCCACCGACGGGTAACCAGGCAATATAGTCCTGCCAGAAAATATCCACCATCAGCGCAAGAAACATCACTGCCACCGCCAAAAATGCGGCTGCGGCCATCACGTGGTTACTTGCCGAATCGGACCATTTACCCCAAAAGCGCCCCGCTAACAAGCCAGCAAGACCATTGGCAAATAACAAGCCGCCAAGACCGGTGACAATGCCGTTGTCTGACGATTGGCTTTGAATCAGGACCACAATATAAGGAATGGAAAACGCTGAAGAGACCAATAAAGCCCTGGTCGCAACGAAGTGACCAAACTGCTTGTTCTCCCACAGCAGGCTGAGGGATTTCACCGCCTCGGTAATCGCATTACCACCGCCACTGGTGGCCCCCGGTACTTCAGGCACAAACGCATAGACTATCGCCGCAAGTATCCAAAGTACCGCCGAACCGCCGAGCAAGGCGACAAACAATAGATTGGAGCCTTCCACATCAGGGGCAAAGATCACAATCAGCGCAGTCAGCAGGGTCATTAAACCAGCGAGACTTGCCGCCAAACCGGTTAAGCGCCCCCGCCGGGTTTTGGAGACAGTTTTGCCGGTGACATCTTTAATCGCGACAGAGCACACACCGCGAGACAAGCTAAACACCACCAGCCAGCCTATCACCCACCAGCCAAACGCCGTGCCTTCAAACATAAAAAGACCGACGAGCATGAACATAAGTGCAACGGCCTGGCCAATGCTGCCGCCAACCCAGAACCATTTACGCACGGGACGTTCACGCATACGCTGGGCAATAAATAACTGCGGCAGCAATGATAGCGACTCACGCAAAGGCACCAGCATAGAGATAAAAAATGCCGGCGCGCCAGTGGCGGTCAGCAGCCAGGGCAGCACCAGACGGGCACTGACCAAAGAATCACCAAGCTTGGTCAGGGTCAACGCCCACAAATGAAACACGAAGGCCCGCGGCTGATGATTGCAGGCATCCTCTGGGATATCTTTGCACACCCGGGCGTCTTCGTCCTCCGCCAGATACCCGTAGAGTTTTTCACTTAAATCCTGCTCATTGCGCGCACCCGATCCCATGTCTGCTCCTACCGTTGATTCAATCGCTAGCTGTTAATTTAGCGACTTCAAACGGCGGCGCAAGGCCAAATAACATAATAATCAAATATTTGTTCACTATCTGAACAGAAACTCTATAATAGGTACTTGTAAAGATTGCCTGGGGGGGCATGACGATGAACATTAATTCACCAAAAGGCGCTGGTATGGGTATTTTGCAAAATACCTTGGCGGCTCAAGAAAAGCGCATGGAGCAACTGGCTTCCGGCAAGCGGGTGAACTCTGCAGCCGATGACGCTGCAGCACTGCAAATTATTGAACGCATGAACGCTGAAGCGACGGCTTATCAACGCTCCGTGCGTAACGCGTTTGACGGTATTTCGATGCTGCAGGTCGCCGAAGGGGGCATGCAACAGATTCAGGGTGACCTGCAACGGATCCGCGAACTCAGCGTGCAAGCGGGCAATGGTATCCTCAATGATTCAGATCGCAGTGCCCTTAGTGCTGAAGTGAGTCAACTACGAGAGAATATTTACCGCACCATCGATACCACCAGCATGGGCGGTGAACCGTTACTGAATCAGGACGGTGAACGGGGCTTTTTGGTCGGTAGTGGCCGTGGCGGCGAAGAGCAACGATTGACCATCAGTACCGTTGATTTGCGCGAAGCTGGCTTAAATGCCCTGGAGGACATCGATCTTAGCACCGCCTCAGGCGCTGCAGATGCGTTACAAAACCTGGATGACATGCTCGGTGCCGTGGGTTCAGTACGAGCCCAATATGGCGCTCAGCAATCGGCATTTGTCAGTGCAGTGAATAGCCTGACCGGGGCTGATCTGAATATTCAGGCTGCACGCTCAAGGATCGGCGATTTAGACTATGCTCAAGCCACCGCAGATCGCACACGCAACGATATTCTGGCCCAGTCCGGTATCGCTATGCGTGGTCAGGCTAATATCTCTAGCGCCCAGGTGCTCAACCTGCTGGGCTAAACCCATCTAAACGGGCCGGTCGCAGACCGCCCCGTTTACGCTTGCGGCTCGAGCGTACCAATCTGTTGCACCCGTTGAGCGTAAAGCCACAGTTCATTAATGACTTTGAGTAGTTCCCGCCAGGGTGCAAGATCTTCCCCGCCAAGTTGAACACCGCTAACACCAGCGTAAGCGGCGCAGAGTTGACTTTCCTGACCGGGAGTCAATTGATTAATCTCTACCGCCGAGGCAACATCAAACCAGGGGTGGCCGAAACCTGCGTATTCCCAATCCACAACCCGCACGGGATCACTTAACAGCACATGCTGCAGCGCCAGATCGTTGTGGCAGAACACGGGTTCCCCTTGATCCCAGGCTTTCAGTAAACGCTTGTAAGGGCTTAACTTCGCGCACATAGCAGAGGCCACCGCTGGCTGGTAGCGATTGACCGCTGCAATGTAGTTATTGACTCTGTCCTGCATCGACCAACGCGGTAACTGTGGTGTTTGTTGATGGATTCGGGCGAGTGTTTCACCAAGTATGCGCATTTGCTCAGGGGGCGGCGAGCTCGCAAGCGTGGGTGCAGCCACCCACCCCATTAACACCCAGGTATAATCAAGGTTATGCGCCACCAGCTCTGGGCATAAATGGGCATTAAACAGCGCTTGTTGCAAGCGGGCTTCTTCCACCCGGTTGATGCTGTTATGGGCCTCGTTGCCCTGATGTTTCAAAAAGTAGCTGCGCGCTGGTGTGGTTACTTTCCAGCACTGATTGACTTCGCCACGATGAAGCGGCTCAACCTGCCAGTCGTGACCAAGATGGGTGTTTAAAAACTCAGTTAATGCATGGCTCACCGGCCACCTCTTGTTGCTGATAGTCCTTTTTCCATTTTATATAGCCTATCAGCGCCATAACAGTATATATGGCAAATAAAATTGCGGTGGGGTAAAACCCTTTAACCCAGAACAAGGCCACGTAGGTTATATCAATCACGATCCAGTACAACCAGTTCTCCAGTGCCTTGCGCGCCACCAGGAAGGTCGCAAATAAGCTAAATAAGGTCGTCGGGGTGTCCAGCCATACTAGCTCCGCCTGAGTATAACGGCTGAGGAGCCAGCCGATGATCAGGGTCGCAGCTACGATCGCCGCAATCCAGCGCAGATGCCAACTTAGCTGAAATTGTCGAACGGGCGCCTGCGTCGGCGAACCGGCTACATGACGCACCCGGGTCCATTGGTAATAGCCATAACCTGCCATCACCACATAGAACACCTGCAGCAGACTCTCCATATATAGCCCGCCTTGCAGGAATAACATGGTATAGATGCTCGCGCTCATCGCCGCAGCGGGCCAACACCACAGGCTTTGGCGAATCGCGAACAGCACATAGACAATGGCCAGGAGCACCGCGAGGAGCTCCCAGCCAGAGGTTAGTGCAAGGAGGTCAATCATCCATTGCATCAGTGCTGCGCCTTACCTGGGTCGTAAATCACGATTTATGAATTTACATACCAATACCTGACTTGGTACCTGTTGGTATACCTGCTCAAGCTCGTCGGTGAGTACTTGCATCACCCGGCGAAATTCTCCGAAAATCTGGGTACTCATAGTATTGGTGTGTACCTCGATATCCTCATAGGTGGCCAGACGCTCCACAAAGCCTTTGATCACACTGATATATTCATCAGCCAGAGGGTATAGTGAAATTTCAGCACTCAGCGGTAATCTTGTATTTGCTTGCATCGGTTACTCCTTAAAAGCTGTAGCGGGCAGTCAGGCCAAAGCGTTGCGGCTCGCCGTACTGCACGTAATTTTTTGCTGTATATTCGTCACGCGGGTCATTACCAAAGTAAAAGCCGCGAGTGGCGTAGTCCTGGTCGGTAATATTTCGCGCCCACAGGCTCAGCACCCAGTCACCTAACTGGTAGTTCAGGCGAGCATGAATTAACTGATAGCTCGATGACCGTTCATCATGGGTGTTGGAGAAATAAAAGCTATCTCGAGCGTCCAGCTCAACGCGCAATTCCAGTTGCTGGGTGAGTTGCCACTCAGCGCCGGTATGCACTTGATAGTTTGGCGCATGGGCTTGCTCACGGCCACTAATCGACTCGCCACCCTCTAGCTCAAAGTCACGCAGCTCAGTTTGCATCAGGCCGACACTGGCAAATAACCGTAGGTCATTACGCGGCACATAGTTAACTTCCGCTTCAACACCGTAGTTGCGACCTGAAGAGGCATTATCTAAATAGGTCACGAATTGCTGATCACGAAGCACATACGCATTAACCTGCATATCCTCACGCCAGCTGTGGAAGACCGTGAAATTAGCGCCCAGGCTGTGCTGAGGTAAGTACAGGCGATAACCGAGTTCACTATTGATGAGAGTTTCTGGGGCGAACGTCGCCACCGATTCTAAAAACTCAACGGCCTCTTCTAAACCGCGATCACCCGCGCGCCCCAGCGCTTCACCGTTCACACCACCTTGCTTAAAGCCGCGCGATAATGAGGCGTAAAACTGTTCATTTTGGTTTACCTGATACTGCAATGAAGCCCGGCCGCCCCAGGCAGTGTCACTTGGGTTTGCAATGATGCCGCGGCTATCCAGGTAGTCGTTGTCGTAACCCTGTACCCGTAAACCGTACGTTGCTCGCAATTGCGGTGTCCACTGTTGCATGAACTCCCCATACACAGCCCAGCTCTGAGTGTCATAGTCGCTGCTGAACGGCGCTGCCAGATAAGTATAGTCACGGGTCAGTTGCATATCGCTCTGCCGCAGATACACACCAGCAACCCATTCTGTAGGGATCTGACCAAGCATCACAGGGTCCTGGGACAATGCTCGCAGTTCTGCGGTCACATCGTCCCGGTCACGGTAATAAGCATCAAAGGAGTTATATTCCCAGCCCGGGCGAATACCCTCAAACGCCCAGTCTTCGTCAAAGCTATACTCCTGCTCAGCGGTTAAGTAACTCAGCGCGAACTCAATATCGGCGCCATCTAATGCACGGTAGTTAACCTGCGAGCGAAATGCGTGGCTATCCAGGGTGTCACGGCCAGGGGTGTCGGATAAGGTCGTGCGATCAAGGTCCAGTGACCAGGTGTCATAGCCATTATCGATATCAAAGCGGTGGTAGGTTAAGGCGACATCCAAATCCGGATTCAAGGTCCACAAGCCATTCAGGCGCAGACTGATTTCATCCTGGCCATTGGTGTCTGAGCGGCCTAAAAAGGTATTGTCGATAAAACCGTCACTTTCATAGCGATACAGCGAACCACGGGCGACAAAATTGTCACTGAGCGCAGTGCCAAACGCGACCCCGGCACCGTAGCTATTGTAATTAGCAACGCTGAGTTCGGCCCGGCCGTTGGCGTCTTCACTGAGTTCGGTACTGCTCAGGTAAATCATCCCAGCCATCGCATCGGCGCCAAAGCGGGTACTTTGCGGGCCACGGAAGACTTCCACCTGACCGATATCAAATAGCACCCCAGCATGGCCAAGGCCGCTGTAGTTAATGCCATCAACGACCAAACCTACAGACGGGTTAATGGGGTCAACAAACTGACTGCGCTCACCGATACCGCGAATTTGGAAGAAGTTGGCCCGTGAACCGCCAGCTGCAAGATTCACATTAGGGGCCATGGATAAAGCATCTTCAAGGTGCTCGGCCTGGCGTTGGCGCAGATCTTGATGACTTAGCACACTGACACTGGCAGGTACGTCTTCAAGCCCTTGAGCACGAAAATCACCGACTACAGTAATGCGTTCAATGGCTTCTTCGTCTGCGCTATCGGCGGCAAACGCCTGAGTGTATATGAGCGGAGTGGAAAGCAGTCCGGCACCAATAAGTGCGCTGGCCAGGGGGTGTAGAGCTGGGTATGCAGTAAATATTTTCATAAGGATCTCGTCTTTAATTTTTCTCCGCAACAGAGAAAAAAACATGCTGAAAGATGAGACCCGGTTACAGGCTTTGTATGTAGATCACTGAATTGTATTACCAATCCCTACGCCAGTATTAACCGGATCAGGTACAAAGGGTTCGCAATGCATCTCAGCCCTTTTCGGGCACCCCTTGGTAGTTTGCGGCGGCAGTATAGCGCCGAATTAAATAAAGCTCAACGCATCTCCAAATAACTGCTCGCGCGGTAAACCATGTTGTTCAAACTCGTCGCGAACCACGCGTACCATTTCAAAGCGCCCGGCCACATACACATCAAACAGCGCTAGCTGGTCTTTAAACTCAGCCAATACCGCATGGTGCACTAAGCCGCGGTCATAGCGCCAGTCCTGTGGTGGGCTCTCGAGCACCGGCCGATAACTAAAGTTCTCGTGCAGCCGGGCTAACTGCTCAAGCTGCTCGTGAAAGTATAAATCTTGCAGGGTGCGGCCACCCCAATACATGACGACCGGACGTGGGTCAGTACTGGCCAGGTGCTGCTGCAAAATAGACCAGGTGTAAGAAAAACCGGTACCGCCGGCAAGTAAAATCACCGGCCGCTTACTTTCGGCGCGATACTGAGCCACTCCCAAGGGTGCCTCCACGCTAATTTCACCATCCTGCTGCAGCTTTTCCAGCACTTCACTGGCATAGCTATTACCTGGCTCGGCACCAATATGCAGTTCAATTCGATTCTGCTCTGCAGGCATCGAAGCAATTGAGAACGGCCGTTTATCGTTCTCGCCCATCACCACCTGTAAATATTGCCCGGCATGAAAGACCACAGGTGCCGAGGGGCTAAGTTCCACCCGATAGACGTTCGGCGAAAGGGCGCTCATACGACTTAACTGACAACGTAAAACTGACATATTCATCCTATTTCAAAATTCCTAACTCATCCCAGATAGCGTCAATACGCTTAACCACCTCATCGTCCATGACAATAGGTTCGCCCCACTCACGGTCGGTTTCACCGGGCCATTTATTGGTCGCATCCATACCCATCTTTGAGCCTAACCCGGACACAGGGGAGGCAAAATCAAGGTAATCAATGGGGGTGTTCTCAACCATCACAGTGTCCCGTGCCGGGTCCATCCGCGTGGTAATCGCCCAAATCACATCGTTCCAGTCCCGTGCGTTAATGTCATCGTCACAGACAATCACGAACTTGGTATACATAAACTGACGCAGGAATGACCACACGCCCATCATCACCCGTTTCGCGTGCCCCGGGTACTGCTTCTTCATGGTCACCACCGCCATGCGGTATGAACAACCTTCAGGGGGCAAATAAAAATCGACAATTTCCGGGAACTGCTTTTGCAGAATAGGGATAAATACTTCATTCAATGCCACCCCCAGCACCGCAGGTTCATCTGGCGGACGACCGGTATAGGTGGTGTGGTAAATCGGGTCTTTTCGGTGAGTCATATGCGTCACGGTGAAGACCGGAAACTCATCCACTTCATTGTAATAACCGGTATGGTCGCCATAGGGCCCTTCCGGAGCCGTTTCGCCTGGCTCTAAATAGCCTTCAAGGATAATTTCGGCGTGAGCCGGAACCTGCAAATCATTGCTCACCGACTTAACCACTTCGGTTTTACCGTCGCGCAACAACCCTGCAAACGCGTATTCGGACAAGGTATCTGGCACTGGCGTCACCGCGCCCAAAATAGTCGCAGGGTCAGCACCTAAGGCCACCGATACCGGAAAACGTTGACCTGGGTTTTGCTTACAAAATTCCTGATAATCCAGCGCACCACCTCGATGGCTCAACCAGCGCATAATTAACTTATTTTTGCCTAACACTTGCTGGCGATAGATGCCCAGATTCTGGCGCTTCTTGTGTGGCCCACGGGTTACAGTCAACCCCCAGGTAATCAAAGGCGCGACATCCCCTGGCCAGCAGTGCTGCACTGGAATCTTACTTAAGTCCACCTCATCACCACTCAACACCACCTCCTGACAAGGTGCTTTTTTGCGTACTTTCGGCGACATGCTGAGCACTTTTTTCAGTAACGGTAGTTTACCTACTGCGTCCTTAAAGCCGGTGGGCGGCTCAGGCTCTTTTAAATACGCCAGCAGCTTACCCACATCCCGCAGGGCACTTAAACTTTCCTGCCCCATCCCTTTGGCGACACGGTCTGGGGTGCCAAAAAGATTGGCCAGCACCGGCATGTCGTGGCCTTTAACGTTTTCGAACAACAGTGCAGGCCCGCCCGCTTTTAAAGTGCGGTCGGCTATCTCTGTCATTTCCAGGTATGGGTCGACAAGGTGCGTGATGCGTTTAAGCTCGCCCTGGTCTTCTAGTTGCTGCATAAAGTCACGCAAATCTTGATACTTCATTCGCTGATACTCGCTGATGCATGCTGAAGGGGTGAATGAGGTGAAACAGATATGGATACAGTACGCACATGAGGGCGAACTGGTTTAATAAAAACCAGCGAGCGCAAACGGTATAACCCATCTGCGCTCACCATACAAACACGCTCTAGCTCTTTTGACGCTTCATTGAGTCGAAGAATTCATCGTTGGTTTTGGTCATTACCAAACGATCAATCAAAAACTCCATCGCTTCAATTTCGCCCATGGGGTGCAGAATTTTGCGCAGCACCCACATTTTCTGCAACTCGTCCTGAGTGGTCAAAAGCTCTTCACGACGGGTACCTGAACGGTTGAAATCGATAGCTGGGAAGACACGCTTCTCAGCAATTTTACGGTTTAAGTGGAGCTCCATATTACCGGTTCCCTTAAACTCTTCGTAAATGACTTCATCCATTTTTGAGCCGGTGTCGATAAGGGCGGTGGCGATAATGGTCAATGAACCACCTTCTTCGACGTTACGTGCGGCACCAAAGAAGCGCTTCGGTTTATGCAGGGCATTTGCGTCGACACCACCGGTCAGGACTTTGCCTGAGCTTGGAATCACGGTGTTGTAGGCACGAGCCAGACGAGTGATGGAATCAAGCAAGATAACCACGTCGCGCTTGTGCTCGACCAGGCGCTTAGCTTTTTCGATGACCATTTCAGCAACCTGCACGTGACGGCTGGCTGGTTCATCAAAGGTCGAAGCAATCACTTCACCTTTCACCAGGCGGCTCATCTCAGTCACTTCTTCCGGCCGCTCATCGATGAGCAGAACCATCAGGTCACAGTCAGGATGGTTGGCCGCAATAGATTGCGCAATGTTTTGCAGCAGTAATGTCTTACCAGCTTTCGGCGGCGCGACAACCAGGCCACGCTGGCCTTTGCCGATTGGCGAGGCTAAATCAAGAATACGGGCGGTAATATCTTCTGTTGAGCCATTACCACGTTCCATCACCATACGTTCATTGGCGTGCAGTGGGGTCAGGTTTTCAAACAGAATTTTATTGCGCGAGTTTTCTGGTTTGTCAAAATTCACTTCACGGATTTTCAGTAACGCGAAGTAACGCTCACCGTCTTTCGGTGGGCGAATCTTACCAGCGACGGTATCACCAGTGCGCAGATTAAAGCGGCGGATTTGACTCGGTGATACATAAATATCGTCCGGGCCTGCCAGGTAAGATGAATCACCAGAGCGTAAAAAGCCAAAACCGTCTTGCAAAATTTCGAGCACGCCGTCGCCGAAGATGTCTTCGCCGCTTTTAGCGTGGGCCTTTAAAATTGCAAAAATGATGTCTTGTTTACGCAGGCGGGCGGTGTTTTCAAGGCCCATTTCACTGGCGAGATTAACCAATTCGCTGATTGGTGTATTTTTTAGTTCAGTAAGATTCATAAGCGGTAGGTCTTAAGAGATTATCTGTTAGTCTAGGGATTATTTAGCTTGTACTCATCACGAAGCGTTACTCGCTTGATGTTAAGTACGTATGAATTCGGAATTTAGTGTAAAAGTAACCTAACTTACCTGTCAGTTTGCTTGTGCTAAAGCGCATTTGGTATTGGCCAGCCAACAAGCTGATGACAAGGGTAAAAAGTATTCTCTGGATTCTTAAACTTCGTAGCTTTGATGCCGTTGAGGATAGTTATTACGACAGGTCTGGAAACGCTACAGGGTGAAAATAACACCAAATTTTTGAAACGTCCAGTTTTGCTGCGAAAATGTCCGCAATGGCGCAACACAGGTTCTCGCCATCTGAAAATAAACAAGCGCGGTACGAATTGCTTCGTAACCGCGCTCATGGCATTCATCGCAAGCCAGATTCAACCCTGACTTGTTTGCTCACACTTTACACGTGCTCGCTGAGGAATTCGCTAAGCTGCGCCTTTGACATTGCACCTACTTTAGTGCCAACAACTTCACCGTTTTTAAACAGTAATAATGTAGGGATGCCACGGATGCCGTACTTAGGTGGCGTCTCGTTGTTGTGGTCAACATTCAACTTGCCCACAGTCACTTTGCCTGCAAACTCATCTGCAATGTCGTCCAGAATTGGGGCAATCATTTTGCACGGTCCACACCACTCAGCCCAAAAATCAACAAGGACTGGTTGATCAGCGTTGATTACGTCTGCGTCAAAGCTTTCGTCGCTCAGCTGAACAATTTTGTCACTCATGGTACATCTCCGGTCATTTTTCACAGCAAGGGCGCTGTGACTTAAAGTTAGAGTACATATTTAATCATTTATGTTTTTTTTTGCAAGAGTAAACCTGATATGCTGTTCACTATGAGCGAAAAACACCTATCCGAAACCAAGTTTGCCGACCTTGGATTGCACTCGAGTGTACTCGATGCCCTGAATAAAGTTGGTTTTACCTATTGCACCCCAATTCAGGCGCTAAGCCTGCCGTTGGCGCTTGAAGGTAAAGATGTCGCAGGACAAGCCCAAACCGGTACCGGTAAGACCATGGCTTTCCTGGTGGCGATTTTTAATTATCTGATGACCAATGAGCGACAGGATGCTGAATCTAAGCAACCACGAGCATTGATCATGGCACCCACCCGGGAGCTTGCCGTCCAGATCCACAACGATGCAGAGGAGCTTGCCAAACAGTGCGGGCTTAAACTTGCGGTCGTCTATGGCGGTGAGAACTATGAGGCTCAACGCGCGCAACTTGCTGAAGGCGTTGATGTTTTAGTAGGAACCTGTGGTCGCCTGATCGATTATTGCAAACAGGGCGTGTACCGTCTTGATGCGATTGACGTGGTGGTGCTTGATGAAGCGGACCGCATGTTTGATCTCGGCTTTATTGACGACATCCGCTATATGTTTCGGCAGATGGGCGAACCGTCTAAGCGCCTTAATATGCTGTTTTCGGCAACCCTGTCGATGCGGGTTAAAGAGCTCGCTTATGAGCATATGAATGAACCCACCAGCGTTGAAATTGAGCCGGAGCAAATGACCGGTACACGCATCGAAGAAGAGCTTTTTTACCCCTCAAAACCAGAGAAAATTCAGTTATTGCTGACCCTGATTGAAGAGGATTGGCCGGACAAGGCAATCGTATTTTCCAATACAAAACATGGCTGCGATCGGGTTTACCAGTGGTTAAAAGCTGACAACCATCGAGTCGGTCTACTCACCGGTGATGTGCCACAGCGTAAGCGACTTAAAATCCTCGACGATTTCTCAACCGGCAAAATCGATTTACTGGTTGCGACTGATGTTGCGGCGCGTGGTCTGCATATTCCAGCGGTAAGCCATGTGTATAACTATGACTTACCAGACGACTGTGAAGACTATGTGCACCGCATTGGCCGTACCGGCCGTGCTGGAGCCAGTGGTAAAGCAGTGAGCCTGGCGTGCGAAGAGTACGTGTATAACCTGCCAGCCATTGAGGATTATATTAAGCACAGTATTCCGGTGACCAAATATGACAGCGACGCCCTAATTGAAGACGTGCCGCGCCCTCACTTCCCGCAGAAGCGACGTATGCAGAGCGGCAAGAACTACAACCGTCGTCACTCTGGACCTAAGCGTCAGGGTCCGAATAAAGGCTAGGCTCACCACTGCATGAGTTCATCGCGCTCTAAAGACTACTACGCCGCCATCGACCTTGGGTCAAACAGCTTTCATATGCTGGTGGTGCGTGTAGTGGCTGGAGGCGTTCAGGTTGTCAGTAAGATTAAACGCAAAGTTCGTCTGGCCGCCGGTTTACACAATAATCAACTTGATCAAGCTGCAAAAGCGCGGGCGCTCGAATGCCTGCGCATTTTTTCTGATCGCGTTGAAGACATCGACCCTTCCCACATTCGTGCCGTAGGCACCGCCACCCTTCGCAAGATCAGCGCTGATCAGGCATTCATTGAGGAATGTGAGCGCACCCTGGGTCACCCCATTGACATTATTAGCGGCGATGAAGAAGCTGCCACTATCTATCAGGGCATCGCCCACACTACCTCGTTTGCCGAGCGTATGCTGATTATCGATATTGGCGGGGCGTCCACCGAACTGGTGTTGGGTGAAGGCTTTCAGGCTGACGTGTTGAATAGCTTGGATATGGGCTGTGTCACCTGGTATAGCCGGTATTTTGCCGAAGACAACGGCCATATCGATACTGCCCGGTGTACCGCTGCAATTGCCGCTGCGCGGGTGGTTATCGACAGCGTCAGCCAGCAATACCAGAATGCCGGCCAAGGCCTGGTGTTAGGTGCATCCGGCACCTTTAAAGCCTTGCAGGAAATCGCCCACGCACGCCACCATGCGCGAATTTTCACCTTACGCTGGTTGCGTCAATTACTGGAAGAGGCGATTGCCTGCGGTGATCACGACGCGCTCAACTTGAAAGGCCTCAAGGCGGAGCGCCGCAGCGTGTTTGTCAGCGGGCTATGTATATTGATTGGGCTATGCGAGAGCCTTGGTATCAAACAGTTTCAGGCAACATCCGGCGCGCTGCGCGAAGGCGTCATTTATGCGTTGCTGGCTAAACATCATGCCGCTGAGCCAAACACCGATGTGCAGCTGCGCACCCTCGAAGCGATCACTGCCACCTACCACCTGGATGCGGATCAAGTGCGCCGCGTGCAACAGCAGGCCGTTAGTTTTTCTGCGCAGGTGAACACCAGCTGGTCGCTACCAGCCAACAGCAGCGAGTTGATTCGTGCGGTAAGTTACCTCCATGAACTCGGCCTGAGTCTTGCTTATAAACAAGCCAGTTCCCACGCAACCTACATGGTACAGCATCTGGATATGCCAGGGTTTAGCGAGCAGGTGCGCAGTCAGTTGGTGACCTTGCTCGCCGCCTGTGCCGGTATTATTGATGATGAGAATGACCCAGCAGTGAGTGACGACTTAGCCATGCGCCATCTCGAGCGCATTTTGCGTTTATCCATTATGCTGTGCCAACGGCGCAGTGACGAGCGCACGGTGAATTATCAGCTGACAGTAAAGGCAGAGGCCCTGCACTTACACGCCCCTGCCGGGTTCTTCTCCGGCAATCCGTTTTTAACCAGCCTGCTAGTCGCCGAACAAGCTGAACTTAACGCGCCGGAGTGTTTAAGCTTTGCGCAACACGCTTAGCAAAGTAGGTCAGAATACCGTCTGCACCGGCGCGTTTGAATGCCAACAGCCCCTCAAAGATAGTATCTTCACCTAACCACCCATTGTCGATCGCCGCCATATGCATGGCGTATTCACCGCTTACCTGATAAGCAAAGGTAGGTACGCCAAATTCGTCTTTAACCCGGCGAACAATGTCCAGATACGGCATGCCAGGCTTCACCATCACCATATCGGCGCCCTCTTCAATGTCCATTGCCACTTCATGCAGCGCTTCATTGCTGTTCGCAGGGTCCATCTGGTAGGTTTTTTTATTGCCCCCTTTAAGGTTGCCAGCAGAGCCCACCGCATCACGGAAGGGCCCATAATACGCAGACGCGTATTTGGCCGAGTACGCCATAATCTGTACATTGTGGAAACCCGCCTCTTCCAGCGCCTCACGAATGGCCCCAATGCGCCCGTCCATCATATCGGACGGTGCGATGACATCGGCACCCGCTTTTGCGTGGGATAATGCCTGGCGTACCAGTACCTCGGTTGTGATATCGTTCTGCACATAGCCGGCCTCATCCAAGATGCCGTCCTGGCCGTGGCTGGTGAAGGGGTCGAGTGCCACATCGGTCATCACCCCTAGTTCAGGGCACGCCGCTTTCACTGCACGCACAGCAAGCTGCGCAAGGCCATCATCGGCATAGGCGGCTTCCGCCTGCAATGATTTATCTGACGCTGGAGTCACCGGGAAGATCGCAATCATCGGAATACCCAGCGCGACCAGTTCGTGTGCTTCCTGGACCAATAAATCTATAGATAGACGCTCAACCCCAGGCATCGAAGCGACAGCCTCACGCTGTTGCTCGCCAGGCAGTACAAACATGGGATAAATTAAATCCGCAACGGTTAGTTGGTGCTCGCTGACTAATCGCCGACTAAAATCGTGGGCGCGCAAGCGACGTAAACGGCGATGTGGAAAGCCACTATACATACTCATGTTGAGTCCTTTTGCCTTTCATCAGGCATTAATTATGGGTCAGCGGATGCCGAGATTCACGACCAGTCGCCAAATAGACGGCTCGCGTTGGCGCTACTCAAGGTTGCCAACTGAACTGGCGACTCGCCGCGTAAATTGGCTGTGAACTCACCAATGTGAGACACATACTCAGGTTTATTGTGGCGCGATTTAGGTTTTGGCCGCAGTGTACGTGGCAACAGGTACGGGCTATCGGTTTCCAGTAACAGACGTTGCGCAGAAATCCCCGGTACTGCATTGGCAAGGTCTTGCCCGCGCCGCTCATCACAGACCCAACCGGTCACCCCAATGTAGCAATCAAGGGCCTGGTACGCCTGTAATGAGGCGCTATCACCGGTAAAGCAATGGGTAAAGGCGGCACTTAACTCAGCCATCGCCGGGCTCAGAATAGCCAACTGGTCCTGTAATGCATCGCGCTCGTGCAGGTACAAGGGCAAGCCACATTCGATCGCCAACTCGACTTGTGCAGCAAACACTCTGCGCTGGTCTTCCGGGGGCGAAAAGTTGCGATTATAGTCCAAGCCACACTCGCCGATTGCCCGCACTAAGGGGTGACGGGCGAGTTCACGTAATTCATTGATAAACGTCGAGCTCACCGCTGCTGCCTGATGAGGATGCACCCCTGCGGTGACGACACAGCGCGAATCCTGCTCAGCAAATGCTACCGCTCTGCGGGCTTCGGCAACGTCGGACGCAATCAACACAAAGCGGGTTACACCTTGTTCATACGCAGCATCGAGCTGCTGTGTAAAGCTAGCCAGTTGATGATCTGGCGGCAGGTTCACACCGCAATCTGTCCATTCCATTAATCTACCCGGCGGATTCGAATATTTCGGTTACTGCCTTCCCAGCCGAGCCGGAAAGAACTCAGGATGCCCCGCTCAATGAAGTAGTTGGCATTCTCATCGTATTGAAAGCGCTCGTTTTGGGTTTGATGCCACTCGGAACCATCATCCATACGAAAACGCCATAAGCCGCGTGGATTTTGCCAGGCTTCAGTGATTTCAACATAGCGCAGGTCGTCGTCAGCGTCAGGGTCGCGCCGATGTTCGCGACCGAAGTTGTCACTACGACCCTGCTCAGCGCGAGCGGCACCGGCTTCACGCGCCTCGGCGGCACGTTGTAAGGCCTCTTCTTGGCGTGCATCCGCCTGTTCCCGATTGGCCGCTGCACGTGCCTGGGCTGATGTCCTTGCGGCATCCCCACGTGCTCGCTCACTACCCGCCCGTTCGTCGCTGCCAGCAGTATCAAGTGAGCGGGCAACGCGGTCAAAGCAATCTAATCGTTCCACCGCGCTCTCGATGCTGCGACAAGCAAGCATCCGTTGGCTCAGTGCGCGTTCCGCAGCTTGGCGATCTTCACCTTGCTCAGCATGCGCAGTCGCCACGCCTGCATGGAGTGCAAGCAACAGCATTCCCATCAGGGATTTAGTTATTAGTTTCAAGATTGATCTCCTTGTGTAGAGTCTGTCCCCGCCTGCGGGGTATAGAAGCGGGCAAACAACAAACCAAGTTCGAACAACAACCACATTGGCAATGCCAGCAATGTTTGTGAAATAACGTCCGGAGGGGTCAGCAGCATACCGATCACAAATACCGCAACAATCACGTACGCTCGCTTCGACCTGAGCTGCTGCGGTGTGGTGGTCCCGCTCCAGCAAAGCAACAAAATAGCGACCGGAATTTCAAAAGCGATACCAAAAGCAAAGAAAATTTTCAGGACAAAATCAAGATAACTGGAAATATCAGTGGCGATGGTAATACCTTCCGGGGCCATATTGGTAAAAAACGCGAATGCGAGTGGCAACACTACATAGTACGCAAAGGCAATGCCACCATAAAAAAGTAACGTACTGCTGATTAGTAGCGGCGCAACCAGCCGCTTTTCATGTTTATACAAGCCCGGGGCAATAAACCGCCAAATCTGATGCAGTAAGAAAGGGACGGCCACCGCAAATGCAACCACCATGGTCAGTTTGAAGGGGGCAAAGAAAGGGGCGCCAACGTCGGTAGCGATCATGGTTGCACCTTCAGGCAAGTGCGCCATGAGCGGCGTTGCCAGCCAGTGGTAGATATCACGGGCAAAGTAAATCAGGCAGACAAAAATCACCAATACCGCCGCGATACCACGCAGCAAAGCATTACGCAGCTCCGCTAAATGGGCCAACAACGAGCCGTCATTCGGGGTCATTGCGCGGCTCCTTGGTTTCGCCCTGCGTTGGGCGCTGGGGCTTTGGCTGGTCTGTGGTTGCGGGTGGTTCTGAAGATTCTGTCGGGGCTTCTGTTGCGCTGGTCTCGCTTGCCGAAGAGTCTTTGGCATAGGGGCGATTGACACTTGCCGCCGCACGCTGCAATTCTTCCATGGTTTTTTTTAGTTCATCCGGCAAGTTATCTAGGTCGTCCGCACTCTCGATTTTACGCAGGTTGTCATGCAGCTCTTTCACCCGCAGCTCATGATTGATTTCAGCTTCCATCTTGCTGCCAAACTGACGCACTTTGCTTAAGGTTTCCTGCAACGAACGCACCGCCCGAGGCAGCCGCTCAGGGCCCAGAATGATTAAACCAATCAAGGCCACAACTAACAGCTCCCAGAAGCCAATATCGAACATGATTAATCGCGCTTGCGGTCGTGATCAGACTTTTCGCGTGCTTCGTCTTCACGCATATTCAAATCTTTAAACTCTGCGTCTGCAGCTTCTTTATGTTGTACGGAATGTTCAACGCTCGCTGGGTCTTTGTCTTTATGTTTATCTGTGTCTTTGTCATCCGCCACTTCTTTCTTGAAGCCGCGCAGGGCAGCACCCAGATCGCCGCCTAAACCGCGAAGTTTTTTGCTGCCGAACAGTAACAACACGATCACTGCAATAATCAGCAGTTGCCAAATACTAATGCCCATGACTTACCTCTTCCCGTTCATAAAGTGTTTTGGTCGGTCGCTCCACGCCTTATACCAAGCATAAGCCGACGCCAAACCTGTTAACGCTGCCCACCAGGGCTCCTCTAAGCCAAACCCCACCGCCAGGGTGGCAATCGCCAGAGTACTCGCGCCGAATGCCCAGATTCGACTTTCAGCAGCTTCTTGCTGCTGACGCATGATTTCTTCCATGTACGCCTGCGACAGCTTAATTGATGACTGTGACTGCTTCAGCGTGTCATACAATAATGTTGGCATTTCTGGCAACTTCTCGGCCCAGTAAGGCGCATTGGCCTTCACTGAACGTAACACGGCACGCCAGCCAATCTGATCATGCATCCAATGCTCTAAATAGGGCTTCGCTGTCTTCCACAAATCCAGGTCAGGATAAAGGTTACGGCCAAGCCCCTCAACGTACAGCAAGGTCTTCTGCAACAGCACCAGCTGCGGCTGGACTTCCATTTCAAAACGCCGCGCGGTATTAAATAGGTTGAGCAACACACCGCCAAATGAGATTTCCTTTAACGGCTTTTCAAAAATTGGCTCGCACACCGTACGAATCGCGGATTCGAACTCTTCAATGTTGATGTGCGCCGGTACCCAGCCTGAATCCACATGTAGTTCAGCAACTTTACGGTAGTCGCGGTTAAAAAAAGCAATAAAGTTCTCAGCAAGGTAGCGCTTATCTTCCCGGCTAAGGGTACCCACAATCCCAAAGTCGATGGCCAGATAGCGCGGGTCTAAGGGGTTACTTGGGTCGACGAAAATATTGCCTGGGTGCATATCGGCATGAAAAAAACTGTCGCGAAACACCTGAGTGAAGAAAATATCGACACCGCGCTCGGCGAGGATTTTTAAATCTACCCCCATCTCGCGCAAGGTGTCCACATCACCCACTGGAACACCGGCAATGCGCTCCATCACCATCATGTTATGGCGCGTGTATTTAGTATACACCTCGGGAATATAGAGTACGTCAGAGTCGTTGAAATTACGCCGCAGCTGAATTGCATTAGCCGCTTCACGGAGTAAGTCCAGCTCATCGAGCAGGGTTTTACGATACTCTCGAATCACTTCTTTTGGCTTTAGCCGGCGCCCGTCAGGCAGGTAACGTGCCGCAAGTGCAGCGACGTATTCCATCAACTCAAGGTCCGCATGGATAGTGTGGCGAATGTCCGGGCGAATCACTTTCACCACGACTTCTTTAATCTCGCCACTTTCCAGCCGAATGCTGGCGGTGTGGACCTGAGCGATAGACGCTGACGCCATTGGTTTTTGCACAAAATCCACAAACACTTGTTCGATACTGTCGATCTCAAGTGCGTCTTCAATGATTTTCTGCGCATGCTCACCCGGGAACGGTGGCACATTGTCCTGCAACATCGCCAACTGAATAATGATCTCGGGGGGCAAGAGATCACGCCGGGTGGAGAGCATCTGGCCCACTTTGACAAATACCGGCCCCAGTTCTTCAAGGGCTAAGCGCAATCGTACACCCAGCGCCTTATCTTTATGGCGGTTGCGCAACCAGAAACAGGTCCGGCGCATCGCCCGTAAATACCAGGGCTGCCATTTCCTGGGTATCATGTCGTCTACGCCGTAGCGAAGTAAGGTGCTGATAATTCTATAAAAACGCATGCTTCGCACTACGGCTCTCCGGCTTCTAGTTGGCTGACCCGGCGCAGTAACGCCTGTAAGTCATCTTGCAACATCGCGTATTCTACCTGACCTACGGTCAGTTTCTTTTCTTCACTCAGGGTTTGACCGGCCCAGTCCCGCCAGTCAGCCAGGTTAGGCATGTGCTGGCGTAACTGATCAATCCCCTGACTTAACCAATACCCCGGCACATCACCAAGACGTTTGGCAAAGGCCTCTTCCCAATCAATATCCAGACCAAGAATCACCTGGCTGGCCTGTTGCGCAAATATTGGGTCGCCACTCAGCTCCAGTTCGCCTCGCTGTAACGCCGCGGTCACTTTGCTGGCATCGCTAAGGGTGGTTAACACACTTAAGGGAGCGCTGACGCCGCCATCCACTGCTTCAAAATCGCTGCCCATGAGCATCACACGATCTGCACAAAAGGTGATGGTGATTGGCCACGGCAACGACGGGATGCACAAGCGAAAGGTCTTCCCGCGCACGCTTTTAAGACGCGCGCTGGCGGCCGGGTCTTCAGCCAAAGCCGTGTTGAGCACACGCTCGACACATGCATTAAGCAGCGGCTGAGCAGGCATCAGAATTTAAAGCCCCGATGCAAGGCAACAATGCCGCCGGTCATATTCTGGTAAGTCACCTGCTCAAAGCCCGCGTCCTGCATCATGGCTTTGAGTGTGTCCTGGTCGGGATGCATACGAATTGATTCGGCAAGGTACTGATAACTTTCTTTGTCATTGGCAATCAACCCGCCCATCTGCGGCAGGATATTGAATGAATAAAAGTCATACAGCTTGTTCAGCGCGTCGTGCTCGGGTTTGGAGAACTCAAGGACCAGCAAACGACCGCCAGGTTTGAGTACCCGCAACATCGAGCGCAGAGCTTTGTCTTTGTCGGTGACGTTACGTAAACCGAAAGCGATGGTAATGAGATCGAAATGGTCGTCCGGGAATGGCAGTTCTTCAGCGTTCGCCTGAACGTACTCCACATTGCCAACAATGCCCATATCGCGGAGCTTGTCACGCCCCACCTTGAGCATAGAATCATTGATATCAGCCAGCACAACCTGACCTTCTTTACCGACAATACGCGAAAATTTTGCAGTGAGGTCACCGGTACCGCCAGCCAGGTCGAGCACTCGCTGCCCCTTGCGAACGGCACTGGAGTCAATGGTCTGGCGCTTCCACAATCGATGGATGCCCATACTCATAACGTCATTCATGACATCGTATTTCGCAGCTACCGAATCAAAAACACCGGCAACAAGGCTCTTTTTCTGAGTCTTATCAACGGTTTTGTAGCCAAAGTGCGTTGTTTCCTGTGAATTGTCTTTCATACTGGTTAGCCCACTGTCCTCGTGCGAGTGCCATAGTGTACCAGTTAGCGCCAAAAACACTACACCTGCGCGTAACGTTCACCCTGCGGCAGCCAACGTTTCATCAGTTTTTCACTATGCTCAGGATAGTGCCTGACCATGCCGCTCGCCAGTTGCTGAATCTGCGGGATCAACGCCTGGTCACGCACCAAATCGGCGACTTTCATTTGCGCCAACCCGGTTTGCCGCGAACCAAGTAACTCTCCTGGTCCACGCAGCTCAAGATCGCGCTCAGCAATCACAAAACCGTCACTGCTTTCACGCAGCACTGCCAGGCGCTGGCTGGCGTTCTGACTGAGCGGCGTTTTGTATAACAACACACAATGCGATGCCGCACTACCGCGGCCAACCCGGCCCCGCAACTGATGCAACTGGGCCAGGCCTAAGCGCTCAGGGTTTTCGATAATCATCAGGCTCGCATTTGGCACATCTACACCCACTTCAATCACCGTGGTTGCTACTAAGAGATCCAGCTCACCTGCTTTAAACCGCTGCATTACCGCCTCTTTTTCAGCCGCTTTCATGCGCCCATGAACCAGGCCGATGCGTAAACCTGGCAACTGCTCCGCAAGCTGCGACGCGGTGTCTTCTGCGGCCTGGCACTGCAGCACGTCAGACTCTTCAATCAGTGTACAGACCCAGTACGCCTGTCGTTTTTCCTGCTGACAAACATGCTCCACGCGGGCAATCACCTGATCGCGGCGGGTATCCGGAATCGCCACGGTGGTAATTGGCGTGCGCCCTGGCGGCAACTCATCTATTACCGAGGTCGCTAGATCCGCATAGGCGGTCATTGCCAGCGTCCGCGGGATCGGCGTTGCTGTCATCACTAACTGGTGTGGATGGACACCGTTGGCTTCACCTTTTTGGCGCAAGGCCAGCCGCTGATGCACGCCAAAACGATGCTGCTCGTCAATAATGACTAAGGCTAAGTTGTGGAAGGTCACAGCGTCCTGAAACAATGCATGGGTGCCCACGACAAACTGAATGTTGCCATTCGCCAGCGCGCGCAGGGTCTCTTCCCGTGCCTTGCCTTTGCTTTTACCCGCCAACCAGCCCACTTCAATACCCAAAGCCTCGAACCACAACTTAAAGTTAAGCGCATGCTGTTCGGCCAGAATCTCAGTGGGTGCCATCAGCGCCACCTGATAACCGGCTTCAATAGCCGGTAACGCTGCCAGCGCCGCCACCAGGGTTTTACCTGAGCCTACATCGCCCTGCACCAGGCGCAGCATCGGGTAAGGCTCTGCCATGTCGGCAGCTATCTCTTTGGCGACCCGCTGCTGTGCACCGGTTGGCGTGAATGGCAGGCGCTTTAGAAATTGCCCGCTTAACTGCGTACTGGCATTAATTGCCGGTGCCTTAACCTGTTGCGCTTGGGCCCGCGCAATCAACATACTGACGTGGTGAGCAAGAAGCTCTTCCAGCGCCAGCCGTCGCTGAGCTGGGTGCACCCCTTCAAGCAAGGCCTGTTGGTCGGCATCTGTCGGTGGGTTATGTAAGATTCGGATTGCCGCAGCCAGCGGCATTTCGTCTGCCGCCAACGCTTGTGGCAGCAACTCAGGCACGCTGGCCTCATTTAAATAACTTAACGCCTGGTCACATAAACTGCGAATGGTTTGCTGGTAAACCCCATCGGTGGTCGGGTAAATCGGCGTCAGGGTCTCTTCAAGTTCTATCGGCCCGTCGTCGAGGGCTTTGTACTCAGGGTGAATGATTTCAGGGCCTGTGGGTCCCGGCCGGACTTCGCCATAGATATGCAGCTGAGTCCCTGTTGCCAGCGCTTTTTGCTGCGCTGCGCTGAACTGGAAAAAGCGCAGGGTGAGGTTGCCAGTGCCGTCGCTGACCCGACACAGCAGTGCGCGGCGGCGACCAAAATGAACCCGGGTATCTACCACCGACGCTACAATGGTGGCGAACTCATTGCTTCGCACGCCTGCGACAGGGGTCACCCGCGTGCGGTCCTGATAGCGGCTCGGCAGATGAAACAGCAGGTCCAGCACGTTGTGCAAATGCAGCTTTTCCAGCTTTTGTGCCATTTTTGGCCCCACCCCTTTCAGGGTGGTCAGGGGGATCTGACTTAACGGTGACGAATCATTCAAAATAAACTCCCTGCAAAGATTCCCTGCATACGTATGCAGCCAGTATATCCTGATTAAAATCGCCACTGCTAGCAATGCGCGGACTCTGACTCTGGCTCACCCGGTCACTCCGCCAGTTGCGGTAACCTGAGCAAAGCGATATGGTGACCACTTCTACTTAATAGGTGAAGTATGCGCGGCTTATTCTATCGCCACCGTCGGTGGCAAAAACTGAACGTCCTATTACTCGTGCTTGCACTGATGCTCGCCTTCTTTTTCCACGCTGTACTTAATGCAATCGCCCAGTCGGCGTATGGGTCGGCGACGTTCGAAAGCTTGTACCCTCAACTCGAGCAAGCCATCGGTGACGGCCAGATGGCTTTGATGTTTACCTCGGCGAATTTCTGGACCGCGCAGTTCAGCGGATTCCTCAGTGTGTTCACCCAGCCAACTCTGTGGCTAAGCTGGCTATACTTACCGCTTTCGATTGCCACTATTTTAATCGTCCAGGCGCTGGCAGCACTGATGAACCAGCCACGCTGGCAAACCAGCACACTACTGCTGATTCTTGGCTGCATAGCGGCCTGGGCCCTACCCTTGGTGGTGGATGTTGCAGCGTCACCGCAAGCGTTGGCAATTCCAGCCCAGGTCGGTTTGTTCTTTGCCCTGGCAGCCGCCTGGATTAGTGGCAGCCGCCTACGAGGGCATCACAGCCGTTAAAAGTTAAATTTACGACTCACGTCGTACAAATCGGTGCGCCGATCTTTCAGGTTGGTCACCGACCCTTCGTTATGCAAATACTTTAGCTCATCCAGATTTAGATCTGAAAACATCAGCATTTCGGTATTTGGGGTGGTTTCTGACATCACCGCATCATGCGGGAACGCAAAGTCTGAAGGTGAGAATACGCTTGACTGCGAATACTGCACATCGAGGCTTTCAACCTGTGGCAAGTTACCTACCGAGCCACAGATGACCACATAACATTCATTCTCCACCGCCCGCGCCTGAGCACAATGGCGCACCCGCAAATAAGCGTTGCGGGTGTCAGTCCAGAACGGTACAAACAGGATCTCCAGCCCTTCTTCGGCCATCAGGCGACCCAGCTCCGGGAACTCCACGTCGTAACAAATCATGATGCCGACACGGCCAGCATCGGTCTGGAACACCGCGACCTTGTCACCCCCTTCAATCACCCAGTCGCTTTTCTCATGCGGGGTAATGTGCAGTTTGCGCTGCTCTTCCACCGAGCCGTCGCGACGACACAGGTACGATACGTTATACAGAGAGTCGCCTTCCTGCAGTGGCATTGAGCCGGTAATGATATTGATGTTGTAGCTCACCGCCATTTGCGACATTTCTTTCTTGAAACGCTCGGTGTAACCAGCAAGAAACCGGATCGCGTCCATTTGCTGGCTCTGGTCGGTCAGGCCCATTAATGGCGCATTGAAGAACTCTGGGAACAGCGCGAAATCACTCTTGTAGCTGGATAGCGCATCAACAAAGTACTCCACCTGCTTGAGCATTTGCTCCACTGACTCTACCTCACGCATCTGCCACTGGACTGCGCCAACGCGGACATTGCGCGAGCGCGAGGTCATAAAGCTGTCTGACGCCTCGTAAAGGAAATTATTCCACTCAAGCAGGGTCGCATACCCTTTGGATTTTTTATCCTCTGGTAAATACTTACCCAGCAGCCGCTTAACGCTAAAGTCATTGGCCAGCTGGAACGTTAATATCGGATCATAGATTTCCCGGCGGTGCACCTTCTCAAGATACTGACTCGCAGTCAGTTCTTTCGCGTATTTGTGATAGTTCACAATCCGACCGCCAGCGAGTATCGCTTTCAGGTTATGCTGCATGCACAATTCTTTGCGTGCGTCGTACAAACGCCGACCCAGGCGGTAGCCTCGGTAATCCGGATGGATCAACACGTCAAGCCCGTAAAGCGCGTCCCCCTCCTTTTCATTGAGGATAGTTTCTTTTTTACCCAGCAGATCATCATAACGGTGTGGGTTGGAAAAGCGGTCGTAAGTGACCTTCACCGTCAGCGCAACACCCACAATCTTACCGCCGTCTTCAAGGCATATCTGACCGTCTGGAAACTCGTTAATGAGCTTACGAATGGTGTGCTCTTCCCAAGCACCACCGATGTCATCATAGACCGAGTCCATTAATTCTTTCAGCTGCGGATAATCATCATCGCGCATATTGCGCATCTGCAGGTGCAGTTCTTCCGGGCTCATGCATACTCCTTAATTGCTATCACCTAAATGCGGCGACTTGCGGGTAAATGTGTTTCGCTGATTTGCACTAGTGTACTACCAATTTAAAAATTTGGGTTGCTTCTGCTTTACAAATGATCTTAAACTTCTGGACGTCTAAACATCTGAATAGGGTCATTTTATGTCTGAACTGAGGTCCGACTCGCACTTGGGACCACGCGCCAATGCGCTTGCCTTGCTGCCTCTCGCTGTCTTTCTCGCACTGTTTCTGGGAACCGGAATTTACTACCACCAGCAAGGGGTCGATATGGCCTTTTATCAGCTGGCTGCTCCCGTTGCTATCCTGCCAGCCATTATTCTTGCGGTTATCCTTAGCAAGCAGGCACTAAATGATCGTATCACGACCTTCATCGAAGGCGTCGGTCACAACAACATTATCACCATGTGCATGATTTACCTGCTCGCGGGGGCTTTCTCAACGGTTGCTGCAGCAACGGGTGGGGTCGATGCTGTGGTCGCACTGGGCCTGGGCGTAGTACCGCCAGCCTTTATTTTGCCCGGCTTGTTCATTATCGCCGCAGTGGTGTCCACTGCCATGGGGACCTCAATGGGAACCCTCGCGGCCCTTGCTCCGGTGGCGATTGGTTTATCTCAAGCGGCTGGGATCAATCCCGCATTGATGGCTGGTGTGCTGGTCAGTGGCGCCATGTTTGGTGACAACCTGTCGTTTATTTCCGATACCACCATCGCCGCCACTCGCACCCAGGGTTGTGCCATGCGGGACAAGTTTAAAGCCAATCTGCGCATTGCGGTGCCGGCCGCAGTGCTCACTATTATCTGGTTGGCCTTTGTGGACGTCGATTCGGTGCCACTGGAAGCGCCCGATGCTCAACTATGGCTAGCGATTCCCTACTTTGCCATTATCGGCCTGGCGGTTGCCGGTCTTAATGTGTTTATCGTGCTTACCCTGGGCATCATCATGGCCGCAATTTTCGGCATGGTGGCAATAGATTATCAGCTGGTGACCTTAAGTCAGGACATCTACGCTGGCTTTGAAAGCATGCAGGAAATCTTTTTGTTGTCGCTGCTTATCGGTGGTTTGTCTGCGCTGATTCGGCAGCAGGGTGGCCTCGCTTTTCTAGCGAAAGCAGTAGTATCGGTTACCAGCCGCCTCAGCAAGAAGCCGTCAAAAGCAGCAGGCTATGGTATTGCCGGGTTGACCGCGCTGACCAACCTTGCGGTGGCGAACAATACGGTGACCATATTGCTGTCTGGTGAAGTCAGTAAAAAGCTTGCAGAAGAAGGCGGGCTGGCGCCAAAACAGAGCGCTAGCTTTCTCGATATATTTGCCTGTGTGGTGCAAGGGGTGCTGCCCTATGGTGCCCAGGCATTACTGCTAGGTGCCAGTTTCGGTATCTCGCCATTGGCGGTCAGTATGAATACCTTCTATTGCTTTATCCTGGCGGGTGTTGCCCTTGCATACATCACTTTCTTCAAACCCATCATGCGTGAGCCCGTTGCCGAGCCCATCGCAGAAGTTTGATGAAATCACGCAGTAAGTTAATTGGTCGACGGCAGTTCCATAATGCCGTCGATTTCAATCAGCGCACCTTTTGGTAACGCACGCACGCCGAGAGCGGCTCTGGCTGGATAAGGTTCGCTGAAAAATTCCGCCATCACCTCGTTCACCACACTGAACTGGCCAAGGTCTGGTAAGTAAACTTGCACCTTGACCATGTCCTGCAGCTCGCCACCAGCGGCCTGGCATACGGCAGTTAAGTTTTTAAATACCTGCACCGCCTGCTCGCGAAAATCGTCGCTGACCATTTCCATAGTTTCGGGTACCAGCGGAATTTGCCCCGAAAGATAAACAGTAGTACCGATTTTAACAGCCTGAGAATAGGTACCAATTGCCGCCGGCGCTTTGTCCGTGGCTACAATAACTTTTGACATGATTTACTTCCTTGAACGAAAAACGCGTTGCACCTGAGGCATCTTACGAATACTGCGCATCACGTCCGCAAGATGTTTGCGATCGTTAATGGTCAGGGCAACATCGATATAATAAATATTAGAATCAATTTCTTCTGTCTTCAGGCCATGAATATTACAGCCCGTCTTAGCGATAGCCGAGGTCAGCCGCGCCAGCGCACCCTGGTGATTAACCATTTCTACGCGCAGTTCAGAGACGAATTGAGTGTCTGGCTTATTGTCCCACTGTACCGGGAAATATTTGCCCGGCTCTTCTTCATAGCCGCGCACGTTCTTGCATTCACGACGATGGATGACCAACCCCCGGCCGGGACTGACGTGGGCAATAATATCGTCCCCAGGAATTGGCCGGCAGCACTTAGCAAAGGTAACCAGTAGCCCGTCAGCTCCTTTAATTGCCAGGCTTCGACTCGAACTATTGTTGTCCTGTTCGTCCTTGAGTCCCTGTACATCACCAATTAAGCGCCGAGCAACTGCCACGCTCATCAGGTTACCCAGCCCAATCTCACGCACTAACTCGGCTTTATCGGTGCGCTTCATTTCTTTCGCCACACGGGCAAAGTCGGCAGCCGAGATATCATCATAGTTGACCGTGCCCAGAGCTGCACGCAACAGACGTTCACCCAGCAATTCTGCGTCGCTCGATTCCTGGGTTTTTAACACCTGGCGGATCTTCGAACGCGCCTTGCCAGTGACCACAAAATTCAGCCAGGCGATATTTGGGCGAGACCCTGGTGCCGTACGAATTTCTATGGTTTGCCCGGTTTCCAAAGGTTTGGAGAGCGAGTAAGCACGATGATTCACCCGAGCACCAATGCAGGTATTCCCCACATCAGTGTGCACCGCATAGGCAAAATCTACTGCTGTCGCGCCCTGGGGCAGCTCAACAATACGGCCGTCTGGGGCAAACACGTAGATTTCTTCCGGGAACAGCTCAGACTTCACATTTTCAATGAATTCAAACGAATTACCTGCGCTTTGCTGCAATTCAAGCAGGCTTTGCATCCATTTTTGCGCGCGCACCTGCGCAGTCGTGCCTGTGTCGTCAGAGTTTTTATACAACCAATGGGCGGCAACACCACGGTCCGCCATCAGGTCCATCTCTTCAGTGCGTACCTGAATTTCAACAGGCACACCATGCGGGCCTTTTAATGAGGTGTGTAGTGACTGGTAGCCATTGGACTTAGGGATCGCAATATAGTCTTTAAACCGGGTTTCGATCGGCTTATACAAATTGTGCGTGGCGCCAAGTACCCGATAGCAAGTATCGACACTGTCCACCACTACCCGAAACGCATAGATATCCATCACCTGGTCGAAGTTCAGCTCTTTGCTGCGCATCTTGCGATAGATGCTATACAAGTGTTTTTCACGGCCGTAGACCCGGGCGTCGATACCACTTTCTTCCAAGCGGGTGATGATTTCTTTGCGCACGCGCTCGAGTAAAGCTTTGCGATTACCGCGCGCTTTATTCACTTCACTTTCTAAAAATCGCGCACGCATGGGGTACATGGCCTTGAAACCTAAGGTTTCAAGCTCATTCTTGATGTTGTGAATACCTAAACGGTGGGCCAGTGGGGCAAAGATATCTAAGGTTTCGCGGGCAATACGGCGACGTTTATCAGGGCGCAGGTGGCCAATGGTGCGCATATTGTGGGTACGGTCCGCGAGTTTAATTAAAATCACCCGGATATCCTGAGTCATCGCCATGATCATCTTGCGATAGTTCTCAGTCTGCAGCTCTTCTTTTGAAGAAAATTTGAGTTTATCGAGCTTGGAAACGCCTTCAACAAGTTCCGCCACGGTCGAGCCAAAGCGTTCGGCCAGGTCTTCTTTAGAAAGCGGGGTGTCTTCAATCACATCATGCAGCAGCGCTGCCATCAATGTTTCGTGGTCCAGACGCATGTCCGCGAGAATGCCGGCCACCGCCACCGGATGAGTAATATAGGGTTCACCGCTTTGACGTTTCTGGTCACCATGGGCGTCGAAGGATGCTTTAAACGCTTCATAGATGCGCTCTACCTGCTCGGGGGGCAAGTACGCAGACACCTGGTTTCTCAATCCTTCAAATAAATACACGGGCAACGCCTCTTTTACCACTAGTTACAACAGAAGGGACATTCGCCCCGGAGTGATACATGATCTTTTTCTCATATACCAAAGGTTATTCCAGAATACGAGGATTCAGTTAAAATGCCAACGCTTTATCTGCTGCAGTTAACCGATTGCCTGGCCATGTTTTTCCGCGCAGCACCGGTTGGGTACCCATAGAATGCAAAACGCCCGCTGAAGCAGCAGGCGTTTTATAGGTAAGACAGAATTTTTTAGTCTTGCGCTTCAGGGTTGCGCAGTGCAGCGACAGCGGCCATTTCCGCTTCGTCTGTTTCGTATTGCGCTGCTTGCTCTTCTTTTTCCAGACGGTCTGCGTCAATCAAACCGGCTTCAATTTCACGTAGTGCAATCACCGTGGCTTTTTCATTGGTGGTTTCAACCAATGGCTGCTTGCCATGGTTAGCAATTTGTCGTGCGCGGCGTGCTGCGACCAGCACCAGATCAAACCGGTTGCCAATACGATCTACAGCGTCTTCTACAGTAACCCGTGCCATCTCAACACTCCAAAGTTAGGTTGTTCTTAAAAAGGGCGCTTATTGTACTGAAAATAATCGACCCCGCCAAGGGCTATTCTGATAGCAGGTCCTGCAAGATTTCACGATAGCGTATTTGTTGCTTCGATCGGCGCAGGCGCTGACTAAGAACAATGTGCTCGAGCTGGTCTACAGAGGTATCAAAATTCTCATTCACAATAATGTAGCCGAACTCACCATAATGCGCCATTTCATGCTGTGCTTTAGCCATACGCTTGGCGATCACCTCATCGCTGTCCTGGCCACGGGTTCGTAGCCTGCGCTCCAGTTCACTCAGCGACGGAGGCAGGATAAAGATGGTATGCACACCAGGGTAGGCAGCTTTCACCTGACGGGTGCCCTGCCAGTCAATGTCCAGAAACACGTCGACACCACTGGCCAGAGTGTCTTCTATCACGTGCCGGGAGGTGCCGTAGTAATGATCAAAGACTTTAGCGTGCTCATAGAAATTGCCCTTGTCGACCTGCTTAACGAAGTCGGCTTCGTCGACAAAGTAGTAATGAATCCCTTCTTTCTCACCAGGCCGTGGTTTACGCGTAGTGGTACTCACTGACACCTGCATGGTGCCTTTGGGGTGACGCTTGAGCAGCGCGTCAATCATACTGGATTTACCGGCTCCACTAGGGGCGGCAATAACAAAGAGGTTACCACTTACTTTGGCCATATCGGGGTCCTACAACTTCAGCGAGGAGAAAGTTGCAGCATAAAGTACATCGAAAAAGGCAAGAACACCAATTTTGCTATATGCTGAGTACGTTATTTCTGGCAATTTGTTCCCTAACAATCATTCTAAAAGGACGTCCTTATGTCACTCACCGGCTGGATTATTATTGCTGTTCTGGTTGTACTTGTATTGTGGATTATGCGCATGTACAACCAGCTGGTTAATTTAAAGAACCGTTTTAAGAACGCTTTTGCGCAAATTGAAGTGCAGTTAAAGCGCCGTCACGACCTGATTCCAAACCTGGTAGAAACCGCTAAAGGCTATCTGAGCCATGAACGTGAAACCCTCGAGTCAGTGACTCAGGCACGTAATCAGGCGACATCAGCCCTGCAGCAGGCGTCAAAGTCCCCGGGCGATAAAGGTGCGATGACCCAGCTTGCTGGTGCGGAAGGCGCACTGACCAGTGCTTTAGGTCGTTTAAATGTGGTTATGGAAGCTTACCCTGACCTTAAAGCCAGTCAGAACATGCAGCAGCTTAGCGAAGAGCTCACCACCACCGAAAACCGTGTGGCGTTCTCACGCCAGGCGTATAACGACTCAGTGATGACCTACAACACCTACCGTCAGTCGTTCCCGCAGGTTGCGATTGCCGGCATGATTGGGCATGGTGAAGATGCCAGCTTACTGGAGTTCGAAGACAGCGAGCAGATCCAGCAAGCACCTAAAGTTTCGTTTTAAGGTTTACTATGAGCAGTAGTATGAATTTCTTCCACCATCAGGACGTGGCCAGGCGCAATACGCGCCTGCTCGGCCTGTTGTTTACTTTGGCCGTGGTTCTGCTGGTCAGCCTGGTGGCGTTACTGGTGTCGTTTTTTCTCGGTGGTATCGAATACCCTGAACAACAGCCGTACGCCACCAGCGACACCCGCGCTTGGTACTTCCATTGGGACGTGATTGTGGCCAGCGCCGGCGTTGCCTTGTCAGTGATTGGCTTCGCTGTGCTGTATAAATGGATGGTACTTCGCCCTGGCGGTAAAGTGGTTGCTGAGCACCTAGGCGGCCGCCGCTTGAGCCCGAATAGTACTGACCGCCTGGAGCGTAAAGTGCTCAACGTGGTGGAAGAAATGTCGATTGCTGCGAATATGCCAGTACCGCCGGTATATATGCTCGACAAAGAGCCGGCGATTAATGCCTTTGCGGCGGGCTACAGCCCCCGCGATGCGGTCATCGGTATTACCCGTGGCTGTGCAGAGAAGTTAACCCGGGCACAGTTGCAGGGCGTCGTCGCCCATGAAATCGCCCATATTCTCAACGGTGACATGCGCCTGAATATCCGCATTATCGCGATCCTCAACGGGATACTATTTATCTCTCACGCTGGCTACCTGTTGCTGCGTTTCGGCGCCCTGGGCGGCCGACGTAGCGACGGCAAAAATGCGGCAATTCCGCTACTGGGCCTTGGTTTGCTGATTGTCGGTGCCATCGGCGTGTTATTCGGTAATATCATAAAAGCGGCGGTTAGCCGCCAGCGCGAGTTTCTCGCAGACGCCTCTGCCGCCCAGTTTACCCGCGAACCTGAAGCCCTCTCTGGCGCTTTACAGCAAATCGGTGTCGCCACTAAAAAAGGGCCAGGCAGTAAAATTGAAAGCCCCAATGCAGATGAGTCTGCACATTTGTTCTTTGGTCAGGCAGTCGGCAAGTTCATGTCGATTATGGCCACTCACCCACCGTTAGGCGAACGTATCAAGCGTTTACAGCCAAACTGGGACGGTAAGTTTCAGGCCAATGCAGAAGCCAAGCCGGATTTGGAGGATACTGCCAAGCCAGCAGAGACTTCCCGCGAGCGACAAGAAGCATTTGCCCGCAAGCTAACCGGCCTGGTGGCAGCGATGCCCCTGCCCGATGAGGTAGTCGCTGACGCACGTGATCCTGAACATGCCAAAGCCTTGGTACTTACGCTTCTGTTAAGCGAAAATGAGGACACGCGTACCGAGCAGCTTGGCTTGCTCGAGCAGCGGGTGGACAGCACCCTGCATGCAGACGTGGTCGCCCATATCGAGCAAATTAAGGCACTGCCACTCGAGCAGCAGTTGCCGCTGACTGAGTTAGTGATGCCTGCCTTGAAGATGATGAATGCGGCAGACAGCGATCGTTTCCTTAAACTCATGCAAGCATTGATTGACGTGGACGCACAAACCACGCTGTACGAATGGTGTCTGTATCAGGTGATCTGGCGCTATCTGCAAGGTGAACACGCACGGCGGGATTTAAATATTCGTCAGTTCCGCAGCCGACGCACCCACGATGCTCAGCTTACCCTGTCCGTGCTGGCCCATTTTGGCCATGCCGACGACAAAGCCGCCGATAAAGCCTTTGTCAAAGGGTCCGAGCAGTATTCGATGGGGATGCAGCCTTATGCCCGTGACCAGTTGAATTTTAATGATTTATCGGCATCTATCAGTCGCATTGACCAATGGCAGGCGCTGGAGAAAGAGCGCATCGTCAACGCCTGGGTAGCCTGCGCGAAGAGTGACGGTGAGATCAATCCGATTGAGCAGAAGCTACTGTTTACGCTGTGTGCCTGTATTGGCGAGCCACTGCCGGAATTGCCTGAAGGTTAGCCCGGCTCAGCGCCAGCCAATAATTTTGCGCGGATCAGTTCGGCGGTTGCCTGTGGATGCTCAAGCATAAAACAATGACCGCCGTCGACCCAGGCCAGGTCGACCTTGTCATTGCTTTGCTGCCACTTCGCTAACGCCTTGTGCACAAAGGGGTAAGTCTGCTGACCGCCCCACACATGGGTGGGTACTGCCAGCTCACGGGTAATATAGGGCCATAAGCCCCGGGCATACGAGCTAAAAATTTCAGCCTCCCTGGCTGGCGAACACTTTAGTTGCCATTGGCCATCGTCGCCTGCATGCATCGCGTGATCCACATACGCATGCAAAGCCTGCTCATCCCAGCCTTTAAACATGCCACGTTGATGCAAGCCCTGGTAGGCATGCGCGGCGTTCTGCCACACACTTCGCCGACGGCGGGCACGCTTTGCATAAGGGTTTAAGGCATACAGCTGCAGCGCGCTTAGCGCGCGCATGGGCACAATCATGCTGGGGAGAAATAAAATCGGATCAAGCAGCGCCAGTTCGTTAAATAAAGCAGGCCGTTGCTGGCTCATCAGCAGCGTTAAAATTCCGCCAAAGCTATGCCCACAGCCATAGACCGGCACTTGACCGTAGAGTGGCTTCATCACCTTCTCAGTCACTTCTACGGCAAGCTCGGCGCTTTCGTTCCAGCCAACAAAGGCACCACCTTCATCGCTATCGCCATGCCCCTGGGCATCATGTAAAAAAATATCAAAATGCTCGTACAGCGCTTGCCATAGAGGCAGATAGGTCAGGCCACTGTAGCTATTCCCATGAATAAAATGCAGCACAGGTTTACCACGTGGTGACGTGTATTGACCACGCAAAGTAAAGTCATAACGGCTTGAGTAGCGCCAGTGTTGCCAGCTGATCATTGTGGTTTCCATACTCCAGAGTGGTAAAATACGCGTAGCCAAGGCCTAATATAGGGCATTACCAATGAACTGCAATGGTTGCGCCGTGCAAAGCGCGAGCGTAAAACAATCAGTCTGTACATAATCACAAACCCAAGGATATCTATGACAACCTGGATGACGACCAAGGTTCACGCGGTACGCCACTGGCACGCGGGCCTTTTCAGCCTGCAGGTGGCGGCTGAAGAGTTCAACTTTAAAGCCGGGCAATTTGCACGCATCGCCTTGCCAACTCTTGATTCGGAGCCTGTACCCCGGGCCTACTCAATGGTCAACGCACCGGGCGACCCTTATCTCGAGTTTGTGATTGCGAAAGTGGCCGATGGTGAGGTAACACCGCAGCTGCAACGGTTAGAGGCGGGTGACGAGCTGTTACTGAACAGTCATCCAAGTGGATTCTTTACCCTCGATCATGTGCCCGCAGGGGAGACCTTGTGGATGCTCGCCACAGGTACCGGTATCGGACCCTACTTATCCATCCTGCAACAGGCAGAAGTCTGGCAACGCTTTCGCCAGGTACGCCTGGTGCATGGCGTGCGCACCGAGGCCGACTTGTGCTATCGCGATCTTTTGTACTCCATCGCAGACCAGCGCCAGCAGCAATTTAGCTATCAACCTGTGCTCAGTCGCGACAATCAACCGACAAAAGGCTATTTGCATGGGCGTATCCCTGCGCTTATTGGCTCTGGCGATCTTGAACATGCAACCAGCGCCGTTTTTAACCAGCAGAGCCAGGTCATGCTGTGTGGCAATCCGGCAATGATTCACGACGCCCGGACCGTGCTCGCCGAAAAGGGTTTACAGAAGCACCTTCGACGTAAGCCCGGTCAGATCACCATGGAGCAATATTGGGCGGAGTAAGACCTTGCTCATACCAGGCAATAAACCCCAAGTTATTAACAACAGATATCAAATGGCATAGCTCAGCATGCAAAAATAATTGATTTATTGTTAATTTACTCATACATTCAACGTATGCAATTTGAAAAGCGCATCGCTTCATTCATCTTGTTTGCCGGAATGATTTACCTGGCGGTGATGCCCCGCCAGCTTCTGGCCAACGATGTAACCCGTAGCCTTCAGTGGGCGCTCAATACAGCGCCCCCATTTCATATTGTCGACGGTATCTATCGTGATCAAGGCATCTGCGACACGCTGATGAGCGCGGTTGAAGCGGCGCTACCTGACTACCCGACAGAGCGCCGCCTGATGCCTCAAACCAGAATCGGCATGCTGTTTGAACGGGAGGTTGACCAATGCTTTCCGTGTATGATTTATCAGGAAAATACCGCTAGTGCACAGACCTGGTTTAGCCAACCCACTCATATGTATCAGCCCCATGGAATTATTGCCCGCCCTGACGTCGCTCGACAACTACGAGAGACCTTCGGTGAGCCTGTACCGCTGCGTAAATTACTGGCTGACAACGACTTCCGCTTTGGTTACCCCGCAGGTCGCCAGTACGGCACCTTACAACCTATTCTAAATGCCTATGAAGGTGATAACAGTTATCGGCTTATTCGCACCGGTGAACATGCCACCACCGCCATTCTTGAAATGATCCTCGCTGGTCGCATCCACTACACCATTGATTATCATTCATTGCTTCGCTATCACCAGCGCACGGCACAAGGTGAGTTAGAGTTTGTTCGAATAGAGGAAAATGAGGGGCAAATCGTGCTTGGTGCGATTGGCTGCACCAACAGTGAATGGGGCCGTCAGGTTATTTCAGACATTAACCACAACCTCTCCACTATTCAGCAGGACCCAGGATTCATGCAAAGTTTGAAGTTGTGGTTTGAGGGCCGCTCATCGTTAATCGATTAACCGCGCACGTGTAAGCCTGCAAAGGCGTTTACGCCGCTGCGATGGCTAAATCAGCGGCGTATATACCTGGTTGGTTACCTGGCCAGCGCTATCAGGTAATCAGCAACGGCGCCCATACCAGTCACCCGGCCACCTGCAGCCGCTTCCGCAGCCTGGTTATAGTTGGTATTGGTATTCACATCATAGGCATAGACATCGCCGTATTTGTCTTCAACCAATTCAATGCCCGCCACATCCACGCCTGCATTGCGCATAAAAGTTTCCAGCCGCCCGATAATCGAGTGCCCGTGGTAGCGTTCACTGAGGACAAATTTAGCCGTAGCAACGGTGGCCGTTTCTCCCACAGGGCAAGCTGCATCGCCCACCGCACAGATATCCGCAGGGCACAGCTCAAAGCCACCCGTCGTGTCTACCTGCACCGCATAAATAAAGCGCTGACCGACAAATTCACAGCGGGTAATGAAGGGTTCCACACTTTGAATAAACTGTTGGATCAGCCATATTCCATCAAGGGGCTCTGCATACTGGTCACTGTCGACAAAGCTACGCAATGCGTCAAGGTCATCAAATTTCATCACCCCCAGGCCTTTGCCGCCCCGATTCGGCTTCAGGATCAGCGGCCACTGTGCGAAATTTTCTGCCGCCACAACAATTTGTTCACGACCAACCACAGCACGGGTTTTCGGCGTGCGTACGCCGGCTTTTTGTAGCGCAGCGTACTGCGATAACTTGCAGGTTTCCAGATACAGCGCGCGCAGCCCGTTAACCACAGTCACTTGCGAGCCACCCGCGTGTTCCAGCCAAGTCAGTGCCATTTTGGCAAGTTCAGGGGCGAAACGGTGGCCTCGGGTATGCGAAGAGGCACTCATGCGGTTGTAGTACACACCAGGTCGCGGATCCTTGTCGAAAGCCACATAGTCCTGATCTAAAAACCATTCTTGTGCTTCAACACCGCGCTGAGCAAATTCAGCATGGAGTGGCATGACCCACTCTTCATTTTCGTGCAGGATAAAAATTGGTCTCATTCAAGCCTCAGTCATAGAAGTAGTTGGTTGTGCATCATTCGCCACAGGCGCTTGTTGCATAACCCGGCGTAAGTAGCCTTGTGCTTGTTCCACGCCTTGTTGGTAACCGGCGTTAAGCTTAGCAGCATCTCGGGTAAAACGGGCAACCGGGAAATCGTCCGGTGGGCAAAGCTGCGCAACCTGACAACCCGCAGGCGGATTCTGGATAAAGCTCAGGGCCGCATTATATTTACGTTGGTGGCGCAATGCTGCACCAAATAAACGCGGATGCTCAGCCAGTAACGGCTTCAGCATGGACGGAAAGCGCACACGTTCTTGCCGATAGGTTTGCGGTACAGAGCGTATCACGAGAATATCAGTGGCGCCTTGTTTGTGTGCGTAACGCAACGGCAGCGAATCGCCCAACCCACCATCCGACATTGGCTCGCCCGCGACTTTCGGATGATCACGAAATACCACTGGCATCGCGCAGGACGCAGGAAAGACTTCATCCACGTTACTGGCGGTAACCCGGTGATACAAGGGGTGACCAGTGCTCACTGAGGTGGTCACCACCCACAGTGGCACGCCGCGCCGTAAATACTGCTCAACGTTTAAATCAAGGTCCTGGCGCGAGGTATGCCACAGCCAGCTTACATCACATAAGTGGCCACCGCGGGCATAACGGGCGAAGCTCATAAAGTCCGGACGCAGCGCGTGGTCGGTGAGAATTTTGTAACTGCGCCCGTAGTCACCGGTCAGGTAAGCAATGCCCGTCGTCGAACCAGCAGACACACCAATGACCATGTCAAATGGGTAAAAGTCGTGTTCGATAAAGGTATCCAGCACCCCCGCCGCAAAAATACCGCGCATTGCGCCGCCTTCGATAATTAAGGCTCTTTTTGCTGACCCGGTGTGCATGCAGACCTCCTCTGTTTACTACAGTATTGTTCATACCAGAGATTCTGCAAAAGCGATCAGTCCTTGCGAACTTTCCTTGTGCTGGGGGCCAGCCCGCATCTAATCTTTACCGCCAACCCCAGATTATTCGAAGGTCCCCCTGCGGATAGCTTTACCTGCGGCCACCATCTGTTCGCCTTGGGCAAATACGTGCTCCACCGCTAAGCTTGCCGGGTCAAGTAACACCAGGTCGGCATCAGCCCCTACTTTGATGTGACCTTTTGTAGTCAGCCCAAGGTTACGTGCAGCATTACTACTCACCGCTTTAATCACTTGCTCAAGCGGCAAGTTATGCGCTTTAACCGCCTCGGTTAAACTATCGTGCATTGCCTGTATTCGACCCACTTTAAGGCCAGTGAGCTCGCCCTTGGCGTTAAATTCAGGCAGGCTGGCATTGCCATCTGAGCTAAATGAGATCATGTTCTCATCCAGGCCTTGGGCCAACGCTTCTGCCAGCGCCTGCGCCGCACTTAGCTCGCCAGCAGCAAGCAATTCAGGCGTTGTCGACGCAGTGACGTCCAGCATCAAGCCTTGCCCTGCTAGCGCAACCCCCTGAGCGAGCAGCGCTGAAGAGCGGTTTAGGTGGGTCGGATAGAACTGACTGATGGGAATATCTGTTTTATCAGCAACTTCACTGATTAAACCTAACTGGCTGGCGGCGCCACCCACATGTACGAATACGATGCCCCGTTTACCAGAAAGCATGCCGCCCACCCTGGCCTCTGCCGCTACTTTGGCCAACTCCCGATAATCAGGCTGAGAACCTCGGTGATCAGCTATCGCAACTTCGCCTACGCCAATACATTTATCAATCAATATAATGTCGTCGCGCACGCTGCCGGTGACAGTTCGCGCAGGGAGTTCATAAGACCCGGTGTAGGTGTAAACACTGAGCCCTTCATGGGTTAACGCATGCGCCTTCGCCAGCAGATCTGGCAGTGTTCTGGTGGTCGCATCGGTACCCAGTCCAGCAACCAGAGTGGTGACCCCGGCCAGCGTTGCTTCACTCAATTGCATTTCCGGCGTCCGGGTATGAAAACCACCTTCTCCACCGCCACCAGTAATATGAGCAAGTGGGTCCACCAAGCCAGGAATCAGGTACGCACCCTCAGCGTCCAGCGTCGTCACCTCGATGCCCTGGGTACTCAGCTCGAGATGCGCACCCATCGCCACAATTTTACCACCGGCGACCACCAGGTCCTGGACCCCAAGTGGCTGCGGCGCAAAGACCTGCGCATTCTTAATGACTAATATGCTCATCAATTAAATCCCGTGATCACAGCCAGAATGATTGCACTGACTGAAAGTAAAAAAAGTATAATTTGAAAGCGCCAGATAAAGCGAAACCATTCGCCCCAACTTAACTGGGCGGCGCCAAGACACCCTATCAGCGCTGCGGAAGTTGGTACAATCAGGTTGGTCAGGCCATCGCCCAGTTGGAACGCCAGTACCGCAACCTGTCGACTCACCCCAACCAAATCAGCCAGCGGTGCCATCAGTGGCATGGTGAGTGCTGCTTGACCGGAACCCGAGGTTACGAAAAAATTAAATACCCCCTGTAGCACCAGCATCATACTTGCGGCAACCACTTCGGGCAGACCAGACAGCCCCTCACCAGCACCATGCAGCAAGGTATTTAAGGTAGATGGCTGGGTAGGATCGTCACCACCGAGCAGAAGCACAACACCTTTGGCGAAGCCGACAATTAAAGCCGCGGGCAACAGCTGCTGGGCGCCGTGGACGAAAGCATGAGCCACCTCATTGGCGCGCAAGCGGCGTCCAATAATGGCCAGTAAGCCGATCACAATGCCCATGGTCATAAACTGTGTGGCAATTTGCGGAATATAGTATGCATGCACCGTGACTCCCCATACCACCCAGATAATTCCGGCGCAGAATACTGCCAGAATCGTCCAGTCGAGGAGATTAAATCGCGCTTGTGCAGGCGCGTCACTGAGCGGGTCTACTGCAGTGTCGCCCACTGCCTGCGCTGCCATGGTGCGCGGTTGCTTTATCCGCCGTGCATAAGCAAGCAAATAGAGCAAAGCAACGCTGCTAAACACCGCCCACATGACCACCCGAAAAGAAGCACCAGAGAGTACCGGAACTTCCGCCAGGCTTTGTGCAATCGCCACACTGAACGGGTTCATCCACGAGGTTGCAAAGCCTACCTGGGTAGCGACATAGGTCACAAATACCGTGACAATACCGTTATACCCCATGGCCTTCATGACAGGTAACAGCACCAGGCAGAACGCGATGGCCTCCTCCCCCATACCAAATACCGCCCCGCCAAAAGAGAAAGCAAGAAAGGTAACCGCTAAAAAAGGGGTGTCTGAATGCTGAGTGCGGCGTACTAAGGCAAGAATACCGTGCTCAATAGTCTTCGTTTGCATGATAATGCCAAAGGCACCACCAACCAGCAAAATGAACGCCACCACGCCCACCGCAGCGCCCCATTTCGAGCCCGACACCAACCCCTCAAATGGTGCATTGAGAAGCCCCATCCCTTCCGCAGAGAATAGCGGCAAGCTGCTCTGCGTGGTGCTTCGGGTATAGGACTCAGGAATAATTAGCTCGCGCTCGATCAGTCCATTTGTACTTTCTAGCGTCACTTGCTGAGTTTCAAACTGGCCCGCTGGTACCAGATAGCTCAGCGCAGCGGCAAAGAGCGCAACAAAAAATAGTATCACCAGCGTATCTGGCATCTGGCGGTGTGTAGATGACTGCATATTTACATCCTAAGCCCGCAAAAGGGATCGCCTCTTGCGGGCAATTCCGGTTAAAACACGTAACGCATACTTACCCGGTAAAACCGCCCCATGGTGTCATGGTTAAAGTGGTCCACGTTGGCACTGGTGCCATATGCCGTCGGTGCACGACGGTCAAAGAGATTTTCGACGTTAAAGCGCACCGTCCAGCTGTCACTAATGTCATAACCGACCGTGGCATTAACTTTGGTCCAGCTGGGTACCTGGCGATCCGCGCTGATCTGCAAACGCTCCAGATCGGCTTCAGTCAACGCCTCAATATCATCATCATAACCACTCGTGTATTGCACCATCACGTTACCAAACCAGTCGTCCCGGCTCCAGCGCAAGGTGTTAGTCAACACGGTTTCAGGGTAACGGAAAGTGCCCGCCAGATGCTCTCGTTCGGCTTCCTGTGATAACTGTCGCTCAAAACTGAGCAAGTGTGTGGCGTCAAACAACCAGGTGAAGTTCGCCCATGAGGTTTCAAAGCGGTGGGTATAGGTGAAATCCAGGCCATGGGTTTTCTGTGTGCCGAGGTTCTCTAACTGCAAGTGAACATCCCCTGCTAACCGGCTACCCAATACACCCACGCCGTTCTCACACTCTTCAAATCCTACCCCTTGCTGAACGGTAACGGGTAATTCACCACAACTGCGCAGATCAGGGTTCGACAGCGTCCGTAGCAGGAAGAACTCACCATCAACACCGACAATGTTGTTGTGTTCAAAGTGCCAGTAATCCGCGGTCAACGTGATGTTGCGGCTAGGGCTCCAGGCAAGACCCGCGTTAAATGATTCAGCGTCTTCCGCATCTAAATCCGGGTTGCCGAAAACCTTGCTCAGAATATTGGTTTCCACCTGGGTATCGCTACAGTAATTGCCACGGAACTCGTCCCGGCACTCGAGATTAAATGAACTTAGGGTCACCTCTGCACCCACTTGACTCAACGACGGTGCGCGGAACGATTGTGCCCAGGAAGCCCTTAGAATCAAATCATCTGTGGCTTCATAGCGCGCCCCGATTTTGGGGTTAAAATCGCCACCGAAGTCATCGTAATAGTCATAGCGACCAGCAATTTGTAGGTTCAGGCGTTCTGTCACCGGTACAAAAAACTCGCTGAATACCGCCCATTGATCGCGGCTGGCGTCCGCACCGGTTGAGCCAAAGCCAATCACGCCAGGTTCATAATTGTTGTCAAAGGTTCCCCGCGCCAGCGGATCAGGGCGGTCACTCACTTCTTCGCGCCGCACTTCAACACCAAGCGCCGCAGCCAACGCACCATGGCGCATCTCGGTAATATCACCGGAGGTCTGAAAATCAAAACTATACAGGCGAGAGGTGCCTTTGCGGGGCAAGGTTTCCTGTAACAAGCCGAGTACTGCCGGGTCGTTATTCACCTGTCCACCAAATGGGTTGTACCACAACCCGCCTGCGTCCGGGGCGCAGTCGGTGCTGCCGTCAGCACATAATTCACCAAATAAAGACGCTTCAAATCGTGCACGGTTGTACACCCCGGCGACCGTGCGCTGCTCTGATTCAGATTGTGCAAAACTCAGTGCAGATTCCCATACCCAGTGGCCCCAGTCGCCTTCCAAGCCACTCACTAAGCGTAATGAATCCGTTTCATTGGTCAGGGTACGGCCATCGGGGAATCGCCCCCAGCCCAATATTTCACTTTCCGCTGGTATTCCCAGGTCGTCCCATAAGGTAACAAAACGGTCGCGCAGCTCTGCCGGCATATCCGGGTGTTCAAAGTCTACCGCATAGCTGCTCCAGGGAGCGGCCGTTGAATTACTGGTGGCTTCGGTGGTGGAATACATAAACTCGGTGAACCAGTTCATATTGCCCACTGGCTTATTAAACATCAGCCCCGCACTCATCGATTCCAAAGCGGTATAAGTGGGCAGAAACGCGTTCTGGTTATAGCTGCAATATTCACCGAAGCTACCGACCATGCTTTGGTCGCTTGGGCAGCTTTGCTCTACATAATCATCATCATCGAAAAATGCGGTATTCCAGCTTGGGTGGATGCCTTGCTGGCTAGGGAAAAATGACTCAGCGGTCTCCGCTCGGTCGCGGTCGAACAACGGCTTGCGTTCGTAGTAATCAAAAAAAGCGGTTAGATTTGCATTGCCGATATTACGCCCGGCAATCAGGTTGAGGTTGGTTTTACCGTCATCTGAACTTGCCGCAGAATTACCATAACTGGCATTCACCTCAACCCCTTCAAAATCTTTGCGCAGCACATAATTGATCACCCCGGCAATGGCATCGGCACCGTAGGTGGCTGACGCGCCGGTAGCCAGAATATCAATACGTTCAATGGCTGAAAGCGGGATCGAGTTTACATCGACGAAATTTTCAAAGTTATTGGCAAATGAACTCGCGCTCATCCGGCGGCCATTGATGAGGGTCAGTGTTGAAGAAGCCCCCATCCCGCGAAGTGATGCAGCGGCCTGACCCACGGGTGAATCGCCTTGCAAGGCACCGCTGGCAAAGGTGGAGAAGCTGCCCTCACCGCCGCGAGTCTGGGCAACGTATTTGAGTAGTTCACTGACATCGGTGGCTGACGAGTTGCGAATTTCTTCGGCGCCAATAGAAATTAAAGGTTGCGCACCTTCCAGATCAACGCCGCGGATTTGTGAGCCAGTCACTTGAATTCGTTCTACTGCTTCGTTTTCGTCGTTGGTGGTGTCGTCGCTCTGAGCCATGGCAAGAGACAACGGCGCGAGTGAAAACCCGATAACTGGCAACAAAAAATTGAGCATACGCATAGTGGTTCCCCTTGTGATTAAAATCACTTTTTTTATAAAAGCTGTGCGCCAGCGCAGGTCCGGTTGGATCCAGGGGTGGGTAAACGGACATGACGACAGGCGCAACAACGTTACTGAAGTTCAGAAATGTCGTACTGAGGCGATCGCGGAGCTGCCGGTCCGGGTGCAACAACAGGCTGAGGTTAATCCACAGCTGGCAGATGCAAACAGGTTATGAGTATTGTTGGCTGACCCGCGCTCTAGAGAGTGGTCATTAGAGTAATACGAACGCAGGCATGGCAAACAAGTAGCAACCACGACTCATCAAAGATGTGTCAGGTTGGCTACTCGTTCCACCATTCGGAGAGGTAGAAGCTGCTGTAATGATATTGGGAGAGCCCAACGGCTTTTTTCAGCATGTTACTTGCACCAGTCTTTTGTTAACTGAAGAAAATCACTTGCAATGCACCAGGCAAAGCGTTTTTATAAAAGGCATGTCATTTCACCCGTGGTTTACTTGCGAGGTTCGCACGGTGAAATGGCGTTCATGCCCAACCTTCTTTTAACATTTACCATCTGAATTTTTAACTGTCAATCATTGACCGTGAAGGTTGTTATGAAAAATCGCTATGCATGCTTAACGTTATTACCTTTTCTTGGGCTTCTCGCCTGCCATCCAGCTCAGGCCGAACCTGCTGAGCCAACCGCTTATAACCTGATGCTGGCGGGGGGCTCGATAAATCTATGCTCATCCATGTCATTGCGCCATTGCAAAACCGATGCGTGGCTCGACGCTGATATGCGCCAAGGCAATTATCTCTACCTCAGTGAGGAGCGCATGAACACGCTACCTCAAGCTTTAGAAATGTATGAATTTGATCGCGATATTGACGCGATAATGAAGCATTTAGCCGCTATTGTTGCAGAAAATGAGGGTAAAAGAGTCATCTCCGGGCGCCGCTTCAGTACGCTTTTTCATGAACTGAGAGAGGACCCGGACGATTACCTCAGTGACCGCAACTGGTACTTGTTAACGGACTACCTTGAGCTGCCCCAGGACGCTACGGAAGTTGTCAATTTTGCCCAGGCCGCGGTGCCTTATGGCAACGACATCATGACCAGCTTTGTGCAGATGGCACAGCAGGCGAGAAGCCAACGAGAAGAACCAGACACCAACTCGCAGGAGCCACCCCTTATTCTGGTTGTCACCGCATCCGCCCGTGACAGCTATGAAGCGATTAATTTTTACCAGGGTGCATTTGCCGAGGCCGGCGCCAAGGCTCAATGGTTGCCGGTGGACGCCCCTATGCATCACGCGATGCAAGCCGGTTCATGTGATCAGTTGGCGAATTTTCAGGCTAAGGTCAGTCGCGCTTTTGACCGCCAACGTGTCTACCCGGAGTTCTGGCAGACGCAAATAGACACATGCCAAAACCCACAGTCCATTGAAGCGCTCATTGCACAGGCAGATGGCATTTTTATCAACGGTGGGGATCAAAGCCTGACCCGGCAAGCCTTCATCACCGAGCAAGGCGAGCCCGCTGCATGGTTAACCCAGATTCAGCAACGCTTGCAAGCAGGAACGCTGGCTGTGGGTGGCACTAGTGCGGGCAGTGCGGTGCAGCCGTCAGCAGCCATGATCAGCAATGGTGCAAGTCATATGGCCATCGGCCAGCGCGCTCAAGACGTGCCACCGCCTGACCGGGACTGTGGCATGCTCAATAACTGCGGTAAGGAGCTACGCCCCCACTCGCTCACATACCAAAGCGCGGGAGGGCTTGGTGTGTATCCTTTCGGGTTGGTTGACACGCACTTTTCTGAGCGCCAGCGTCAGGCTCGTATTATTGCGCTAGGTGCAGATACCAATACGGCCCAGGCTACCGGGGTAGATGAAACCACAGCGCTGATCATACATACGCAAAGTGGTGCATTTGAAATCATTGGTCGCCACGGCGTGTTCTTTGCCCGGGATATGCAACGACGGTCGTTCTGGACACGTGCCGTGGATGCCACAATCACCTACGCACTAAGCGGGAGTCGCGGCGTTCTTAGTGATGATGGTCTGGATAAACTGGAGTTTAGCGACACACCCCGTGAGCGAGCGCCGTTCTATCGCAATGAGCTAAGCTCGGGTATTTATTTCGTCGAAGGGCTAGACGCCTGGTGCGCAGGGGGCGCTGAACGCTTTCAAAAAAGTTATGAAAAGACTCGCCTGAAGCCAACTGAGGATACCCGTAAACTAGCTCATGCACATGGCTGCCAGGTGGAAAACTTACCGGTCAGCTTTAGTTTGTAACCCACACTGGCGACGTGGACCTGACAGCTTCGTCGCCAGAAAATCTACCACCAGCCGCACCTTGGGTGACAAGTGGCGATTTTGTGGATACAGCGCCCAAATGCCATCATCTGTGGCGCTGTAGTCGCTTAGCACCGACATTAAGCGCCCTTGCGCAAGATCATCGGCAACGTAATAATCGGGCAATTGGGCCAGGCCTAGCCCCTTGCGCGCAGCATCCAGTAAGGCAACGCCACTATTACAGCGCCAGCGGCTCTGTGGCTTGATCGAAATGGCTTCCGTCGCTGTTGCCCGCGGTGTTCGCTGCGGGGCAGTTAAACGCCAGTTGTCTGCGGTACCGGAGAGTAACTTATGATCCTGCAGACATGCGGGTGAAACGGGCCTGCCATGGCGGGCAAAATACCCCGCACTTCCAACGATATAGTGATGCCGGTAACCCAGGCGTCTGGCAACCATGCTCGAATCGTCCAAATGCCCGAGGCGAATGGCTAGATCGAAGCGACCTTCGATTAAATCTACGCGCTTATTGGTAAGCTCTAAATCCAACTCGATGTCAGGATGCTGCGATAAGAAATCGTTTAGTAGCGGTGCCACCATCGTTTCACCGTAAAAAACTGGTGCGGTCATGCGCAATCTGCCCTGCGGGCTTTGCTGCAAATTGCCCATCGCCCGATTGGCGTCGTCGAGCCCCTGCACCAGATGCTGACAATGCTGCAGGTAAAGCTGCCCCTCTTCGGTTAAGCGCACCTGGCGGGTGGAGCGATAAAACAAGCGCACCTGCAAACGACGCTCCAACTCACTGACATTTCGACTCACCTGGGCCACTGACATACCCAGCCACTCGGCAGCTGCGGTGAAGCTGGTATACTCAGCCACGGCGACGAATTCGCTGATTCCTTGCCACTGTTTCATTGAATGTCACCCCATCACTGATCAAGACCTATGATTATTGCATATATACAAAGGTGATTTGCATTTTACCCTGATTATCTCTTATCAATGAATAATTAGAATACGACTACACTTGTCAGACGTAGCTGCGTAGATTGTGTCCATACAGCGTACAGCGCGGCTAACACATCGAAAAAAGGACAGCACATGAAAACCATGAAGACACGCGCCGCAGTCGCCTGGGGCCCAGGCGAACCACTGAAAATTGAAGAAGTTGATCTCGAGTTACCGAAAAAAGGTGAAGTGTTGGTTCGTATTGTCGCCACCGGCGTATGCCACACTGACGCATACACGCTATCAGGTTCAGATCCTGAAGGTCTGTTCCCGGCGATTCTTGGCCATGAAGGTGCAGGTATCGTGGAAGCTATCGGAGAGGGCGTTACCTCAGTGGAAGTGGGTGACCATGTGATTCCTCTATACACCCCAGAATGTGGTGAGTGTAAGTTCTGTACATCGGGTAAAACGAATTTGTGTCAGGCAATTCGCAGTACTCAGGGTCAGGGCCTGATGCCAGACGGCACCAGCCGCTTTTCTAAAGACGGCGAGACGATTTTCCACTACATGGGTACCAGTACCTTTGCCGAACACACCGTCGTGCCTGAGATCGCACTGGCGAAAGTAAGCAAAGACGCGCCGTTGGAAGAAATTTGCCTGCTCGGTTGTGGTGTTACCACGGGGATGGGTGCGGTGCATAACACGGCCAAAGTACAGCAAGGCGACACCGTTGCGGTGTTTGGCCTTGGCGGCATTGGCCTGTCGGTGATCATTGGTGCAGCTCAGGCCAACGCCGCTCGGATCATTGCCATTGACGTGAACAATGATAAAGAAACCATTGCCCGCCAGTTAGGTGCAACGGACTTTATCAATCCAAACGATTATGACCAGCCGATTCAAGAAGTCATCGTTGAGCTCACCGACGGTGGGGTTGATTATTCGTTTGAGTGTATCGGCAACGTTAAAGTGATGCGCTCGGCGCTAGAAAGCTGCCACAAGGGCTGGGGCGAATCGGTGATTATTGGTGTCGCGGGTGCTGGTGAAGAAATTTCTACCCGCCCGTTTCAACTGGTAACCGGTCGTGTGTGGCGGGGTAGCGCCTTTGGCGGAGTGAAAGGGCGGACAGAATTACCAGATTACGTGCAGCGCTATCTAGATGGTGAGTTTAAACTCAGCACCTTTATCACCCATACTATGGGACTTGAGCAAATCAACGATGCGTTTGATTTAATGCATGAAGGTAAGTCTATTCGTTCCGTTGTTCATTTCGATAAATAAACACTTCGATACATAAAAGTGTGTGATGACCGCTAAACAAGGAGCTGCAGTATGACCGAAGCATTGCAAAAAGTGAGCGAGCAGCTGGCCTTTGGGGGCCAGCAAATCCGCTTTAAACATAGCTCAGAGGTACTTAACTGCGAGATGCAATTCTCAGTGTACCTGCCGCCGCAGGCGCAGCAAGGTGCGGTACCTGCGGTGTACTGGCTATCCGGGCTTACCTGTAATGATGAAAATTTTTCCAGTAAAGCCGGTGCCCAGCGCGTGGCTGCGGAACTTGGTCTGGCGCTGATTGTGCCCGATACCAGTCCGCGCGGTGAAGGCGTAGCCGACGACCCTGAAGGTGCCTATGATCTGGGTCTTGGTGCAGGGTTTTACGTCAATGCGACCCAGGATCCGTGGAAAAAGCACTACCAGATGTATGATTATATCGCCAAAGAACTGCCGCGCTTGGTGGAAGCGAATTTGCCGGTGAATCAGGACCGTGCCATTAGTGGTCACTCCATGGGCGGACACGGCGCTTTGGTGATTGGCCTGCGCGAGAGCTTGTTTAGTTCGATTTCCGCATTTTCGCCGATTTGTCACCCCACGGATTGCCCCTGGGGGCATAAAGCATTTGCCAATTACCTGGGAGAAGACAAGGCATTATGGCGTGCGTATGACGCCAGCCTGCTTTTACAGGAACGTGATGAAACGCCGCCGATTCTGGTGGATCAGGGCACCGCAGATAACTTTCTTGAGCAGCAGCTGGGCACTGAGGCACTGATTAATGCCAATAAAATCAGCGGTAATGGTGCGCAAATTCGTTATCAGCAAGGCTATGATCATAGCTACTACTTTATCGCCACTTTTATCGAAGAACATCTGCGCTTTCATGCGCGTAACCTGCGCTAATTGCCACAGCCATAGCCATTGCCAATAAGGTTTCAACGATAAAACGAAAAGGCCCACCCGGTTATCCCCGGTGGGCCTTTCTTATCATCCAGCCGTGGTCAGTCAGATCAGCAAGGCATTTAGCTACACGACTAATCGCGAAAGTTCTCATACTGCAAAGGCAGCTCAATATCACTGCTTTTGAGTAGCGCGATAGCATCTTGCAGGTCGTCCCGTTTTTTCCCGGTGACCCGCACTTTTTCGCCCTGAATCGAAGCCTGAACCTTAATTTTAGCGTCTTTCAGCTTTTTAATGATTTGCTTGGCAAGAGGTTGCTCTATCCCTTGCTTGAAATTCACGTGGTAGCTGTACATTTTACCACTGTGCACGGGTTCATCTTCCATCTCAACGCCTGCCATGGAAATCCCGCGGCGGGTACAGTTGTTACGTAATATCTCAAGTAGCTGACTCAGCTGAAAATCTGACTCTGTGGTCAGCGTCACGGTGAGTTCTTTCAACTCAATAGACGCTTCAATGCCACGAAAATCAAACCTTGTGGTCAGCTCCCGTGCAGCGTTGTCTACTGCGTTGCGTAATTCCACCTGATCAATCTCAGACACAATATCAAAACTCGGCATAAAACTTCCTCAATCTACCGTTAATCAATGCTTGTAAGCATATCAGTTTTCCAGACTTTCGACAGTGCTGAAGCGGTGTAGCGCTCTAATTCTCACCCCAGGCGTCGGAGAGTTCGCCGATCCCAGCTTCGCGCGCTGCGACTGGCATATGCTCCACCAGGAAGTCAATCAGCACCCGCACTGCCGGCAATAACCCTCGACGATGCGGATACACCAGGTGCATATTCCCCACCGGCAGACGCCAGGTTGGTAATACCGGCGCAAGCAAACCCTGCTCCACAAAATCACGGCATAAGTAGACTGGAATCGCGGCCATCCCCTGCCCCTGGCTGGCGGCTTCACGTAAGACCCAGAGATCATCGGTAATCAGGCGCGGTTGGTAACTCAGGTTCACGGTTTCACCGTGGCACGAGGTAAAGCCATACTGATAGCGGCCATGGGTATAGTGCATGGACAGTGACGGCCAGTTGACCAAATCGGTAGGGTGAGCAGGCTCTCCACGCTGCGCGATAAACTGCGGGGCCGCAAATAAAGCTAAGGGTGAAGGCGCAAGCTGGCGCGCAATTAAAGAAGAATCTTCGATTGTGGACCGAACTCGTAGCGCAATATCAATTTGATCGTTAATCAGACTTACCGGCGAGTTGGTCACCACCAAATCTATCACCACGTCTGGGTAGTCCTGCATAAAGCGCGGTAGAATCTTCATTAACAAACTTTGACTCAAGATATGCGGTGAACTGATACGCACCCGCCCGCGTGGCTTCTCCTGCACAAACTGAGTGACCTGATCCGCTGCCTCCGCCGCCGCAACCAGGGTTTGGCAATGGACCAAGAAGGCGCGCCCAACATCGGTCACACTCAGCTTGCGGGTGGTGCGATTGAGTAATCTGACCCCTTGCGCATGTTCAAGATCGCTAATCCTGCGACTCAGGGTACTTTTTGGCATCCCCAACGCCCGTGCTGCCTGACTAAAACTACCGTGCTCCACCACATGGGCAAATAGTGCCAGATTCGTTAAATCCTGCATACACCACCTCAATTAGCTCATATATGGAACAGTGTATTCTGTTATAGCCGTCTAGTCATTTATTTGGAACATGTTAATCTCACTCCATCAAAATCGTTAGCCGCTTGAGTCGGCCTAACCGCAACAGTCGAAATAAGTGAGGTAAACATGAAAATATTACACGTGAATGCAGGTTTGTTTGGCGAGAACTCGGTATCTACACAACTAACCGCGAAATTAGTTGAGCGTTTAAAAGCTGACTACCCTGGCGCTGAAGTGGTTCGCCGTGATGTGGCAAGTACCCCTGTCAGTCACCTTGATGCTGAAATTCTGATGGCCGCCAGCACCGACGAAGCGTCACGCAGTGCGCGTCAAGTGGAAGAGCTGGCGATGACCGAGACCTTACTTGAAGAAGTGTTTGCTGCGGATATTCTAGTGATCGGTGCGCCGATGTATAATTTCACCATTCCAAGCCAATTGAAGGCATGGTTCGACCGCGTCGCTCAGGCGGGTCGTACATTCCGTTACACGGAAACTGGTCCTGAGGGTCTGCTCACAGACAAAAAGGCGTACCTTGGTTCAGCTCGCGGTGGTTTTTATTCAGAAGGTGAAATGGCGGCACTGGATCACCAGGAAAGCTATCTCAAAACCATGCTGGGCTTTGTAGGTATTAGTGACGTCACTATTGTTCGTGCGGAAGGTGTCAATATTAGTGACAGCCAGCGAGAAGAGTCTATTCAGGCAGCAAGCAAGAATATTGATGCCCTGGCAATTGGCTGATTCAAGCGTTAAGCGACAACTTGCGGATGTAACTGAGGTTATATCCGCAAGCTGATCACTGAATACTGCTCACACTATGATGAATCGCCTAGAGATTATCTTCCATATCTTCAATCACTTCATCCGCTGTTTTACCGTGCAAACGTTGATAAATGGACCGCTCAATTTCTTCTTCGCTGAGACCCGCAGCGGTGCCATTCGCAAGCTCGTCAAACATAATCATCGCTAGCGCATCGGAAAAGTCAGCTTGCTGCTCGCCCTCCAAAGACTCCATCACTTGCTGAATGGAAGTTTCAAACGCATTTTCGTTGGAGAGATCGAGGGTTGGCTCGCTAGTGGCGCCAGAACACGCGACAAGCACCAGACAAGCGGCGATGACAAGCAGAAGTTTAGCTCGAAAGATTTGCAACATGATAACTACCTATTTGATTAAAAACGTCATCCAGTATACGCCGAGAAACCCGGCTGAACCATCCTACAAATCGTTTGAATGATCACAATAACGCCATCCCAGCAAAATCTTTCTAATTTAGTGAACCTTTTATGTAAATATCACGTAAATTGACCGTCTATCAATAAATATAACCCTTTTGGACTATTAAGGCTTTTTATGCGAATCGCTACCCGGCTCTACCTTGGCTTCGGCCTGATCCTTATTCTGATGCTTGGACTGACCATTTATGGCGTATTCCAGGTCACTCAGGTCGACCGAGCGCTCACCGAGGTGAACCAGCAAGATAGTGTGGAGCAGCGCCAGGCAATTAACTTTCGTGGTAGCGTCCACGATCGGGCCATCGCTATCCGTGATGCGGTACTTGAGCAGGACCGCAGCAACGCCCGAGTGCACTACCAAACCATTGATGAACTTGCAGAGTTCTATGCTGTTGCTGAACGAGCACTGAATAATCTCTATGCGCAGCGCCCCCCAAGCAATGAAGAAAGTCGACTAATTACCAACATTGAGCGTATTGAACAAGTCACCCTGGCGCGCACGGAGCGACTGCAAGGGCTGATCGACAGCCAGCAGCATAACGCCGCCCGGGCCATGTTACTCACCGAGGTCTCGCCGGCATATAGTGACTGGCTGGGTGCGATCAATGCGCTGATTGATTATCAGGAAACCAGCATTGCCGAACAAGTAGGTGGCGTGATCGAAGACACCAATGGATTCGCCATTGGCATGCTGGGTATTACGCTGCTAGCTTTGATTATTGGCGGCCTGATTGCCTATACCACCGTGCAACGAATGGTCAAGACGATTGGCGGTGAACCTGAAGACGCACTTCGCCTGATTGGCAAAATAGCCCGGGGCGATCTTTCGGTGGAGGTCAATACTAAGCACAAGCGTAGTATTATGGCCGCCGTGGGAAGCTTAGCCAAAGACCTGCGCACGATGATTAACGATACCGCCGACGCCTCCAATCAGGTGGCCACGGCAGCCATGCAACTGGCACAAACGGCGCAACGTAACGAATCCTTGATCGCACAGCAGGAATCAGAGACAGACCAGGGTGCAGCTGCGATTGAACAAATGTCGATGACCGTGCAGGAAGTCGCTAGCCATACCGTGCAAGCCGCCGATGTCGCAAGTATTGCTGAGCGCGAATTTGAGCAGGGTGAGCGCGAAGTGAATGCCAATCAGCTGGCAATCAATTCTCTCGCTGACGAAGTCGCCTCTGCTGCAGATGTGATTGGCCAGCTGTCTAATGACGCAGGCGAAATTGGTACCGTTCTCGAAGTGATTCAAAGTATTGCTGAGCAAACCAACCTGCTGGCGCTCAATGCTGCCATTGAAGCGGCGCGAGCCGGCGAGCATGGCCGTGGCTTTGCGGTGGTGGCGGACGAAGTGCGCAATCTTGCCACCCGCACCCAGGATTCAACACGTCAGATAGATGCCATTATTGAGCGGGTGCAGGCAGGTGCTGGGCAGGCTGTTGAAGTCATGAAGCGCGGCAATCAGCAGGCCACAACCAGTGTTGAGCAGGCTCGTCGTACCGGTGAATCGTTACAGACGATTAATCAGTCGGTCACCCGCCTTAACGATATGAACGCTCAAATTGCGACTGCTGCTGAAGAACAGTCGGCGGTTGCCAATGAAATCAATCAGAACTTTAGCCGCATTATGCAAACCGCCTCAGCATCTTCACACGGCGCGCGCGAGGTGAGTGAAGCATCGGCAAGTCTTGAGGCATTAGCCCATTCATTGCAAAATAGCGTGGCGAAGTTTCAAATCAAAGAGAGCGTAGCGGGCTAATCTATGTACCAGGTTATTTTTTCCCACGGCAAAGAAAGTGGCCCATGGGGAACCAAGATCAAGCGGCTGGCGGCAACCGCGCAAGCTCTCGGCTGCAGCGTGGAGAGTGTGGATTACACCGATACGATGGAGCCGGATGTGCGCGCGGCTCGCCTTCAGCAGCATCTGCAGGGTCGTGACCTGGATAAAGTCATTTTGGTGGGCTCAAGCATGGGGGGTTACGTAACCCTGCAGGCAGCAAAAACGTCCCCGGTGCGTGCCGTCTTCGTGCTAGCACCGGCGATCTTTATGCCGGGCTATGAGCACACAGCCCCCAAGGAACGCATCGAAAACCTAACGATTGTGCATGGCTGGAACGACGACATCATTCCGGTGGAGCACAGTATTCGCTTTGCCCACGAGCAGCACTGCACCCTCCACCTGGTGGACGATGACCATCGTCTGGTCAACCGCTTAGCCGACATCGATGGCTGGTTTGGCAACTTTTTAAAGCCATTCATCAGCGGCTAATTGGCGCTAAATTCTGGCTTGCAGGGTTTGGTACTCATCCAGTGCAAATTGGTCCGTCATGCCGCTGACCATGTCTTGTATCAACCGGCACCGGGCATATTGTTCCCACAGCTGCGGGTCATTGTGATGACGCCCGGCAAGCTTACGGTACGCAGCCACATGCTTGTTCGGCAGGCGATTAAATAGCCGGCTCTCCAGTAACATTGCGCGTCCGTCCCCCTCCACCAGCGCGGTGAACTGGGCATAAGAGAGTTGCAGCAACGGGGCGTATGCATCGAGTAAACCGGTAATAATCCGATACCCCTGCAACTCCAGCGTTTCCACCTCAGGGACCGCAAAAATATGCTGCTGAGCAACCCTTTTCAAGGTGCTGATAACGGCGTGGAAGGCAGAATCGTCTTCCAATAAGGCACGATTGAAGCGTCCTGCTGCAATCTCATCGAGGTTCTCCACAAAGGCTTCTGCAGCGTGCTCCACCAACGGATGTACCAGTTGCACCCTTAATGATACAAAAAACTCATGGGCTTTATTAATCGGCTCTTTGTCATGGCGATCCCGGGCATAAGCGGTCACCTGTTTAAAGCTACCCCGTTTAAAGTACTTACCTTCAGGTGCAGTGGGGTACTGACGGGCGAATTCCGCATCCAGTAATGCTTGTAAATGCTCGATACTGAGCAACCCTTTGTCCACTCCATCTTCGATATCAGCCAGGCAATAGGAGATATCATCAGCGGCTTCCATCAGGTACGTAAAAGGGTAGCGGCAACCGGGCGCAATATTCAGGGTCTTCTGCAAACTTTCAATATACGGGCGTTCAGACTCGTAAAAGCCCGGCTTTTTCATCAGGTAAGCAAAATCACTGCCATGCTCTGGCTGCGGTTCGCTGGCGGCGCGGGTGTACTTCATAATACAGGCAGTTTGCGCGTAGGTGAGGTTGAGCCGCTGCAAGCTGGTTACCAGTCGAATTGCCTGAGCATTGCCCTCAAAATGGGCCAATTCATGCAGTAACGCCTGGCGCTGAGGGTGTTCATGCTGAAAACCAGGAAAAGCCGCCGCGTGGCTGGCAAACCATTTGGAAATCGCGGCCTCACCGAAATGACCGAACGGTGGGTTGCCAATATCGTGCATCAGGCACCCCATTTCCACCAAAGACTCCACGGCTCGCTCATACCCTGCCAGCCCACTGCCCTTTAGCTGCGCAGGGCTAAGTTTCTTAAACAAGGTGCGGGTAATAAAACGTCCGGCCTGCTGCACTTCTAATGAATGGGTTAATCGACTGCGCACCGCGGCATTGCGCTCAAGGGGGAATACCTGAGTTTTTTGCTGTAACCGACGTACCGCAGCTGAATGAATAATCCGCCCGCGATCACTTTCCAGTGCGGTTTCCAGCACATCTACTGCGGGTTTTTGCGCGGCTATCCCTTGCCCAGGGTAAGGCCTCGCGTCTGATAAACTTCGCTGAAAATCAGCTGCTTTAATATTGTCTGTCACCTGCGTCACCTATTCGCTAAAATCTTTGATAATCATCAAAGCACCAAGGAGATAAAGATGCAACGCTGGACACTGGTCATTCACGGTAAAGTACAAGGTGTGTTTTACCGTCAATCTGCCGCGGAGAAGGCTCGAGCCCTGGGTTTAACCGGCACCGTACGCAACCTGGAAAATGGGGATGTAAAGTTGCTCGCTGAAGGCCCCGAAGCAGCCCTCGAACAATTATATAGTTGGTGTCAGCAGGGACCAGAGCGCGCGCAGGTCGACAAGGTTGTGGTCGATAAAAGCAAGGCCTCAGGTGAATTCACCGATTTCATAGTGGCCACCTAGCCCATCGTCTAAATAAGGAAAGCCTGATGAGTACACCCCATATTAAGGCTAATGCAGCTGACTTCGCACCCACCGTGCTGATGCCAGGTGATCCGTTACGCGCGCGTTTCATTGCCGAAAACTTTTTAACCGAAGTAAAGCAAGTCAACGACGTTCGTAATATGCTCGCCTTCACCGGCCTTTATCAAGGTAAGCCCGTGAGTGTCATGGGCAGCGGCATGGGCATGCCAAGTATTGGCATTTACGCTCACGAGTTGTTCTCAGAGTTCGCAGTTGAGCGTATCATTAGGGTGGGTAGCTGCGGTGCGTATACCCGAACATTAGCGCTGTTTGATTTGGTCCTTGCCAATAGTGCGTGGACAGAATCCTCCTTCGCGTCGATTTATTCGGGGCAGAAGCAATGCATTGAATACCCCAGTGAAGCACTCAACCGGGATATTCTTGCTACCGCCGAGCACAAGGGCCTTGCCCAGTTACAAATCGCCCGGGTACATACCACCGATGTCTTTTATCGCCACGACTTCAACGACTTTCGCCAAATTTATCGCGATTATGGTTGTGTCGCTGTGGACATGGAGGCTTTCGCCCTGTTTCACATTGCTAAGCGTCTACATAAGCAGGCAGCCTGCCTGCTCACCGTGTCCGATTGCCTGGAAACCGGTGCCAAAGCCAGTACGGAAGAACGAGAAAAGGCCTTTACCAGCATGCTAGAACTGGCGTTGGATGTATCTGTCCAGCAAATCGCACCGACCAGCTCGCCAACACCGCCATTGAAGGTTATTTAGTTAAGCTGAGCAGGGGATAAATCGTTCATCCGTTGTACCTTCAGGCGGCCTGGACAAAGCTCAGTTCAAGATCAGAGATAATATACAAATCATTATAACGACTCGCTGCCGCTTCGCTGCGCTGTAAGCGAAATAGCGCCCGCTGCTCGTGCTGCAACCCCTGATACTCACTGAGAACCTGAAATAGCCACACCTCTGCGTCCCATGGGAATCCTTTTGCTTCAAGGTAATCGAGGGCGGAACTCGCACGACCTGTGTCGACCACCTCCAGCATAAAGGTTTCGACATCGGTTTTCAGCGCTTGCTGGCGCGCTTCAACCTCACTGCTGTCTGCCCCTGATGCCACCTGCGCACGTTCGCCGTCTGCGCTGTCCTGCTGCCGCTCGGGCATCGGCAGGCTTCTGGCGATCTCTGCCGCACACTGCTGGGCACTGTGGCTGTCCAGGCTTAGCGCAGCAGCCGGTACGATTGGCTTCGCCTGATTAAACAGGTCCGGCACTGTGCTGCGATCGGTATAGCTGCCCACAACAAAGCCCGGGTGCTCTCGCAAAAAGCCGGCCATATTTGCAATCAGCACACTGCGCGCCTGCTGCTCGCGAAAACGCAGCATCAGTTGGGCCAGGCGAACCTGCACTTCGAGTAGGCTGGTGTGATGCCCACTCAGCTGACGCTGCAATTGGCTGACCAAGAGTTTGCGTAAGTGTACGTTACCCTCACCAAGCTCAATTAATTCTGCAAAATCAATCAGGTTGAGGCCATCCAGCAGGCGCTTTATTTGCTTTTGCGCACGGTCATTCTCACGAATTTTATCTGCCAGACTACTGACAAAACCAAAGTTGGAATTAAGCCGGTGCCACAAGCTATCAATAGCTTCGCCGAACTGTCCGGCCAGATCATGCACCTGGTTGGTCAGGTGCTGCAGCTCTGATTCCGCCTTGATAGTATCGCCACAGCGCTGAGCATCGCGGTAGTTTTGCACCCGCATGCGCATCGTTTCCAGCTTATCTGCAACATCAGCGTTAATATGCCGGCGATGTTCGTCAGCCACCATACTGGCAATCAGGTCACTACATTGCGGGCGCAGGATAAAGCCACGGGTCTCATCAGGCTGGTAAAGTATATGGGCATTGACCAGCTTCTTTAACCCGCGTTCAGATACCTGACTCTCATCCAGCTCACCGCAGATATACGTACGCATCAGGACATCGGCATGCTTACCAAGCAAGCTCAGGCGCTCGGTTCCCGTCACCAACAATGAGTGTGTCAGGTGCTGCGGTTGCAGTGCTTTGCCTGCTTCGTTGACGGGGTGAGTATCGGACATTAGATCAAGGTCTCCTGTACGGCATCCTCACTGACTGGCAAATTCTCTTCGTCGCGCACAAAGCGTACCACTTCGATCAGGTAATCAACTTTGCCGGTGACTTCGAAGTACTGGCGTTCATTATGGGGCTGACGCAAATAGCCGTGCTCACGTAAGCGCTTGAAGATCTGTTTAGCCTGCGCATCCACCGAGTCCGCCTGGGAATTAAAAAAGCGATCATTTGCGAGCAACTGCAGGCGCTGGCGCAGGCTGGGGTTGTCTTCTGTCTTCAGCACATATTCCTGCAACTTAATCGCATCGCCTGCGCTAATCGCGCCATCACGACCAAGGGTTTCCTGCACCAGCTGCATCCACTCTAAAAGAGGTAATAGTGATTGCACCGTGTGACCCAGTTGCTGCTTTAACGACTCGCGCGCTTGTTCATCAAAATGCAGGTAACTGAGAAAGAACACCTGCCCGTCCTGACTCTGCGCCACTCGCCGATTCAGGGGTTTCAGGTACTCGTCCGCCGCACTCACCATCTGCTCGTCCTGCAACCGCCGATAATTTTCCGGATCGCTAATTGCACAGACGAATGCACCGCTTAACAGTACTTCAATCAGGGGGCCATGCACGCTCATACGCTTTCCTCAATGGCAGTATCGGTTAACTTCTCGGCGAGTTTTGCGCTCAGTGCGGATACTCGCGGCTGAATACGTTTTAACTGACCTTTGCCGGGTAAGTCTTTATGTGCCTCAATCAGGTAGCGATGCTTAAACAGCAACAGCACGTCAGATTCCGGGTTCGGAAATGCGCCGACCACCTGAATATGGTTGCTGTCACAGGCTGTAAATAGACGCTCGACGTTGTGGTAGGCCAGCGTACCAATCTCATCGATAGGCCAGTGCAGAACCACCTCGCTGTCGCCACGCAGCAAGCGAGTGAAAGCCAGTAGGAACTTACACAAAATCAGGTAGGCCATGCCGTGGCTGGATGATTCAAGCAGCTGCCGGTCGTTGCGAATAATCAGCTCTGACCCGCGTTCATTTAAATACAGTTCGAGCTTTAACAGGGATTCAAAGCTGTATTCCTGATCTGCGCGCAATAAATCGGCCACATCGGCCAGCCGATCCAGATAGGCGTCAGACGGCAGCAGTTCACCGGATTCGCTCCAGCGCTGGTATAGCTGGCTCAGCTCTTTAAGAGGTTGCCAGAAACCAAGCTCGTCAACCGTGGACGATATTTTCACCTCCGAACGGTTGATACCTTCCAGCGCTAAATCATCACCCACCACTTCGGTCAGGCGACGGCTGTACTGGCCGACTTTGCGGTTCACGTCATCAAACACTTTAAAGAAGCTTTGCAGGCCACCACCGATATTGCGGCCTTGCTCAACGATTTGCAGCTGCTGATCATTGAGAATGTTAAGCAGTTCACCGAGCACTTTAGCTCGCGCAATAATACCGGCACTGTCGGCGAGTGTTGCAAATTCACGGTCGATCATTTGCTCAAAATCAGCACTCGCATCACGGCGCAGCAGGGCACTGAAGTTGTCACATTGGTCGCGCAACTGGCGGGCGAAATCCTGATATTGGTTCAGCGTTTCGCATAGTCGCTCAATGCGCTCTGCTACATCACCAAAATCCGTCGCCACCGCTTCTACTTTCACATCAGCCGCAAAGTCTTCCTGCTGCATTAAACTCACAAACCGCTGTAATTGCGTCTCAAGTTCGCTGCAAAGCTTTTGCCGATAGGTTAACTGCCCCTTGAGATCCTTTTCGGCGCTGCGGTAAGTCTCGCGCTGAGCGTGCGTGCGCGCTTTTAGTTCAGCCAGTTGCTGGGTTAGGTTCTCCAGTGTGGCACGGGCTTGCTGCTCTTCAGTTAGCCACTGGGGCCGCTGTTGGTTCCAGGTACTGCGCATAAACTCTTGATACCCTGCGAGTTCATGCTGGCGTTCTTTGACTGTGCTAATCCGCTCGCGAAGTTCAACGATGTCGGACTTCAGAGTCTGCAGTCGTTGGCTATCAACACCTGCGGCTGCAAGCTCCTGATTAACCTGTTTCTCTAATTCACGGACCTGTTGTTTATTGGTCTCGCGCAGTTCGTCCACCTGCTGTTGATACAGCGCCAGATCCTCATCAATGCTGTCCAGTTGCTCCTGAAAGTCTGCTCGATGCTCAAGCTCCAGCGCTTTATAATCATGGCGCAGCCTTTGTACTGCCTGATCATAGCCGTCACGCTGCACGCGCTCGTCATTCTTGATATCCTCAATGCGTTGGCGATGCGCTTGCTGACGCTGCTTAATCAGGCTTTCATGTTCACTATGCAAACGCCGCTTTGCTTCCCGCGCGTAATCCAGGTCCTGCTGCGTACGTCGCACCTGCTGGGTAACCTGGCGCACCTGGTCTGCGGCATCCTGAGCCGCCTGATGCGTTTGATTAAGTTGCTTTTCAGCCTGCTCCTGCTCATCAATCAGCCGCTGATGTGTGTGCCGCGCCTGCTCCAGTCGGGTTTGTACCTCGACTTCGTCAGCCGCATACCCGGGCTGCTCAATCGCGCTGAGATCCAGAGTGACCCCAAATAACGTCGTCGTTTGCTCGCTTAATGAAGGTGCCAGATCGGTGCGTTCAAGCAGAGATTCGGCGACCACTTTACCCAGGCTCTGCTCCCAGCCTGGCTGGTGCTGCCGCAGAAAATGACGCAAACTGCCCTGCACCGGGTCCAGCTGTCGCTGCAATTGTTGTAGATCCTGCTGCGCCTGATGAACCAGCTGCCGTGCGCGGGTCAGTTGATGGTCGCTATGTTGGCGCTGCTCTTTGGCCTGTGCGGCAGTACGCTCAACTTTGCGCAACATATCGCTGTGGGTTGCAAGCTGCAACTGAGCGTCATCAATACGTGCGTCAGCCAGTTGCATGGCCTCGCGCTCTGCCGCAGACAAGGGCGCAATATCCAACTGCGCCTGCAAAGTAGCGCGCTCGCTATGCAAGGTCTGTAAGCGTTGGTGCAAGGCTTCCTGCTGTTGCTGTTGCGCCTGCCCGAGCTCCTGCTGCAGGCGAGCGAGAGTGTCTGCCTGCTGTTCGCGTAATTGATTCTGCGTGTGTCGCAGACTGTCTGCAGCTTTTTGATTTTTGCGTTGTAACCGGTCCAGGTTCTCTGCCAACTGGTTTTTACGTTGCTCGATTTTTTGCGCGATGTCTTCATTTTTTTCCATCATCAGCGCCAGGTGTTGCTGCTTTTCTTCTGCTTCCTGTTGCCATAAATGCAAGGATTTCAGGTTCTGCTCTACCTCTTCAATGCCGCTGTCCACGTACTGCGCCCGCTTTTGCTCCGCAGCTTTTAAGTTTCTCTCTAACTGTTGATGAGTGCTTTGAGTTTCACTTTTTGCGTCGACCAGTTCACGATGCTGCCGTTCATAGTCCTGCTCCAACGCCTCCCTTTGCTGACGCAGCTCACTTAACTCTGCTTCCTTGTCGGCGAGCTGAATTTTTAAAGTCTGCTTGTCTTCGTCAATAAGCGGTTTGAGTTGCCATAACAGGGTTTGCGAGCCGGCCGTATCGGCCATGCGCTGGCCAATTTTCTCAAACTGCTGCTGCAAATCGTCCATCCGCATAAACTGGCGCATCTCTTTGATCCAGGCCCTGATTTTTGCCGGTTTAAAACTGAGCTCAGGGCGCTGGTAACCGTCCTCTTCCAGTATGGTGGCCAGCATACTTTTCAACGTGTCCATTTTGCCTTCTTTGGCATGTACCGCGCTAACCAGTTTCTCGATATGGCGCAGGCGCTGGTGACCACCCACGAGCGCGTAGCGGCCCGCAAGCTGACGTAACTTAAGGTTGTCTTTGCGGTTGCTGCGCATCGCACTTAAATCGTTTTGAATAATCGCGCGGTACTCACTGGTGGCACTAATTTTGTGGCTACTACTGACGCCAAGGTCACGCAGCCGTTGTGCCCACTGCTGATAACTGACCCCCTGCACCCCGTCCAGCGACTCATCCAGGTAGTGCTCGCTATGATAAGCAGCATCCACGAAGCGGTAATCAACGCCATCAGCTCGCTTGGTTAACACCACTTGTTTGGGTTGGCCGCCCACCTCGTACTCGTAAATCAGATAGGAGTTTTGAAAAGGTAGGTAGAAGACATCAAAGCGGTCGCGGGTTTTTGGTACCACTTTGTTCGGTTGCTCACCATAGAACACAGGCACCAGGCGCTGTAACGTGGTTTTACCCGAAGCATTGGTGCCACAGATATTCGCGTGCCCGGTGAGATCCAGTTCAACCACCCCAGGCAAATGGGTATGGATCAGAATAATACGACTTAATTGCGCCATCATGAGGTATATTTCGCTAGCAGGTGTCGGCGGCTCAGTAGGCCGGCGATCATAGGTATATAGAACGAATAGTGATTCAGTCTACCTGCAATTTTTAGCGAGTAAAAGGCATCCATGCCGCTCTCTTCATCCTTTAATGCACGTTTACACTTGGCCTCAGCCCGGGTGCTTAAAACTGATAGTTGAGCGACACCCAAAAACTGCGCGCTCGCTGGGTGGTATTGTAGTCAGGCGCACAGCTATATTCCTGCTCATTATCGGCTAACAGGCAGGTGCGGCTCGACAAATCGTCATCCAGCAGATTATTGATTCTTGCGTTTAGCCGCAGCTGCTCATTCACCCGATACTGGGCGCTAAGGTGAAACAACTCGTACGGCTTGTAATAGAGTTCCTGCACTTCAGGTCCTTGTGGCCCGCTCACATTGGCGGTACCCCGAAAACGCTTGCCACGCACCTCGCTCAGCAATGCGAAACTCAGCTTATCACTGGCCTGCCAGCGCAAGTTTGCGTTGAACATGTGCTGCGGGGTATTTACCAGCGGTAAACCAGCGTCTGCGCCACTTTTCACTTCGCTGTCGGTATAGGTGTAGTTAGCGCGTAATGACCAGAGTTCAGTAAATTGATAGCGCCCGGCCAGCTCAAGCCCACGGGTAATCGCCTCATCGACATTCTGGCTTTGCGCAAACCGCTGATAGCCAAGCTCAGCCCAGCCTTCTCCAATGTCGACACAACGCTCACCGGCTAAGGCTATTGCACAATTTGGCAAGTCGTCCTGACGGATAATTTTGTCGTCAAACTGATTATAAAAGACGGTGGCATTGGCGTTAAAATTGAAGCCATTGTCGTAGTAGGTCGCAACTTCATAGTTAACACTGGTTTCTGGCTGTAAATCCGGGGAGCCCACCATCGGAGACACGCCCTGACCACCAAAACCGACAATGCCCGGGAATAATTGGTTAGGCTGCGGTGTTTTATAACCGGTACTGACACCGCCTTTAAAGGTCCAGTCTGCGCCAGCACGCTGGGTCAGGTACACACGCGGGCTCACCTGATTGCCAAACACCTGGTGGTCGTCATAACGCAGGCCGTAGGTAAAGGTTAGATCAGGGGTTAAGTCCCAGTTATCTTCACCAAACACTGCCCATTGCTGATGCCGTTGCACGACGCCCTCGTTATACCCCTCGCCATACATGCCAAACACACCGTCTTCCATATCCGCATCAAAGTACTGCGCGCCGACAACAAAGAAGTGATTGCCAATATTATGTTCCAGTTTGCTATCAATAATCAGGTTTTCAATATCCAGGGTGCGCAGTTGACGCGGTAGAAATTCAGACTCCAGTTGGGCACGAATGGCGCTGGTCAACTCTGGCCGCGCATTGCCTTGCTCAGCCACTGCCAGATCCCAAATGGCCTGCACCCGGGTGCGTTCTGCCAAGGTCAGTGGCAGCGAACGACCAAGGTTACTGCTGCGGCTGTGGGTTATTTGTGTGGTGGTGGTGCCAAAGTCCCAACGGCCAGTATGAGCAAGGACCAACTGCTCACGCTCAACCCGCTGCATGGGTGTGTAACCGACACGCGGTTGAACCTGACCATTGGTGGCACGCCAAAGGCTGTCGGCAGCATCAAGGGTACCCACCTGGCCATCACGGTTGTCGTAGCGCTGCTGAGCGATGTCAAAGGACACACTGAGGTCATGCTGATGGTGTGGGGTATACTGTAAGTTAACCCCGGTGGTGTAGTTTTTCGCCGCTACAATCTTACGATCCCCAAAACTACCACTATCATTCCAGGTACTGCCATCAGGTAAAGGCAACTCGTCGGCAAAGCTCGGCTCACTATCACCCCGGGTGAACAGACTGCCATATACACTCATCGACAAGCGGTCAGTGATAAGTGGACCGGTTAAGTACACTTCCAGATTACTGTCATCGCCGTACTGGGAATCAGTTTGCATGGTGGCACTTGTGGTCACACTGCCATGCCAGGTTTCCATGTTGGTCCGGGTAATAATATTGACCACCCCGCCAATGGCATCAGCCCCATACAGTGTCGACATTGGGCCACGGACAACTTCAATGCGCTCAATGGCTTCTATAGGCGGCATGTACATAAACTGACTGTTACCGAAATTATTCGGACCGATATTACCGATGTCACTTTGCCGGCGTCCATTGATCAGAATCAATGTGTAGTCTGCGGGTAAACCACGCATGGTAATACTGATATTGCCATTCTTGTCTTGTCCAGCTCCGACATCAATACCTTCAAGGTCACGCAGTGCATCGGCTAACCCTGCATAGGGGCGATTCTGTAATTCATCCCGGGTAATCACCGACACACTGGCAGGCGCATCAGTTAATTTTTGCTGAAAGCCGGACGCCGTCACCACCATCACTTCCATACGTGCCAATTCTTCTTCGCTAAACGGTGAGACAGCGTGAGCGGTCAGAGAGGTGCTAAAAACGAGCGCGATACTGACACTAAGAGCCGAAGGGCGGAACTTAAACATGAGAACTCCTACTTGGTGATAAATGCTTCAAAAAGAAACTGAAAAAACTTGTTGCGAATGATAACGCTTCTCATTAAGATCGCAATATGTTTTTGAGAACTATTTTCATTTAGGAGTTTTAAGGTGGGTTCTGTACGCCAATGGCATTGGGTAAGTTCTGCAGTTTGTCTTGCTGGGCTGCTGCTTTTTGCAATAACGGGCATTACGTTAAATCATGCCGGTCTGCTTGAAGGTCATATACGCACGGTCACCGTAGAAGCACCCTTACCAAGCGAAGTGGCGGACGCGCTAAACGAATACCTGGCAGGTGACTTTGACAACGCTAAAGAGCGCGCTGAACTGCCGAACGTAGTCAGTCAATTTATCCATACCAGTAGCGGAGAGCGATTGAGCCGGCACATTCGCCAGGCCCAGGTCACTGACATAGATATCTATATGAGTTTGCCGCGCGCAGGCGGAGACGCTTGGCTGGTGATAGATGCAGACGCAGCTGAGCTGCTTTACGAGCGAACTGACCGCGGGTTTATTGCCTACCTGAATGACTTACATAAAGGCCGTCATACCGGTCTTGCCTGGTCGCTATTCATGGACGCCATAGCCCTGAGCTGCGTGGTGTTCGCACTCACCGGGTTATGGCTATTGATCCGCCAGCAACGACAACGCCCGCTGACCTGGGCATTAACCACCCTTGGCCTGTTAATTCCGGTATTGATCATGCTGTTGCATGCCAATTAACCGCCTGATAGCCACTTTGTATTCATAACTAACGGAGTTTATTTCAATGCTCAGCGATAACTTAACAGCCCTTTCAACGCTGCGTGGTGCTTTCATTTTTGCCAGTTTGATTGGTCTCAGTGTACCCGTCTCAGCCTCCACTGCCCCGGCGATCAGTATCGAGATCCCCCGTTTGCAAGTCGCTGAATACCACCGGCCTTATATAGCGGTATGGCTGAGTGACGCAAGCCAACAGCGCATCGCTGATATCGCGGTGTGGTATGACGTCGCCATGGCGCGGGATGAAGGCAGCAAGTGGCTGCCGGATCTTCGTCAATGGTGGCGTCGCAGCGGGCGTTCCTTGACCTTGCCGGTAGATGGCGTCAGTGGCGCCACCCGTCCAGTGGGCACCCACCACATTGACATGCCCCAGCACATCTTAGACCAGCTGGAACCAGGCGATTATATTGTTCATATCGAAGCGGCCCGTGAAGTAGGTGGCCGTGAGCATTTGCAGCTTAAGTTCTCAGTCAATACCCAAGGTGCATTCAAAATTAACCATTCAACCCTACAGGGCGAACACGAACTAGGGCGTGTGACCCTTAGCCTTTAAACCATCTAAACACCCATGTAAGGATTCACGATGAAAGCAACAAAAATGACCACTGCAGCCCTCCTTTCCGCGGTTGTATTCGCAAGTCTGAGTAGTACGCCTGCCCACGCCCACCGTGCCTGGATCTTACCTCAGGTCACTGTGGTTGCCGGTGACGAGCCTATGGTGAGTCTCGAGGCGGCTATTTCTAATGATATTTTTGTCGCCGATTACCGGCCCTTTAATGCACAGTCTCTGCTGGCTTATGACCATGCGGGTCAGCCCATCGATTTAGAGAATGTGCATAGTGGTCGGTTTCGTACCTTGGCTGATTTACCGTTAACCACACCAGGTACGTATCGGGTGGTATCTGCAAGCGCTGGTCTCAACGCACGTTGGGTTGAGGCAGACGGTACCCGCGGCGGATTCCCAGGCCGCGGTCAAGGGTTTGATGACGATGCCCTCATGGATGCTATCCCAGAGCATGCAGACAACGTGCAAATCAGTCAGGTCTCTCGGCGTATCGAGACCTTTATCACCCATGGTGCCCCTCGTTTCGATGTCATTGAACCCACCGGTCGCGGATTAGAGATGCGCTATGTCACCCACCCTAACGACTTATTCAGCGGCGAAACTGCATACTTTCAACTCCTTATCGATGGTGAGCCTGCTGCACATACCAATGTCACCTTGATTAAAGACGGCATGCGCTACCGCAACCAACAACAAGACCTGACTATTACCAGCAATAGCAACGGCGAGTTGCAGATTCCTTTTGCTGAACCGGGCATGTACTGGCTGGAGGCACGTTACGAGGACGAACAAGCACAGCCACCGGCAACCAAGCGCAGTGGTAGTTACGTTGTAACCCTGGAGGTTTTGCCGGAGTAAATGATGGAACTTACTGCTGCCACCACCTTGACTGCCCTATGGGCAGTCAGTGCCTATTACTTTTGGCAACGGGACAAGTTGCCCAAGCACCAGCCTGCAGCCCCAGCGGCCAGCGCAACCGACACCGCTCGCGTATTGATTGCCTATGCCAGCCAAAGCGGTCAGGCCCGGGAGCTCGCCACAGAGTATGCGCGCCAGCTGGTTGCACCCCCCGGGAATCCTGCAAGCAGGATTGACCTGCGCTGCTTGAGTCAGTTGGCACCAGAAGATTTGGCCCAGTATCAGCAGGTCTTTTTGCATGCCAGCACCTATGGTCAAGGGCAGGCGCCTGACACAGCGAAAGCATTCTGTCGCGCCTTATCAGCCGTCGCCGATAATCATTTTAAAACCGGTTCCATGCAGTTCGCGGTGTTGGCACTAGGCGATCGGGCTTATCCGGATTTCTGTGCATTTGGCCATTGGTTACATCAACAATTGTTACGCCTGGCTGGCGAACCACTGGCGGATTGTATCGAGGTTGATCGACTCGACTCTGGCGCCCTGCGCCACTGGCAAGGTATTTTGGAGGCGAGCTTTGATTGTCAGCTGGCCCTGGCGCCAAAGTCATTTCGCTACCGACTTACTGACCGCCGTTTACTTAACCCTGGCAGTCAAAACGCCAGGTTATTTTGGTTGCAATTAGAGGCAGTCAACGACTCCGGGACAACCCAGCACCCGCAGCCCGGTGACCTGATTGATATTCATCTGACGAACGGTGAGCGACGCAGCTACAGCCTGGCAAATGCGCCTGCCCAATACGGCCCCGCGCAAATTGAGCTGATCGTGCGCCAACATTATCGCGATGACCGCACACCAGGCTACGCCTCACACTACCTGAGTGAGCGTGTAGATGCAGGGAGCCAGATAAAAGTCAGCCTGCGGCGGGGCTTTGACTGGTCGCTCATTCCGGCCCACTGCCCCCTCCTGCTCATCGGCGCCGGCAGTGGTCTTGCTGGGGTACGCGCAGGCCTGCAGGCTCGTCAGCAGCAACCACTGAGCACAAACTGGCTCATATTTGGAGAACGTGACCCTGTCTATGACCGACCTTGCGAGGCTGAACTGATGCACTACCTTGAGCTTGGTGTGCTCAGTCGATGTGATCGGGTTTGGTCGCAAGCCGCACAAAAGGCGCCGTTGAGGTACGTCCAGGACGTGTTGCGCAGTGAAGCAACACAGCTAACAGCGTACCTACTGCAGGGAGGATATATCTATGTCTGTGGCAGCGCTGATGGACTCGGAGCGGGGGTTCATGATGCCTTGTTAGAACTGCTCGGCGAATCGGTGGTTTCAACGTTACAGGCCCAGGGGCGGTATGTGCGTGACATCTACTAGCGCTTTGACAGCGATATTATATTGTTGCCGAATACGTTCAATGCGCAAAATTATGCATTTACCTTAGTCGAAGGCAGCGACATGCTGGAAGCGATGAACAGGGCAATATTGGATGTTCGCTCAAGCCCGAGCTGGAGCAACCTGGTGGAACGCTATTTAGGTGAAGACACCTAAGGCATAGGGTTGCAGCCCATGCCGTTCAGGTACTTTATTTATTTAGCGTGCGAACGAAGTATGCGACCACGGCCGAGGTCACGACCCCCATAATGAGGGCACCAAAAAACGCCTGAATAATATACGAGGTAAGGTTAAAATAAGCGCCCGCTTCGGCGGCGTCCATGACTCCGGTTTCCACCGCATGGGTCGCGGCATTGACGAAGAAATGCGGCGACACCAGGGTATGTACAATCCACTGGGTGAGTGGGGTCAGCACAGCGATAATCAGGGTCATCACCAACCCGCAGTTGAAACCCTGACGCCAGGTCATTTGCCCGGAATAAAAGCGGTCTCGCTTGTGACGCAATGCCAGCACATAAATGAGAATCGCAATGATGGCAAAGAAATTGGTATACAGCGGATGCACGCCGACGTGAACAGAATGCAGTCCGACCATCCGCTCAAACAGCATCCACGCCAGCATCGCGAGAATGAAAATCATCGCCCAGCAGATTTCTAGCAAATATCGGCGTAACATAAAGGCATCCATTATTTTTGTTATGATGATGTTTACCATATACGCAGCGTCACTAAAAAATCAATCAAAACTATCGCCTCTGGTGGCTGTTCAAGGGCCCCGTAAGCGGGTAGTTTAGAGCCAATTATTTGTATTCCGGAGTTGTTGATGTCGAATTCACCCGCCGCCTTAAGTATGACTGTATGGCAAGAGCGCCGTTCCGGCCCCAACCAACAACGCCCCGGTGACCTGCGTACTGCGTGGCAGCGGGATCGTGCCCGTGTATTACACTCCGCAGCGTTCCGCCGACTGCAGTCAAAGACCCAGATTATGAACGTCGGCGAAAATGACTTTTACCGCACCCGGCTCACGCACTCGCTGGAAGCTGCGCAAATTGGCGCCTCGCTGATAAATCATCTGGCCCATAGCGGAGGTGAGTTTGAACGTGCCTTGCTGCCGGATGAAAACCTGATGGAGGCTCTATGCCTGGCCCACGACATCGGTCACCCGCCGTTTGGTCATGGTGGAGAAACGGCATTGAATTACAAGATGCTGCAATCCGGTGGTTTTGAAGGCAATGGGCAGACCCTGCGCATCGTCGGCCGCCTTGAAGCGTATCATCAGCACCATGGCATGGACCTAACCCGCCGCACCTTGCTGGGCTTACTGAAGTACCCGGTGTTGATGCCGCATCTGCCAACACCTCAGGACCCAAACCATCCAGGCTCGCTCGGTCAATGGAAGCCCGCCAAAGCGATATTTGCGGCTGACGCTGACATTCTTGACTGGATTCTGGCCCCCCTTAGTGATGCCGACCGCATTGCGTTTCAGCAAGTAGACACATTGACCGAGAGCCCATGGCAGCGCTCCTTGCATAAGTCATTTGACGCTTCACTGATGGAACTGGCAGACGATATTGCCTATGGGGTGCATGATTTAGAAGACGCCGTGGTGACTGGCACGCTGACGATTGAGGAATGGCGCCAGCATATGGCTGCACTGATTGGTAGCCTAGAGGACCCGTTAGCGAGCCTGATGCAGCGGCTCGAAGCTGAACTGTTCTCAGCCAGTCATCATCAACGCAAAAACGCGATTGGCGCATTGGTTAACGTGTTCGTGACAGCAGTACGTATCGATGAGTCGCTACCAGCAGCCAGTGAACCCCAGCTTCGTTTTAATGCCGCACTTCCTGACGGCGAGCGGCGCTTACTGGATGGCTTAAAGTCGGTGGTGTTTGAGTACGTGATCAATCAGCCCGCCATTCAACAACTGCGTTATCGCAGCCAGAATATGCTGCTCGAACTGTTCAGCGCTTTTCATACCGAACCCACTCGCCTGCTACCACGCAATACCCGTAGCCGCTGGCAAGAAGCCATGGACGAGCAGGGCCAGGCCGGCGCCGACCGTGTTTTGTGCGACTATATTGCAGGCATGACCGACGATTACGCAGAACGCATGCGCAATAGCCTGTTCTAACCAGAAAAGTTTCCAAACTATACATTTGTAATATTTACAAAAAATTTAAACTTTTTATACTTGCGTTAAATTTGATACAGGGATGTTGTAGGTTTGATGAAAAAATTAGTGGCCGATGAAGCGGTTGGTCGTCGTGGCGCGTTTAAATCCGTTTTGGTATTTATTACTCTCATTGTAGTCACTCTCGCCCAATGGAATGGGGCACGAATGCTAATGGAGAGTGTGTATAGCAACTTCGTCACTCACTTCACTCATCATCTGGAATACAAGCAGCTTGAACATGTGAGGGTCGGCGCTAACCTTACCTATTTAGAGTCTATCTTTGGTGCTGCTCAGCTCATTAAAGCGTCTACCACAGAGCCAGCCTTAGATTATCGCTATTATCACTCCAACAAGTTCCTGCTTACCCTCGCGGTTGACGAAGACCGTATTGAAGGTTTCCAGATTCTTTCAAAGCTCCCTGGTTTTCAACCGAACATTATCCTCAGCGATCAACGCCTGAATGATGTCCCTTTTGCTCAGCTCCATCCGCAGGTTGGTGATTTTATCACCGACAATAGCAACCTGAGATTTTATCTTGAGCGACACCAGCTCGGCCGTTTGGGTTTGTTTATGAATCTCTTCCCCGCTCATGTTAGCTATGGTGCAGAGCATAGAAGTTCCGAAGCAAACACTAACCCTCAACTGCTGGATGACTTGAACCGCTCATATTTACTGGGCGAAGAAGAAGCGCTCAGTCAACATCTTACTGAACTTCGCTTGCAGGCCACCCCAAACAGCTACAGCTTTGGCCGAATATCCCTGGAGACCGCTGCCGACATGATGCTGACCACCTATGAATTTCGAGCCTATTTTGAGTAACTGTGGATGAGCTTTATGACATTACTTGCAAACCTTGGCAGGCTGCTCATTATAGGGTTTTTATTCACTGTCAGCAGTAGTTATGCATCTGACTCCGCATGGTGGCAACACCCCCCCCAGGACTCTGACGAGACTCTCTATGGTATCGGTGAAGGATTCAGTCTAGAGCAGGCACAACAGAATGCACTGAACAGCATCGCCGGGAAGCTCAGCACTCAGCTCTCGTCCTCTCTGCAAAGGCTTAGTCAGGAAACGACCCACTACAGTAGCGACCACGTGCGTCGTCAGGTGCAAAGTAACGTAGCAGAAGTTCAACTCAGCCAGTTTCAAACACTTCGGGTCATGGAACACGGCCGGATTACCCGTGTTTTACTGGCACTTGATCGTTTACGCCTCGCCGAAATTTGGCGACAGCAAATCGCAGACGACCTAGATTACCTGGTTCCACTTATGCAGCAAGGTGATGTCACCAGCCTTGCTCATTGGTTAGAACTAAATGCAGCGCTCGCACTAGCAGTAACCACCCGCAGTATGTCGCTTAGCTTACAAGCGCTGGACGGAACACCTCCAGGCCCAAACATTGAACGCGCACTGCAAGAGGCACTGCGCAACCAGTCACTCAGTATTGAAATCAAAGGCCCGCTACCTGAATTTAATCGCGCTATCCGCCAAGAGCTCTCTCGCCAGGGTATCCATGAGTGCCATCAGTCTTGTGACATAACTATCGAATATACACCCAGTTTTACGCGTCAACATATGTTTTCAGAATTTACCAGTACGTTAAATCTGGAAACCACTGTGCGTGAGAGAAATCGACAAATTGTTAATCACAATCTGCAAAGCCGAGCTTCCTCCGTTGTAAGCGCCCAATCGGCAGATCAAAATGTGGTCACACGAGCCAGTCGTGCATTACTCGATTCAGGGCTTTGGAAGTCGCTCGGGATCAATATTTAAATAAAATAAAAAAAGGACAAACTCATGCAGCACATAGCGAAACTATCTCTGTTAGGAGCCTCTGCGATATTCGCTCTTAGCGCTTGTAAGTCAACCGGCGTCGACCTGCTAGATGCGCAAAGCGTTAATTTGCCGTTGGCAGCATATGCACCGACGCCTGAAGAAATGAGAGCCGAGCAACGCGTCGTCATTTTACCTCCAGAATATGACCACAGTGCGGGTGAATACGTGTCACGCCAGTTGTATTCAAACCTCGAACAAGCTCTCATTCGTTCAGGTACCCGAGTCCTTGAACGCGAGCGAGCTGAAAGCATGGCTGCCGAACTGATTGCAGCCGAACAGTCTGGACAGTTCCGCACCGACGGTCCACAGGCCGCAAATATCGTGCTATTTAGCCGGGTAACAAACGCAGGTTGGGGAGGTTCACATACCGCCCGCAATACCTATACAGACCGCAAAGGTAAGCGTCAAACTACTCCGGCCTACTGTCGCTATAGTGGTTCCGTTCAGGTTCAGGTACGTGCTTACGAGTTACCAGATATGATACCGATTGACACCTTTGACCTACAAGGCAGTGCTTCTGTTCGAGAGGACAACACCGACCGCAACTGCCCTGTGAGCGATGGTAGAGCAACCGGTCTACTGTCCAGCGCGGTAGAGGATGCATTAGCTCAAGAGCAAACAGCCATTGCCAATGCTATGGCTCCAAGCTTCTACGTGACTGAACGCCGTAATGCAAATGGTGGCAAGCTTGCACTATTCCGCATCACCGCAGACAGCTCGCGCGGCGCACAGGAAGGCCGTGACGTAGAAATTTTCCGTCGCGAACTGCGCACTGATGCATTGACGCAACAGGAATATATGGAAGAAACCCTTATTGCATCTGGTGTAGTGAGCTCACAGGTCGACCGTACAGGGTCTTACATTATCATTCGTGATAATGATCAAGCTGACCGCATTCAAGCCGGCGATGTTGCACGTATTCGTCAAGGAAATTGCCCGGATGGGTATATGAGCATCCTTGGCAGCTGCCAACCAAGTTTATGGTGAGTTTATGAAATTTAATAAGTTATGGTTAACCTTACCTTTTGCTGCGGCGTTGATTGCCTGCCAGAGCGCTCCTGACACTAAGCTCAGTTATGACCAATGCTTCTTTCCTGACAGTCCAGCACAAGAAGCCCCTCAATGGGTTTGCAGTGCGCCAGTGGAAGGTTTGGTCTTGCAAGGCGTAGGCCATTCTCCGCGAATGGGGGCGGGAATGAGCATGATGACCGATGCCGCGGCAATGGACGCTCGCTCGCAGATTGCCAATAGCTTTAGCTCTTTCATTAGTTCTCGCATGCAACTGGCCATAGAGGAGCAGACTATCGACGGTCAAAGCATCTCTATTGCAAATGCTGAACGGATTCAGCGCAGTGTAACCTCGATGCAGCTACAGAGCACTCGTATCTATCAAACCGTTGCGACGCCGGCTGGCGGCGTTTACGTGTTAGTTGGACTAAACGAGGAAGGTTATCAGACGAATCTCGAGCGTTTGCTCGAAGAATCAGAGATGACCGACGACCCGGCGCTTTATCAGCGATTCCTGATGGAAGAAGCAAACCAGGAACTTGATGCGTTACGAGAGGATTTAACCCCATGATACACCGCGCGGCTTTGCTCGCGCTGATCACTGCAGGTGTATTGTATACGCCTGCAGTAGTCAGCCAACAATCGTTTGAAGAGTGGCGCGCAGCCCGGGATGCTCGATACGAGGATTTCCAGGCTGCCCACCATGCACGCTATCAGGCATTTTTGGTGGAGGTGCAAGCCCACTGGGGCAGCGCCAGTGAGCTCTCCGACCAAAGTACCGTAGTGCGCTATTCGGAAGATCTGCAAAGCCGCGTGGTGATTGATTACGCCAACTCCTCTATCAGTATTGACAGAGCAGACCCGGATAATACTCAGGAAATTGACATCAACAGCGTACTCGAGCAATTGCGCAGTTTAACTGTAGCCCAGGCTGCGGCAGACGATCCTGTATTGCAGGTGGCGCAGCAAGATGATCAACGCTCGTTACTGGACACCTTTAGCGGTGCCGATAGTGACGCCCTGATAGGGTCCGCAGAACTTTCCGAATCTACTATAGAAGCTGATATGTCCACAGCTGATAGCGCCGACCCAACCCAGAAACGGATCTCAAGAATTACGTTACAACTTGACCAGCAAGGTGTGTTTCAGCGTCGGGCGCAACCCTATATGGAATCAGTCACACAGGCGGCGCAGGACTATGACCTGGAGCCCGCATTATTGCTGGCAATTATGCAGGTTGAGTCTTCTTTTAATCCGTTAGCGCAGTCGCACATTCCGGCATTTGGTTTGATGCAGATCGTGCCGAATTCCGCCGGTCTTGACGTGAACCGAATGATGTATCAAATCGATCAGCCCCCAAGTTCAGAATTATTACTCCAGGCGGAGCCAAATATCATTTTTGGTGCCAGCTATCTCTCAATTTTAAGTAACCAATATTTGGCGGGTATCGAAAATAGCCAGAGCCGTTTGCTGTGTATGGTCGCTGCTTACAATACAGGCGCTGGAAATGTCGCTTCAGTTTTTCATCCGCAAGGCAGACGCCAGATCCGTCCCGCCATACAGAAGATAAACGAATTGCAACCCGAGCAAGTCTATGAACAGCTGCTTGCGTCCCTGCCGTATGAGGAGACTCGGCTCTACTTACCAAAGGTGATGGACGCCATGTCCGTGTATCAGAGCGAAGGTCAACCAACAGCGTTTAACGAAAAGTCTTAAATGCTGAGCAAGCCGACCGGTAGTTTTCCTGGGGAAAAATATTGGTCATGGCCTGGCGCTGTTGTTCGCTAAAGTTACCTTTAAATTTAAGCACCATATAGTTATGTTCAGGCTCTACTTTGACTTTGCCTTTCGAGCCTTGTAACACCCGCTCTGCCTCACGCAGGAACGCAGGGTTAAAAGAGCCTTTGGTGACTTTTATCTGTTTATCATTAACCCGTATCACGGCGATGGCGTTGGAGCCAAACAACATGAAATAGAGCACAACCAACACGAAGCCTGCAGCAATTATCCAGCCAATCATCATTTATCTTCCTGAATATACTAATAAGATTTAAAAACTTAGCTTATTATACACGTTTGATTGCTTAGCGTCCGCGATGGACGCCTCCGGTTTCCCTTTACCCGGAATTTTTTTCTGTGGTAAGTTAATAGGTGTAAGTGACTGAAGCTCAGGATTCCAATCGACATAGCGCTTTAACAGGACCGACAATGCAACTAGCCGTACTGGTTATTTTCCTCGCCGCCGCTTTAACGCCGTGGCTGTACAAAAGTCTCGACAGCCGCACCAGCACCATCTTAGCCATCATCCCAGCTGCATTGACAGTATGGTTTGCCAGCTATATTCCGGCGGTCGCTAGCGGTGAAGTCATCGTTCACCATTACGACTGGATCCCCGGACTGGGCGTCTCTTTTGATATGGTCCTCGATGGCCTGTCGCTGCTGTTCGCCCTGCTTATCTGTGGTGTCGGTACCTTTATCGTGCTGTATGCAGGTGCGTACCTGAAGGGCCACGAGAACCTCAATCGCTTTTTAGTCATACTGCTGTCCTTTATGGGCTCGATGCTAGGGCTAGTACTCGCTGATAACCTGATTACCTTATTCGTATTTTGGGAACTCACCAGTATTACCTCCTACATGCTGATTGGTTTTAATCACCAAAGTGCAGATGCTCGTAAAGCCGCACTGCAAGGCCTGATTGTCACCGTTGGTGGTGGCCTTGCCCTAATGGCCGGCTTAATTATGCTGGCGAGCGCAGGTGGCAGTTACTCACTACAAGAAATATTTAACAGCTCAGACGTGCTTACCGAACATCCCTGGTACACCGGCATGATGGTCTGCCTGCTGCTTGGTGCCTTTACCAAGTCAGCGCAGTTCCCGTTCCATTTCTGGTTACCGAACGCCATGGCGGCGCCAACGCCGGTGAGTGCTTACCTGCATTCTGCGACCATGGTGAAAGCGGGTATTTACCTGCTGGCTCGCCTGCAGCCTGAGCTTGGTGGTACAGAGTTGTGGATCACCGTACTCACCAGTGTCGGTGCCTTCACCATGCTGACCGGTGCTTTCCTTGCGCTACGCAACACCGATTTGAAAAAACTACTGGCCTATTCGACGTTAATGGCCCTGGGTACCCTGGTGTTATTGCTGGGCATTGGTACCGAACTTGCGATGATTGGATTTGCCGCTTATTTGGTGGCGCACTCCTTGTACAAAGGCGCATTGTTTATGCTCGCAGGTGCGGTTGACCATGAGGCTGGTAGCCGTGATGTGCGGGACCTTGGGGGGTTACGCAAAAAACTGCCGGTCACCGCCGTATGTACCATGGTTGCTGCCCTGTCACTCGCCGGGTTACCGCCATTGTTTGGTTTTGTGGCCAAAGAGCTACTGCTTGAATCACTGCTGGACGACATGTTCAGTATGGTCATTCTGGCGATGGTGATCTTGTCGTCGATTTTTATTGTCTGCGTTGCCGCGCTGGTGGCGATTCGTCCATTCTTCGGCGAATTCAAAGCCGGCAAAGACGCCGACCAGATTCATGAAGCACCTGCCGGCATGTTAGCCGGACCAGTGGTACTGGTGGTTCTCTCGCTATTAGCAGGCCTGGTTCCAGGCTTAGTCGGCACCTTCTTTACCCTGCCTGCCACTTATGCAGTGGCCGGCGGCGAAATCGAGGGTTACCTTTCGCTATGGCATGGCATCAATGCTGCGCTACTGATATCTATTGCAAGTATCGTCCTTGGTTTCATTTTGTTTAAGAACTGGGACAAGGTGTATCTGCAGCTACGCAAATTGGATCCAATCATCAATCGCGGCCCTGAGCTTGGTTACTTTAAGTTTATGGACGGCCTGGTGTGGACCGCAGAGTGGCAAACCCGCCTGTTGCAAAACGGTTCTATGCGTAATTACCTGCGGGTCATTATTCTCAGCTTCGTGGTCATTACCGGCTACACCCTGTTGACCCGCTACCAGCTGCACTGGAACTTCGATCTCGATGTCACCTTCTATGAAGTCTTTGCGGTGCTCATGCTCGTTGCGGGCGCTGCAGCTGCTGTGCTGACCAGTTCACGCATGGGTGCGGTTGCATACATGGGCTCAGTTGGCTTCTTTGTCGCCATGATCTTCATTCTGTTCTCCGCCCCTGACCTGGGTATCACCCAGATTCTGGTGGAGACTCTGACCGTTATTCTGCTGGTATTGGTACTCTTCCGCTTACCCTCATTTTCGAATATCTCGTCACCGCTGGATCGCGCCAGTGACGCCTTTGTCGCCTTACTGACCGGTGCCTTGATGACCTTGCTGATCATGGTCACCATTGACGTGCAAATGTTTGAACCGATTTCCGACTACATGATTGCGAATTCTGTGCCACTGGCCCAGGGCCGAAATATTGTTAACGTGATTCTGGTGGACTATCGCGCGCTAGATACGCTCGGTGAGATTTTCGTCCTCGCACTGGCTGCGATGGGTGTGTACGCGATGATCAAATTCAATCCGAAAACAGCCCCTGGCTCGAATCACCATGCAGGTACGCTGATTTTGCCACCGAAGCATATTCCTGAAAAAGACATCGTGCATTCGCTGGAAGAAATTCACCAGCGCATGCTCGAAGAGCAAAACATTGTGCCTGCGGATGAGATTGAGCAGGAGGCGCTCGACGATGAAGACTTAGAGCGCTCTGCCGATGCCGAAGACGAAGCGCGCAACGCAACCACCGGCTCAAACCCGAGCATGACCAAAAAGAATGCTCAACACGATGGCGTTCACGATTACAGTGACTACGAAGAGGGCACTGACAAGGACATCAATCCGGATACCAATGAACCGCATAAGGGAGAGCCAAAGCCATGATGAAGCCCGGTACGCTCATCCTCCACGTTGCAGCACGCTACCTGGTGCCGCTGCAGCTCGTTTTTTCGGTATTCTTATTACTGCGCGGGCACGATGAGCCAGGTGGCGGCTTTATCGCTGGCCTGGTTGCGTCAGGGGCCTTTGCGCTGTATCTGTTTACCTTTGGCGCCACGGTCACCCGCGATTTGATGCGTGTTGACCCACGCAACCTGATTGGCGTCGGCTTATTTTTCGGCATGATTTCAATCTTTCCTGCTTTGATTGTGGGTGAGCCTTTGCTTACCGCGCAATGGTGGGACATCCCAATGCCAGGTGGCGGTTATCTGAAAATGAATACCCCACTAATTTTCGATATTGGCGTTTATTTCACTGTCTTTGGTTCAGTCATGCTGATGCTTATCGCACTGACTGAAACAGAAGAGCATTAGACCAAGGAGAGAGAATGGAACCCTTACTGGCCATTGCCGTTGGCCTGTTATATGCCGCGGCGATCTACATGATGTTGCGACGCAGTATCGTCAAACTGGTGATCGGTTTGATGTTGCTCTCCAACGCAGCCAACCTGTTAATCTTCACCTCTGCCGGGGTCACAGCGGGAGCGCCGCCATTGATAGCCGAAGGTGCAACCATACCTGACGGAGTTATTGCCGACCCTTTACCCCAAGCATTAATCCTGACCGCCATCGTGATCGCGTTCGGCGTACTGGCTTTTGCCGTGGTGTTGATTCACCGCGCTTACAATATTTTGCACACGGACAACCTTGATCAGATGAAGGATACCGATACGTGAGTCTAGAAGTAGCTTTACCCATCGTCATTCCGTTGCTCACCGGTACCCTGTGCGTCATGTTCTGGCGCAGCAACCTGGCGCAACGAATTCTGTCTATTTTAGGTAGCAGCGCCCTGCTCGCAGCCAGCATCTGGTTGCTGGTGAGTGTCTATCAGCAAGGCCATGTGGTCATGTTCATGGGTAACTGGGACGCCCCCTATGGGATCACCCTGGTGGGCGACATGCTCAGTGCCATCATGGTATTGCTCACCGGCATGATGGCGCTGGCCATTGCGGTGTACTCATTGGCCTCGGCCTCGCCGGCGCACGAAAAGTTTGGCTATTACCCGCTTATGCATTTGCTGTTGGCAGGGGTTGCCGGCTCGTTCCTAACCGGGGATTTATTTAACCTCTACGTTTGGTTTGAGGTCATGCTGATTGCCTCATTCGCTTTGTTGATCCTCGGCGGCGAACGTGCGCAGATGGAAGGGGCGGTCAAGTACGTAACGCTGAACCTGCTGTCGTCGGCAATCTTCTTAAGTGCCATAGGCCTGACCTACGGCGTGGTCGGCTCGCTGAATATGGCAGATATCGCAGTGAAGTTCGGCGAAGCTGAAAACCCAGGCCTGGTCGATGTCATTGCGGTGATGTTCCTGGTGGCATTCGGTATTAAAGCTGCTGCATTCCCATTGTTCTTCTGGCTACCGGCGTCTTATCACACCGGTCCTGTGGCGGTGTCTGCGCTATTTGCCGGGTTACTGACAAAGGTTGGCGTGTATGCCCTGTTTCGGGTATTTACGCTGATTTTCAATGAGAACCCCGAATTCACCCACCAGTTATTGCTATGGATAGCCGCAGGCACCATGCTGACCGGTGTATTAGGGGCGGCTGCACAGTTTGAATTCCGCCGCATACTCTCGTTCCATATCGTCAGCCAGATAGGCTACATGCTGCTTGGGCTTGCGTTATTCACGCCGCTGGCCCTGATTGGTGGTGTCTTCTATATCATGCACCATATCATCGTGAAGACAAATCTGTTCTTGATCAGCGGTATCACCCATCGCCTGCTTGGCACCTACGACCTGAAAAAGTTGGGTGGCATCTATAAATCTCGGCCATTCTTAAGTTTGCTGTTTTTGATCCCAGCGTTATCACTGGCGGGTATTCCACCGTTATCCGGCTTTTTCGCCAAGTTCGTGATTATTCGGGCCAGTATCGAAGCGGAAGCCTGGGTGGTCACCTTCATTGCCTTGCTGGTCGGCTTGCTGACACTATACTCAATGATAAAGATATGGGCCGAGGCATTCTGGAAAAAATTACCAGATGGCACGGACGGCGCATCGTTAGAGCGGGGTCGCACCTCAGGCTCGCTGATGCTGATGTACGCGCCGGTGATAGCACTGGCTGCCTGTACCGTATTTATCGGTTTAAACGGCCAGCCTATCTACGCGATGGCTGAGTTTTCAGCAACCCAGTTACTCGACCCCTCGCAGTATATTGAGGCTGTATTAGGAGGCCGCCCATGATCGCATTCGTGTGGAATTTGCTGCTTGCCCTGATGTGGGTCATTCTGACTGGCAATATCGGTGGTCTTAATCTTATCTTTGGTTTCCTGGTGGGTTACCTGGTGCTGGGGGTGATGCAGCGTCAGGTGCCAATTTTGCGAGGCTATACCAAACGCCTACCGAAGTTATTCGCTTTTGCGGTGTTCTTTATTAAAGAACTCATTCAGGCCAACCTCACCGTGGCCTTTGATATTATTACCCCAGTCTGGCACATGAAGCCGGGGGTTATTGCCTACCGTCTGGATGCAGAAACCGAAGTAGAAATCACCCTGGTGGCGAATTTCATCTCAATGACCCCAGGCACGCTAAGCCTGGACGTGTCCGACGACCGTCGTGTTTTGTATATTCACGCGATGTTCCTCGATGATGAAGAAGAGTTACGTAAGAACATTAAGAATTTAGAACGTCGGGTCCTGAAGGTCCTGCGTTGATCCCGGAGGTTGTGTGGAAACCGTAATAACCATTACCTTTGCCATTTTGTTGCTGGCGTTGGTGTTAACTTTTATCCGTTTGATTATTGGTCCAACGCTACCTGACCGCGTGGTGGCGCTAGAATTGATACCCTCAATTCTGGTCTCGATCATCGGTGTGTACGCAATTAATCACAACACCTCTAGCTTCATTGATGTGTCGATTGTGGTCGCGCTGATTGCCTTCCTGGCGGCGATTGGTTTTGCCCGATTCCTCGAGCGCGGAGGTCCTCGCGATGATTAATGTCATTATTAGTATTTTCATGTTGAGCAGCGCTTTGTTTGTACTGCTCGCTGCCGTGGGTATTTTACGCCTACCTGATTTGTTGACGCGTATGCATGCCTCAACCAAAGCAGGTGCGCTTGGCATCATGCTGATGATGGTGGCAGTTGCCCTGCACTTCATGTCGCTGACTGTGCTAGCCAAAGCCATCGCTATTATTCTGTTTATCTTTATGACCGCGCCAGTTGCTGCTCACGCTATTGGTCGTGCAGGCTACTTCGTTGGTGTTCCGGTGTGGGCGAAAACCGTCAAAGACGAGCTGTTTGATAACTATGACGCCGATACTCACCGCCTGCGTAGCGGCCTTGAGACGGAAGAAGAACTGAAGAAAATGCCGCAGACCGGTAAGCCTCGTATTCGTCTCAATACGAAGAAATAAGTTATGTCTGAGCGCCCTCCTCATCAAGCAGAACCAGCCCCCACTGGTTCTGAGATGCACTCAAGCCATCAGTTTATGGCATTGCCACGGCTTTGTTACCAACCCTCTGCACCACAACCCGTGAATCAACCGCAATGGGTTGCCTTTAATCAGCCGTTAGCGGCAGCGCTGGGCATACCCAAAGACTTATGGTTAAGCGACGCCGGCGCCGAGGTATTCGGTGGTAATCACGTACCAACATGGGCAAAACCGATAGCCACAGCCTACGCCGGGCACCAGTTCGGTCACTTTAATCCGCAGCTCGGGGATGGCCGCGCGGTGTTGTTGTGTGAACTAAAGCATGCAAATGGCAAGCTTTACGACGTGCAACTTAAAGGCAGTGGCGTTACCCCGTATTCACGCAATGGCGATGGACGCTCCCCGCTCGGGCCCGTATTACGCGAGTATATCGTCAGTGAGTTTATGCATCGTATTGGTATACCCACCACCCGAGCGCTGGCGGCGGTCGCTAGCGGCGAAGCCGTGTATCGTGAACAGGCCGAGCCTGGCGCGGTATTTACCCGGGTTGCCCGCAGTCATTTAAGGGTGGGAAGCTTTCAATACATTATGGTGCGTGGTGACTTCGACGCGCTGGCGGCACTGGCGGATTTTGCCATTTCGCGTCACTATCCAGAACTTGCGCAGCTCAGCGACGATGACAGCTCTGACTGCCGCAGCGACGAGACCCCTGGTAACCGCTATCTAGGCCTGCTCGACAGAGTTATTGAGCAGCAGGCCCAACTCATCAGCCAATGGATGAGCGTCGGCTTTATCCACGGCGTGATGAACACCGACAATACCAGTATCAGCGGTGAGACCATTGATTATGGCCCTTGTGCTTTCATGGAAAGTTATCGGGCGAGCCAGGTATTTAGCTTTATCGATAAACAAGGCCGCTATGCATATAACCAGCAGCCAGCCATCGCCCATTGGAATATGGCCAGATTCGCCGAATCGTTGTTGCCGTTAATTGATAATGACAAACAGGCGGCCATTGAGTTTGCCACTGAACTCGTCAATAGCATGCCTCAACGCATTGAGGCTCACTGGCTTAGGGTCATGGGCCGTAAGCTGGGCATTGCCGAGCCAGGCGTTGGGGATAAAACGCTGATCGAGGCATTTCTTGCCCTGCTTGAGGCGCATCATATCGACTTTACCCTAGGTTTCCGGCTACTAAGCGACGAAGTAAGTAACCACTCACTTCCTCATCAGGTATTCTTAAACCCAACCGAAACCGACGCTGCTGGCAATCAAGCCTTTGCGCACTGGCGTGATCGCTGGCAGCAACGGCTACAACTTGAAGAAACGACCTTAAAAGACATTCAAGCCCGGATGAATGCGGTTAATCCACTGCGTATACCGCGCAACCATGTCATTCAACAAGTGATTGATGCGGCCTATGAGCATGGCGATTTAGCACCGTTCAATCAGCTAATGGCCGCGCTTGAGAATCCTTTTCATGAAGACTGCCAGTTTGATGACTACACGCAGCCGGCAAATCCCGAACAGCAGGTCAGCAGGACCTTTTGTGGCACCTAATCTAAAGCACCCCAGCGGTTAGTGCCGAGGCAGCCAGCGATTGGCGAACTCACTCAACAACACTGGTCGTGCATATTTGTAACCCTGAGCGTGCTGGCACCCCTGTTGTAGCAGGAATGCCGCTTCAGCGTCGGTCTCAACCCCTTCCGCTAATGCCTTCATACCGAGTTCACGCACCATACTGATAGTCGCGCTGACAATCGTCTGACTGCGCGCATCCTGTTCAATATGGCGAATAAAGCTTTGATCAATTTTAACCTTACTCGCATTAAACTGTTTCAGGTAAGACAACGACGAGTAGCCGGTACCAAAATCGTCAATCGCTAACGAGATGCCCATCTGTCCTAACTCGGCGGAGACCTCCAGTGCCTTTGCTGGGTTGTGCATCAGCCCCGACTCGGTAATCTCCAGTTCAATCTCTTTCGCCTCCACCTGATGCCTTCTCATGCAGGCTTGCAGCCACTGGATAAAGTCGACCTCTTCAAACAGCCCCATCGATACATTCACCGACAAGGGTACAGGCAGTCGCTGACCCTGGGTTTTCCAGGCGGCGAGGGTAAGGCAACTCTGTTCAATCACAAAGCGGTCCAGCGTGGCAATTAAGCCTCGCTCTTCAGCCACAGGAATAAAGTCCGCTGGCGACACCGCGCCTATCAACTCGTCTTCCCAGCGCAGTAGAATCTCGGCCCCGGATAACGCCCCCGTAGCCAAATTCACCTGCGCCTGAATATTGAGGATCAGGCCCTTACCTTCACGCAAAGCAGCTTGCAGATGCGTGGCAATTACAACTTCGCGCTCTACCTTTTCAGACATCGCGCGATCGTAGATCACCATCTTGCCCTGGCCGCGTTTCGACTCATACATCGCGATATCCGCATGGCGCAGCAGGTCGGCGCTATTGGTCCCATGCCTTGGATATAAAGCCACGCCAATACTGGCGCCAATTTCGAAACTACCCGCGTTAATTTTAACGCCATAGCGCAGTGACGACATTAAACGCTTGGCCAACCCCATAATCAGGTCAGGTTCGGTTTCATCAATGAGTAAAACGAACTCGTCGCCCCCTAGACGGGCCAGCACATCTTCGCTGCGCACTTGGGCGGCGAATCGCTCAGCCACTTGCATCAGTACCTGATCACCCACCACATGACCCTGGGAATCATTAATCTCTTTAAATCGGTTCAGATCGATAAACAGCAGCGCGAACGTCCCTTTATGTCGTTTGCCATGGGCAATGCGCCGATTAAGCTGGTCCAGAAAATAGCGTCTATTCGGGAGGTCGGTAAGCGGGTCAAAGTATGCAAGCCGCTCGATGCTATCCTGGGCGCGCCGGATTTCGGTGATGTCCTCTTTCAGTGCCATGTAACGGTAAATAGCACCATCACTGTCACGTACCGGGGTAATTGTGACCGTTTCGATAAATTCAGAGCCATCACGACGCTTGTTAATAAGTTCGCCCCGCCAGCTTTCGCCCTGTAATAGCAGGGCTCGCATTTTCTGGTAGACCTCTGGCGGTGTCTTTCCTGACTGCAGCAGCTTGGGCGTATGACCAAGTATATCTTCGCGCTGATAGCCGCTGTTGTCCACGAAGGCGTCATTGACGTATATGATCCGGGCTTGCAAGTCAGTCACCATCACGCTGCTGGTGCTTTGATTAATCGCTTGCACGAGCAATGCATTGCTCTGCTCTTCACTGCGCAGGTGTAAAAAGGTATCGCGCAATTGGGCCTGCATATCATTTAATGAGTTTAAAATCCGCGCAACTTCACCCTGGTCGAGTTTACGGGGTAAAGGGGTTTGCAGATTGCCGCCAGCAACTGACTGGGCGAATCGCTCAATGCGACCCATAAAACTGCGAAAGTAACCAATCGTTGTGAAGGTAAAAAAAAGGGCGAGTGCCACTAAAGCAATCATAAAAGGTAAGGAGTAGCGCAAACCAGAGGTGTTAGCGGCAAGGTCTGGCAGCAGACTGAGCACAACCAGAGTAATCATACTCAGGGCGTACAACCACAACCAGCTTGAGAACGCCATGCGGTAATTTAGTAGATGTCGAAGCTTCGCAATCACGATGAGCAATCCTTGGTTAAACTCCGGGGACGACTATAACGTGGCTACAAAGCGCGCTTCGTCAGTGCCGTTCCGGTCCGTCAACATGCACGGCGTTGACCCAGTTCTGGTCAATCGCTTTGCTGATGTCATTAAACAATGCCCGCTCTAAATCTGCATCCAGCAGTTCGTGCAATCCAGTAATGCCATTGACCTGATTACGGCCGTGAGATTTACCATAATAGAGTAATAGATCGGCGATTTGTAATGCACGCTCCCATCCCAGGCTGTCTTCGCTAAGTCCTTCTAAAGGCAAGGTAATAAAGCCGGCTGTGGCGGTGACATTGATAGGTTGACCAGCAAAGGTGATGGGGTCGGCACCCACCGCATCCAATAAACGCTTGGAAAAGTTGGTCAGTGCTTCAAGGTCAGTGTGGCGCAATACAATCAGGAATTCTTCGCCTCCCCAACGCACCACCAAATCCGTATCTCGACATACCCGGCGCAGACGGGATGCTAACGTAGTTAATACTTCATCTCCAGCCGCATGACCCTGCTGGTCATTTATTTTTTTGAAAAAGTCGATGTCGATCAAGAAAAGTGCATCTTTTTCCCCTGGCAACCGGGTATGCGAGGTCATCTCTTCATGTAGTGACCGGCGATTCAGTAAACCTGTCAAAGGGTCGCGGATAGATTTATCCAGCAGCTCTTCGTTGTCTTCTTCCAGCTTAACGTTAGTCCGCCGCGCGGCACGATAATAAAAGAATAAAACCAATACAATCAAGACAACGACTAAAACCACAATCACCGCCACCAGAATAACGCTACGCTGGTGTAAGCGCTGATTAGCAAGCTGCTCTTGCTGCAATTTACTGCGCTGGCTTAGTAACTCTATTTGCCGACTTTGCTCTTCGGTATCAAATCTAAGTTGCAACGCACTGACCACACGATCGCGCTCCGCCCGAAAGATATCCTCGCGCAGCTGGCGTTGTTCTAATAGTGTTTGTGCTTGTTCCTGAAAACGCCCGGCGCGCTCGTAGCCTAGCGCCAGGTACTCCAGCCAGTCCGCAACCTCGGCCTGGCGAGCGTAGTTTCGGTAACGTTCGGTGGCCGCTTCCATTTGCTCAAGCCCGGTATCATACTGCCCCTCAAGTACATCGATATAAGCTAAATTAAAGAGCATAATATCAGTGTCCTGGTCACGCCCCAGGGACTCACTCAGCGCCAGCCCCTGCTGTAAAATATCGCGCGCCTCTTCGAAGCGACCCATTTGTAATAATATTGACCCGGCGTTATTTCTACCCAGTAAACGAACCCGATTATCAACAACTTCCTCAGCCCAAGCGATAGCCTGGTAGTAACTTGCCAGGGCCTGCTCATTAGGGCCTTCGCGGCCTTCTATAAAGCCTTTTAACAGGTACAGATCAGCCAGGCGGGCATGCAATTGGCTGTGCTTCGCAATCTCAATCGTGTTGTCGGCCATGTCCAGCGCCGCCTGGTCGTTACGCAACTCTGCCTGTAAGCGGGCAATATTAAGATTGACGAAAACTCTACGCCGGTCTGTTAATTCATCCCGGGTCCGATCAATCACCTGATACGCACGCAGAAAGTATTCCAGCGCCTCTTCATATTGCGAGTTTTGCTGCAGCACTCGAGCGATCAGGTGATTTGCAAAGAACGCCAGGCGCGGGTCACGAACTTGCTGACTAAGTTCGCCAATGCGCGTGATTTTAGCCATGGCTGCTGGCAGCTCATTGCCTTGGAGATGAATCTGCGTTTCTGTCATCAACGCCTCTAAGTTGGCTTCCAACGCGCCACTTCCATCTACTCGCTGCTTCATATGGCGGATCAATTCATGGGCAGCAGCATAGTCGCCGTCACGCATGACCAGCTCATACGCACGGTAGCTTTGTGCTCTGATATAGGTGTCGATAGGCGTCGAGTCATCAATCATGGCAAGGATTTGATGGAATTCCTGCTGATCGGGTGGATAGAATCCCACTTCGATCACTGCATCCAGCCTCGCCTCTAAAGCTTCATCTCGATACACCGGGTAGTCAACAAGGTCGGAACGCTCGGCGTTAGTATCAGCTGCGATACGCAACGTCGTACTCTGCATAGCCTGAGTAGGCTGTTCAAAAAGTGGAGCACTCACTGCGGCCGCCTGATTAACTAGGCAAAGCTGAGCACTCATTACCACAAAGGCAAAACAGCATAATTTGGCGGTAGGCATTGGTTTTCGCTATAGAAATGAAGTATTCGTTATGGTTTTGTTAAGGGCATGAAGAATATATGATCGTTGGGAATTGAACAATCCTTAATCACTTACTGTTCGAATAAATAATTGCAACGACGGATAGAAAAAATAAAGCCCGGACCTGGGGTCCGGGCTTCGCTTTCGTACAATCGAGTGGTCTTTAGACTACAACAGTAGTGCTAACAGAATCACTAATGGGAGTGGTAACCCAAGCATCCATAACAATAGAAATTTCATAAATTATCTCCGCAAATAAGTATGATAAAAACCTTTACCGAGTCGTCGGTGCTACAGGTTCGAATTCATGACAGAGTCACGCTGACGTCCGCCAAAGGTCGCCATAAATGCAGCAAAGAATGCACCAGCCAGCAATGCGACAAACATCCAGATCGCGGTCCAGGCAGCTGCCTGACGGGCATCGTCTGCCATCTCTAAGGCATTTTCATAGCGCTCTTCAGCACCAGCAACCACCTCATCAACCCGCTGTTGGGCCTGATTCTGGTTCAAATTAGTGCGCCCACGTACCATGCTTACCAGGTATTGACGGTCAGAGTCTTCCAGTTCACCCTCACGCAAGCTGCGTACCAGAATAGCCCCAACTTCTTCAATTCGGCCACTGTCAGCTGATTCATCCCAGTTGCCATCGGTACGTAGTAGACGATTTGCAAAGTAGGATTGATCTTCAAGCACTTCTTCTACCGCTGGTGCGGCAGTGTCGGCAACGCCACTAGCGACTTTCGCGCCCCCAACCATGACAGCTGAGGCTGTACCACCCATGAAAATAACCGCTGCCAATGTGGACACAGACCAGGTCACGAGACCGTGAGCAGTGTCTCTGAAATACACTTCATCGTGGTGGATATCAGGCCATTTGACCCGCAGACGACCGGCCAGGTAACCACCTAGGCCTGCTGCAGCAAGTTGAATAATGATCAGCCAGATAATACTCCCAAAGCCCAGTGCTTCGGCGCTTGCGCCCTCGCCCGACCAAGGGGAAACACTTAGCAGACCAAAGCCGAAACCAAGTACCATCAGAATGAATGATAGCGCGGCCGCAGCCGCTGCACCCGCAAAGATTGCACCCCAGGATACGGCAGTGTTGCTGTTAGATGATATTGTTGCCATGCTCTTTTCCTTATGCAAAATAAACAAAAACCATACTGTGTTTTAGTATGGATCTTTCTTATAAGTCGTAAGAAAGCATAGACAAATTCTTGTTAAACGCCGCGAATTTATAAACTTTACGGCAAGATTTACAATTCGTACTACCCCAAAAAGACTAAAAAATAGTACCAAACTAAAGATAGCCTGGATTCATCTGCCAGATAGTGATGGTCAGCAGCGTAGCGAAACTGACCCAGGCCAGGTAGGGCAGCATCATTAAAGCCGCAACGTTTGAAAAATGGCGAAACCGCAACGTGACCCAGATAATAAGTGCAAGGAGCACGACGACCCCCACTGACGCCCATAACCCGCTGCGCCAGGCAAAAAAGAGCCAGCTCCATAGCGCGTTCACGCCAAGGTGAATGACGTAAAGGGTTAGAACCGGTCGGGTTTTTTCTAGGGGCGCGCTACGCCATACTAAAAATGCAGCCACCCCCATCATCAGGTAAAGCACTGACCAGACAGGACCGAATACCCAGGCGGGGGGTGCAAAATCGGGTTGAGTGATTTGCTGATAGAAACTACCAGCAGAAGCTGAACCAATACCACCAATGGCAGCAGCAATAAAAGTCAGGCCGAGTAAAATAACAGCCCCAATAACTTGTGATTTCAGCTTTGTTTGCTGCATGACGACCCCATATTTAAAGGTGTGTGACGGCCCTATAACACGCCTAATCGAAGTTTTAGCGGGCGCCCTCATAGTCTTGATCCACGCACACTAAGATGTTGATGAAAAACATATTTGCTAAGCTACCTGTGTTTACTTATAGAATAAATGCAGCTACAAGCACAGTAGATAGTACGATTAATTCAATGAAAGGGATGTAAAATGCGTAGCTCAAAAGTGGTCACCTTCACTATGAACCCGGCGGTTGACCTATTCGGTGAAACGGAGCAAATCTTTGATGACAGTAAATCGCGCTGTCGGCAGACTGCGTTAACCCCGGGCGGCGGCGGGATAAATGTCGCGCGCAATATGCGCCGGATGGGCAGCGACACCATTGCGGTATTCCCCGCTGGGGGCCCCAACGGCGACTACCTGACCCAGCTACTAGATGACGATCAGCAAGCATACGAAGCTATTCCTATTGCGGCTCATACACGGCAGAACTTCGCGATTACCGACAATAGCCGTGAGGTGATGCATCACTTTGTTTTTCCTGGGCCCCAACTTACTGAGAGTGAGCTGCGCAGCTGCCGCCAGGCGTTGTTACGCTATCGTGCAAACTATATCGTGCTCAGTGGTAGCCTTGGCGACGGCATGCCGCAAGATTTTTATGCCAAAATCACCGAAGAAGCGAACGGCCAGGGCAGCAAAGTTCTGCTCGACACATCCGGCCCGGCGCTGAGCCAAAGCCTGTATAACGGGGCCTACCTGGCCAAACTTAATCGTAAAGAATTTGCATCACTTGGCTATGCCGAAGACGCTTCCATTAATGAATTACGACAACAGATGCAGGATTTAATCGATCGTGGCGCTGTGGACGTACTCATCGTTACCCTGAATCGAGGTGGTGCGGTACTGGTCAGCAACCAGGGTGATGCCTGTTATATCAGTGCACCACAAGTTCACATTGTCAGCCACGTAGGTGCTGGCGATTCTTTTATGTCAGCACTCGCCCATTACCTGCACCAAGGCGAATCGCTGCTCACCGCATTTCGTTATGGCGTGGCCGCAGCTTATGTCACCGTGCAATGCGCAGGTAATCAGCTGGAAGACCTGGCGTGGCTGCAGCGGGCGTTTGATGAGGTTGAGGAACAGCAACTATGAAGCGTATTTTAATTGCAGATGACGAGATTCATTTGCGCGAGTTGTTAGTGGCGTTATTCACCCGACGTGGCTTTGATGTGGTCAGCTGTGCGGACGGTGAAGAGGTGCTGCAACAGCTGGACGTCGAACACCCCATTGATGCCGTTGTGATGGACTTACTTTTACCATACGTTGACGGATTTGATTTGATAAAGCAGCTGCGCCAACATCCGAAAACCCGCGCTACTCCGTTGATTATTCTCACCGACCTCAGCGGCGAGGACGATGTCATTGAAGCTTTTCAATACAGCGTCAATGATATTTTATCCAAGCCCTTTCAGCCTCGTGAACTCATTGCACGAGTGTTGCGCTGGATTGACCAGGCCCCACTTCCACCATTAGCAAAGGAGTCGATTTGAAGTTTTTTACCCACTTATGTATACCGACACTTTTTATCTTTCCGGTCAGTCATGCGTTCGCTGACAGTAGTGTCGCTGCTGGAGTAGGCTACGATTGGTTAAACAATGACTTTAGTAGTTGGCAACATCAATACCTGCGGGGTCATCACAGCTTCAGCGAACGTACTCGCTGGCGTGGCGAAGTGCGTAATTACAACCGCTACGGCCTCACTAACACCTCCATGAGCACTGGCATTACCTACCAGCTAGCTGCCCGACGCGTCGCTGACATTGAAATTAGCTACACTCCGTCTGCCGAGTTCCGTCCGCAACAGCGCTACACTGCGCAGCTTTACCAAGGTCTTTGGCAAGATGGTGGCGTAACCCTGGGCGCACAGCACTCAGTCTGGCCGACCAATGACTCACGCAGCTTTTTCATTGAACCTGACTACTATCATGGTCCATTTCGTTTTGCTGCTCGTTACAACTGGGTGGACCTGGACGGTGTCGGTTCCTCGTCCGGCTATAGCCTCAGTGCAGCCTGGTACTATGATGATCGCTCGCATACCACGCTGAGTTATGCCGACGGACGCGAGATTGAACCCATTGGGGAAAACATTCTGATTTCTCAAGTGCGTTCCCTTGCATTATTTGGTCGCCACCACCTACGTGAACGCTGGAGTTTTGAATACGCATTAAGTTACACCGAACAAGGTAACTTCTATAACCGAACCGGAGTAGAGCTCGGTGTTCACTACCAATTCTGACGTTATTCTTGATATTGTTATCGCCGCCACCTTAGGGTTTTTGTCCTTATGCGGTGTCTTACTGCTGATTGCTGGATTGTTCCGTTGGCAATCACGGCGCTCGTTGCTGCGAGAGAGAAAATTAACAGAGCTATGGCAAGCGCATTTTCACCAGGCCATTTGTGATGGCACGCTGGCGGTTAGTGACATGCCCCGGTTGAAAAGGCGGCACCGCAAAGACTTTCTAGAATATTGGAGCCAGGTCCATGCCTATGTACGTGGTAGTGGTGACAAAGGTCTTAACGAACTTGCCCATTTAGTGGACTTACCCAGATGGCTAACCCGCTACCTCTCTGATCCACGTATATCGGTGCGACTCAGTGCGATTACCGCACTGGGTTACTTTGGTAAGGCTACCGCAACCCAGGAACGCTATGTTCTAAGAGCATTAGAAAGCAAAAATCGGCTGCTATCCATCACCGCGCTGCGCTGCTTAATGAGCCTTAACGTGGAGCGCACATTAGGCGAACTCGCCAATCGACTGGCTTTTATGAACTGGTCAGATAGCCGCCTGGTCAGTGCCTTAAAAGAAGCGCCACGTGAACAGGTGCTGGCGGTGCTGGACAACGCGCTGCACGATGCACCCTTACCCCGTGCGTTAAAATGTTATCGCCTCGCCGAACAACTACGCGGCTATACCGATCAACAGACCACAGATACCTTACTCGAGCGGTTTGCTGATCAGGAAGCAGCACTCTCGCAATTTTTGCGGCTGGTGAATACACCTTCATCGCGCCCTCAAGTCATCACCTTACTGAGCCATCCAAGCGCCAATATTCGAGCCCAGGCGATTATGGCGCTCGGTCGAATTGGTGACACCAGCGACGCTGACAGGTTATTGACCATGCTTGACGACAGCGACAACTGGGTTCGCTATGACGCGGCAGCGACCATTCTGCTGCTACCGGGTATCGGAAATACCCAGATTGATCATTTACTGACACAGTTAGATGAGGGTAGTCCAGCACATATGCTTTTTTATAGCCTTGCTCATACGTTTCACTATTCCAGCACACCAACGGTATCAGCGGGGGCAGCACAATGAACTGGAGTACCATGACCTGGGTGGAGTATCTCTATTTTGGCTTAGTCTGCTACTTCATATTGCTGTTCGGCACCTATGCATTGCTCAATATGATCAGTCTGTTCGCCGTCCACCGCCATATGCTGGAAGCCGCTAACCGTGTGGTACCGAAAAACTATCTGCCAATGTTACCGGCGGTATCCGTGTTAGTGCCCGCATATAACGAAGAAAATACCATTGTCGATGCGCTGCAGTCACTGCTCCAGCTAGATTACAACGAGTTTGAAATCATTGTCATCAATGATGGCTCCAAAGACGGAACCATGCAGGCTTTGCAACAAGGTTTTGACCTCCACCCCCACCCGGAAAACTATCGCGCCGCGATTCCAACCAAAGCAGTGAAAGGTATCTATCGTTCAGCGCGTTACTCCAACCTGTGGGTGCTTGACAAAGCCAACGGCGGCAAAGCCGATGCACTGAATGCAGGCATTAATATGAGCCGGTTTGCGCTATTTTGCGGTATTGATGCAGATTCTGTGTTGCAACGGGACAGTTTACAGCGAGTCATGATTCCGTTTCTTGAGGACCGGGATACTATCGCCGCGGGTGGTACCGTGCGCATTCTCAATGGCAGCGAAATCCGTGACGGATTTTTACGTGATACCCAATTACCTAAGGCCTGGCTTCCGCGCTTACAAATCGTTGAATACCTGCGTGCATTTTTGTTTGGCCGCATGGGTTGGTCGCCGATGAATGCTTTGCTGATCGTCTCAGGCGCTTTTGGCGTCTTTCGTAAACGCACGGTGATTGAAGCTGGTGGCTATCAAGCCAATACCATCGGTGAGGACATGGAGCTTATCACCCGTATGCACTTGTTAATGCGGCGTAAAAACCAGCGCTACCGGATCACTTTCGTTCCCGACCCAGTGTGTTGGACTGAAGCACCGGAAGACTTTAAAACCCTGGGTAATCAGCGTATCCGCTGGCAGCAGGGTTTACTTGAAAGCCTGTGGCACAATCGACGCCTGTGTTTCAACCGGCGAGGCGGGCTAGTGGGCTGGGTAGCGTACCCTTTCATGCTGCTGTTTGAGGCGATTGGACCGATCATTGAAATCGCGGGCTATGCGCTAACGCTATATTTATTGCTGACGGGCCAACTCGCTCAACCTGCACTGCTCGCCTTCCTGGGTGCCGCCATTGTGCTTGGTATGCTTGTCTCGATCATGGCAATTTTGCTCGAGGAAATGACCTTTCGAGTATATAAAAAGCCATCCAGCATTATAATCCTGCTGGTTTCCGCACTGGCAGAAAACCTCGGCTACCGCCAGCTCAATAGCTGGTGGCGGCTACGCGGGATCTGGCGCTGGCTGCGCCGCAAGAAAGGTAAGTGGGGCGAGATGCAGCGACGCACAGGCACTACCCCGCCGAAATCTTAATCGCTGGATTTGCGCAATTTGACCGCAGAGCCAAATACGAGGATTTCAGCGGCACTTTGCGCCACCATGGACGTGCTAAAACGCACCCCAACAATGGCATCCGCATTCAGGCTCTGGGCGTCATCCAGCATGCGATCTATGGCTTGCTCGCGGCTCTCGGCCATCAGTTTGGTATAATCACCAAGCTCACCACCAACGATATTGCGCAGGCCCGCCAGGATATCGCGCCCCACATGGCGCGCGCGCACCGTATTACCGCGAACCAGCCCTAAATTTTCGACAATGGTATAACCGGCTAAGGTTTCTGTGGTCACTACTGGGATTTGTTTCATAGTTTTACCTTTTTATATTTATCAGTTTTACGTGCAATCAGCCGCTGCCGCAACACGCTAAGAAAAAGCACAAACAAGCCTATATAAAGCAGCGCCGTTGCAAGCTGAATCCAAAACACCAGGCCGCTGGCAGTCAGTAAACTGGCAATAAACTGCCAACTGAACAACGCTGCTAATAAGAGCGCCGCAAAAATAAACAATCCCCAACCGATGAAGGCCAGCCCGCGCGCGCCTGGCTCCTGCTCTAACTGCAGAAGCTCAGTTGTCTCCGGCGTTTCCAATAGCGCATGCTTTAAGTCAGTGCGTTGAGCCTTGAGCTCTGCGTAAAGTGCGTTACACGACGCACACTGCTTGAGGTGCAGGCCAATGCGCTGCGCCTGCTGTTGAGTTAATTCATCATCAAGATACGCGGAGAGCTGCACTGCGACCTCATCACATAAATTGCTCGTATTCGTTTGCGGCTTCATAACGCCTCCTTGGGCAATGGATTAGCTTGGTTGGCTGATGAGCGCTGAGGATCAGAGCTGCCCGGGGCACCCTTGCGTTCGCTGGTGCTGCCCGTTGGTTCTCCACTGGTGCTCTGTAATGCCAGGCGCAAGGCCATGCGGGCTCGGTGCAAACGTGACATCACAGTGCCAGCATTAATCGTTAGCACCTGGGCAATGTCCGCATAACTCAGATCATTGACGTCGCGTAACAGCAGGATCTCACGTTGCTCAAATGACAATGTCTGCAGCGCGTGCTTAATTTGCTGCTGGCGCTGCGCTGCGAAAAAATGCTCTGCCGGCCCTGCGTCTTCAACCCCCTCGACACTGTCATGGGCATCAGCGATATATCGGCGCTGCTGGCGCAGCTCGTCAATACAGGCATTACGCACTACGGTAAAAAACCAGGCCTGCCGGTGCACGCCAAGAAACTCACCCCGCTCTATCAACTGCGCAACCGCTTGCTGAACAATATCTTTAGCGCGCTCTTTGGCCTGCCCCTGTGCGCTGAGCAGGCTAGTCGCCAGCGCAATGGCACCTGGGTACCAACGAATATAGTCAGGCTGTGCAGACATAATGGTGATCCTTCATGACGGGCCTCATCAGCTTATATTTTATAATCTATAAGGTTAAAACGCTGAGCCCGCTCATTTATTCCATCTTTTGCAAATAAATTCACATTAGTCCGCAAGCCGGGTCAAAGTGATCACTTCTATCCGCCGGCCGCGCTCGCGATCTGCATGAAAGCGACCCTCAACCCTGACCATCTCCCCAACATAATCCGCTACCTCAGCATCCGGTGTCAGTGCCACTCTATGTAGCGCGTCATCTTCTAACCAATAATGCAGGGGATCTGCAAAGCTGCGCACCACACCTTCAGTCACCACCCGGTGTCCGTCGATGGTGCTTTGCTCATTGGCCAGTAGCTGTAAGCTCAGTTCACGCGGTGCGTCAGAACAGCCAGCCAGCATGACCATCACCCCCAATAATCCAGTTAAACGCTTACCCATTTTGCCTCCGGTTGGCACATCAAAATTCTGCTTTCTTGCCTCGCCATCTGCGCGGCGGTAAGAAGCTCTTTACCGTGATACGTTGAACACATAAGCCAATCACAATCAGTACCAGGCCCACCACCGTCGCCGGATAAATCACTTCGCCGATAAACACAGCCAGTAACAGCAACGATATAAATGGGGATAAAAAGATAAGGTTGCTTATCAGCGCAACATTTTGCGCCTCACGCATGGCCTTTAGCCACAGTACAAAGGTGATGCCCATTTCGAACAGGCCAACATAGCTAACCGCCACCCAGCCCTGCCACGGAATGCCTCGCCAGTCGCTAAGCAATACACTTGCAACCACTAACAGCGGGACTGCAACACTAAAACCAAGTAGTAAACTCACCACAGGGTCACTCTCTCGGCGCGTATTGAGGATCCAGTAGCCAGCCCACAGTAGGGTAGAAAGCAGGGCTAAAGCAACGCCTCCAGGGCTGGTCATTGCGCCGATAAACCCGAGCAGGTCGCCGCGGGTAGCAATCACGAATACCCCAAAATACCCAATGCCTGCGGCAATCCAGTCTCGTTTACGGATTTTCTGGCGCAGAAATATCGCCGCCATAAAGGTAAGCGCGATAGCCCAAGTGTAATTCAACGGCTGGGCCTGGGACGCAGGTAACAAATCATAGGCGGCGAAGAGTACCAGATAGTAAATTGCCGGGTTGAGCAGGCCCATGGCACAATAAAACAAAGGTGACTGACGCCACTCTGTCGCCACCAGGTTAAGCTTGCCCTGCTGCCAGGTGATCGCAAGCAATACCAGCCAGGACACACAACTTGCCGCAGCGACCATTTGTAACGGTGACAGATATTGCAGGGTAATTTTAAACGCCGTGGCCACCGTCGACCACAATAAAACCGCACTCAAGGCAAAGCCAAGGGCGCGCCGATTGGAGCTCATAACCGTTCATCCTTTGTCTTTTTCGTCGCGTTCCAGCGACTGCATCAGGTGACAAGTGGGACCGAAGTCTGTCATTATTCGACATCATCATACGCCGATAACCCTATTACAGAGAAGCTCTATGTTACTCATCCTGATCGTCGCTTTTACCTGCCTTTTTATTGCTGCACTGGTCTACATAGTGCGCCGTCAACAAGGCAAAGCCGCTGCGCAACCAGCAATCTTCACAGCCGTTATCGGCCTGGCTCTTGCCGCAGGTCTGTTCACCTTCGTCTTACAGCAAGGCACTCAGTTACCCCGTGCAGAGCTCATGGATATGCAGCAAAACCGGGGCGAACTGGCAGAATACTTTGATGGCCGGCCGATGGTAGTAAACTTGTGGGCGAGCTGGTGCCCGCCGTGCGTGCGTGAAATGCCGATGCTGGAAGATGCTGAAAACGCCCATCCGGATGTGCGCTTTGTGTTTATCAACCAGCGTGAGCATGAGGATTTAGTTGCCCAGTTTCTTATTCAGCACAGCCTCAGCCTGGATACCGTATTGCTGGATGCCGCAGGTGATTTCTCTGCTGCCGTGGGTGCGCACGTGATGCCTACCACACTGTTTTTTGACGCAGATGCGAATTTACAGAAGCGGTTTTACGGGGAAGTAAACCAGGCGACGCTCGATGAGGGTCTGGGGCTAATTCGCGATAGTAAATAGCCAGAGGAAGCGGTTAGGCCAGCTAAACGCTGGCCTAACTATATTATAATTTAACGATCAACTTGCCTTTGTTTTTACCGGTAAATAGCAGGTTTAAGCCATCCATTGCTGCTTCCAGCCCTTCAATGGTGTGCGCACGATACTGTACTTTTCCGGCTTGTACGTAAGGCGTTAGCTTCTCCAGAATCTCGCCCGTGCGGTGGAAGTGGTCCGGCATTGTAAAGCCTTCAATACGCAGCCGCTTCTTGATGATATTCATCCAGTTCGGGCCAGGGCCTGGCTCGGCTTTGGTGTAGTCTGCGATCATCCCACACACAACAATTCGGCCGTGGGCATTCATCCGTTCAAAGACGCGATGCTGAATTTCACCACCGGTATTTTCAAAATACATATCAATACCGTCGCTGGCTAGCGCATCCAGCTTGGCCCCAATGTCATCAGTTTTATAATTAATGGCACCGTCAAAACCTAGCGTTTCGGTCACCCACTGCGCTTTTTCGTCACTACCTACGACGCCAATAACACGCATACCTTCTGCTTTACCTAATTGGCCGACAATCGAGCCCACTGAGCCAGCAGCGCCGCTCACCACCAACGTCTCACCTGACTTAGGCTGACCAACGAAGAAGAAACCCTGAGTCGCGGTAAGGCCTGGCAGCGCCAGTACCGATAACACCATGTCTGCAGGTAAGCTTGGGTCAACTTTATGAATCCCTTGCGGTTTGCCCGCATATAGCTCTTGCCAGCCAAACATGCCAGTCACTCTGTCGCCTTCGACAAATTTTTCATGTTTACTTTCAATCACTTCACCATACCCCGATGAACGCATCACGGTATTTAGTTCAACGGGTGGAATATAGCTCTCGGTATCCGGGGACATCCAGCCCAGCATCGCGGGGTCCAGTGACATATGACTTTGCTTGACCAGGATCTCGCCCTCTTGCAGGGTGGGTCGTTCGAGTTTTTTCACCTCGAAAAGCTCTGGTCCAATTGAGCTCTTAGGACGATTCACCAGATGGATAGCCGTATAGGTTTGCATAACTACTCCTGTTGTTTGTTAGCTTTAAGCACCTATACACACCCTAGCAGAAGACTGGTCGGACGTCAGGTTCTTAATGTTTGGCGGTATAGGGCAGCGCCTGGCAAAAGATGAGTTGGATCTTTCTGGAGCTGAGTTGCGTAAACATAGGTGCAAAAGCAGAGCCCTGCGTTGTATTCAATATCCGAGGAGTGAGTATGTTTGGATTATTTAAAAAACCTAGTCCGGCGAAGAAACTGCGCAAAGAGCTGGCGACCGTGCAGGAAAAGTCGATGCAAGCGCAACGCAACGGCGACATTCGCACCCATTCCCAGTTGTCGGCACAGGCTGATGAAATCTGGCGTGAAATTCAGCGAGTTGAAGGTGATCAAAGCAAGTCCTGAGCAAGGTGCAACACGTCGCTGTGGATCCCTGCAGCGGTCACTTCTTTGCCAGCCCCCGGACCCTGAATAACCAGAGGATTGTGATCATACTGGCGGCTGTGAATCATAAAGTTCGCATTGCCTGGGGCAAGGTTTGCATACGCTGATTGCGGGCCCACAGCTTCCAGTCTTGCAAAAGCGTGAATGCTCCCGTCCTCTTTTTTCTCCACCCTTCCCAGATAATGAAACTGGCCTCCCTCAATGCGCCCGATGTGTGCATCTAGCGTCTCAAGCTGCTGCCAAAACTCTTCAAGCGGTAAGTCTTTGAGCTCTGCGGGCACCAGGCTTTCAATATTAATATCTGCAAGTTGCAACTGCCAGCCTGATTCACGTGCGAGGATCAACAATTTACGTGCCACGTCCATACCTGATAAATCGATTCGCGGATCTGGTTCGGTCATACCAAGTGCAGCGGCCTCGCGCAACCATGTAGAGAAGAGATCTCCCTTACGGTATTGTTGGAAAATCCATGACAACGAACCGGAAAAATTACCTTCCAATGCACGGATCTCATCACCACACAACAATCGCTCCTGAATCGAGCGCTGAATGGGCAGGCCTGCGCCCACGGTGGTGTTGTAAAGCCATTGCCGCTTATGCGCACTGAGCGCCTCGCGTAACTGCTGGTAAAAGGCAGGGGAACTTGACCCGGCATATTTATTCGCGCTGATTAGGTGCGCCCCTCTGGCCACCCAATGCGGATAAAAACGACTGACTGTCTTGCTAGCGGTTAAGTCTAATATGGCGACTTCAGCATAGTGCCGTTTGAACGTTTGAATCGCCGCAGCGACTCGCGTCTCGGTATCACCCAGTGGTAACTGCGCAACTGTTGACTGCTGGTTATTTACATCCACAGTTGCCGGTAGTGACCCAGGAATGGCAACAGCGCCGCTGGAATTAAAAATTGCACAGACTTGAATCGAGGCAGGCAGCTTTGCAGCAAAATAGTGCAGCCAATGCTGAGCAATATTGCCAAAACCTACCACCACCAAAGCGATTTTCGAGTGGCTAACGCTACGTAGCGATCGCGCGTCTGCTTCAGTAGTTGAATTTAGGTTTGCTTGGCTAGGTTCAGGTTGGCTCACAGCAGACTCCACCAATGGTTTGATACGCAGAGTATACGACCAACTCAAGTGGATGTCTAGACGGCTAAATTAATCAGGGATAGATTTGCGCAGTGACTTTTTCGCCCCTTGCTGCTTTTTAGATTGTAAGCGCCGCTCTTTTGAGGCGCGGGTTGGCCGTGTTGCAATGCGTTTTTTTGGTGTGTAACCGGCACTTTTGATCAGTTCAATCAGTTGCTCAAGGGCTCGCTCACGATTGTTTAACTGCGAGCGAGTCTCCTGACACTTAATGATAATTTTTCCGCTTTGTGTAATCCGGTGATCCGCTTTTTTTAGTAATCGCGCTTTATAAAAGTCAGGCAATGACGACGCATTGATGTCAAATATCAACTGCGCCGCCGTTGCGACTTTATTTACGTTTTGTCCACCGGCGCCGCTTGAGCGAATGAATTGCCACTCAATATCCTGTTCTTCAATCTGCACTCGTTGCGAAATCGCGATAGACATAACTTAGTTCCTGACTGCGTGACGACTGATATGGGTGATACGGGGTTAGACGTCTTCGAGCACCTTGCTCAGTTTTTGCTGAAAGCGCTCATTGTCGACGGTGACATCCGGTGCGAAACGCGCAACGACTTTGCCTTGCCCATTGACCAGAAACTTCTCAAAGTTCCACAGAATGTCATCCGGTGCACCACTGAGCAGCCCTTTTTCTTTCAATAGAGCCTTTAGCTTACCATCTTCTGCTTCAATAGCATCCGGCTGTGCACTTACCAGTTGGCGATATAGCGGATGCCGACTTTCACCGTTCACTTCAATTTTGCTGAACATGGGGAACTGCACGCCAAAGGTAGAGCGACAAAAATCCTGGATCTCCTCTTCGCTACCAGGTTCCTGGCCAGCAAACTGATTACAAGGGAAACCTAACACTTCAAGCCCATCGCTTTTATGTTTGGCATATAAAGCCTCAAGTTGTTCATACTGCGGCGTCAGCCCGCATTTAGAGGCAACGTTGACAATCAGCAGTGCTTTGCCACGGTAGTCGCTTAGTGCCTGCGTTTGACCCTCAATGGTCGTCACATCAACTTCGTAGATAGTACTCATCAGTGATTCCTTCAATAAAAAGAGTATGTATGTAATTTAGCTGCTTTCTTGCATGCGTGCGCTGAGCAAGTAGTTGACCTGCACGTCATCAGTCTCGCGCCAGCGCTTGTTGAATGGGTTGAAGCTCAGTCCGCGCACTTGATTGACGCTAAAATGATGCGGACTAAGCATCGTTGAAATTTCTCCCGGTTTTACAAAATAGCGCCAGTCATGGGTGCCTTTGGGTAGCAATCGCAGCACGTATTCTGCACCAACAATGCCAAATAACCAGGATTTCACCGTACGGTTTAAGGTCGCCAGAATTAACAGGCCATCAGGTTTGCATAACCCACAACAGGTATCGATGAGTCCCTGCTGATCCTCCACGTGCTCAATTACTTCCGTGTTGAGCACCACATCAAAAGGCGCCAGTTGCTGGGCCAATAATTCTTCTGCCAGCATATGCTGGTAGTTCACAGGCACCCTGGTTTTTGCAGCATGGGCTTTGGCGACCTGGAGACTCACCTCACTACCATCGATACCAGTGACCTCAGCCCCCAGCTGCGCCAATGCCTCACTGAGTAAACCGCCGCCACAGCCGATATCAAGAATGCGTAAGCCTGCCAGTGGCTGCGCGCTGGGTTGCCCTGCTGCATTATTTTCGCGGGCCGTAAAATGCTGTTCAATAAACTGCTCAATCACCTTCAATCGCGCAGCATTAAATTTCAACACATGTTTGAAAGCCCCCTGCGGGTCCCACCAGGCGTCTGCCATTTGGTCAAACCTGGCCAGCTCAGTCTCTCGTTTGTCCGCCTTAATAGACGACTTGCGTTCTTTTTTTAGCATAGCGGTACCGACTCAATGTAAGAGGAACTTCTTATCAACTAAGCAGAATTACGCAGTTTAGCGGGCAATGGATTGCAATCCATCACGTTTGAAAGAACCAATTGCCCATGATTTTCGTTTTAATCTGCAGCCACGGCGAATCATCGCATTTTTTTTACCAGCCTAACGGTGCTGGTATCACGCTAACGACACTGAGCATTATGAAAAACATAGCGCACACTTTGAGTTCTTTGACCCCTGACGAACGTTCTCGAGTGATTGAAATGGCCTGGGAGGATCGTACGCCATTTGAAGCCATTGAGCATCAGTTCAACATGGCGCAGCAAGACGTCATCAAACTAATGCGCCGTGAACTCAAGCCTTCGTCATTTAAGTTATGGCGCCAACGCACTCAGGGTCGACATACCAAACACCTGAAAAAGCGGCCAGCGGGTGTCATGCGGGGCTACTGCCCGACTCAATACAAACAGCGCTGATGATCAATATTGTCTGGCTCAAGCGAGACCTGCGCCTGACCGACCATGCGCCGCTGATGGCTGCCATTCGTGCCAGGCAGCCCTTTATTATGCTATTCGTGGTTGAGGATTTCCTGCTTGCTGATCCCCATGTTGCAGAGCAACATTGGCACTTTATCTGGCAATCGCTGCAGGACATGAATGCCAGTTTACACGCGCTGGGCCATCAGTTGTGTATCACCCATGGGCAGTTGTCTGATGTACTGGCGAGGATTCACCACAGCCATGGCATTGATACCATATTTGCCCATCAGGAGATTGGAATTGCCAGCACCTTTGCCCGGGATCGCGCATTGCTGCGCTGGTGTGTAAAGCGCAGCGTGCGACTACAAGAGTTCCCTTATGGCGCGGTGATTCGCGGGCTACCTCACCGTGGTGGGTGGCAACAGCACTGGCAGCAGACCATGAGTCAGTTACCATTTACACCCACTGAACACGAATTAACAAGCGCCGCGATGCTGAGTGACATTGGGCTTGCCGAATTTGTTCCACCGAGTCACTGGCAACAGCATGACCCACTGCGTCAACAAGGCGGTGCTACCCAGGCCTGGCAGGTGCTCAACGACTTTTTAGACACCCGTGGCAAAACCTATCACCAGAATATTTCTAAACCCGGACCCAGTAGGGTCAGTTGTTCCAGGCTGTCCCCTTATCTGGCATGG
>JAFIFH010000073.1 GCA_020832105.1 Idiomarina sp.
GCACCATTAATGCGGCAAACGTGTATCCGCGTGAAGTGGTAAAGTCTGTCATCCATGCAAATGCCGCCGCTGTCATCCTGACGCACAATCACCTATCAGGTGTGCCTGAACCTTCACAGGCCGACATTCGCATCACCGAGAAGATAAAGGACTGCTTGGCTTGTGTCGACGTGCCTGTGCTCGACCACATCGTTGTCGGTGAGACCTGCGTGTCGTTCGCAGAGCGGGGGTTAGTGTAACCGCTCAGTAAGAGGGAGCTCATAGCTCCCTGCTTATTTTTTTGCCTTGAGGCTTTCATAATCAGCGTGGCAGAGTTCGACTGCTGTTCCTGTTTAGTTCGTGAAACCGACTGGCGATGCGAGAGCTCACCAGCACTGAATTGTCACTAGGTGCTAGCATATTTCCGATTTTGGCTGCGAGGTGACGAGATTTTTCGGCTCTCCTTATTTTTTGGCATCCAAGCCATTCCGCATATAGGTATATCTCTTACGAAAATATAAAACTTTTTCGATTCGCTGAAGCATTGTTGCTCATCAATAGTGATCTCGGTTTGACCAAGGGGCGGATCGCAGCGAAGTTCAGGAGTTGCTTGTTGGATAGCTTTGCTCCGAGCATCGCTATAAACGCAGTTTTCACACCCGAACACATCAATATATTCAGCGCTTACGACGCTTTGAAAGGCTAAGAACGCCAGCCTATAAACCGTGCATATGTCAGCGTAGGGATAATTTTAGTATTCAGCTTCATGCTGGCGATATCATCAGCGCGGGTGGTACCAAGATTGAGCAGTGTTAGTGGTTGCCCGGCCTGGTGTGCCTGGCGGGCGAAACGAAAGCCAGAGAAGACCATTAGTGAAGAGCCGATAACTAGCAACCCGCCACTATCTTGCAATGCTTGTTGCGCTTGTTCTACGCGAGGGCGGGGCACATTGTCGCCAAAATACACCACATAGGGTTTCAATATTCCGCCGCAGTGAAGGCAGTCAGGCACATGAAAATCGTCAAAATTACCCTCCAAAAAGGCATCGCCGTCGGGACCTATTTGCGCTGAAAGGCTTGCGTATTGGGGGTTTAACGCTAAGCAGCGTTGATGCATATCGAGGCGTGGGCTGCGTTGGGTTTGGCGTCATATAACGTTGGCCAACCATGTAGACTACGAGCCCAGTAACGCTGGCGCGCTTGATTGCTGCTCATATATTCACGGTGTTGCATCGGCGGCGCACTTTTCCACGCACATTTATCGTCGCGGTAAGCCGGTATGCCCGAATCAGTGCTAATACCAGCTCCCGTCAAAACCATAACGGGCCCAGTATCGGCCAGTAATTTTTTGAGTGCTGCACTGGCTTGCGCGACTTCGTCAATATACATATAGCAAACGCCTGTTGTGCTGACTTACCATCACCATGATGCCAAGTTTTGGTTGCATATAGAAGTGCAGCGGGCGGGTAGGCCAGCGGTAGCTTTCGCAGCAGCGTACACATTGGCCGCTTACCTTGTAACTGTACTGTTTTGTATGTTATTGTTACTGGGTTCTTGTTTGGGGGCCTTTCAATGCGACTTTGGATTCTGTTTGTGACAATGTGTTCGCTGCTGAGTTTACCGTTCTCTGGTACGCTTGCGGCTACTGATGTCATGCATGATCATAGAATGCAAGAAACCTCAGCCTCAGCTCACCATGAGCATGGGGCAGAAAGCTCAACGAAGAACTCAGTTGAGATTAGAGAGCACATGGCTTCATCCTCTCAAGAACGAACTGCGTCTGCTGACGACAGCGAACATTGTCCGAGCATGGCAGGCAACCCATCGAATAGCGCGCAGTCGACAGGCATTGTGTTAGATCAAGGCACAGCTGACTCTTGCGAGGATATGGATTGTGCTGATTGTCCTCCAGATTGCGGTCATTGTGTTGGCTCGGGTCACGGCTCATGCGCGACTTTGACCGCGCAGCAGGCGGCAACTCATGCGGTGATGTTATCGCCCGTGGTGGCCCATACCTCTTTTTACCAACTCCTTTCTGGGCAACCTTCGCCTCCACCTATTATTTCCTGATTTCAACAGTTTGGCTCCGGTTTATGCCTCATCGCATGCCGGTCGTGTTGATAATGCAGGAGATATTGCATGTCCATCTTGGTTCACGCAAGCCGCGTTTTAGCGGTACTTGCAACCTTAGCGCTCAGTGCGTGCGCTAGTTACAGTCCGAATTATGAAGCTTTGCAGCAGACAGCTTATGGCAACGATACACCGCTGCCGATAGATGCGGATATCGCAGAGCTGATACATTATGCACAGTTACACCACCCGTCGGTATTGGCTGCGACGGCTCAATTAGAGCGCGCTCGCGCTGCGTCTGTGTCTGCAGGCGCATTTGCTGACCCCGAGCTCAGTATTAGCCAAGGCTTAAACGATGCAGATTATTTTACTCTGGGGCTTTCACAAGAAATCCCTATTTTTAACCGTCGGGGAATGAGCATTGAGCAAGCAAAAAGCAGCGAGCTTGCTGCTAAGGCTCGCTTAACCCAAGTCCGAGCAGAGATTGCAGCCAATGTCGTACAGGCGTTCAGTGAATATTTGTATGTGTTGGAGAACCAGGCTCTGCAGCGAGATCTAGTGCAGTTACTGGAGCAGTTCTCCAGCATCGCTGAGCAAAGCTATGCCGCTGGCGATGTTGCTATGGCCGATCTATTGCGAGCGCAAAACGCACTGGATGAGGCGCGTAGCGAATACGACAACCTGCAAGCGATGCGGTTTTCACAACGAGCTCGACTGAATTCAGCGCTTGGTCGTGACGCGCGAGCTGAGCTGCACGGTGACTATGCGCTGGAGGTCTCGCATCGAGAGTTCGCGCACTTACAAGCGCCGCCCGATGAATTATACGAACAGCTCAAAGAAAACAATCCTGCTTTATTGGCGTTGCGTGCGGAAGTGAAGAGTTTGGTGGTCGCGCAAGATATCGCTAACACATCTGGGTTACCACGCCTGATGATTGGGGCCGAGTATATGAATACCGACATGGCCTCGGATACGGTGGCAGGCATGCTGTCGGTTTCACTACCGATTTGGCGTGCCAATTACCGGGCGCAACGAGAGGCTGCAGAGGCTGACTTAGCCTCAGGGCTGCACGAGCTGGAGGCCAGTGAGCTGGCGATTCAGGCTGAGCTGAGTATGGCGCTTTACCAATGGCAGGATGCTGAGCGCAATCGCGTGCTTTATGGTGACGTCTTAATTGGTCGTGCCGAACAAGCGGTGGCTAGCAGTTTAAGCAATTATCAAAGTGGAAGCGCCAGCTTTACGGACGTTATTACGAGTCAACAGGAGTGGCTTAGTTTCGCCTTGGCACACCGCCGAGCCATGGCAAATCAGTTAGCAGCGGTGGCGACCATACATGCCCTGATGCCAACCCTTCCGCTGCCAGCAGAAACGCCTGCTGAAGCAGAACCTTCCGCGACTTCCGTCGAGGTTATTTCCGTCGAGGTTAAAGATGAATAAAAAGAATCCAATTACCGTGATTGCCGTGGTTTTCGTTGTACTTGCGTTGGGAACAACAGTACTAGGCATATCTTTCCAGACGCCTCATTCACATGATCATGTGCATGAGCAAGACCACCAAGCCTCATCATCGGAGGCTGCAGCAAACGGTGAGCAAGAATATACATGCTCGATGCACCCGAGTTTTCGCTCAACAGATCCGAATGATCGCTGTCCTATTTGTGGCATGGAGCTTGTCCCCGTAACCAGCAGCAGTGCCCGCGACGATGACGTCGTAGCTATAGAGCTTAGCGAACGAAGTTTGGCGCTGCTTAATCTGCAAACCTTTGTAGTAGAGAGGGGCTCTGCCACAGCACAGTTGCGCTTGATAGGTTCACTCGATTTCGATGAACGAGCGCTGACCACTATTTCGGCTTGGACGGGTGGACGTATTGAGCGGTTATATGTGAATTATTCTGGTGCGCAAGTGGAGGCTGGCGAGCCATTAGTTAAATTGTATAGCCCAGAGCTTTTGATCGCCCAACAGGAATTGCTACAGGCACAGCGTCAGGCAAATCGGGAAGCTCCAGCATTCCTAGCTGAATCGAATCAAACCACCTTGCGTGCCGCTCGTGAACGTTTGCGCTTGCTGGGGCTTTCAAATAGCCAGATTGAACAGGTTATAGCGCGAGGCGAAGCCAGTGATCGGATTGAGATTCACGCACCGTCGTCGGGGCTTGTGGTGACGCGAAATGTATCGCAAGGCGATTATGTTAACACGGGTGACACCTTGCTGGAGCTTGCAGGTGCTGAGCGTATGTGGGCGGTACTCGAGTTGTTTGAGCGTGATCTGGCCTACATTGAAGTAGGTCAAACGCTGACGTTTTCATTGACCTCCTCAGATCAACAGATTGAAGGCATGGTTGTGTCGTTATCGCCTCGTTTAGAGGCGGACAGTCGTACCCGCCAAGTACGTGTAGCGATACAAAACGCGGGTGGCAATTTGACTGCTGGAGCCTTGTTACGTGCTCGGGTTGACATTGAAGTGGACGATGTCATCACGATTCCTGCATCGGCCCCCTTGTTAACCGGCAAACGGGCTGTGGTATATGTCAGGACATCGCCTGATAGTGGCGAGTTTGAGGCGAGACAGGTGGAGATTGGTCGTCGCCTGGGAGAATACTATGAAGTACTGAGTGGACTCGAGGAAGGCGAGTTGGTTGTCAGTCGTGGTGCATTTCGTATCGACAGTGAGCTGCAATTGCGCGGACGCCCGAGCATGATGGCACCACAAGGTGGTGGTGGCGGAGGTCATGACCACGGGGGGATGTCACATGCAGACATGGCTGATGAACCCGCAGCGGGCCATGCTGCTACACATGAAGATATTGAAGTGCCCGTTGGCGAAGATCTTGAGTTAAGCGAGCTTTCGCAAGCGTATTTTGCGATGTGGGAAGCGCTCCATAGTGATGACTTAGACGCCTGGCAAGCAGCCGCTGAGTCGTTTTTCGAGGCAGTGGAAGCGGTGCAATGGCCTGCTGACATGCATGATTTGCACAGTCTATTGGCAACCGGCGCTGGTCATGCACATCATGTCACTAGTCTGGACCAAGCACGTGAGCAATTTCAGGCACATTCGCAGGCGATGATAGCCTTGGCAAGAGCCGGTTATGTTGCGCGTGACAGCTATCTGATGTTTTGTCCGATGGCGTTTGATAATCAGGGGGCATACTGGTTGCAACCGGACAGACGTCTATTAAACCCGTACTTCGGTGATGCCATGTTACGCTGCGGTGATCGTGTTGAGCGATTTGAAGGCGGGCACGATAGCCACGGAGGCCACTGATGATGACGAATTGGCTTTTGAATAATAAGCTCGTGGTGGCGCTGCTGGCGGTTATTGTCGTAGTCGCCGGTATATTGGTGGCGCCGTTTAACTGGGATACCGGCATGCCTCGCTCGCCTGTGGCGGTGGATGCTATTCCTAATATTGGTGAAAACCAGCAGATTGTGTATACCGATTGGCCTGGGCGCTCGCCGCAAGATGTTGATGACCAAATCAGCTATCCGCTGTCGGTGCAATTAATGGGGGTACCGGGTGTTGAAGACGTGCGTACCTTGTCGATGTTTGGTTTCTCCAGCGTTGCCGTAATTTTTAACGATGATATTGAGTTTTATTGGTCTCGCTCGCGTTTACTGGAGAAGTTGAGCAGTTTACCTGCTGGTACGCTACCGGAAGGTGTACAGCCGGCTTTAGGGCCAGATGCGACCGGACTAGGCCAAGTGTACCTCTACACCTTGGAGGGTAGAGACCCGCAAGGCAACCCGATAGGCGGCTGGGATCTGGATGAACTGCGTTCGGTCCAGGATTGGTATTTACGCTACGCCTTGTTAGCTGCAGAAGGGATCTCTGAAGTGGCCTCAGTGGGCGGATATGTTCGTGAGTATCAAGTAGATGTCGACCCCGATGCGCTGCGTTATTACGAGGTGAGCTTGGAGCAAGTGATGCAGGCGGTGCAGCAGTCAAACCTGGATGTTGGGGCGCGCACCACCGAAATTAACCAAGTCGAATACATTGTTCGCGGTGTGGGCTTTATTAAATCGCTCGATGATATCGCAGGGGCGGTGGTGAAGCTGGCCAGTGACAACACGCCGATACTGGTTTCCGATGTGGCTAACGTAGGCTTCGGGCCCGCGGAACGGCGTGGGGCACTAGATGTGTCGGGTGCGGAGGCTGTTGGTGGCATGGTAACAGTGCGTGAAGGCTTTAATCCACTACAGGCCATTGAAAACACCAAAGCGCGCATTGACGAGATTGCCACGAGCTTGCCAAGCCGCGCGGTGGTTGATTGGGATCAGGTATCGCCGTCCGAAGTACGTCAGTTTGCAACTGAGCAAGGCCTACCCGATTACCGCAGTAGAACGTTGAATTTTGATGATGATCATCATCGAGCTTGGTCTGAATGGCTGCAGGCGCATCCGCAAAGCAGCTGGCCAGATTGGCTCAATCTTAGTCAAATCACGGTCGTGCCGTTTTATGATCGCTCAACGCTGATCATGGAAACCTTAGGCACCTTAAGCGACGCTTTATCGCAACAGCTATTGGTGACGGCTGCGGTGGTGATGATTCTATTGTTGCACTTACGCACGGCGATTACCGTGGCCACAATGTTGCCGTTGGCGGTACTGATGACCTTTATTGGCATGCGAATACTCGGCGTTGAGGCCAATATTGTTGCCTTGGCTGGTATTGCCATTGCTATCGGTACTATCGTTGATATGGGTATTATTGTCACCGATAACACGCTGCGCTTACGTAAGCAGCAGCCAGATAAAGATATTGGCAGTATCATTAGGCTCAGCACCAAAGAAGTGGGACCGGCTGTGATGACCGCGATCGCGACCACGGTGATCAGTTTTCTCCCTGTGTTTACGATGACTGGTGCAGAGGGCAAGCTGTTCTCGCCATTGGCTTATACTAAGACTTTGGTCCTCTTAGCCGCAGTGGTACTGGCACTGGTGGTAGTGCCAGTTATGTTGCGCGTTTTGCTGAGTGATAGGTTAGCGAAGCTTGACGCTTGGTTAGAGGCCCGCCGGCAGGCTTATCGTATAGTCTACGCGGTGTTAACACTCATTGTATTAGTGCTGCTGGCAAACCTATGGGAGCCTCTGGGGCCCGCTGCGGGTAACATTCGCAACTTTCTTTTTGTCGCCATTTTGTTTACCGCAGTGGTGGGCAGTTTTGCGCTTATTATTCGCTTTTATGAGCCGATGCTACGCTGGTGCTTGCGCTTTAAAGCGGCGTTTCTTGCTTTACCGGTGTTGGTGGTGGCCGCGGGTCTTGCCATTGTCCCGGGGTTAGGGCGCGAGTTTATGCCGTCGTTGGATGAAGGTGCTTTCTTGCTTATGCCAACCACCATGCCCCATGCGTCCATTGGCGAAGCACTCGATGTGTTAAGCCAACAGGATAAAGCCATTGCTGCCATTCCTGAAGTTGAGTCTGTGGTCGGCAAAATCGGTCGGGCAGAAACGGCACTTGACCCGGCACCGGTGTCGATGATTGAAACCATTATTAACTACAAAAGTGAATTTAAGAGCGATGAGAACGGGCGTCGCTTGCACTTTAAAGTGGACTCGAGTGGTGAATTTTTGCGAGATGAGCAAGGTGCCTTGATACCAGATCGGCGTGGCAGGCCCTATCGCCAATGGCGAGATCACATTCAAAGCCCGAGTGATATCTGGCATGAAATCACTGCTGCAGCAGAAGTGCCAGGGGTAACCTCCGCTCCGCGTTTACAGCCTATTGAAACCCGGCAATTGATGCTGCAAACGGGCATGCGAGCGGCGATGGGGGTCAAAATACAGGCCCCCGATCTGGCTACTTTAGAGCAGGCAGCGGTTGATATTGAACGCGTGCTGAGGGAGTCCGACGGCGTCAACTCTGCTTCGGTGAGCGCTGAACGGGTGGTTGGTAAGCCCTATCTTGAGATTAACTTAAAGCGCGAGCAGCTAGCACGCTACGGTTTAAGTGTTGAAACAGTGCAGAATACCATTGCCGCTGCCATCGGTGGTGTGGAGGTAACTCGCAGTGTGGAAGGTCGTGAACGCTACCCGATCCGCGTGCGTTATCAACGCGAACGACGAGACGGTATTGAAGCGATGTACGATACCTTGATCACAACCGCCAGCGGTGCACAAATTCCGCTATCTGAGGTGACCGAGATTAAGTATGAACGTGGTCCGCAGATGATCCGTTCAGAAAATACGTTTCTCACCGCGTACGTCACCTTTGGTTCTGCCGGCGGTTATGCCGAGGTAGAAGCCGTTGAGGCGGCCCGAGAACACCTTCAAGCGGCACAAAACAGTGGAGAGCTTCGCTTGCCCTCTGGCGTTAGCTACAGCTTCGCAGGCAGCTATCAGCAGCAGCAAAGCGCGATGCAAACGCTGCAGTTGGTGATCCCGTTGTCGTTAGTCTTAATCTTCATCTTGCTGTACCTGCAATTTAAAGAAGTAAGCACAGCGATGATGGTATTCAGTGGGATTGCCGTTGCGTGGGGTGGTGGCTTCATCATGCTCTATTTGTATGGTCAAAGCTGGTTTGCCAACTTTAGCATCCCACTGATCACACAAGGTGTCACCCTCCGTGACATATTCCAGTTCGAGGTGACACATTTGAGTGTCGCTGTTTGGGTTGGTTTCCTTGCGTTATTTGGCATCGCTGTTGACGATGGCGTCGTCATGGCAACCTATCTAAAACAGCGCTTTAGCGAAGAGGCAAGCGATACGGTTGAGCGTGTGAGAGAGCGCACGGTTGAAGCCGGCTTGCAACGTGTTCGTCCGTGTTTGATGACGAGTGCGACCACTATCCTCGCGTTATTCCCAGTATTGACAGCCACTGGTCGTGGCGCGGATTTGATGATCCCTATGGCGATCCCGACGGTTGGCGGGCTGACGTTTGTTGTTTTATCTATGTTCGTTGTGCCAGTGCTCTATAGCTGGCGTGAAGAGTTGAAAGTAAAGTCGAAGCAGACAGGAGTTTAAGATGAAAAAAGTAAGTTCATTAATCAGCGTGGTATCGCTGGCGCTTGTGATGAGTGGTGCTGCAATCGCGCATCAAGAGCATGGACATCACTCGCATGCTCATAGCCACTCTGAAGCTGAGGCTGAGAGCCAGTTTGTGCGTGCTGAAGTGATTGAGATCGATGTCGACCATCATGAACTTGTGCTACGTCACGAGCCCATTGACCATCTGAACATGGGAGCGATGACCATGGCCTTTAGCGTGTCTGAGGATCTCGACATCGATCACTTAAACGAGGGCGAAGAAATTAAAGTTAAGGTAGAGCGTAAGGACCGCGACTTTGTTGTCGTTGCCATGAAAAGCGCTCAGCACGCTCACTAAGTGCCGTGTATCCAGCCAACCTTGGTGAACCAGACACGACATTTCGATTGAGGTCTCAGCCTGGTTGGCTTTATTAGATGATAGAGGGGAAGATAGATGAAAAACTTATTAAAGGTTGCCCTGGGTGCTGCGATGTTGTTGAGCATTAGCGCGCATGCACATGATGAGCTGATATCAAGCACGCCAGGTGATGGTACCCTGTTGACAGCATCTCCCAGCCAAATCAAACTGACCTTCAGTGGCGAGGTGCGTTTGATCAGTGTTGAGTTACTGTCCGATAGCGGTGATACTCAGGCTTTAGATTTTACGATGAGCCGAACAGCTCAGGCAGTCAAGGAGATACCAGTGGCTGATGATTTATCAGCAGGTACTTATACTGTTGAATGGAGAGCCATGAGCAGTGATAGTCACAGAATGTCAGGAACCTTTAGTTTCGAGGTGAAATGATGAACCTTTGGACTGTAGCCAGCATTGTGATGCTGGCTATTATTTTTTGGTTAAACGCGACCATCATCGCTACGCCCTATATCGCCAAGCTGTCAGGGCAGGCAACACCACTCATGAACAAAAAGGCAGGCGTGATCACCATCCTGTTATTGTCGGCGAGTCTGATGTACTTCATGTTTATTGTGGGCGACTTAGCCGATGCGGGGCTCAGCGGTATGTTTGACCCTATGTATATGGAGTTTATCCAGACGGGGCAGATTGGTCAGTTTGTGTTGCTGCAAATAGGTGCGGCTGTCTTGTGGCTGGTAGTTGCCGTGGTCGGGTTGCCTCCTATCCGAGTACTGGCATATATGGGGGCGGCTGCGCTTATGAGCTGGAGCTTTTTAGGCATGGGCCATAGCGCTGACGCTGCTTGGTGGGCTAAGTTGGCTTTCTTGATTCATCTGCTTGCTGCGTGGCTATGGTTTGGCAGCCTGCATGGATTGCGTCACTTGGCAACATCCGTTCCGCCAGCTAAAGCCCGACGTATTATGGAAACATTCGGCTCGCATATGTCAATTGCGGTGCCAGCCCTTATTATCGCAGGCATGTTGATGTATAGAAGTGCGACTGGGCAATGGATACCAGCACTTCCTTTCAATAGTTATACGTTTGTGCTTGCGGCCAAGCTGCTGTTGGTCGGGCTGATCCTTGTGATGGCTGCTATCCATAAGTTTAAGTTAGTTCCCCAGCTAGATGGAGCATTGGCGGCGCACCGCCTTAAACAATCAATCACGGTAGAGATGTTGCTAGCGGTATTGATTATTATGTTAGCGATGACATTGAGTAGTGGGCTCTCACCTCGTTAAGGTCGCCTCAATATGTAAAGGAATGCTATGCAATATCAATCCTCGTCATTTCGTACCTGGCATCGGTGGCTGTCGTTGATTGTCGGCGTACAGATGGTGATATGGGCGGTATCTGGTGCGTATATGGTTTTGGTTCAACTGCCTTTTATTCATGGCGTGCATTTGACCCAAGAAGCAGATGGAGAGATCCAAGATAATTCTCTCATCGAACGCTTCCCTGACATTGTGCAGCAATATCCAGAAGCAGAGCACATGTACCTGGTGAATCGCTTGGTGCAGGGGGAGTTTCGAGATCTGGTTCAGCTCGAGACTGACGGTACATCCGTACTGGTGGACCCGCACACACGCTCACAAATTAAGCTCGGCAGAGATGATATTTACCAGTTAGCTTCGGCCTATTATGCCAAAGGCGATGCCCATATTCGTGATTTGCGCTATTTAGACAGGGATGCTCCAAGGGAGTTGAATGAACGATTCCTACCAATCTGGCAAGTCAACTTTGATGATGTCGGGAATACTAGCTTATACCTTCACCCTCAAACGGGGGAAATGATGGTGCGCCGCCATGATTTCTGGCGGGGGTTCGACATCATGTGGATGCTTCATATTATGGATTACCAAGACCGGGTTAATATCACCACCTGGTGGCTACGTGCCTTTATTTTTGCGACCTTTGCTTTTGTTTTTACCGGCACCATTTTGCTGGTACAAACGATTTGGTTGTCGCGGAGGCAGCCTGGATGAGGTTTTTACAGGGAATACATCGCTGGACTGGCCTTATCCTGCTGATACAGCTGCTTTTATGGACGATCAGTGGATTGTATTTCGCGCTGGTTGATCACCATGGTATGGCGGGACAGCAATATGCACGTTCCCCTCAACCCGAGACATTAAGCCCGGCGCAACTTACTGAAGTATCGGCTAGTTGGTGGGGTGATTTGGACGGTGTGACTAAAGTACACGCCTATGCGCAAGCTGGCGTTCCCAGGGTGGACGTGCATCATGCCGGAGGGGTTCAGTACTTGGATGGGCGCGATGGCTCAGTCTGGCGAACGTCGCGGGATTTTGCTCAGCAGCTTGCGCAAATCAGTTATGCTGGGCCGGGTAACGTTAAGCAGACAACGCCAATCACCCATAGCCGAGAGTTACATGGGTGGAGCGGCGAGGGTTTTCGATTTGATTTTGATGACGATCTAAATACCCGAGTCTATGTTGATGCGGCGTCAGGGGCTGTCGTTGCCCACAGAAATACGCCATGGGTGATGGCTGATTGGATGTTTCGCCTTCATTTTATCGATTACACAGGGGGCAGAAACTTCAACAATCTGGTGATTACGCTAGCTGCCCTGATAACGCTCTGGTTTGCTCTGTCGGGTTTGATGTTGCTTATCAAGCTGATATCGACAGGTGACATGAGATTCTCGTTTCGGAAGTATTCAGTCACCGCAATAGTTGCGGGGCAGCCCAAGCAACTCGTAGAGCCAGCACATAAAACCCTGTTGCAAGCACTGCAAAGCAATAACATTGTCACCGCAAGCGGTTGTGGTGGCGGTGGTACTTGTGGCCTCTGCCAAGTGAAAATGGCCGATGATACGCCCATCAGCCATGCTGACCGAGCTTTACTGCCGTCGCGTCAGTTGCAAGAGGGGTACCGTTTGGCGTGCCAGCACAAGGTAAATGATGTCCATCGTATTGAAGTGCCGCAAACTGATGCGCGCCACGTTAACCTGCAGTTGAAAAGTACTAAGTTTATAACGCCGATGTTGCGCGAATTGTGCTTTGAAGTGCTGGACCGCAAGCTTGATTACGCAGCCGGCCAGTATATGCTGTTTACCATTCCGGCTGGAGCAGGTCGCAGTCGCCCTGAAGACATTCCTGAGCACTTCCTTTCGCAGTGGCAGCATATTGAAAACACAGAATATATGCATAGCGCTGTGCAAAGAAGCTACTCCATGGCGACCGCTGCAGGTGGCAAAGAGCTGGTGTTCACCGTGCGTTATCAACCGCAAGCAACAGACGCGCCATCGCCAGGTATTGGCTCTTCATTTTTATGTAATCTAAAACCTGGTGAAATCATTGCTGCAGAAGGCCCTTTTGGCGACTTTCAAAGGCAACCAGGCGCTCAACGCAAACTTTGCTTTATCGGTGGCGGCGCGGGAATGGCGCCGCTACGCGCGCTCATGCAAGAAGAGCTGAATGATACAGCATCGCGACCGATAATCTTCTTCTACGGTGCGCGAAATCGCCATGAGTTACTCTATTACGATGAGTTTATGCAGCACCAACAGCGAGGTGAGCTGACATTTATCCCAGTGTTGTCTAAGCCTGAAAAAGCGTGCTTATGGCAACAGGATGTCGGTTTTGTGCATGAGATTGCGGGGAAATGGTTGCAATCTCAAAGCGTCGACGCGTACGATTTTTACCTCTGTGGCCCACCTTCTATGCTCAGCGCGACGCTGACTATGTTAAAAGAGCACGGCGTGGATGAAACACGCATCCGCTATGATGATTTCGGTAGTTAGGCAAGTCACTGCGCCCCTTTCAGGGCTACCTTGTGGGCCTTTTTCTAGCTCGCTGAGCACCCACTCAAATAGGTGGTCAATAGTGCCCACGTAATCTAACCCCTGCGGATGGTACTCAACATCCTCCTCATCCGTATTGTAAACGGAAGCTACTTCGCCGTCCTGAACGGTGATACGAAGGCGTGGCAGCTCGCCTGATGCGGTGTCGCCGCAGGCAATACCGTTGGTGTGAGACAAGGTGAACATGTAATTAACGAATTACATGCCATTGGGTTTGTCGTCCAGCAAAGTAGATCACTCGCTCGCCGTCAAAATAAGCGCTTTGTTCAAGCATGATTTGCACGGTTTGGTCATTCCATTCGGGTACTCGCTGCTTGATGTTGCCTTCTATCGCGTAGGCGGTGTTCGGGTGCAGCGGCCAATCTCCATTGATGGGGGTGGGGCCTTGGTTGTCCCACATGCCGATAGTAGGGCCCGGTGCGTGACCGAAAAAGCCGATGGGGTGGGTATAAGTGCTGCTATGAATACCGACCGCTTGATTGGCCTCGATAGTTGCTGCTAGGATCTCGTTGCCGCTGCGACCGGTAACAAACTCTGTGGTGAGTAAATCTTGCCATTTCTTGGGTGTCGGTGCACATTTTTAGATAACAAATGCCAACGTCCGTATGCAGTACGTCACCACGCTCAATGACGCCTTCATTCACGCTGCAAAAGGGTTGCTCGTCAGTGCATGTTTTACCTTCACGTTGGAAGGTTACATAGGGCATAAACCACGCAGCTAGGCCAAGCGTTTCAAAGCGTTCACGAATATACCAAGCAACATCGTCGGTGGTGGCGCCGGGGTGATCACTTTGGCACTAAAGGCTTCGGCGATCACGCCGCGGGCCAAGCTAACGGCGGTTACAAATGCGCTAAGCTCGTCTTCAGTGCGCGTTTCTAGCCAGCGAACAACAAGCTCTTCTGCCGGTTGTAAGCGGCTGTGATAGGGTTCGGGCAAAACATCAACCAAGCGGTTATGCAGGCCTTGCGTTAAGCCATCGGCTTCGGGCCAATGTTTTGAAACATTAATACCGATGCGTTGTGGGTCGCGGTCTGCAATTAGCTCCGCTAATGCTTTCCATTGTTGCTCGAGATCGCCGCCGGACCATTCGGACGTATAAGGGTCACCAAAGGGGTAGGTATTCACCGACAGTTTTTCAACTTGGCCGCTAGGTAGGCGATTAAAAGCTAACATGGTGGTGCGTCGCGCCCTGGTCGCGTGGACCGGTTCCAATTATCCGGATCTGATTATCGGCACCATCGCGGGGGGCATTGTACTTAACGGTGCCAGACGCATTTTGGCGTTGAAGGGTTAAATAATGCTCATTATTGGCAAAAAGCTCTCGCCGTATGCCCTATTGTCCATATCGGGCCTGCTGGCAGCGTCTGATCAGGCTGTAAAGTGGCTGGTGCAGCAATCAATGGCCTATGGCGAGTATGTTTCGGTGACCCCGTTCTTTAACTGGGTGCACCTATGGAACACCGGTGCCGCATTCAGTCTTTTTGCGAATGGTGGAGGCTGGCAGCGCTACTTTTTTATCGGAATCGCGGTAGTGGTCTCGATTTTTCTGATCAAGCTGATCCTTGAAAATCGTCATAAAGGAGAAGCCATCGCTTACAGTCTTATCCTCGGTGGCGCCATGGGCAACCTGATTGACCGGGTCTTTCGCGGCTATGTTGTGGATTCCTTTGATTTCTATTGGCGAGACTGGCATTGGCCGGCCTTCAACCTGGCTGATATTGCAATTGTCCTCGGTGCCTTACTTTTCGTTTCCAGCAGCTTGTTGGGTAAAAAAGCAAACACCAATGCCGAGCCGGATGGATCTGACTGACACCTACGCCTATACAACACCATGACCGAACTTCCCGACAACATCCTTCACCTGCCGCAATACCAAGTACTGGGCTGCAAATCAACCGACGACGAAATGCACTTCCAGGTGGACGTGCCCGATCCCATCGCCTGCGAGGAATGCGGCGTGCAGGGTGAGTTCGTACGGTTCGGCAAGCGTGACGTTCCCTATCGTGATCTGCCCATCCACGGCAAGCGGGTCACTCTCTGGGTGGTCCGCCGCCGATACACCTGCCGGGCCTGCAAGACAACATTCAGGCCCCAGCTACCGGAGATGGTGGACGGATTCCGTATGACACTGCGGCTGCATGAGTACGTGGAGAAGGAATCCTTCAACCACCCCTACACCTTTGTGGCGGCACAGACCGGCCTGGACGAGAAGACGGTGCGCGACATCTTCAACGCCCGCGCCGAGTTCCTGGGGCGCTGGCACCGCTTCGAGACGCCCCGCATCCTGGGCATTGACGAGCTATACCTGAACAAGCGCTACCGCTGCATTCTGACCAACATTGAGGAGCGAACCCTGCTCGACCTTCTGGCCACCCGCCGCCAGGACGTGGTGACCAACTACCTGATGAAGCTGAAAGACCGGCAGAAGGTCGAGATCGTCAGCATGGACATGTGGAACCCCTACCGGGCAGCGGTCAAGGCTGTGCTGCCCCAGGCCCGTATCGTGGTCGATAAGTTCCATGTGGCCGGTGGTGCGCATGGCCAACGATGCCCTAGAGAGAGTGCGCAAGGGCCTCAGAAAGGAGCTGAAACCGTCCCAGAGCCGGACTCTCAAGGGAGACCGGAAAATCCTGCTGAAACGCGCTCACGAAGTCTCAGACCGGGAGCGCCTCATCATGGAGACCTGGACAGGCGCGTTCCCGCAACTGCTGGCCGCCTACGAGCACAAGGAGCGCTTCTACGGCATCTGGGACGCCACCACACGGCTCCAGGCAGAAGCCGCCCTGGACGAGTGGATAGCCACCATCCCGAAGGGCCAAAAGGAAGTCTGGAGCGATCTGGTCAGGGCAGTGGGAAACTGGCGCGAAGAGACCATGACCTACTTCGAGACGGACATGCCCGTCACCAACGCTTACACGGAGTCCATCAACCGACTGGCCAAGGACAAGAACCGTGAAGGGCGCGGTTACTCCTTCGAGGTGATGCGGGCACGAATGCTCTACACCACGAAGCACAAGAAGAAGGCACCGACTGCGAAGGTCTCTCCTTTCTACAAGAAAACCATCGGTTACGGACTGCCGGACTTCGCAGAGGAACTCAACTACGGAGTCGATCTATCAACCATCTGAGGGTGGTATCAGATTGATGGGGTGAAGGTGCCCCATCAACCATTAAATCCGTATACCCTGTTAAAAATGGTGTGGAGGCTAATAATGGCTTCTGAAACTAGATCAATAGATGAAATGAGTGAGTAAATTTGCATCGAGCGAACATCAATGTTTTGTGATAGCGGTTCTGCGTAGATAATCGATCGCACGGCGACACTAATCCAATCCATGCATGAGCAAATGGGATTCCAGTAATTTTTACCGTCTTTATTGCTGTAGTAGTGGTAAACAAAGTTGTGTTCGTTAACTTTGTTTCTGAACTGGCTTATTAATTCATCAGACAAGCCTTCAGGATTCTTTAATTGAGACTCTTTGTCTTTTCCCGCCGGGACTTCAATCGAAAAGATCTCCAGCTGCCAGTGCTTAACCTTGTCGCTCCAGCGCTTGCTAATGCTCTGCTCAATAGCTTTGTATTGTTTTTGATGCTTCGGCTGCAAGGCCATTAAAAAAACTACGTTGGCTGTCGAGAAAGCACTGACTAAGCTGCCAGGGGTCCGCTCATGCAATGCAGTAAGCTTTCTTTGGATAAATGCAGGGCGTTTCTCCCTGATGAAATGCTGATAAACCAGTATTGATTTACCCTTACCCCAGAGTGTTTCCAGTTCACGCCAGTAAAGATACTTCGATGACTTCGGTTTTCCATAGGGTCTCGACTTCACCTCAAGGCCATTATCTGGGTCAAGAAACACTAAATCTGATGGCTCTGCGAAGTTAACCAGTTCTTTGAACCAAGAATTGCGCTGACTGGCGCTATCAGGAACAGTAAGATCAAAGTATCGTGCGCTGGGTATGAGGCTTGTTTTCTGAGCCAGCCCAACATGCCGTTTTGTACCATCACTCAGAGTAGAAGCCAGGCTATCGAATAACTCAGGATCATGCTGTCGCCACTTTTGCGGAGCGTTTAGGTAGCTGGTGAACTTCCCATCAGTGGATTTATCGTCGGGAGTGAGCATCCAAGCGACTGAGATAGCCAGGTTGCTTGCGTCGCTAATACATCGCAGAAGGCCGTATTTCTTGAAATCGTTGATGTCACCAAAGTATTGATTTTTCAACTTCGCCGCTCCCTGCGCTCATCTTGATGCTGAGTGATGTCAGTACGACCAACTTAAGTTTTTACGCGGGGCTTTGCAAGAGCTAAAAAGGGTAGCGAGAAGGCGACACTCAAAAAACGGCGCTCTGGATTTAATCAGAAAATTTCACCGGAGCGCTGGTTCAATTTATCAATTAGCTATACCGTTTTCTACCTAAATCCTCCTCCGTTTTCTCAGTGGCTTCCTTGAGGAGCTCATCAGGTGCATCGCTCCAGCTATCGTGCCACCCCAGTGAACGCAGGTGCTCTTCAACGCAGTTATCAAACTCAACATCGTGCGTGGCTTCATCAAAGTCGTTATGGTCCATCAGATCCCCTTTTTCGTTTGCTATTTTCTAGCTTAGAAATGGGGATCAACGGTGTGAATTCAATGGGTGCGCGCAAGAGTTATTCTTTAGGCGTCCCGTTCAGTGATTTTTTGCTCCATCCAGCCATCAACCTCATGACGGTCCCACAAGTACAGAGTGCCGCCAAGGTGAACCTTATCCGGGAATTGCCTGTTCTTGATAAGCCGATTAAGCGTTGAGTAGGTTAGTGCTGTTTTATCGAGCACTTCGGTTAACGTGATGAATTGCATTGCTGTTCCTCCTCTGTGGCCAGTTACGAATAACCTTAATGTGTTTGATTACAAACGCGCTCAGACAGGCGCTTTTCTAACCACTCCAGCACTTCATCTTCTACCCAGGCTACACACCGTTCAGTTAGCGCAACATTTTGGGGAAATTTTCCTTCATTCATAAGGCGATACAGTGTGGTGCTGCTCAGTGCCGTCTTGTCTAAAACCGTGCTTAAACGAATAAATTTCATGATTGATCTCCTCTGTGTCAGAGGATTTGCCAAACCTGTAAAGAATAACTTGGCGCTTCGATTCAAAACTTTTTCAGGCCTATATCACTGATGTGCATACGCGTATTGACCAACTTAAAAGGAGAGAAGCTATGCACAACATGTTTAATAATCGGGATGTTTTGAAATGGTCGCTGCTGGCGGCAGAGGCCGCAGTGACCTTACTGGCCATTGTGCCCAGGCTGACGGAATCACGAGAATGTGATGTTCAACCGAAAGTACGAGAACCGGTGCCAACTGGCGATTTTGGTTTGTTGTTACTGGACGAAGAGGGAAGTGTGATTGGCGTGCATCGGTTTACCGCTGGTGATGTTCGTTCTGGGTATGTAAGAAAAGAGGCAGTGCAGCAAGCTGCTAAATCGGTGGGAGCGAGTGGTCCGGTGATGACCTACCAGTCACCAGGCTTAGTTGTGGACAACCCTGCTGATTACCGCGATGTGATCCGAGGTATTCACCAGGCACTCACTGAAATCGATGTGAGGCTGTTAAGTCGAGCCTTGTTGGAAAGGAATAAAGCTTAAGTTCCCAAATTGGTATTTTGGGAACACTGCAAGCCTTTAAAAACGGGGACCGATGAGCAAAAGACGCTCTGAAGTTCCCGTTTTGACGATATACCAGAAAAGAGGAACTTGGCATGTCAGAGGTACAAGCCGTGAAGGACCTAGATGCGGTGAAACTGGTTAGTCATTTACTTCAGCGCACATACGGGCAGCAAATGGCAGATATCTGGAATGTAGGGCTCAACCTGGCATTACGGATATCCGATCTGCTCTCAATCAAGTTCAGCGACATTAGCGGTGACCGGTTAACGTTGAGAGAGGGTAAAACCGGTAAGATGGCGACAATTAAGTTGAACGAGAAGGCAAGGGCGGTGAGTGACCGTATTCGAGCAGAAAACCCGGACCATGTTTATCTGTTTCAGTCCTATCGCAACCGCTGGTCCTTGAATAAGGCCCCTAAGCCACTGAGCCGCCGCTATGTATCCAGAGCGATAGCTTCAATAGGGGAGGAAGTCGGGCTGGCGCTAGGCACTCACTCAATGCGCAAGACCCGAGGCTACCACCTTTACAGGAACACTCGCGATATCGCCAGGGTAATGAAGATGCTTCGTCATGGATCGGAAGCAGTGACCTTGCGTTACATTGGTATTACTCAGGATGATGTGGATCGGGACTTTGTTGAATTGGAGCTATAAAAGCATAAGCGTGCCGGTGGGCACGCTTATTTTTTGCGCTAGCTAGGTATTGATGCCGACTTGGGTCGCAACCTGAGATTGAATTACAGTTTCAATCGCTGAGTACAGATCAACATCGCTGGCAGGCGTTTCGATGGTTAGTACAAGTGAGTATCTCACCTCTTCATCATGCAGCTTGAACGACGTGCGTGTTTTCCACCAGCCATTGCCTGGAACGACAACTAACTTATCCATGGATGCTAAGTCTACCGCTGTACCTTCCCAAACATCTTTTGATACGGAACCATGGGCTCTCGCTTTAGGGCCTACGCGCCACTGTCCTGAATCATCCTGGGCTTCAAAGTCATCAGGTCGATCACCAGTGCTAATCCTTTGCAACAGCTGCTCATTTGACTCCAAAGAGCGTTTAAGCTCAAACCCCAAGTTATGGCTCTGATATGAATATTTGTTGGAAAACGCACGATTCGACGGGTTAGGTTCTATGAAGTAAGACAAGGTGACAGTTAACTTTACATCCGTATTACCAAGCCCTTGAAGTAGTTCTGTTGGCCAAGGAAGATCATGTAATCTTAGTTCGTTAAATTTGACGCTCTGATCTTTTTTGAAAGGTTTTATAGAGTCTTCAAAAATTACCGATGCTCTTTGGTTGGCGCTGTCCAGTGCTTTTTCAATGTCTGGTACTCCATGCCCAACACGCTTTATTAGTTCAGCTGACTTTTGTTTTTCTGTGCCAGTGGGAGCAAATTGTGCATACATGGCGTCTGTCCAACTTGCAGAGTGAATAACAAGTGCACGGACTGTTTCCGGTCGCAAATTGGGATACCGAGCAAATACCTTAGCTGAGAAGTTGGCTGCAAGAGCGGTTGCCGCGCTTGTTGCCCAAAATGTGGTGAAAAGCCGTTCCTGAATACTGTGATCAGTGGTCAAGAGGGATAACGATGGTAGGCTATAGCCACCAGTCGGTTCTAGGGCCACATTCCCACCTTCAAAAACGACATCGGGTTTAATTGGCTTCCTGCCATCCCACTCGGTAGATGTCGAGGAGTATGGCGAAATTTCACCAACATCAGCAACCGGAGCTGTGTAGCCATTCTCTACAATGGTAACTTTTTCAGTATAGGCTCCGACGGTAAGTGCGTTCCACGATTGGCCAGGATCATGAATCTGATGAGAGTCTAGGTAAGTTGGATATTCTCTGTAATCAACTGGTTGGATTGTCGAGTTTCCAGCTGCAACAATGAATAAGCGCTTTGGATCCTGCTCACCAAGCCGATTAAAACATAGCTCATCAATAGCTGCCGACCAAGCGGATGGCCGCCCCATGTCTCGGGTATCGGTAGCGCATACGGCAAGCGTGTAAATACGGTTAGTGGGCGGGCTGAACATCTCTGGTATGGTCGTTGCGTCGATGGTGATAGCACCGTAAGCCTGGTCTTCGTTGTCACCGCCAAAGTTGATTATTTTTACTGACTCGAGGTTGTGGCTTATGGTCACAGACTCTTGAGATGCTAACGCGCCATTTAAATCACCCCAGAGAGCAATGCCCGCCATATTTGTTCCGTGTCCTTCAACATCCGCCGATCCAAAAGCGTCGTCGATGGTAAATATCTTGTCCTGGCTTGAGAAGGGAGCTAGTAATGGATGACCGATGTTCACGCCAGTATCGATTATGGTCACAGTTGGATTATGATCTTCAGGCTCATAACTTAAGCGCTCTAACAACTCGCTGGACCAATCGCGCTGCTCTTCGATAGTTAAGTTGTCAAAGAATTCAGCTGTTTCTTTAGGCTTTCTCAGTTCTGCAATTGTGTTTAATAAGTGGACACTAGATGTCAGTTGATTTAGTGAAGCGTTGATGTAACGAACTACTCGCTCTCTGAATACGAGCTTGCGTGAAGCGACGGAAATTTCAAGGCTATGTGCTAGGCGCTCAAAATCAACCTCAGCTTGGCCATCTCCTCTTGGAAGCCAAACTTCCCAGGATGTGACCTGTTGTTTATCTAAGGGCAGCAGGTCGAGTGCATCCGTCCAGAGCGACTCAAGGGTCGCTTGATGAAAGTTGGCGATACTCTCAATGAGTTTTTTATTCGCAATTTTCTCGTTGGAACTAGTCTCTACATACTTTTCGAGCTTTCGCTGGAAAACAACTAGCTTCCCCTCCGGTATGAAGACCGTTGCGAAGTAAGTGTTGTTTTTAATTTGAATATTTAAAAGTTCAATACCATCGCGCTCAGAGGATAAGCTGTCGAATGCGAGTTCAAAGCCTTCAAAGCTTTTAAATGTGACCTGCAAGCCTACTCGGTCTATATCGACTGGGGTCTGCAACTGAGCAGTGTACTCTTGGGCTTGAATTAAGCCTTCCAGATGCCCAAGAAGCTGAGCACCATGTGCGGTTGGATCAAGGGTGGGATGCGCTTTGCTAACAGGACTGGCAGCCTTACGGAATTCATGGCTTGTTCCAGCGTTTTCAATGTGAAAGTGGGGCTTACCGTCCTTGTTTGCCATAAACTTTACCTATTATTATTTTGGGGTGGCCTTTGTGTCATTTGCTGGCGCTCGTTAATCGCCTTTGTCAGCCAGTCGGCTTTAAATTTTTTGGTTCCCGATAAAAGAACCTCTTTGATTACATCATCAGCGATAACTTTCACGTCTGCTGAGCTCAAACCCAGCGCTCGCTTGGCATAGCTAACCCAGGTTAGCCGAGCTGGCGCGTAAGGTTCTAATCGACGTTTCATCAGTGTCTTGATGCTCTCGACGGAAGGGAGGTTGTAGTTCACAACCTCATCGAAGCGTCTGAATAGCGCTCGATCCAGAAGTTCGCTGTAGTTTGTAGCACAGACAATTAAGCTGGTGGAGCTATCTTGCTCAATCATGGTTAGTAAGCTGTTAAGTACTCTTCTTGCTTCACCTACGTCATTACCTGAAGCTCGGTCAGCGCCAAGAGCATCAAATTCGTCAAAAAAGTAAACGCCTCGAACGCTTTCTATTGAATCAAATATTTGTCTCAGTTTAAGCGATGTTTCACCCATAAACTTTGTTATCACGGCATCTAGCCGAACTTCGAAGAGGGGGTAGCCTAACTCTCCCGCTAAGGCTGAAGCAGTATATGTCTTACCTGTGCCTGGGGGACCAACCAGTAACAACTTGCGTCGAGGGCTCAAGCCGTGCGCGCGCAGTTCATTGAGGTGCTTTACCTCTTTCATAACCCGGTCAAGTTGCGCTCTAGATTCTTTTTCAAGAACCAGATCATCAAGCTTCGTAGACGGGCTAGAAGCGTGCAGAAGACCCGATGAGTCACTCTGACCTTTCGATATTGGTACAACTTGCTTTTGATTTTTCGCTTTGTTGGCAAGCTCTCGGAGCTCTTCAGCAAGCTTAAAATGGCCAATCTTTGCTTCGTGCGCAGCCACTTGCAACGCAACCGACCGGAAGCGCTCAGGATCTCCTGAAACGTGTGCGTGCATCAAGGCTTTGAGCTGTGCAGAGCTGGCCATTAGTGAACCTTTTAAATTGAAGGCGTGTGTTAAATATTTATAGCATGCGGATTCTACACCAGTCAGCTTTTATTTGAAGTTAAAATCGGGTTCGGGGGGAGGAGGGTTATTGAACACTATCGGAAACCAAAGCTAACTCTGCGAGCTCTGTCTTTTTTTGGCTGGGAGACACTTGGCGCATTGAGCGCTACTTGGTATTGGGCCAGACGCAGTTTTTCCTTCTCAAGAAGACGCTTCTCGAAAATTTGACTGTCGTTTAACTTTAATTGACTAATCATAGCTCAATGACCTCTGGCGCCGAATGGCAAAGTACATAAGTGAGTATATAGGAGAATGGCGTCAAGCCAAACACCATCGCTCAAGTATCTGCAGGGCCCCCTAATACGTCAAGTTAACATATTTATATTGATGCCAGGCGGTCAAACGTTTTCTGATGGATACGCAGCTGATTTTTAGCCTCGGACAAAACAAGTTCACGACCCTCTGGAGTTTCCAGGTTGAGCTGTTTGGTCGCTTTAATGTAAGGGCGCACAACAGGCGTTGTTACACCATACTTGCTTAACTTGTTGACCATATGCACCTCTTTGCATCAATGGTGAAAGTCTATTGCTATATTGAGCTAAAGTAGGAGTCCCCTCCAGGCAACTGCTCGACCACCTAAAGACATAGGCTTAGGGGGGCGCTCTGAATCCAAGTACTTCTATATAATTTTGCTGAACTAGGTATTCGCTTCATACAATATTGATAAGCACTCAGCCAGCGCAGCAAGAAAGTTTAGCAACATCCTTTGAAAAGGTCTGGGCGCAAAGTTTGAGTGCTTCTACATGATTGAGGTAAGGAAAGAGAAGTTCGCCAAGGGACTCTACAGACATCTGTTGATGTATGGCCAGAGCTGCTGTCTGAATAACTTCTCCGGCTTCGGGCGCTAGGATTTGAACACCAAGCAGGCGATGACTGCCAGCTTCAGCTACCAACTTAACGAACCCCCGGGTTTCGAAATTGGCTAGGGCTCTTGGCACGTGCTCCAGGCCAAGTGTTCTGCTTTCAACCTCAATACTCTTCGCTCGGGCCTGGTTTTCGTCTAGACCGACTGTGGCTACTTGCGGTTCGGTAAAGATAACTGCTGGCATAGCAGTAAGATCCAGCATGGCTTGACCGCCGGTCATGTTTATGGCTGCTCGGGTTCCGCCAGCGGCGGCCACGTAGACGAATTGGGGCAGGTCGGTGCAGTCGCCAGTGGCATAGATATTCTGGTTCGATGTGCGCAGCTGTTCGTTTACAACGATGGCACCGTGCTCGTCAGTTTTAACATCTACCCGCGCAAGTCCCAGCCGAGCGGTATTCGGTGTTCGTCCTGTAGCGATCAGTAGTCGGTCGCCAGTTAACCGCCCTGCGTTGGTTTGGAGGATGAACTGCTCCGATTCAAAGTGAATCGAGCGGGCTTGGGTATGCTCGTGTACAGTAATGCCCTCGGCTCGGAATGCGTCGGTGAGCCCTTCGCCCAGTGCGGGGTCTGCACTGGACAGCAGAGTACTTCGCGCCAGAATGGTAACCTTTGACCCTAGGCGCCGGAATGCCTGGGCTTGCTCAAGGGCTACAACTGAAGCGCCAATAATTATCAAATGGTCTGGCGTGTCCTCGCTAAATACAGCCTCATTGGAGGTCCAGTATGGTGTCTCATTGAGGCCTGGAATCGGCGGAATCATTGGCGAGGCGCCGGTAGCAATCAAAACACGATCGGCAACCAGTAGCTTGTTACTACCGTCGCTCAAACTAACAACAATGGCGCCCGTTTCGTCAAACTGGGCACGACCGTGGAGCAATGTAATAGCCGAATCCTCATCGAGGACATGCTGGTATTTGGCCTGTCGGAGTTCGGCAACGAGAGCGTGTTGTTGAGCAGCAATGCTCTTGCGATCAATCCTGGGCTCTTGGTTTGACAGCCCTTGAAAGGGACTGCGACGTTGATACTCAGCCAGCTGAGCAGCTCGGATTTGAATCTTTGACGGCACGCAGCCAACATTCACGCAGGTGCCGCCGATTACCTCACTGGCCTCGATCATGGTAACGCGAGCGCCCTCTTCGGTTGCACGGATTGCGGCAGCGAATGCACCGCTTCCACTACCGATGATCGCGATGTGCAACCTGTCTTCTGTAGCGGATGGGGTAACGGAGTCGTAGCTTTGGCTCTTATCGTTATCATTCATGATTATCTTCCTTCAGGTAAGCGCTGAATCCGGCATTCTCAATTGCGGCTATCAGAGCGTCGGTCGTAGTCAGTGATAGGTCGAATACCACTAGTGCTTGCTTGGTATCGAGGCTTGCCTCTGCCTGGAGAACGCCATCAACATTATTCAATGCACGCCGCACAGCGATTGGGCAGGTAGGGCAATTCATATCGGGTACCGCAAACACAGCTTCATCTTGTTTAATATTGGCATTGTCATTACTGGTGGATTGGGTTTCGTGGGCGGTATTTGGGCCGACTGACGGCTGTTCACTGCATCCAACCAGCAAGCCTAACCCAAGCACAGCCGATGTTATAAGGGTTGCTAATCTACTTTTGTTTAAGCGCCGGGTAGTAGGCATGGTTTTGCTCTCCTTTGAAAAAATGATTTGAATTAGCTTAATATAGCGCTGAGCAAGTATGGGGAGACTGCTGACAGTACCACCAGTCCGGCGATACTCCACAACAGTATGCGATAGGTGCTTGTCACCTTTGGTGTTGCACAGACCTCGTTTGCGGCGCACTGGGGTTGTTGTCGGTAAAGTCGTCGCCAGGCGAAAAACAAAGCGACCGCTGCGGCGCCAATAAACAACCAGCGGTAGGAGTAAAGGGCGTGCAGGTTGGATAGCCAGGCACCGCCCAGTCCCAGCATGACCAGCACAAGCGGTAAAATACAGCAAATTGAGGCGAGAGCGGCCCCAATCCCACCGAGACCCAGCAGACCACGGTTAGCTTTAGTGCCAGGTGAGGTTGTGCTCCGGCTGACTGGGGTGTCTTGTTCATTCATTTTTTAACTCCGGTTGCTATTTTTAGATCGGCATTGCCAACAGTACTGTGGCTAAAATCTTTATGCCTTAATTGTCCTAGCTTGTTTGTTGAACTAATATAAACCCTGTAGTCACTATAGGGTCAAGTATCTATGCGTATCGGAGAACTCGCCCAGCAGACTGGGTGTCAGGTAGAAACCATTCGCTATTACGAACGCGAAGGCATACTCCCGAAGCCGCAACGAGGGCAGAACAACTATCGGCTTTACGGGGAGCCTCACCAACGGCGCTTGCAATTTGTTCGGCGTTGCCGGGACTTGGGATTTTCCCTGGAAGAGGTTCGGACGCTACTCGATATGATTAACGGCGGTACTCAGAGCTGCGCTGAAGTGGAAGCATTGGGACGTAGTCACCTGGAAGCAGTTCGTGAGAAAATTGCTGACCTTAGAAAGATGGAGGCCAGGTTGAGTGAGCTGGTGTCCCGATGTCACGGGGGGAGGACGCCGGACTGTTCTTTTGTCGAGGAATTATTTGAAAGCTAAGCCAAAGGTAAGCATCAATAATATTTGCGCCAAAACTCACGGAGTCTAATTCAGTCATCAAGCTACAACGAAAACCGAAACGTTTGCTGTAATAACGCTTGACAAGCGAGCTTAGGTGATACGAATTGGCCATCAATAAATCGTTTCGGGTCTATCACGATAAAACCGAAAAACTCCAGAAAACGGCTCAGGAAGCGGGTCTCAATCAGCACGCCTAGCTGCTCTTTTGGCGGGCGATAATCTTCGTCCTGAAAATGTTTGAGCACATCAGGGAAGGCAGTGGCCGTCTCATCGACTAGTTGTGCCACGGAACCGTGAGTTTGCAGCCGCCATAGCATAAACACCCAGAACTCTCGAAGCGGTATATCGTCTTCCCAGCCATCCAGGTAGCCCCAGTTGTATCGCGTGGTTGCCATCTCAAGAAGCACAGGAAAGAACGCTGTCATACCCTGGGCCTGGTATTGTTCTTGCGCCCACTTGGATATATAGAACTTGCCACGCTCGATGTAAATGATGTCGGCTAGCTCTGCCAGTATTCGGGTATAGTGAAGTGCATTGAACTTGTCTTCGTTACTGCCTGCAAACTCGCTGATGCTCACGGTCTTGTTAAACTCGGCAACAGCGAACTCAGGGAGCAGCTCGCTGGCGGCCTTGACAAGCTTAGCGGGCAGGTTCCCTTTTGGCGTTGCCTTCATCGTGCCGCCTTGTTCCAGTATGGTATCTACTATTAATTCCAGATACCGCATGACGGGGCTGGCGCTTAAGTCACTTGGGATTTGAATAGAAATCTTTTGTAGCTCGTTGAAGGGCGCGTATAGCCAGTTTTGCATTTGGCTAGGTGTCAGGCCGCAAAAATCAGCATTTGGACGGTTATTCATTTCCTCCGCCCGCTGCGCAACCACTGCATTTAAGTCATCGATGGACAGGTTCGGGTTCATCGTTAGCGTTTGTTCAATTGCGTCACGCAACTCTGAGCTTTGCTGTGAGCCCTTTGCCATACAACAACGTTTGAATTTTTTACCGCTGCCGCAGGGGCAGGGTTCATTGCGGCCTGTTTTCAAAGTCAGAGCACCTGGACGTTACTGTTTCGCGAAGGTTACTAGCTCGTCACGTTTTTGCGCATCAATATGAGGTATATGAAGGCGGCGCATGGTGTCGGCTGCTTCAACGTACGCGTCTCGATATTCTGCATTCTGAGGCATATCAAGAGCAAAAAGCATGTTCTGTGGTAGCACTTGGTTCTCATCACGAAGTCGAACAAATCTATCTGTCCATTGTTTCGCATGCTCAAACGCGGCTAGTGGAGTTTTTCTATCAAACGCCAAGGGTTTAATGACTTGACGCCCTTTGGCTCCATCCCGAACGAAAGGTAGCTCGAAGCCACCAAGCTTTAAGGTCAGCTTGCCTTTCTTGAACCCTTCAATTTTTTGTTCAGTGAAAGTTTGGCGAATGAGTTGTTCTAAAACTTTTTCGCGGTATTTCTCATTGACGAACTCACGTTCAACCTAATGCTCAAATAGTTGCTCTAACTTAGCCGCAGGGGTATCAACTAAGGCAGGCCGGGTATTACCAAAGTAGACAACGCCTTCGCGATGGCGGGTAAGCTCATCGAAAATCAGTGCGGCCTTCTCTCCAGGGTATTTAGCAACGTAAGCTTCGACGCGCTTAAGCTCCTGCTCTATAACGGTTAGCGCCTGGGCATAAAGCTTGCCGTCTAAGTCGTCAAAAAAATTATTAACTCTGGCAAAGCGTTTGCGGGCTAACTTAAAGATGAGTTTACCTTGATCAGGGGCGCACAGCACCACCCCAACATTGGCGAACTCCTGGGTTTCAGCAAATGGCATAAAGCGCACTATCGCGTACAGGCTTAGCGTTCTCATGTTAGTTGCTCCCAAAAGTTGTCGTTGGTTATTCTGTTCAATGATACCGTTATTTGATTGAGGATGTCATCAGTTGGTTCCCATTCTGTCGGGATATTACTTAAGATAGCAGGGAGCTGCGATAAGCAAACTTCAAGCGTTGACCGGTAACGCTCCTCAGCCGAAGAACCTCTATCTTGAATCCAAGCGTGTCTGCCCAAGTGAGTCTCACTGAATAGCTCGAAATTTAGTTGGCTATCGAAAGCCAAATTGTGATCTAACACCCAAAATTTCTCTTCCTGTGGTTGATAGAACAGGTTGGGGTTGCCGCCTTTGTCTGTCAACGTTCTATCACCGTTGCCAATCCAATAGTCGAATAGAAACAGCTCTCGAGCCAAAGTTAGCCCTTTGATTTTAGCAGGTGTTAGAGGTTCAAGCGTATTCATGGGGAGTTCCTTTCTGAGGGGATTCGTGGCGCTTAGGCCCGATTCCAAAAAATTTCAGGCCTATATCACGGATGTGCATTAGCTATTGATAAGGAGCGCAACATGCACACAACCAACGATAACGAAGGCTATGTATGTCATGAGCCAATGACGGCTCGTGAGGTCTTACAGAAAGCGTCAGAGATAATTGCTCAGCGCTATGCTCGCCAAAGCGAACCGTTCACCAGTCCAACGTTGACCAAGGAGTACCTGCAGCTGAAGCTTTCACACTATGAGCGTGAGGTGTTTGGAATAATGCTTTTGGACAGTCAGCACCGCTTGATTGAGTTTCAGGAGCTGTTCCAGGGCACCATTAATGCGGCAAACGTGTATCCGCGTGAAGTGGTAAAGTCTGTCATCCATGCAAATGCCGCCGCTGTCATCCTGACGCACAATCACCTATCAGGTGTGCCTGAACCTTCACAGGCCGACATTCGCATCACCGAGA
>JAFIFH010000063.1 GCA_020832105.1 Idiomarina sp.
GGTACTTCACGTCGCCCGATTTGTCTGACTGCACACCTTTACCAGCAAACTCGTTGAAAAGCTCCTGCGGGTGCTTACCGAGCACGTTAATGAGCAAGTTCAGACGGCCACGGTGAGCCATACCAATCACAACTTCTTTGGCACCACTCTCGCCACCACGATGAATCAGCGCTTTCATCAATGGAACCAGGCTGTCGCCACCTTCCAATGAAAAACGCTTAGCGCCAGGGAACTTAGAACCAAGGTATTTTTCCAGACCGTCAGCGGCCGTTAGTTCTTTGAGCAGACGCTTGCGCGCCTCTTCACTGAACTTGGGCGCACCCAACTGAGATTCCAGGCGCTGCTGAATCCAGCGCTTCTCCTCAGTGGAGACAATATGCATGTACTCAGCACCAATTGAACCACAGTAGATTTTATCCAGCGCAGAACGAATTTCACCGAGTGTTGCAGTGTCCTTGCCAATCACAAGCGACCCTACATTAAACTCGGTGTTATCGTCATCTTTACTCAGAGCGTGGTATTCAAGGGCGAGGTCAGGAACCTGCTCCTGCTTCCACAAGCCTAACGGATCAACGTTGGCGTGCTGGTGTCCACGAAAGCGGTAAGCGTTGATCAGCTGTAAAACTTTAACCTGCTTTTCTGACATTTCAGAGTTACCAGCGCTCTGAGTGCCTGCAAGTTTCAGCTTATTCTTCGCCATATCGCGAAACTGATCACGTACTTCGCTGTGCTTTATATCAACGCCGCCGGTCGGCATGCTGTCGAAAAATTCGCGCCATTCTTGCCCGACAGCGCTCGGGTCATCCAAATACAGCTCGAAAAGTTCTTCGATGTAGCCGATGTTGCCACCAGCTAAGTGAGAAGACTCGATCCAGGCTTGCATTGCACCATCTCGCATTGCTTTTCCTTTCAATCCGTTACCACTAAAAAAGCGGCGGTGGGTTACACCGCGCGGCTCAACAGCATCGATTTAATATGACCAATTGCTTTGGTCGGGTTCAGACCCTTAGGACAAACGTTAACGCAGTTCATGATACCGTGACAACGGAATACGCTGAACGCGTCATCAAGTTCGTCAAGACGTTGTTCAGTAGCTGTGTCACGGCTGTCCGCGAGGAAGCGGTACGCATGTAACAAGCCAGCTGGACCAACGAATTTATCAGGATTCCACCAAAACGATGGGCATGACGTTGAACAACATGCACATAAAATACACTCATACAGACCATCTAGCTTAGCACGCTCTTCAGGTGACTGCAGATGCTCTCTCGCAGGTGGTGTTCTGTCTTCGTTGATCAGATAAGGTTTTACCCGTTCGTACTGAGCATAGAACTGCTCCATGTCTACTATCAGGTCACGGATAACCGGCAAGCCTGGCAGCGGTCGCACAACGATTTTGTTCGACTTCAGCGACGACACAGAGGTAATGCAGCCTAGGCCGTTCTTACCGTTCATGTTAAAGCCGTCAGAACCACATACACCTTCACGGCATGAGCGGCGGAAAGAAAGACTCGGATCCTGTTCTTTCAGCTTAATTAAAGCCTCCAAAACCATCATGTCCTGATTATCTTCCATTTCCAGGGTGTAATCCTGCATGCGAGGCTTAGCATCGACATCAGGGTTGTAACGATAGATCGAAAACGTAATTTTTTTCACCGTTATTCCCTCTTAGTAAGTTCGCGCTTTTGGCGGGAAGGCTTCACGAGTTTTCGGCGACATGTTCACTTCGCGTTTAACCATTGAGTCGCTTTCCGGACGGTACACTGAGTGAACCAGCCAATTTTCATCATCACGCTCTGGGAAGTCCGCACGGCTGTGCGCACCACGACTTTCCTGGCGGAAGTTTGCTGCCACTGCAGTTGAGTAAGCAGTTTCCATCAGGTTATCCAGTTCAAGACACTCAATACGCTGGGTGTTGAACTCTGAGCTTGTGTCGTCCAGACGCGCGTTGTTCAAACGCTCTCTGATTTCATTCAGCTCTTTCAACCCGCTTTCCATGGCGTCGCCTTCACGGAATACCGAGAAGTTCAACTGCATACAGCTTTGTAAATCTTTTTTGATTTGAGCCGGGTCTTCACCTTTTTGCGTGTTGTTCCAGCGCTCAGTACGTGCCATCGCTTGTTCAATATCGCTGGCTGACGCGTCACGTGCTTCGACATTGGCCGCCAGAGCTTCACCTAAGTGCAGACCAGTCGCGCGACCAAAGACCACTAAATCAAGCAGTGAGTTACCACCTAAGCGGTTCGCACCATGGACAGACACACAGGCGATTTCACCACAGGCGAATAAACCTTGAATCGGCGTTGCCTGACCATGTTCATCAATTTGTAACGCCTGACCGTTCACGTTAGTGGGAATACCACCCATCATGTAGTGACAGGTTGGGATAACCGGAATCGGCTCAACCGCAGGGTCAACATGAGCAAAGGTTTTTGCCAGGTCACACACACCAGGTAAGCGAGACTCAAGAACATCGCGCCCCAAATGGTCAAGCTTCAGTTTAATGTGCGTTCCCCAAGGGCCTTCACAACCACGACCTTCACGGATCTCCGTCATCATTGAGCGGGCTACCACGTCGCGACCAGCGAGGTCTTTGGCATTCGGCGCGTAACGCTCCATAAAGCGCTCGCCGTCTTTGTTCAACAGGTAACCACCTTCACCACGACACCCTTCGGTGACCAGTGAACCCGCACCTGCGATACCGGTTGGGTGAAACTGCCACATTTCCATGTCCTGCATAGGAACACCGGCACGCATCGCCATACCTACACCGTCACCAGTGTTGATGTGCGCGTTGGTAGTCGAGGCATAAATACGCCCTGCACCACCAGTCGCCAAAACTACAGCTTTGGCTTTGATAAAATAAATTTCGCCAGTTTCGATATGTAACGCCGTAGTACCCACCACTGCGCCGTCCTGGTTTTTCACTAAATCAAGAGCGAACCATTCGGAAAATACTGTTGTCTTGTTCTTCACGTTTTGCTGGTAAAGCAAATGAAGAAGTGCGTGACCGGTCCGGTCAGCTGCAGCAGCAGTACGCGCTGCCTGCTCGCCACCAAACTCTTTTGATTGGCCACCGAACGGACGCTGATAGACTTTACCGTTTTCGAAACGAGAGAATGGTAAACCCATGTTTTCCATTTCTAAAATGGCTTCAGGACCTGTCTTACACATGTACTCAATCGCGTCCTGGTCACCGATGTAATCGGAGCCCTTGACCGTATCGAACATATGCCATTCCCAGTTATCCTCGTGCGCATTACCCAACGCGACGGTAATACCGCCTTGCGCTGAAACCGTGTGCGAACGGGTTGGAAATACTTTTGACATTAATGCACAGGTCATACCCTGCTGAGAAATCTGTAAAGCAGCGCGCATACCCGCGCCGCCAGCGCCGATAACCACGGCATCAAATTGAAGTTCTTTCATGTTATACACCCCACAACACGAACAGGCCGGTTAACCAGTAAGCAATTAAAGCTACGCTCACGATGAATTGCAGTACACCACGACCCAGAGAATTTTTGACATAATCGGTCAATACCTGCCAGACACCAATCCAGCCATGTGCTAGTAACGCAGTTAGCGCTAGCAAGGTGTAAACTTTCATCCAAAGATTACTAAATAGCCCTGCCCAGACGTCAAACGTCAGTTGCGGCGTTGCTACAAAGAAACTCACCAGAAATAGAACGTAAGTCAGTAAGATAATTGCGCTTGCGCGCAGAAGAATAAAGTCGTGCGTACCGCTACGACCGAAACTAGATGCAACCTTTACCATAACCAGACTCCTGCCAGCACTGACAACACGACAGCCAGAGCGATAACCACTTTGGCGCTTAAATTACCTGAGTGCAGTTCTTCCCAGTAGCCAAGGTCCATCATGATATGACGAAGCCCGGACAGTAAGTGGTAGCCAAGCGCAGTCAGGATTCCCCAAAGTACGAATTTGACCAATGGGTTGGCCATCACGCTGGCTGCCTGGGCAAAGCCCTCTGGGGATGACAATGAAATAGCGAATAACCACACCAACAAACCCATAGTAACCAGCATAATAACGCCGGAGACTCGGTGTAAGATCGATGCAATCGCAGAAGGTGGAAAACTTATTGTGTTAAGTTCTAAATTAACAGGTCTTTGTTTTTTCACGATTGTTGCCTTTTTAAAAGCACAGAATGAAGAGTTCGCAAAGTATATCCAGCGTAGCTTACAATTACAATTCCCCTCTTCCATCAGTTTTTTAATCCTCGGCGTACAGTTTCTAAGGGCTGACCTAATAAATTTGTGCTTTTATTAGACTAAAGTCGATCATCAAAAATCGTTTCTCACAGCAACCACGTATTAAGCTATAAATCCGCCCTACACAGGGTGGTAAGTGCTACAATTAAGCCTCATGATTTTCTAAACGGGCGTTTACCCAAAATTGACAAACGACCGTCAGATCGAGTAAAACTAGCGCACTTTTTTGATTCGAAACCTTTTCGAACCCTAACGAAAGCAAGGAGAACTCCTTATGGCTGACCGTAAAGCCACCCTGCAGATTGATGGCAAGAGTATCGACCTACCGGTGCTGTCCCCCACTGCAGGTTACGATGTTGTTGACGTACGTACCCTTGGCAAACACGGCTATTTCACTTTTGATCCAGGCTTTCTCGCGACTGGGTCATGTGAATCTAAGATTACCTATATTGATGGTGAAAAAGGTGTGTTGTTACACCGTGGCTACCCGATTGATCAGTTAGCGACTCAGGCAGATTACCTTGAAGTCTGCTACATGCTGATTCACGGTGAAGCGCCAACCAAAGAAGAATTCGAGAAGTTCGAAAAAACGATTACTAACCACACCATGGTGCATCAGGGAATTCATAATTTCTTCAATGGATTCCGTCGTGACTCTCACCCAATGGCGATGTTGTGTGCGATTGTTGGCGCGTTGTCGTCGTTCTATCATGATGACCTCGATATTTCTGATCCGAAGCAACGAGTTCGCAGTGCATACCGCCTGATCGCGAAAATGCCAACCATTGCTGCGATGTGCTACAAACACAGCATTGGTCAACCTTTTGTGTATCCTAAAAATGACCTGAGCTACTCAGAGAACTTCCTCAACATGATGTTCTCGGTACCTGCTGAAGACTACAAAGTGAACCCAGTCATCTCCAAAGCGATGGACCGGATCTTCACCTTGCATGCTGACCATGAGCAAAACGCGTCAACGTCGACGGTTCGTTTAGCTGGTTCTTCTGGTGCAAACCCTTATGCGTGTATTGCTGCAGGCGTTGCTTCTCTTTGGGGCCCTGCACATGGCGGCGCCAACGAAGCATGTTTGAAAATGCTTGCTGAGATTGGTTCTGTGGACCGTATTCCAGAATTTATCAAGCGTGCGAAAGACAAAGATGATCCGTTCCGCTTAATGGGCTTCGGTCACCGTGTTTACAAGAATTTTGACCCACGCGCCACAGTGATGCGTGATAGCTGTCATGAAGTACTGAAAGAGCTGAACGTTGAAGATCCGTTATTAGATGTTGCGATGGAACTTGAACGCATTGCCCTTGAAGATGAATACTTTGTAGAGAAAAAGCTGTACCCGAACGTAGATTTCTACTCAGGTATTATTCTTAAAGCGATCGGCATTCCAACCAGCATGTTCACCGTGATTTTTGCTTTATCACGGACCGTTGGCTGGATTTCTCACTGGCATGAGATGCTGGGCGAGAAAGGTCAGAAAATCGGTCGTCCTCGTCAGTTATACACTGGCGAAACCAAGCGCGATTTCTCTCCACTGAAGCGCTAAGCAAGCTTAAAAAAGGTCTCTTTGAGATTAAAAAAGCCGATCAACCTGAAGGGTGATCGGCTTTTTTGTGGTTTGAATTTAGCGGTTTAGCGAAAACGAATGCACGGACTCAGTCAGTTGATCGCGCTCGGTTTCCCAGCGCTGGTCGAGACTGGTGGCGGTGACCACATAGTAATAGATACCGTCGCGGATAACCCGGGAGTACCAATGAAACATGGTCCCCTGCATCTCGCCCCGATACTCATATAACAGTTCATTGTCGCCACGGCTGACGTCCACCACCTCAAACCCCAACTGCTCAAATTGCTGCTCACTAATGTTTGCATAGGCATCAAGATCGCCCTCAAACGGCTGAATTTGCATATTTACATTGGCTGCAAAGCCATCCGCAGCGGGTAAAAAGTACTGGAAAATCTGGCCGCCCACTTCTCGGGGATAGTCAGGCGGCGTGATACTAAAATCGTTATTCGCGTTGGCCTGTATACTGAACAAGGCAAGACTCGCAGTTAAAAGGGTAGCCTGTAGATAAGATGTCAATCGTGTTTTATGCATAGTGTTGTCTTTTTCAAGGTTTTTATTCGTGGAGTAAAATTAGCACCACCTGCCCCAGGCTACAAGCACGAGAGCAACGAGATTCAGTTGCGATGGAGACTAAGTCGCTAACAGTGTTTGCACGCGCTGACGAATTTTCGGCACCAGCTCAGCTTCAAACCAAGGATTGTGTCGTAACCAGCGGTTATTGCGCGGACTCGGATGAGGTAACGCGACCTGATCAGGCCACATCGACTGCCAATCTTCGACAGCCTCACGCACCGAACCATAGCGCTGCTGGCAGTGCCAATTAATCGCATAGCGACCAATTAACAGGGTAAACTGGCGACTCTTCAACTGCTCCAACAGGGGCTCCCGCCAGGTAGGCGCGCACTCAGGGCGTGGTGGTAAATCCCCACTTTTACCGGTGCCCGGATAACAAAACCCCATTGGCGCTATAGCAAATTTGGAATCGTCATAGAAAGCCTCACGGTCCACCCCGAGCCAGGTACGTAAGCGATCGCCGCTGGCGTCATCAAAGGGCTTTCCAGACGCGTGGACTTTTCGCCCAGGTGCTTGACCCACCAATAAAATGCGAGCCTCTGTACTAGCTTGCACTACAGGGCGTGGGCCAAGGGGTAAGTGATTGATACAGAGATCGCAGCGCCGAATGCATTGTAATAATGAATCTAGTGGTTCGATAACGCTTCTCCTCAATCCTTAAACACCAAGCCCGGTGACGCCTCGCCATCATTATAAATCCGCTCGTTACCAGGTCAACGCAATGGCCCGTGAGCAGCGCCAATTTGCACAGTTGCGCCCACTCCTGTATTCTTCGCGCCGTATAACACGCTGCCGACAACTGGCGGCATTACCGAAAAAGGTTCCCATGAGTTTTGCAAACCTCGGCCTGTGCGCCGAAATTCTCGACGCCTTAAACAAACAAGGCTACACCACCCCGACACCGATTCAACAACAAGCGATTCCCGCCGTACTCGAAGGGCGTGACGTGATGGCTGCGGCACAGACCGGCACGGGTAAAACCGCCGGCTTTACCCTGCCAATTTTACAGAAATTAAAAGATGGCCCTAAGGTCAAGCCAAACCATGCGCGAGTTCTGGTGATTACGCCCACTCGCGAACTGGCAGCCCAGGTCAGCGAAAGTGTAGCGACTTACAGCAAAGGGCTGAATCTCAGCTCCACTGTTGTATTTGGCGGTGTGAAAATTAATCCGCAAATGATGAAACTGCGCAAAGGCGTGGACATTCTCGTGGCTACACCAGGTCGTTTATTAGATCTTTATCAGCAAAATGCGGTGAAGTTTAATCAGCTGGAAGTGCTGGTATTAGATGAAGCCGATCGCATGCTTGATATGGGTTTTATCAACGATATTAAGAAAATTTTTAAGCTGCTCCCTGCGCAACGCCAGAACCTGCTGTTCTCGGCCACCTTCTCTGATCCTATCAGAGCGCTGGCCAAAACCATGGTGAACAACCCGGTGGAGATCTCAGTAACCCCACCGAACACCACGGTCGAACGTATTGAGCAGTTGGTTTTTCCAGTTACAAAAGGGCAAAAAACCAAACTGCTGATCGCTTTATTGCGTGAGCGTAACCTGCCTCAGGTGCTGGTGTTTACCCGTACCAAACATGGCGCAAACCGCTTAACCAAACAGCTTGAGGCCGATGGTATTGGCGCGGCGGCGATTCATGGCAATAAAAGCCAGGGGGCGCGCACCAAAGCACTGGCTGATTTTAAAAAGAATCAGGTACTGGTGCTGGTGGCCACAGATATCGCGGCTCGTGGGCTGGACATTGATCAGCTGCCCTTAGTGATCAACTATGAATTGCCGCAAGTGGCTGAAGACTATGTCCACCGCATCGGCCGAACTGGCCGTGCCGGTGCCGCAGGTGCTGCGCTGTCCTTAGTCATGGAAGATGAAATTCGGCAGCTGCGTAGTATCGAGCGTTTTACTAAACAGAAGCTCGAACTGGCAGACATGTCCGCATTTAAAACAGAGTTCACTGAGGTGTCACTGGATGGTCCTGGCAAGCCGCCAGAACCAAGAGCACCAAAACCCCAGCGTCGACGCCCTGCTGGCGGTGGTTCAAACAGTGGCCAGAAAGCCGGTGCTCAGAAGCACCCTGCCAGACGATCCAGGTAACTCTCATACATGCCTGCCGCGGCAACTTTTCCAGACCGGTAAAAAGTTGTCTGCGGCGGATGTTGTACCTCGCTTAAAGCATCAGCACCATGCAAGCTGCTTAAGCAGTCAAACACATGTCTCACCGTGCCCTGATTCCCATCAATCAGCGCCACATCGCTGCCAAATACCTTGCTAAGTGCAGGTTTAAAATAGCTAAAATGGGTACAACCCAGTACCACGGCACCGTAACTATTTAAGTCATAATGGCTAAGCTGGCTGCGAATATAGGCCTCTACCTCTGCACCGCTAAAACAATTCTGCTCAGCAAAATTAACCAGTTTATCCATCGCTAACTTGTCACAACGACCGCGCGGATCAAGCTTCTCCAGCAATGCCTCTAGTTTGACTTCCTGCAAGGTCAATGACGTGGCAAGTACCAGAACCCTGTCTCTGGCTACTTTGGCTAGTGCTGGCTTTACCGCCGGCTCCATGCCAATGACCGGAAACTCGTAACGCCCACGCAAGTCCTCGATACAGACCGCAGTCGCTGTATTACAGGCAATGACCAACGCATCAGGCTGCAGGTCGGCGAGAAAATCACAGGCAGCGAAGACCAGATCGCGAACCTCTGCTGCGGGTTTTGCCCCATAAGGTGCATGCTCGGAGTCAGCGAAATAGATGTAATCATGATGGGGAGCGTGGTTCTGAGCCTGATGTAATACGCTCAACCCGCCAATCCCGGAGTCAAAAAAAGCAATTCGCATCAGTATCAGCGCCTTCTCATGCCAAGTGAAAACTAAGTCGCTGTATTATACATAGTTATGACTGACGTTTACGAATCGCTGCAACCAACTCTGATTTGTTCATTTTACTCCGCCCACTGATATCCAATTGCGCAGCACGGTTAGCAAGCTCCTGTCGCGTTCTCTGGTCCAGCGGGGTATTTGGATTACCAGTACCCTGGGTCGTTTTATTTGCAGTACGGGACTCGCCGCGGCGTTGTTTATTGACGGTTCGGGCCGCAACCGATTTGGCTTCCTGGTTGCTCTTACCCTGTTCCTTGGCTGAATCTTTCACGTGCTGATACTGGCGCTCGTCTTTGTCACTCCATGCGTCTGGCATTGGTTGTCTCCTCATTTTTTCAAGGCTTATTTGAGGTATAGCTAAGCCCCTTTTTAATTGCAACTTGCCCCTCGGCAATTAAAAAGGCCTGAACTTTACGTCCAGGCCTTCGCTTAACCATGCAACTTGCTGAGAAAACCCAACGTTTTAAAATTGCCAGCGCAAGCCAACCATGGTGACCACCGGATCAATATCAACGCTAACTGACTGAACGGTCTCACCGTTGACCCGAACGCGGCCGGTGGTTGAAATATCCATGCGGCTGACCATCGCGTGGATGCCTAACTGTGGCGTTAGCTGTACGTTTACACCGGCTTGCAGTGCCAGCCCCCAGGAGTCAGACAGCGTCAGGCTCACTGCGTCGGCGTCGGTGGTTACACCCAGGCTGTTTAAAGCGCCACTTAATTGCGGGTCGATACTCTCGTCAAAGAAGGTCGTATAGTTTACGCCAACACCAATAAACGGCTGCCAGCGGTCACCGAACTGAGTAAAATGATATTGCCCCAACAGGGTTGGTGGCAAATGTTTGGTATTGCCCACAGCCAACCCATCGATAGCAGACCCCTGCACCCGAATATCATGACTAAACGGCGTTGCTGCTATCAACTGAACCGCCCAGTTAGGGTTGAACTTATAATCGATGGTAATTCCTAACTGAACATCGTCATTGACCCTTAAGGCGGTTGAGCCAGGCTCAAGTTCCGCCACTTGCTCAATCACATTCAAGCTCGAGCTGCTCGAATCTGGTGCAACATACACAGGTCCAATATTCACGGCCCAGTTCGCCTGTGCGGATGTGGACAACATAAGTAGCGCGGCACTGGTGGCAGCAGTTAGCATTTTCATCATCTTTTCCTTAGTTATAAGAAGTCACCCCTGCATTGTCAGCGTTTGCGGATAAATATCCTTGTGGAAGATCAAGTTCTGCAGCTGAGCTGCGAACCTTAACAAGCGAACCTTGCCCTATATCAAATAATTTGCCCTCTCTGGTATATGCCGACTAAACTGATTAAAAATCAACCACCACCCAATGCAGCGTTGCCATTACAGGGACTGTCCATGAAACTGCTTAGATATTCAGTAATTTGCCTGCTCGGCACACTCATATTAACCGCCTGCCTTGGCTCCTCAACGCCGCCTGAACAATCGCCGCCTCCGCTTCCGCCCATCGTGGGCGATACCATTAGATACAACCACCTGGGCCTCGACTCGGTCGCCGTCGAAGCGCTCTACCACGCTGGCGGTTCAGTTTGGGCTGCAGGCGATGGCGAGATATACGTCAGCCGCAACATCAATGCCCGAAATCCGGACGAAGCCAATTGGCAAATACAGCTGGACGGAGCGCTATTTACTCATCTTAGTGGCTTTGACGAGCAAGTCTTGTTTGCGCTTGGTCTCGTCGTCGGTGCGACAGCAAGCGAAAATGCTGTGGAGCTGTATCGTAGCCAGGACAGCGGAGAAAACTGGGAGATCATAAAACACAACTTTGGCGCTGCCGAGGATGGTCACCACTCGGTTCTAGAGGCTTTGTTCCCCGATTCAGCAACTGGGTATCTGTATGGCGTTGGACAGGACCTGCTGGCTATTTCCTATGATCAGGGTGAAACCTGGGAGACCCTTTTTGGCCAACCCGGCATGACCTCACGCAACTTTTCACTGGCACTACAAGAGACTCGCAATGACCTTTGGTGGGGCGGTCAAAATGCAATTGAACAATTGTCGCTGCAACGTTTTTCCCTCAATCATGGCACTCATCAGAGCTGGGGTGAGTTATTCCCTTCCCCTTCTACCATTGAACATATCGCTTTTGATCGCACCAATACAGACCGAGTATTCATTGGCACAGAAGGCGGGGTCGGGCTCAGCGAAAACTATGGCGAGGATTGGCAGCAGGTTGTATTTCATGACGATTACGCCTTTTATATGGCCATCGCACAATCCTTTGCCGAACCAGACGTATGGTACAGCGCGCGCTGGGAGAAAGGTCGGCAACATCACCCGTTAGTATTCGAATATTCAAAGGACGCAGGTTATACCTGGCAACAAAGTCGTCACCCGGCTACGCAGGAACACTTCGGGATGCGCGATATGGTGTTATTAGCGACCCAACAGGATAGCCAGGATGTACTTTGGCTGGCGATGCAGAACGGACAATGGGAAGGTGGCGGGGTGATGCGGATAAGTGTCGCACTCGAGTCCTTCAATTAAGCTCGTTCAGTCGGGTACGCCTACCTGACTCAGGCGTTGTGCATGCGCCGATTGAGCTGACGGTACCAGCGGTGTCCCGCCCAAATTGACGCTGCCATATAAGGTACACCGCCCACAACCCACATCAGTAGCCCCGCGAGCTGCTGATCCTGCAAATGACGTGCTTCACTGTACAAAGGTGCGTTGGCAAAGGTCAGCAGCGCGCCAAGAAAGCCGGTGTGCATTAAGGTCAAAAGCAATGCCAATAATGCAAATGGAACCTTGCGCGATGCCGCATATAAACATGCCCACCAGAACCACACCCCACTGAGCAAAAAGCAAAAGTGAGCGAAAGCGTGCACCCAGGAGTTCTCGACCGCGAGCATATAAAATAATGGAATGTGCCAGACCCAAATCACCACCCCATGCAGATACGCACAAAACATCGGGTATTGCGTGATTTTAAACAGGCTGCCCCATAATGGTTTGCCTCGTTTCCCGGTCGCTACCATGAGCTGTGGCAAAGGTTTACTCAGTGCTACCAGCGGTGCGATCAGTACAATAATGAGCATATGCTGTGCCATATGCATGGCTGCACTGACCTCGGCTAACCGATCGATTGGCCCCACTACCGTGAACAAGGTCACCATCAGAGTACCGCGCAACAACCAGCGCCGCCACGGCTTCACCGGCGTGCGCTGGGCCCCCCGTTCATAGAGTAGCCACAACCCCACGAGTGCAGCCACGGTCAGGATAGTTGTCCATTGCTCAGCACTGCCGCCGCGAAGTTCGGGTGCAGCCATGACATTAAAAGGTGCGAGCACCAGAACTAGCAGAACTACAAACATGGCGGATAAATAGCACCCGGAAAGCCCACCAATAGCGTCGCGACGGCGGAAAGTAGATAAAGCACCGCTGCCAGGCGCATCATAAAACGGGCCTGGGTTGGCTCCGCCGGTGTGCGCTGGTGGCATAGCCAGGCGAGCCATAACAGCGGGATAGTAAAGGCAATGGTTACCAGTAGCACAAAGGCATTCACCACTGTCCAGGGCCCCTGCTGATTACTCACATCTGTAATTTCGCAGCCCACCGACATACCGCCGTAAACCACGACAAAATATATCGCCCATATGGTCAGTCCAAGCACCAGGTGCACAGGATGCGGTTTAACGGTCATACGCCACCTCCCCATACCATCGGCAACAGTAAGAATGTGGCGAAGCTGACCCAGAAGATCGCTGTCGTGAAAAACCATAACGGTTTCAATACCACAGGTTCATACGGCAGTAATTTGCTGACATAACCATACTTCACTCGCCAGCTTTGCAGGGCGGTAGTTACCGTCACCAGTGCACTGTGGAAAATCTGAAACATCAACATCAGCAGCAGTACTGCGTCATGGGAGTTTTCGGTGAACGCCAGGTCTGCGCTCACAGTCACCCACAGCAGCACCAGCAGGTGCGCCATCGCAAGTAAGGCCGTCAGTCCTAAACGCCCCATCAGGCCACTGTCGTCGCCCCCACATAAACGTTTCACATTTTGTCGGTAAAGCCAGGTACCAATACTCAGTAACGCGCCGCTTAGCAGCAGGCCTGGCAACGAAATCGCCGAAGATTCAGGCACCACCCAGTTTGGTGACACGGTCCACAGGTACAACCAACCAAATAGTAGTGAGAGGTAAAGCGCCGCGTCCGCAAGCATAGTAATGTTCATACCCCATAAACCGGGCCCGTCGCAGGTTCGCGAATGCAGAGGAGGTTCGTCGCGCTCATGTTCTTCTTGGGTCAACGGCGCCATCACCCGGTGGCCCCCGTTCTCCCAGCTCCACCGTAGCAAGCTGCAGGCAGCCAGCACCGAGAAGATAATCGCCACCGGATACACACGTACCAACAGGCTGATACACACAAAGGCCAAAAACCCAGCGCTAATCATCGGCCACCAGGAATTGGTGGGTAAGTGAATCACCTCTTTCAGCTTGCCGGTAATGGCATCGGTACCGTAAATCTCCCGCCGCCCATGGTCAATGTCAGACAAGCCGTGTTCACCACGCGCCATTTCATCGGCTAGTTCAGGTTTGTCCCATAATGGGTGGCGGGTTTCAATGCGCGGAATACTGGCAAAGTTATAGGGCGTTGGCGGTGTTCCCGTGGCCCATTCCAGGGTGTCCGCCTTCCACGGATTGTGTGGTGCTTTGCGGCCAAACTTAAAGTGCAACGCGACATCCAGGATAATCATGCCAACCCCGGCTGCCATTACAAAACCACCGACCGATGAGAGTAAATTGAGCCAGTCCCAGCCAAGTCCGCCGGAGTAGCTATACACCCGCCGTGGCATGCCCAGCAAGCCGGTGAGATGCATCAACAGGAAGGTGGCATTAAAGCCAATAAAAGTTAGCCAGAAGCCCCAGCGACCCAGGGTTTCAGACGGCATTCTGCCGGACAATTGCGGTAGCCAATAATAGAGACCAGCAATTAACGGGAAGAACATGCCGCCAACCAGCACATAGTGTAAGTGAGCCACTACAAAGTGGGTGTCATGGGCTTGCCAATTAAATGGCACCAGCGCCAGCATGACGCCAGTTAAGCCGCCACAGACAAACACAATCAGGAATCCAAATACCCACAGCATGGGTAAGTTATACGTGACTTTGCCGTGCCATAGGGTGGCTATCCAGGCAAAAATTTGAATCGCGGTCGGGATTGCGACCATCATGCTGGCAATGGAGAAGAACGCCTGCGCAAGCTGCGGGATGCCCACCGTAAACATATGGTGCACCCACAAACCGAAACTGATAAACCCGGTCAGAATAATCGCCAGCACAATCCAGCGATACCCCACCAAAGGCCGCCCGGCAAACACTGGAATAATGGTCGAGATAATCCCCGCGGCAGGTAAGAAAATGATGTAAACCTCAGGATGGCCAAACAACCAGAACAGATGTTGCCATAGAATCGGGTCGCCTCCGGCTGCCACTTCAAAGAACGGCATGCCCGCGGCACGCTCCAGTTCGAGCATAATACTGGCAAGGATCAGTGGCGGGAAACCAAAGACAATCATTAATGCCATGGCCAGAATATACCAGGCCATAATTGGCATTTTACTCAAGGTCATGCCTGGGGCCCGGGTGCGCAAGATGGACACGGTGATTTCCACCCCGGCCGCCATCGCGGAGATTTCCACAAAGGTGATACCCAACAACCAGAAATCAGAACCCGGCCCTGGTGAGAATTCGCTGCTACTCAGCGGCGTGTACATGAACCAGCCAGAGTCAGGAGCTATCCCCAGGACCAGGCTCGACATGATAATAATGCCGCCGAACAGGTAACAAAAATAGCCTAACGAACTGATTCGCGGAAACACTAAATCCCGGGTTCCTATCAATTTCGGGATCATGTAAATCGCCATCCCCTCAAGAATGGGGATAGCGAACAGGAACATCATCACCGTGCCATGCATGGTAAAGACCTGGGCATACACGTTCGGGTTGAGAATTTCCTGAGCAGGCAAGGCGAGCTGTGTGCGGATCAGCATGGCGAGGATGCCGCCGATAATAAAGAATACCGCGCCAGTCAGCATAAAGCGTCGGCCAATGGAGGTGTGATTTACTGCCGCCAGTTGACCCCAACCCGGCAAGTTACCCCATATTTTTTCAAACTGCTGATGCCGGGTCATTCGCTCTGCTCCCTGCTATTGTCAATAATACGTGGTTCATCTGTGGCCTGTTCCTGCCAGGCTGCGTAGTCTTCTGCGCTATGCGCGTGCACGATAAAATCCATATAGGTATGGGCGACACCGCAGTATTCTGCACATTGGCCCTGGAAACTTCCGGTTTCACTGGCCTGTAAGCGTAATTGATTGGTTCGCCCAGGTATCGCATCCACTTTGCCACCTAAGCGTGGTACCCAAAACGAGTGAATCACATCCTGACTGCTGATTTGAAAATTCACCGGGGTGTCCACCGGGATATGAATTTCATCAATCAGGGTGATATCTAAATCTGGATAATACACCTGCCAATACCATTGACGGGCTTCAATTTCGATAGTCATCACTCCGTCGGTATCAAGGGGTAGCATACGATGACCGATGGGGATGCCAAAGGCGAGGAGTAAGGTTATCGCCCCGGTCGGTAAAGCGATGCCGCCCCACAGCACCCAACTATTTTGTTTTTTTTGCAGATCTTCGGGCGCCGTGTTGGTACCGTCACGGCGCATTGCCCGCCACCATAGCCAAGTCATTCCAATCAGCACAATAGTTGCGAACCAGAACATTCCCCACCATAACCAGGCGACCCCTTGTGCGTGGGGACCGGATGGTTCCAGCGTCGATAGCGGACCACTGCAGCCAGTCAGGCTTAACACCATGGCGATAATAGAAACCTCTGCTAACCTCTTGATACAGGAGTTTTCTTTTAATTCTCGTCGCTTGCGATTACTCATGAGACTCCTTCGCATACTTCTGACATCGGATTGACCCTGAACCATAGGAGCATTGCTTTACCATGCCATACGCTAAAATCGAAAGTCGGGCAGCTTTGCGTGGCCACCCTCTTCACCCCGTGCTGATTCATTTTCCAATTGCCGCATTGATGATGCTGTTGCTGGCTGACATCGCGTATCTGTTCATCGGCGACCCATTCTGGGCTCGTGCAGGCTTTTATCTGGCTGCTGCCGGTGCCATTCTGGGTGCTGTTTCCGGGATTGCGGGGGCGATAGACCTGTTCACCGTGGGACGCATTCGTCGGCTGGTAACGGCTTGGGCGCACGGTATACTTGCAGTGATGCTGCTCAGTCTGGCCGCATTCAACTTCATGCTGCGCTGGGGGCCCGACCCAGCTGCGATGATCATGCCCTGGGGTATTTACACCAGCGCATTGACCGTTATGCTGATAAGCGTAACCGGGTTCCTCGGTGGCCAGTTGGTTTACGAATATGGCGTCGGTGTCGATGTTAAAGAGGCAACCACCCGGGATGTGAAGCCCTGAGGTTTGCGTTGGTTGGGTGGGACGGAGACATATCATAGCCACTGTTCCACCCAACCTGGCGTGGCTGGTTTACCCAGCACAATCCACACAATGGCAATCATCAAAATACTAAGAATCACCAGGAAGCTTCGGCAATACAATGTCATCCATTTAAATTGACCGCGTTCTGCGCGGATAATCACCAAGCCCATCATCGCCTGAGTCACACACATCAGCGTCACCAGGGTCAGCTTAGCCAACAGCCAGAAATGGTGGCTTTGATTCAGCAAAAACACCGCACTCCCTGCGCTGATACTGATAATGGCAGCCGGGCTGGCAACGTGGGTAAAAACGAAACGCGCGATGGAGTCAACGCCGCGAGGCGTGTCCCGAAACCCCGCTTCAGAGCCTTCACCAAGCTGGTTGTCAATGCTCACTTCAGCGGCGGGTAAAAACCCCTCCTGCTGCTGACGAGCTCGAACAAGTAAGAGTACCGCCACATAAAGCACCGAGGCACTCCACACTGACAACGACATGATGTGCAACGATAAAACCCAGAGCACCGAACCCCCTTAACCCTCAAGCTGATACAAACCTATTGTTATTCTCATCTAGCTTTGCAGAAGTTTCGATTTTTTCAAGTTTTCTCAGTGTGTTGCGCTTCCCTTTTCGACCATCAGAATTGGCCCGACCACTTGCGTGATGATGCGCAGCCCGGCATACTTCTGAGCAACAATCTTCATTCTGCAGGCTATTTGTGATGGCAACCGATAACTATCTTTTAGCACTCTACCAAAAGTGCCAGCGCTTACCTCGTGGCAAACACATTTTCTCACTGATGTTTGCGCGCAAAGCCCCCTACTTTAAAAGCATTAAGCCCGTTATCACTGAGCTACGTGAAAATTATTGTGAGCTGCGGTTTAAAAAACGTAAAGCAGTGCAGAACCATATCGGGACTGTGCATGCGATCGCTTTATGTAATGGCCTGGAAATGGCCATGGGTGCGGTAGCAGAAGCGAGCATTCCGAAACACTTACGCTGGATCCCAAAGGGAATGACCGTTAACTACACCGCCAAAGCCAACTCCGATATCAGGATTGAAGCCAGCACCCCGGCAGACGCCTGGGCACCGGGGGATCTGGCGGTGAATGTGCGGGGCTACCGTGCGGATGGTACTGTGGTCATTGAAGGTACCATTACTATTTACGTGTCGGAGAAACCGGCGCGTTAACGGCTATTGCGACGCCGTTTTTTGTCCTCGTACATAGCGGTGTCTGCGCGACTAATGGCGATATCTGAATCCCGGATATCTCCTGGCTGCCACTCGATAAAGCCAATACTGGGGCCGCCATACTGCATACGCACCTGACCTAGATGATACTCGCCGGTGGTAGCCTGGCGAATCCGCTCCACCAATATTTTGCTCACTTTAGCAAAATCATCGTCCGGGCTACCTAACCCAACGAAGACGAATTCATCCCCACCATACCGGGCCACCAAATCATGGCCACGCAGGACCTTACTCAAGCGTTTAGCGAACTCGCGTAAAAATAAGTCACCCACATCATGCCCATGATCATCATTGAGCTTTTTGAAACCATCAAGATCGATAAAGGCAATGTAGACCTGAGTTTCCAGGCGCTCACCTTCAAGCAGTTTGTCTTCCAGCATTTCAATTAAAAAACGTCGGTTTGGCAGTCCGGTGAGCACATCGTGCAATGCATGGTGTTCAAGCACCTGATTCGCCGCTTCCAATCGGTTATGGTCAGCAAGCCGCGCGGCAAGTAACGATAACGAGTTGGCTGAGGCGGTCAGCAAATGCAAACTATCCTGACAATGCCCCAGCGGCTCTACCATATGTACTAAGAGCAAGCCTTCAACCCGATCGTCAGAGGTAATCACCAGGGCCAGAGTTTGTTCTTCAGCATCGGCCCACAGAATGGGCTCTTCCTGTTTGCGCACAATCAGTTGTAACGGCGTTGAATCATCCGTCATCACCTGTCTGGCCAAAGCAACACTGTGTTGATTGGCGTCATTCAAGTTATCTATGGTGCCGTCACTGACCCGGAATGCATCAATTCTTGACCATGCAATTTCGCCGTTGAGTAGCTCGGCGACTCGGCTCAACGCTATGCGCAGCGAACTCGCTTCCAGGCACTGGCGCGAAATCTGACTCCCTAACGCGACTTTATTGAGACGGGTTTCTGCGTCCTCCGCGCGGCGCTCTGCACTCACGAGCTGGTCGCGACGCGCTAATTGCGCGGCAATCAGCTCCGCACATAAATGGAGTAAATCGATAGTGTCGTCGGACACTTGCAGCGTTTCATGACTTGCCCCGCATAGCGTACCAAACAAGGAGTTATCAAATGCATGCACCGGTACGCTGGCATAGGTCTGTAACTTGAGTGCTTTCGCGGCCTCTGAATCTCCCCAGCAGCGGGGCACATCATTAGTCAGATAACGCCCTTCTTCCAGTGCCCGCTTACATAGGGTGTCTGCCCAGGGCACCGTCAGCCCTTCAGGTATATCTAGTGTGCCTTCGTTTTGCACAAACCATACCCGCTGTTGATTGTTGTCAAGATCGATCATAGTGAGATAGACAGACTCCAACCCGCTACACCGATTGACTAACTTAAGAATCGGCCGGACAAAGGCTTCAATGTCGTCAGCATGGGCTACCGACTGCGCTAAAACGCGTAATTCGTCATCCATAGATGCCATGTCACATACTCTTTTTTTCTTTCACTTAATGTGTATACCAGCATAGGGTGGTAAAATCAGCAAGTCGAATCCCGAGAAAAAAGACACAGGTTGGCATCATCTTGAGCCAGGTTTTACTTAGTCCACTGCCCCCTTTGTGCGCCACAATGGGCCATCAGGAGTTTCCCCAGCGATTGCTAGCCAGCGCAGCGCGGGGTGCTGCGCGCATGCTCAACGTTGGCTTGCTCAATCTGATGCCGAACAAAGATGTCACCGAGCGTCAGTGGTTACGTTTGTTGCTCAAAGCTGAGCACCCCCACCCGGTTAAACTACATTTACTTAAGCTCGCCAGTTGGCGGCCCACCCATGCCAACCCCATGCATATGGCGCGTTATTACACCACCATTGAACATTCGCTGGCTGCTAATCAACTGGACATGCTAATCATTACTGGTGCGCCGCTGGGCCGCTTAGAATATGCCGACGTGCGGTATTGGGGGGAACTGAGTGCGTTAATGTGCGAGCTTGAAGTACGTGCTATTCCAACTTTGTTCTCATGCTGGGCAGCACAGGCTGCACTGCACCATCTGTATCAGGTACCGACATTGCGCCGGGAAACCAAATTAAGTGGCGTGTTTGCGCAGCACGTCAATACGAGTACCTCCAGCAACGCGCTAACCCAGCGTATGCTCTGCGCACTGAATGATTTTGCCAGCGCTGCAATGGCCGCTGACCCCAGCATAATATCGCCATTACCTATGCCGCAGTCTCGCTTTGCCTTGCCAGATCCAGAGGTTTTGCAGCAACGACTGTTAGCGTCTCAGCGCCAGCCTTCGGGGCAAGGGCTGCACGCATTGCTCACCGGACACGACACCGGGGCTTCGGTGTTAAGCGATGCCCACAAAAACCGTCTGTTTTTTCTTGGCCACCCGGAGTATGAACACAACACGCTGGCTCTGGAATATGCCAGAGACCTTGCCAGCGACCCTAAGACCAAACCCCCGTTGCATTACCAATTACCTGAGCTGCTACCTGCTGGTCGCCCTGGCAGCCAGCCCGCTATTTACAGCGGCAATGCCCAGCCTGTGACAGGCGAACCTGCAAGCGCGCAGTGGCAGGCACTTGGCGCGGTCATCTTGCGCCAATGGTTAGCTCAGGGGCAGACACTGGTCAGGTAGTCTCTTGCTTAGGCGCTCGCCAGCGCCTGTTCCACATCCGCAATAATATCGTCGATATGTTCAATGCCCACTGAAATACGCACCAAATCCTCGCTGGCTCCGGCTTTTGCCAGTTCCTCAACGGATAATTGGCGATGGGTGGTGCTTGCTGGGTGACAGGCGAGCGACTTTGCATCACCGATATTTACCAGCCTCAGGATCAACTGTAACTGATCGATAAAGCGAACCCCTGCGTCACGCCCACCGGTTAAGCCAAAACTAAGAATACCGCTGGCTTTACCGGAGCTTATGCGTTGAAGAGCCGAGTAATACGGGCTGTCGTCAAGCCCTGCGTAGTTGACCCAGGCCACTTTCGGGTGTTGCTGCAGGTATTGCGCTAAACGCAGTGCATTGTCACAGTGACGCTCCATGCGTAAGGCCAGCGTTTCCAGGCCCTGCAGGATATTAAACGCGCTTTGTGCAGCCAGGCATGCGCCGGTATTACGCAGTGGCACCACCCGGGCTCGACCAATAAACGCCGCCTCGCCTAGCGCTTCGGTGTACACCACGCCATGATAAGACGGGTCAGGCTGATTTAATTGCGGATACCGCTGAGGTTGGGCGGCCCAGTCAAAGCGTCCACCGTCAATAATAATGCCGCCAACAGTGGTGCCATGCCCACCGATATACTTGGTGAGCGAGTGAATGACAATATCAGCCCCCAGTTCAAATGGCCTGCACAGCACTGGGGTTGCCACCGTATTATCAACCACTAGTGGCACCCCATGCTGGTGTGCCACCTCCGCCCACTTGTCGATTTCGACGACATTACCTGCCGGGTTGCCAATGGATTCACAAAACACCAGCTTGGTGTTCTCGTCAATCAGCCCAGCTAATGACTCAAGGTCATCTTGGTCTATAAACCTGACTTCAATGCCCTGTTGCGGTAATGAGTGAGCAAAAAGATTGTACGTACCGCCGTAAAGCTGGCTGATACTGACAATGTTGTCACCGGCTCGCGCAAGCGTTTGAATGGTGTAAGCTATCGCCGCCATGCCCGAAGCTAATGCCAACGCGCCAATCCCCCCCTCTATTGCTGCCAGGCGTTGCTCCAGCACCGCATTGGTGGGGTTCATGATGCGCGAATAGATATTACCCTCCACCTTCAAATCAAATAGATCCGCGCCATGCTGGGTATCATCAAAGGTAAACGAGGTGGTCTGATAAATTGGCACCGCCGCTGCGCGTACCGGTGCTTCTGCACTATAGCCATGGTGAAGTGCAAGGGTTTCTAGTCGTGGGGTGTGGTCTGCTGTGGTCATGCCATTCTTCCTCAAAGTTTGCATATCTTGGTTAGCACTACTGGCAGATAATAAAACACATAAACATCTAGACGTCTATACGCCCAGTATATTTTTCTTGCCTCCTCCACCGCCTGCAACGGTGATGCGTAATCACACCAATGATTGGTCTCTTCTACTAATAGTTCGCATTTATCACTCTGCTACACTTCAGCCGAAACCATGCAAGCCATTGATTTTATTTGCTTATTATTATTTAACATGAATGGCACAGAGGTTGCTCTAGAAGGTGAACGACTTAACTCGCGTGCTGCTCACGCTTTTCATATGTTCAAGGAAGTTATTATGCGTACTCATATTTTTTTATTCTGGCTACTGAGTGTTGCTGCCATGGCAGCCCTCACCGGATGTCAGAATGCCGATGCCACCCCTGCGCCAGAGACTGCAGAACAAACTAAGCCAGATAACGCGTTGCCAGTGGAAACCTTAGAGGTGTCCAGGGCCACCATGCATGCCAGCTTTACCACAACGACAGTGCTTGAAGCCCTTGATGAAGCTGATGTGATTGCCCGGGTGAGCGGTATTGTGGAAGATATTCTGGTGGAAGAAGGTGACTATGTTGAGCGAGGCCAGATCCTTGCTGAAATAGATAAAGAGCGTTTTGAGCAGGCCATGCATCAGGTGGCAGCTGAACTGCGTGGGGTAGAGCAAGAACTACGTCGGATGCAGGAAATGGCGAACCGACAAATGGCCAGTGCGGATGCCGTTGAACGTCTACAGGCCAACCGCGATACGTTGAAAGCCCGCTATCGCCTGGCTGAAATCGATGTGGAAGCCGCCACTCTGCGCGCGCCTATCAGTGGTGTGATTGCCCAGCGTTATGTCAAAACCGGTAATCTGGTACAGCAACATGAGCGCCAGGGACTCTTTCATATTGTTGACTTGTCGTCGCTGCAGGCAACGTTACATATTCCAGAGCGCGATATCACTCAGGTGATACCGGGTCAGGCGGTTGAACTTGAGTTCGCCCAGCAACAGATTCAAGCCACCGTTACCCGGGTGAGTCCAGCAGTCGATCGCGTCGCCGGTACGTTTCGGGTGACCGTTGAAATTGAAAATCCAGAGGGTAGATTGCGCGCCGGCATGTTCGCCCGTGCCCGCCTGCATTACCAACACTTTGACGATGCCCTGCGGGTTCCCCACTACGCCCTGGTCCAACTAGACAGTCAGCAGTATGTATTTGTGGTGGAAGACGGTATCGCCACCCGGCGCAAAGTGGACACGGGTATACGCGATGGGCAATGGGTCCAAGTTCTCGATGGTCTCTCTGACAACGCCAGAGTCGTCATCACCGGACAAAATAACCTCAATGACACCGCGCCGGTGATTGATGTAAATCGCAACGCAGACATTTCCTCTTAAGGTAAACCCACCGATGAAAATAATTAAAATTGCGGTAACCCGCCCGGTGACCATCGCGATGTTTACCCTCGCTGTTGTGCTGTTTGGCATGGTGAGTTTGTCGCGCCTTGCGGTAACCTTACTGCCCGATTTAAGTTACCCCACGCTGACGATTCGCACCGACTACCCAGGCGCAGCACCGGCTGAAATCGAACAGCTGATCAATCGGCCCATTGAAGAAACCATTGGTACCGTGCGCGGTATCAGTCAAATGACCTCCATTGCCCGCAGCGGTCAGTCCGACGTCGTGCTGGAGTTTGCCTGGGGCACCGATATGGACATGGCTGGCCTTGAGGTTCGCGAAAAGCTGGACATGGTGATGCTACCACTGGACGTAGAAAAACCAGTGATACTGCGCCTGAATCCATCGATGGACCCGATCATGCGCCTTGCTCTGGCCCTGCCTGCGGATCAGGAGGTGAATGACGAGAACCTGCGTCAACTGCGCACCTATGCCGACGAAGATCTCAAGCGTTTATTGGAATCAACCAACGGCGTGGCGTCAGTGCGCTTTGGCGGTGGACTTGAAGATGAGATTCATATTCTGGTTGATCAAGGTGCCATGGCGCGGCTCAACATCAACATGGATACTCTGGTCAATCGGCTGCGTGAGGAAAACCTCAACCGTGCTGGTGGCCGGGTGGAAACCGAGCGCTATGACTACCTGGTGCGCACGCTTAATCAGTTTGAAAGCCTTGAGGACATTGCTCAGGTCTATATTGCCGAGCGCAATGGTCGGCATATTCAGTTGCAGGACATCGCCGAGGTGCGCAGTGGCGCCAAAGACCGCACCTCAATTACCCGCTTGAATGGCCGCGAGGCAGTGGAGGTTTCGCTGTACAAAGAGGGTGATGCGAATACGGTGCAGGTCTCTGCGGCAGTCAATCAACGCCTGCAGAGGATCCGCCAGGAGCTGCCGGCCGGATACCAGTTAAATGTTATCAGTGATCAGTCTACCTTTATCGCCAACGCGATTAGCGAAGTAAAGAGCAATGCGATGGTTGGGGGTGGCCTGGCAATGCTGGTGATTTTCTTTTTCCTGCGCCGTATTTGGCCAACCATCATCGTCTCCCTGGCGATTCCGGTCTCCATCGTCGCCGCCTTCATGCTGATGCACGCCGCATCCGTTAGTCTGAATATCATGTCTCTGGGCGGTATTGCGCTGGCAGTAGGTTTGTTGGTCGACAACGCCATCGTGGTCTTAGAGAACATTGCTCGCCGCCGCGAAACGGGCGAGGATATTGCTACAGCGGCCGAACAGGGAACCAGCGAAGTAGCCAGCGCCATAAGCGCATCCACATTAACCACCCTTGCGGTGTTTGTACCGCTCATTTTTGTCAGCGGTCTTGCCGGGCAACTGTTCAAAGATCAAGCGTTGACCGTGACCTTTGCCCTGCTCGCGTCTTTGCTGGTCGCTTTAACCCTGATCCCAATGCTCGCCTCGCGCCAGCGCCAGCCCACTAACAGTGCAGCGCCACACAACGTTAACGCTATGGATCCCGAGCCGCCCGCCACACCAGCGCGTCTGTCTGGCTGGCGCCGTTTGAGCCGAGTGACCATTCAACTCCCCTGGCAGCTGCTCACCTTTTGGCTGCCGGTTTACTTGCTACGTGGGTTGCGCTTTATCGGCCGGGGCGTTGTACTGATGTGCACTTTACTGTTGCGGCCATTCCTACGTGGCTTTGACTTCGCCTACCACAAGACCGAAACCTTTTACTCAGGTTTACTGGCAAGAGCACTGGCCTGGCGTGCTGCGACCTTTATGCTGATTACCGTGCTGGCACTTGCCTGCTTTGCCCTGCTACCCAGAGTGGGCACTGAGCTGATGCCGGATATGGCACAACATGAATTCTTTTTTGATATTGAATTACCCCACGGCAGCCCGATTTATCAAACCGACCGTGTGCTGGGGGATTTACAGCGTGCTATCAGTGCACAAGACGGTGTTTTGCACAGCTACAGTATTGCGGGCATCGGCAGTTTGATGAACCCAAGTGCCAATCAAGGCGGCGAGTACTGGGGCCGTCTTCAGGTGGTCATGCAGCCCGGCTCGAGCCCACAAGTTCAAGCGCACATCCAACGTCAGTTGCGCCAGCGACTGAACCAACATCCCGGGGTCAGCGCCCGCATAGGTCGCCCTGAACTTTTTAGCCTGGCCCAGCCACTGGTTATCGAGCTCGCCGGCTTTGACCTCGCCCAGCTGAGTCTTGCCAGTGAAGACATCACCGAGCGACTGCGTGATAACCCCCGTTTTAGTGACGTCCAAAGTACTCTGCGTGCTGGCCAGCCTGAACTTGAAGTACGCTTTGACCATGCCCGGCTGGCGATGGTGGGCCTCGATGCCGGTACCCTTGGTGAGTTATTAGCCCTCCAGGTAGGTGGCCGTGTGGCCACCCGCTACAACTTACTTGATCGGCAGATCGATATCCGCGTGCGCCTTGATGAAAGTCAGCGCCATAGCGCGGAAGCGATTTCAGCACTGATCGTGAACCCCGGCGCCGAGATTGAATTACCTTTACGCGCAGTGGCTGATATTCGCCAAAGCACCGGCCCGGGGGAAATCACCCGGGTGGCGCAACAGCGCGTGGCTTTGGTCGCTGCGAACCTCGCTTATGGAGATCTAGGCGAAGCCACTGAGGTTATCAGCGCATTGCTGGCCGATACGCGCTTACCGGCTGGCGTTGACGCACGGATTGGCGGACAGAGTGAAGCCCAGCAAGAAGCCTATGCATCGTTAATGTTTGCGCTCGCCCTGGCGATATTTTTGGTGTACCTGGTGATGGCGTCGCAATTTGAAAGCCTCGGCCACCCTTTACTCATCATGTTCACGGTGCCACTGGCGGCAGCAGGGTCGGTATTGGGTTTATGGATAACCGGCACGCACCTTAGTGTGGTGGTGTTTATCGGTTTGATCATGCTCGCCGGTATTGTGGTGAATAACGCCATCGTACTGATTGACCGCATTAACCAGTTACGCGAGCAAGGCTTAGTTAAACTGCAGGCCATTCAACTTGCGGCGCAGCAGCGTTTGCGGCCGATTATGATGACCTCCTTAACCACCATCCTGGGTCTCATGCCCCTTGCCATTGGCGCCGGTGAAGGTTCCGAAATGCGCGCCCCGATGGCTATCAGCGTCATCTTTGGGCTGCTGTTCGCGAGTATGTTGACCCTGGTGTATATCCCTGTGTTGTATGCGCTGTTTGATCGCAAGCGCTTTAATCAGGTTCGCGCAGAAGGAGTAGTGGCATGACTTCGTCTGCTGTCCTGACGCGCTGGGCGCTGCGCCGCCCTGTCACCGTCTGCATGATATTTCTTAGTATGCTGGTTCTGGGCATTTTGGCGACCCGTCTGCTCCCGTTGGAGAAAATACCCGGCGTGGATATTCCACAAATTATGATCCAGGTGCCCTACCCGGATGCGTCCCCTGCTGAGGTGGAACGCTTAATCACCCGCCCACTAGAAGAAGCCCTGGCAACTTTGTCTGGCGTGCAGGAAATGCGCTCGTTCTCCCGTGAGAACGGCGTTGACCTAGTCCTTGATTTTGCCTGGGACGACAATATTAACGCGCGTAATATCGAGGTGCGAGAGCAAATCGATAGCATCCGCGGCATACTGCCGGTGGACGTAGAGCGCATTTTTGTTTATCAGTTTAACACCGAAGATTTACCCGTCTTTCAGCTGCGAATCAGTAGTGAAGAAGACCTCAAGTTTGCCTGGGATTTGCTTGAACGGCATCTCAAACGCCCGATGGAGCGGGTTGCTGGGGTGTCCCGAGTGGAGCTGTATGGTGTGGATAAACGTGAAATCGTGATTCGCTTGCAGGAAGACGCGATGCGCAGCTTTGGCCTTACTATCGCTCAAATCAGCGAGCCTCTGCGACGGGCCAATTTTTCATTAACCGCAGGCTATGTTGAGGACGAGCAACAACGTATTTTGCTCAACCCTGTGGGAGAATTTCGCTCGCTGGATGATATTCGTGAGCTACATATCACCCGCCATATTCAATTAAAAGACCTCGCCGAGGTCGCCTATGAATTGCCAGAACGCCGTGACGGACGGCATTTTAATCAATCTTATGCGATTGGTATGAATGTGTATAAGGACTCCACCGCCAACCTGGTGGACGTGTCGGAACGTGCCTTACAGGTGGTCGAAGCCGCTCGGGTGCATCCGCAGTTCAGCAATATCGATTTAATGTTGATGGACGACACTGCCGCCAGTGTGAAGTCATCGCTCAATGACTTATTAATGGCCGGCATGCTGGGCGCTTTCCTCTCGGTGATTGTGCTGTACACCTTTTTGCGCCACGCGGTCACCACGTTAATCGTGGTCATCTCGGTGCCGGTGGCGATTTTCCTAACCCTGGCCGTGATGTATCTGCTTGGTTACAGTCTCAATATTTTATCCATGATGGGACTAATGCTGGCGATTGGCATGCTGGTGGACAACGCAGTGGTTGTGACTGAAAGCATTCAGCAGGAAGGCGATGCCGAGCGCGGGATAAGCAAGGTTGCACTGGCCGTGATCGCCGGTACACTGACCACAGCCATTGTATTTTTACCAACCATCTTCGGCGCTAAAGTGGAGATCACCGTGCTCCTTGAGCACGTTGCCATTGCTATCTGTATTTCCTTACTGGCCTCTCTTTTAGTCTCACAAACCCTGATCCCCTTGCTGCTGCACCATCTACCAGCACGGTTAATGCAGGAAAAGCCACGTAAGCCGCGCCTGAAGAAGGCCTACCTTGCGAGTTTAGGCTGGAGTCAACGCCACCCGAAAAGCACAACTGTGCTGTTGTTATTGTTGCTGGCGTCAACCGTCATCCCCCTAGGTCAGGTCACGACTGACCAGCCGGACATGGCCTACAACGATCGCTTAATTCTTAACTATCACCTGAAGGGCCAGTATCGTCTGGATGAGGTACAGGCTGAGGTGGCGTTAATGGAAGCATATTTATACGCACACAAAGACGAATTTGAAATTGACCACGTGTATTCGTACTTTGCCACCAACCAGGCATTTTCGATGCTGCTGCTAAAGCCTGAGCGCAGCCTCTCGGTGAGTCAAATCCAGCAACGGGTGCGCGACAACTGGCCGCATCTAGTGCGCAGCGAACCGCAGTTCGGTTGGCGCGGTGGCAATAACGGTGTGCAGATCACCCTCAACGGTACCTCCACCACCCGTTTGCAACAAATTGCTGATGACCTGGTGCCTGTGCTCAGCCAAATTGAAGGGCTTAGCGACGTGCGCTCAGAGGCGGACTCTGCGCAACACGAACTGCAGATACGGATCAACCGCACCCAGGCTCAGCGCCTGGGGTTATCAACCTCTGCCATTGCGAATCAATTAAGCACCGCCTTACGCGGCGATCAGCTACGCTCTTTTCGCCATCACCCAAGCGGCGAGTTACGCATTCGCCTGACCTATGATGAAGCACTGGCATCGTCCCTTGAGGCAGTTCAGCAACTGGTGATTGCCCAGTATCAGGGGCAACCGATTGCCCTCGCACACATTGCGGAATTTGAGCTGGTGCCGCGCTTGAGTGTGATCCGCCGCTATGATCGACAAACCTCCCTGCGGATAGGCGCTAATTTAGACGATATAACCATGCAGCAAGCCCGTGAATCGATCACGCTGGTGATGCAGCAAGTGACCCTCGACGAAGGCTATCAATGGAGCCTGGATGGCGGCTTTCGTAGCTTTCAGGAAACCAGTAGCGTGATGCAAATCAATATGCTGCTCGCCCTGTGTTTAATTTACCTGGTGATGGCGGCGCTGTTTGAATCGCTGCTGTTACCCAACGCAGTGATTGGCTCCCTGCTGATGGCCATGGCCGGGGTCTTCTGGGCGCTATGGATCACCGGCACGCCGCTGGATATGATGGCCATGATTGGAATGCTGATCTTAATGGGCATTGTGGTCAACAATGGCATTGTACTGGTGGATAGGATTAACCAGCTAGCCACCACCATGGCGATTGATGAAGCGGTCATGCTGGCAGCCGAACAACGCGTGCGCCCAATTATGATGACCGTCAGCACCACCATTCTCGGTTTATTACCCCTCGCATTTGGCACCACGCAGATAGGCGGCGATGGACCTCCCTATGCGCCCATGGCAATCGCTATCGTCGGTGGCTTATTATTTTCCACCTTAACCAGTCTGTACTTTGTACCCCACGCATACCGGCGCCTGCTGGCGTGGAAAAGTTACTGGAATAAGGTCATCGCTTACAGCGCTAGCCCACGTGTAGCAAGGGGCATAGGCAAAGGCTGAAATGGCGGTCGGTTTTCTGTATAATATGACGCCTTTGATATGATCATCCTTTTGCTTTAGCAAACAGAACGGGGAAGATAGGCATATATGCAGCAAGTAGTTAACATCCAACCGCCACAGTTTTTGCCGCGCAAATTTAAGGTGTATCAGCATCGTCAGCTGGACAAGATAGAAGCGTTGAAACACGTGCCTGACGAGATGCTGTTTGAAATGAAAGTGGTTGCCAATGTATTACCGTTTCGGGTCAACGAGTATGTGTTCAACGAGTTGATCGATTGGGACAATGTGCCCAATGACCCGGTGTTTCAATTGGTGTTTCCACAGCGTGAAATGATTGACCCGAAAGCCTACGATCGTATGGCCGAGTTGATGCAAAGTGGTGGCACCACGCAGGAGATTTTTCAGCTGGCAGAAGTGCTGCGCGCTGAGATGAACCCGCACCCGGCCGGTCAGACGGAGATGAATGTACCGACGATTGATGGTGAGCCGCTCGAAGGCATGCAGCATAAATATCGTGAAACGGTATTGTTCTTCCCGTCACAAGGTCAGTATTGCCACTCTTATTGCACCTTTTGCTTTCGCTGGGCGCAGTTCGTCGGTAAATCGTTACGCATGAACTCCAATGACGCCGAGTCGTTGCATGCATATTTAGAAGAGCATAAAGAAGTCACTGACCTATTGGTCACTGGTGGTGACCCTATGGTCATGCGCACGAAAAAACTGCGTGAGTACCTGGAGCCACTGACCGACGCTAAATATGACCATGTGCAGACGATCCGTATTGGTAGTAAATCACTGACCTTCTGGCCCTACCGGTATATCAGCGATCCCGACGCGGATGAGCTGCTTGCGCTATTGGAAAAGCTGGTCAAAGCCGGTAAGCACGTGTCCTTTATGGCGCACTTTAATCACCCTCAGGAAATGCGCACCGAAGTTTGTCACGAAGCAATCCGTCGTATTCAAGCAACAGGTGTGGTGATTCGCTGTCAGGCACCGCTATTGAATAACCTCAACAATGATTCACAAGCCTGGGTAGAGATGTGGCAAGAGCAGGTTCGTCTTGGCATGGTGCCCTATTACATGTTTGTGGAGCGTGACACCGGCGCTAAGCGGTATTTCGAAGTACCGCTCTATCGTTGCTGGGAAATCTTCCGCGAGGCTTACAAGCAGGTTTCAGGTCTTGCGCGCACGGTTCGCGGTCCTTCTATGTCAGCAGGCCCGGGTAAAGTTGAAGTGCAAGGGGTCAGCGAAATTGCTGGCGAGAAAGTCTTTGTGCTGCGCTTTATCCAAGCGCGAAACCCAGATTGGGTACAGCGTCCGTTTTTCGCTAAGTACGATGAGACAGCGACCTGGTTGAATGATCTGCAACCTGCATTTGGTGAAGACAAGTTCTTCTGGCAGGACGAATATGAAGCCATGCAAGGCTAATAAGTAGCTGCTCACTGCAGACAAAAAAGGCGCGCCGGGTCATCGGCGCGCCTTTTTTAATCGCTAAGTGAGGTCAATACGCTGGTTTAACTGCCACCCAGGGACTTACGTACGCGCTCGAGATCCTCTGGGGTGTCAATACCTGGGGGCGGCTCAGCAATGGCCTGAGCCACGTGAATACGCTCACCGTACCACAACACTCTGAGTTGCTCTAATGACTCGAGACGCTCCAGCGGGCTGGCGTCCCACTCAGCATAACGGTGAATAAAGCCCGCTCGATAAGCATAGATGCCAACGTGGCGCAAATAGCCCTCGCTGAGTTCTGCGACATCCCCCGGTTGCTGAGCGGCCATAAACTGTGCCCGATCATACGGGATCGGCGCACGACTGAAATATAAAGCATAGCCACTACCATCCAGTACCACTTTGACTGCATTAGGATTGAATACTTCGTCCACGCTAGTCATTGGTACCGCCAGTGTCGCCATCGGCGCGTTACGCTGAGAGGCTAAATTTTCAGCTACCTGACGAATAATTTGCGGCGGTATTTGCGGCTCGTCGCCTTGCACGTTCACCACCACTTCGTCATCCGCCAGTGCCATTAAATCAATCACTTCAGCTAAACGCTCAGTGCCGGAGCGGTGTTCCGTTGAGGTCATCACAGCCTGGCCGCCAAACGACTTCACTGCGTCGACAATGCGTTGATCATCAGTGGCCACAATAACTTCCGCCGCACCACTTTCCAAAGCACGCTCATAAACGTGCTGGATCATGGGCTTGCCCGCAATATCCGCCAAAGGCTTGCCGGGTAACCTGCTCGAGTCGTGACGCGCGGGAATGACAACGGTAAAGCTCATGATTTTGCCACCTTCTCCAGCTCATCGGTGGACAGCTCTCGTGCTGCGTCTGCCAGTAGAGCCGGAATACCGTCATTCACCGGGTACGCCAGGCGCTCACCACGGCACACTAATTCGGTTTTATCGTTATTCCAGACTAACTTTCCCTTACAGGATGGACAGGCCACGATAGCCAGTAAGTTTGCATTAAGTGTCATCGATATGCTCCTGCACTCGTTGAATAAACTGTTCAATAAATCCGTCTGGCAACACCGCCCCAACCTTTAGATAATACCAATGGGGCCTTGCAAAGGCGCGGCATTTGACCGCATCTTTCTCGGTCATTACCAGTGGATACAGATTGCTTATATCAAAAAAATCCGCTGCCTCATACGCATGATGATCGCTAAATACACGCGTCTCCGTAATATGCAATTGCTGTGTCGCCAACAAGTCAAAAAATCGCCGCGGGTTACCAATGCCTGCCACTGCAATCACCGACTCGCCATCTGGCGTTTCAATAGGTTGCTGGTCTTTCACCCGGTACCAGCCCAGCGGCTGAATTTGCATGGCCACGCTGTGCAGCGAACTTAACGCGGGTACATTCTGCAGTCTTTGCTGGGCGTTGGACGAGGCCGGGGCATCTGCAACCTGCGCGCCATTGAGAATCACGTAGTCGACCCGCTTTAAGCGAGATTTCGCTTCACGCAAAGGCCCACATGGCAACCGCCAACCGTTACCCAACCCGCGGCTGGTATCCACCACCGCAAATTCAATATCCCGGGCAAGGGCATAATGCTGCAAGCCATCATCGCTAATAATGACATTACAGTCATGGTTTTCTAACAAGAAGCGTGCGGCTTCACTGCGCTTAGGGCTGACCACCACAGGTACCTGCGAAATCGCATGCAACATAAAAGGCTCATCGCCAACCTGCGCCGGGTCGCTTTGGTTACTCACCGCTTGCGGAAACGGCCCTTTGCCGCCATAGCCCCGTGACACGATGCCCGGTTTAAAACCACGTGCAAGCAGCGCGTCCACCAGTGCCATGGTCAACGGGGTCTTGCCGGTGCCGCCGACACTGATATTGCCCACCACAATCACCGGCACCGGTGCACGATACTGACGTCGAAGCCTGAGCTTAAAGGTCAAACGGCGCAAACCACTTAGCAGCACAAATAGCCAGTTTAGCGGAATCAACAACCACAACAGCGGATGTAACCAGGGTTGATACCACCACCGGTTTATTCGCCCGGTTTCACTCGTGGCATGTTTATCATTCACTCAATACCACCAAACTGCATATTATGTAACTGGGCATACGCCCCACCCTGCGCGAGCAAGGTTTCGTGATTGCCGCGCTCTATCACCCGGCCATGTTCAAGTACCAGAATTTCATCTGCACTTTCGATGGTCGACAGGCGATGCGCGATCACTAACGAGGTGCGGTTCTGCTGCAGGTTATCCAGCGCTTGCTGGATGTGCCGTTCTGATTCGGTGTCCAGTGCCGACGTTGCCTCATCGAGAATAAGTACGGGTGCGTCACGTAGCAAGGCCCGTGCAATGGCTAGCCGCTGCCTTTGACCACCAGAGAGCATCACGCCATTTTCACCCACCACGGTATTTAAACCTTGTGGCATATTGTCGATAAATTCATCGCAATAGGCTAAACGGATAGCTTCATCAATCCGTTCCTGACTGACTTTGCCAGCGGCGCCGTACGCGATATTGTTCGCAATAGTGTCGTTGAATAAGGTGACGCTTTGCGAGACCACCGCAAACTGGCGACGCAGGGACTTCAGCGTATATTCGCGAATGTCGTGACCGTCAAGTTCAATACTGCCGGTTTCATAATCATAAAAGCGGGTGAGCAACGACGAAATTGTCGACTTACCACTGCCTGAACGCCCCACTAGCGCCACGGTTTTACCCGCCTCCACGGTGAAGCTGACATCATGTAATGCCGGTTCTTCCGCTTCTGGATAGCTAAAGGTGACGTTCTTAAATTGCAGATCACCTTTTGCCCGGTCCAGCACACGCTTGCCGGTATCAACCTCTTTTTGCTGATCAAGCACCGAGAATATACTCGCAGCGGCCGCCAGACCACGTTGAAAATCAGCGTTCACATTGGTTAATTGTTTGAGCGGACGCAGCAGCATAATCATTGCCGTCAGCAAGGTCGTAAACGCCCCTGGCGTGAGCTCTTCGAGCATGGTGGGGAAGCTCGCAATCACCAGCACCATGGACAGGCTAAAAGAGGCGATAAGCTGAATTACGGAGGTACTGACGGTGCGTGTATTGACCAGCTTCATATTCTGCTGGCGGGTTACCTTATTGATTTCACTAAAGCGCTCGGCTTCCTGTTTCTGGCCTTCAAACATCACCACCACCTGGTGGCCGTTGATCATTTGTTCGGCAGTGGTGGTGACATTACCCATTGCAGTTTGAATACGCCCACTGACCTGACGAAACCGCTTAGATACAACCGCCACGACTTTGCCAATCACCGGACCTATCAACAGGAACACCAACGATAATTGCCAGCTATGGTAAAACATCAGGCCAAGCAGACCGATGACGAAAGCGCCGTCACGGATCATGATCAGTAATGCGCGACTACATGCTTCTGCAAGCTGTTGGGTGTCGTAAGTAATTTTCGATATTAAATCACCGGTAGACACCCTGTCGTGGTAAGACACTGGTACTCGCATCAGGTGTTCAAAAAGTTGTTGCCGCATCGTGCTGACGATATGAAAGCCGACATAACTGAGAAAATAGGTGGACGCGAAGTTGAAAAACCCACGCAATAAAAATATGAAAGGCACAAAAATCGCACCATAAATTAAGATGGTTGGGTTACTTTGCGCCAGCCCATCGTCAATCAGCGTTTTGATATTGGCAAAGAAAAAGGTATCAACGCCTGCATAGCCAATCATACCCACGACCGCGGCGATAAACGCTAGTCGATAAGGTTTGACGTACTTGATTAAGCGACGGAAAGTTTGCTGTCGGACTGCTTTTTGTGAATCCATGCATGCGCCATATGTGGAAAAAGACCGTCGCATTTTACCTGAAAGGTGCCCCTTGTGACCAGCACCGACCAATTTTAACGAATTTGGTTGAACCAATAGGGTGAAAAATAACCACGCGCGGTCATCGGATGCCAGGCTCCCCGATACCACAGCAGGCTCACCTGCCCCTCATTTGCGGTGTTCAAAATGCGAGCCTCAGTCTCCGCTAAGCGTTGCAAACTTTCTGCATGTGGCTGATTAAAACGGTTGAGATATCCACTACTGATTAAGGCCCATCGAGGCTGCACACGTTGTAGGAAATAGCGATGACTGGACGTACGCGAACCATGGTGTGGCACCAGCAACACATCGCTGCGCAGACGATCGCCATAACTGCGGACCAGGCGAAATTCCCCCAACCGTTCAATATCTCCCGGCAGCAGGACCACCTGGCCCTGATATCTCAACTGCACCACGCAACTATGGTTGTTGACCCCATAAAATGCATGCCCGGTTGGCGCGAGGATATGCACCTGTGCGCCTTGCCAGTGCCAGGGCATGCCCCAGGTGCAGGGTAAATAATCGCCGTTAGTATCAATCACGCTCATCGCCGGGTAGTGGTGTATCAGCTCTGCAGCGCCACCAATGTGGTCCCAATGTGGATGCGTGAGCACCAGCACATCCGGTCTCAGCTCACGGGCTTGTAAAAACGGGATCAGCAGGCTGCCCGCCAGGTTGAAGTCCTGATATGCCGGTCCGCTATCAATCATCAGCGCACGCCCACCACGTTCCACCACCAGAGCACTGCCTTGGCCGACATCCAGCATATGTAACCACAAACGTGGATCCTGGCTGCGCAATGTCGGCTGAACCACCAGTAACAAGACCACACTCATGAGAATCGCTGCGCCAGCACTGCAGCGGTGGCGCAGCGACACTGGCAGATAGAAAACCAGCACAATGAGCAGCGCCATCAAGGCGCCTGCAGCATTCATCGTGGGCAGAAACGACCAGGGCTGAAGCCATGTCAGCAGTCCCCACAACCACTGCAGTACTGTGTCTGCGGTGTGCAGCAAGGCACTGGCAAGTACCGGGTGTAACGGCAATAGCACCACGCTGATCAGCGCAAGTGGCAACACCACCAGACTAAAAACTGGTACGGCTAATAAATTAGTCAGGGGGGCGATCACTGACACCCCGGCGAAGTAGATGACGCTCAGTGGCACCAGCACCAAGGTTAACATCACTTCCAGGCGCCACAACTGATGCAGATGAGAGATCCAACCTGGCCGTGGCTGCGTGGGTAGGCGCCACAGCCAGACAAATATACTGAATACCGCCACACAGGAAAGCCAAAAGCCGGGGTCAAGAAATGCCAGTGGATCGAACACGAGCACCAGCACCACAGCGCGTAATAGCGTGCGGATTGGCGTTGAGTGCAGACCCGATATCCGCATCAGTAAAAACAGGCTAATCAGCAGTAAGGCGCGTAAGGTGGCCACCGAAAAGCCCGCAAGCGCAGCGTAAAAGCATGCGCAGCACCAGGCAGCAAGCCATGCGACAGGCAAAATAAAGGGCCGTCGGGGTGCGGTCCATAACCGGGACAGCCAACTCAGGAGCCAGCGCAGCACGACGAAACTGGTAGCGAACACCATACTTAAATGCAATCCGGAGATCGCCATCAAGTGAGCCACCCCGGTATGCTGAAGCAAGGTCCAGTCCTCGCGGCTAATCCAGCCTCGCTCAGCCATACTTAACGCGAGCAGAATGTCCCCGTGTATCAGGTCAGTGCGCCGTGCTGAGTATTGATTGTATAGATATTGACGAAACTGACTGAAGTTTGCCCGCCCACCGCGTGCAGGCTCTATAAGCTCGGCTGTGGTGATATAACCTGTCGCTTTAATGCCCTGGCGGAGCAGCGCCGCCTGATAATTAAAACCCACTTGGTTCAATTGACTTACCGGCGGGCGTAAACGCACCTCTGCGAGCCATAATTCACCGAGCTGCGGCCGTTCACCTTCAGCGCCATACCACTGTAAGCGAACTTTAATCGGCTGTTGAATCGCACTCGCCTCATTAGGCTCCAGCCGGGCGTCAAAGCGCCAGCGAAATCCGTTATCATCTACTATGCTGTCAATGCGCATGGGCAAAGCCAGTGACTGGCGATGCAGGTGCTCAGGTAAATTCCAGGAAAGCGCGACTTTGGCATTGATTAAAGACCACTGCATACCGCACAATACGCCGATGCAGAAAAGAAGTACGATGCGCCTGATCATGGAAAGGTGACTATCAGTGCTATTGCGTTCACCGCAAGGTGAACGTCGTGTCATTAGGTAAAGCAGGAACCCAACGCCCAGGGTAAGCCCGACAAATGGCCATAGCGGCCATGAGGGAGGCAACCAGGGCGAGAGTAAGGTGCCTAGCAAGGCACCAAGGAACCACCCATCCATAGTAGTGACCTGTAGTAGGTATCAGCATCCATGCCGAAAAAAACGATCCAGCGCTTTTTACCGAATCCGCGCAAAATTGCCAATTCCAAGGCAGTGCGTATTTTTGGTAGCTTAGGGCAACAGGCTAATCTATGGCATCTTAATCGACGCTCGGCGTCGCGGGCTTTTGCCATTGGCCTCTTCGTTGCGTTTTTACCGATCCCGATGCAAATGATGGCAGCCGCCGCACTGGCAATCTATTTTCGCGCAAACTTACCTCTTTCCGTCGCCTTAGTCTGGATCAGCAACCCAATCACCATGCCCGCGCTGTTTTACGCGTCCTACCAGGTGGGTGCTTTTTTACTTGGGCGACGAACAGAACCCTTTCTGTTCGAACTCTCGTGGGGCTGGTTCATGGCAAGTTTAGGGTCCGTTGGGCCTGCCTTCGTGCTTGGCTGCATTGTGCTCGGCAGCCTTGCCGGGCTAACGGGTTTTATTACTATCCGCGTGCTGTGGCGCCAGGCCGCGATTAAAGCCTGGCGTGAGCGTCAACGGGAACGCGCGGCAAAGCGTCGAGCCTAGCTAGCCTAGTTTCTCCTGCCCAACGTCTATTCGCCAATTAAGGCCCGCGCCGGGTTTACCTGGGTCGCTTTCCACGCTGGATACAAGGTAGCCACCACACTGGTTACCAAAGCCACTACCAGTACCAACACGATATCCTGCCATTGCAATTGGGTGGGAATCGAGCTGACAAAATAAATATCTTCTGGCAACAATTTAAATGCGAAGGTGTGTTCCAGACCACGCAATAATGTCGGTAACTTCCAGGCGAGCAGCACACCGGCGATACCACCAATCACAATGCCCAACAGCCCGTTCATGGTCCCTTGCAAAACAAAGGTGCGCATAATCAATGCATCACTAGCGCCCATTGTTTTGAGGATCGCAATGGCGCCGCGTTTTTCCTGCACCACCATCACCAGGGTTGAAACAATATTGAAGCTTGCTACCGCCAATACCAGCACCAGTACTAAATACATTACGCTACGGACCAACTGGATGTCACGGTAGAGATGACCTTCAGTGCGCGTCCAGTCGCTAATATACGTATATTCGGACAATTCACTGGCAATTTGCGATGCCACCACTGGTGCCTGGTAGACATCACGGATACGTAAACGTACGCCATTGGCTTCAGTACTCAAGCCCATAGCCTGCTGACCTGCACTTAAATGCAAATACGCCTGTTGATAATCAAGTTCGCCACCGAGGCGAAAGGTGCCGGCTAACTGCAAATGCACCCGCCGCGGGGCTTGCAGGCTTTGCCGACCTCGTTCGACGCGGGGCACCAATAACGTGATGGTATCGCCCACCTCGAGCCCGAGCTCTTGAGCCAGACCAAACCCCAGAATCACGCTTTGCGGATCCCCCGCGAAGCGTTGCCAGTCATCAGCGCTGACAAAATCATTGATGCCTGAGACCCGTGGCTCGAGCTCCGGGTCAATCGCCCTTGCGCTGACGCCTTTAAAACTGCGCCCTTGTTGCAACATACTATTGACCACCGTGACCGGTGCTGCGGCAATCACCTGCGGGTGCTGTTGCGCCGTCTCGACAACTGTCCGCCAGTCACGCAAACCGTCTCTTACCGCCTGATACTCAACATGTGGCACCAATGACAAGAGTTGCTCTTCCAGCGCCTTTTGAAAACCGTTCATCACCGAGAGCAGCGTAATCAGCGCCGCGCAGCCCAGCGCAATGCCCACCGTTGACGATGCGGAAATAAAGTTAACGAAACGGTTTTTATGTTTACTGCGACGAAAGCGGCGCGCCATCAGCCAGGACAGACCCATGCTTAGTCCCCTGCCCGAGCTTGCGCCTTCAGCTCTACCAGTTCGCCACCGTGCAGGCTCACCTGGCGCGGCAAGCGCGCGGCAAGCTGTTGATCGTGAGTCACCACCACAAAAGCCGTATTCAAGCGCCGGTTCAGGTCCGTCATCAGACTGTAAATGGTTTCCGCAGTGTCTTCATCAAGGTTGCCGGTGGGTTCATCCGCCAAAACCAGCACCGGGTCATTCACCAGTGCACGGGCAATCGCGACCCGTTGTCGCTCTCCGCCAGACAGCTTGGCCGGTGCATGTTGAGCACGATGACTCAAACCCACCTGCTCAAGCATCTGGGCCGCTCGGTGTTTGGCCTCTGCCGGCTTCACCCCGGCGATTAACAGCGGCATCGCCACGTTCTCGGCGGCGGTAAATTCACCCAGCAAATGGTGAAACTGATAAATAAAGCCGAGGTTCTGATTGCGCCAGCGAGCCCGTTGACCGCCTCTCAGTTGACCTAGAGCCTGGCCACTGACAAAAATTTCTCCGGCAGTGGCGTCATCCAGGCTGCCGAGTATATGCAGTAATGTACTTTTCCCTGAGCCGGATGAGCCAACAATCGCCATCATCTCACCTCCATTCAGGGTGAAGCTGACATCCTGCAGCACACGAACCTGCTGCTCTCCGTCATCAAAGGTTTTTGAAATATGTTCACAGCGGATTAGTTCAGTCATTAGATTACTCATATCGTAAAGCTTGTGCGGGTTGCACGTGGGACGCACGCCAGGCGGGATATAATGTTGCCAGCAATGTCAGCACCACCGCAAGACCGGCTATCGCAGCAACCTGAAGCGGCTGAATTAAGAACGGCAAGCCTTCACCTTCGGTGTAGGCCATCAGCTGCAAGCCGAGCATGTTCATGATCGGGTTAAGCCCAAAAGTCAGGGCAACCCCCAAGATAACCCCAACCAGTGCTCCCACCACCCCGTTGACGGCCCCCTGCACGGTGAGCATCACATACACACCGCGCCGGCTCAGCCCAAGGGTTTGTAAAATCGCGATATCATAGCGTTTATCATGAATGACCATCACCAATGCCGAGACCACATTGAACGCAGCCACCGCAACCACCAACGCAAGCATAAATAACATCATGCCCTTTTCCATGCGAACCGCTGCAAATAAACGACCATATCGCTCGGACCATTCCCCCACCCGTAGGTTTTCTGCTGCAGGTTGTTGGCGTAAGTTTTCGGCAACCCGTTCAGCCATAAAGGCATCATCCAGATACAAGCGAATTCCGCTCACTGAGCCGGCCGGAAACCTAAGGAGTCGGGCGACATCGTCGGCATGGGCAATGGCCAACTGACGGTCAATATCAGCACCCACCTCAAATAGGCCCATTACCGTAAACATGCGCTGAGCAGGCATCACCCCCACTGGCGTGAACTGCCCCCCGGCAGCAGCTACCAGCCTAATTTGCTCGCCTACCTGAACATCTATTTGATGCGCAAGGGGGCGCCCGATAAACACGCCGTAGCTGCCAGGCTGAAGATCATTCAAGCGACCGCGGACCAGATGTTGACCCACCATGTTGTGCTGCGATTCGTACTCTGGGTAAATCCCTTGCAGCATCACCGCGCTGAGCTGGCTGCGCCCCTGTAGCAGGCTTTCAATTTGCACAAAAGGCGCACGATGCAGCACCTGCCGGGGGTAATCAATGCTCGCGTCAATGGCTTGCCAATCAGGCATGGAATCATTCCGTTCGCTAGTTAAGGTTACTTGTGGAACAACCCCTAGAATACGGTTTTTAAGCTCGTTTTCGAATCCGTTCATCACTGAGGTGACGACAATCAGTGCAGCCACGCCAACAACAATACCGAGCAGTGAAAAGCGCTGAATAAAGCGAGTAAACGCAGACCCTTGGCGACTGCGACTAAAACGCAAGCCAATATAGAGGGCGGCGGGCTGAAACATAGAATTACGCCTGTTCAAGGTTGTTTTGCTACAGTAAAGTGTGCAGCATAATGTCAATATGCGATTGGTACAACTGGGAAAGCGAACTGATGACCGACACCGATGCACGCCATGAGACTGAAGGCTCTCCTGATCCAGCAACCGCTATGTTGCAGTATCAGGAGTATTACGCGATTCGTGAGCAACTCGATATTAACGTAGTGCCCTTGCCACAACCGCAGGTACTCCCCCCTGAAGACGCGTTCAGTGCGCATATTCCTGACGTCTTTCGGTTAGCCAGTGAACTGCAGATTGTTGATGCTGCGGCCCTGGCTCAGTTACGTCGATTTGGTGACGCCGCGCAGGTGATTAGCGATTTACTGAATCAGCAAAATCGTAAATTAAATGCCTTACTTGGCTACCTGCTGCGCCGGGAAGATCATCCAGAGCAACGCAAAACTGCATTCGAGTATGGGGGGGCCGGGGTTGGTTTTTATAGTGCAACCCCCTACCCGCTGAATGAGCTGATCGAGTTAAAGCTATTTATGCCCGCTGAATCTGCTGCGCTATATACCATTGCCGAAGTGATTCAGTGCGAGGCCGCAGAGCATAACGCTGAGGAGGGCGAGACGTATAAAGTCACCGCTCTGTTCCGGCGGATCACCGATGATGACCGCGAACTGATGGTGAAAGCGAGCCTTCATGCGCAATCACGTCTTCTCAAAAAACGTGCAAATGAGCGTGCGAATCAACCTTAGCCAGCTGTATTTTGCTACACTTGGCGCGACGTGGCACGGGCAGCACCCGGGTTTCTCCTGTTGACAGATACTTTTACCAGAGCGCAGTACATTCATGGCAGCAATTTCAGTATTTACCGCAGACGCAGTTCCAACCCAAAATGACGATAAGACATGGCGCGAGTTAGCCGGCAGTAGCACCGCACTGGCGCTGGCCAGCCTTGCTGAACAGCAACCGAGACGGATCCTGTTAATCACCGAAGACGCTCCCGCGGCTTATCGTCTGGAACAGGAGATTCGCTTTTTCTCGCCACGTTTAGCGCCCCATGTCAGCGTCTTCCCGGACTGGGAAACCTTGCCCTATGATACCTTTTCGCCACATCAGGATATTATCTCTGAGCGCTTGCGGGTACTGGCAAAACTACCGGAGAGCCAGCAAGGTGTTTTGATTGTGTCACTAAACAGCTTGCTGCACCGTATTGCCCCGGCCAGTTTTATTCAGGGCCAGGCATTTATGCTCAACACGGGCGAGCGTAAACCGTTAGAAAAATTTCGCCGCCAGCTTGAACAGGCAGGCTATCGAGCGGTGAATCAGGTGATGGAACACGGCGAGTACAGTGTGCGTGGTTCCATCATGGACATCTTCCCGATGGGCAGCGAGACGCCTTATCGCATCGACTACTTTGATGACGACATCGACAGTATTCGCCCCTTCGACGTGGAAACCCAACGCTCTGAGGCCCCCATTGACAGCGTTCATCTGCTGCCGGCACATGAATTCCCCACTAATGATGCTGGCATTGAAATGTTTCGGCGTCAGTACCGCGACGCGTTTGACGCCAATACTGCACGGGAATCTGTCTATCAGCAGGTGAGCCACGGCAGCTGGCCCGCCGGTATTGAATATTATCTGCCGTTATTTTTTGAGCAAACCGCGACGCTGTTTGATTACCTGCCCGATGACGTTCTCTTAGTGACCCAGGGTGATATCCAGAAGCATCTTGATAGCCTTTGGGCTGATATTGAATACCGCTATGAAGACCGCCGCTGGGACACCAACCGCCCCCTGCTCAAGCCTGGTCAGGTATTTATGCGCGCGGACGAGCTTAACAGCGAGCTTAAGCAGCGCCCGCGCATCCGTATTCAGGTACCGGAAGGCACGCGCCAGCCAGGCCCGGTCAAGTTTGCCACCAAAGAAGTCACCGACATTCAAATAGATCACCAGCAAGAGCAGCCACTGGCAAGCATTGCCAAGCTATACAAGAAAGCACTGGATAAAGGTGAAAAAGTGCTTTTTGCAGTGGAGTCCGCCGGTCGTCGCGAGAGCTTACTTGAGCTACTTGGACGAGTTCGCATCCACCCCCAGGCATGCAAGAGTTTTTCTGATTTTGTCAGCAGTGATGCAGCGTGCGGTATCGTTGTGAGCCCGGTGGTGCACTCGTTTTATGCACAACACCCACAGGCCAACTTATGGTTTATCACCGAGAGCGAGCTGCTAGGGGCAAAAATTGCGCAACGTCGCCGCAGTGACAAACGCCAAACCCAAAGCGCCGATGCGATGATCAAGAACCTGGCTGAGCTGTCGGTAGGCCAGCCAGTGGTGCACCTCGATCATGGTGTGGGTCGTTATCAGGGGTTAACAACCATTAATGCTGCTGGCACTGATACCGAATTTGTCACCATCGAATATGCACAAAAATCTAAGCTCTTTGTGCCAGTGGCCTCCCTTCACTTAATCAGCCGCTACAGTGGTGGCGAAACCGACTCGGCCCCTCTCAACAAATTGGGTAATGACACCTGGGAGAAAGCCAAACAAAGAGCCGCTGAAAAAGTTCGCGATGTGGCTGCTGAGCTGCTCGCGGTATACGCCAAACGTGAATCAAAGCCTGGCTACCCGTTTAACATTAATGAGGCGGATCACGCACGCTTTGCCGATGGCTTTGGCTTTACCGAAACCGACGATCAGTTGCAGGCTATTCATGCGGTGCTGGCTGACATGCAAGCGCCCCGGGCGATGGACAGGCTGGTATGTGGTGACGTGGGCTTTGGTAAAACCGAGGTGGCGATGCGCGCTGCGTTTACCGCGGTCAATGACGGCAAGCAAGTCGCCGTATTGGTACCCACCACCTTGTTAGCACAGCAGCATTTTGACAATTTCCGCGATCGCTTTGCCGATTGGCCAGTGCGCGTTGAGGTGCTGTCACGCTTTCGTAGTGCTAAGCAAACCACTGCTGTACTCGCTGATCTTGAAGCTGGCAAGGTGGACATTGTCATCGGGACTCACAAACTGCTGCAAAAAGACATTAAGTTTCATGACCTTGGGCTGCTAGTAGTGGATGAAGAGCACCGCTTTGGTGTGCGCCAGAAAGAACAGGTTAAACGCCTGCGCGCCGAGGTGGATATTCTCACCCTCACCGCAACACCGATTCCGCGAACCCTAAATATGGCAATGAACGGCATGCGCGACCTGTCGATCATCTCAACCCCCCCGGCTAAGCGCCTGGCGGTGAAAACCTTTGTGCGCGAGTTCGATAAAGCGACCGTGCGCGAGGCCATTTTGCGCGAAACCCTGCGCGGTGGGCAGGTATATTTTCTCCATAATAATGTGGAAACCATCGCCAAAACTGCAGAAATGCTCAATGAACTGGTACCCGAAGCGCGTATAACCACAGCCCACGGGCAAATGAATGAGCGCGAGCTCGAGCGCGTTATGGCAGATTTTTATCACCAGCGCTTTAACGTTCTCATTTGTACCACCATTATTGAAACCGGCATTGATATTCCTACGGCCAACACGATTATTATGGACCGCGCAGATCACCTTGGCCTGGCCCAATTGCACCAGCTTAGAGGCCGCGTCGGTCGTTCACATCATCAGGCCTACGCCTACTTGTTGACGCCACATCCGAAGCGAATGACCAAAGACGCCGGCAAGCGACTAGAAGCCATTGCGCAACTGGAAGATCTCGGCGCTGGCTTTGTGCTTGCCACCCACGACCTTGAAATACGTGGTGCCGGTGAGCTTTTAGGTGATGACCAGAGCGGCCAGATTGAGAGCATTGGTTTTAGTCTGTATATGGAAATGCTTGAAGAAGCTGTCACTGCTTTGAAAGAAGGCAAAGAGCCAAGTATCGATCTGTTGCTGCGTCAGCAAACTGAGATCGAACTACGTATCCCGGCACTGCTACCCAGTGACTATATTGCCGATGTGAATACCCGCTTGAGCTTGTATAAACGCATCGCAGGTGCCCGCTCAGACGCCGATCTTGAAGACTTACAAATTGAGATGATTGACCGTTTTGGGTTATTACCTGAAGCCGCCAAGCACTTAATTCGCATCAGTGAACTACGCTTACTGGCCGAACCCATTGGCGTGCGCAAAATTGAAGTGGGCCCTCAAGGTGGCCACATTGAATTCAGTCAGGACACCAAAGTTGACCCTGGCCGGATCATTAGCATGCTGCAGCGCGAGCCCGATATATTTGCGCTAGACGGTCCGACCCGCTTAAAAGTGAAGTCAGGGGTCGAAGATACTCAATCGCGGATAAAACTGCTACAGTCGATACTGCACGAATTAAGTGCGGCGTAGTAGTAAACCGACGGTAAAATATTATTGCTTACCTGCACTGAGCGCATTGGCTCGCCAGTGCGCGTATAAGAGTTAAGAGGAATCATCATTGCGTTGTCATACGAACTCATTTGCAACTCGCCCCTGGCATAAATTTGTCCCAGGCCGCAAAATATGCGCCACTTTAAGTGCGCTCACTTTTTGCTGGCTCAGCTTTCATGCGGTGGCCGAAGATGAGCCGCAGGAGCAGCAGGTTGGTGCCGGTTTACGCTGGTTTGAAATCGAAGTGATCGTGTTCAAACAGTCAGCTCAGTACCATGCTGACGAAGAATACTTTCCGCTGCAAGTGCGCCCGGTTCCCCTTACTCGCTATTATGATTTGCTGAGTCCTTTGCAAAGCAGTAGTTTTGCGCCTATCGCCGCCTCTTTATTGCTGCCATGCGAACCACAGGCAAACGAGGATCAATGGTTACCAGTGCTCAATGCCAATCAAACCCGCGCCGAAAGCATACGCCAGCGCCTTGAGCGGGATCCGCTATGTATTGAAGAAGGTGAGCAGGCGTTAGTAGATAGTTGGTACTATCCACCTGTGAGCCAACAATATTCAGGGCCCCGAGAAATTGCTGAAGCGGTTATTGATGGGGCCGGCGGTAATATGCGAACTACCCGCGAACCATTTTTGATGCCAGCGAATAACCTTGAGCTACGCAGCCTGCGCCAGCGCCTTGAGCAACAAAGTGATAAAACCACACTGCTACATACCAGCTGGCGGCAACCGGTTTTTAATCGCAATCAGGGTCGTAAAATTCGCTTATTCGGCGGCGAGAACTTTACCCGCGACTACGACTACCTGGGCTTCGCCCATGACCATTACCTGACGCCGTTAGAACCTGTCAACGATCGCGATCAAATCCGCTCGCCTGACAATACCCCTTTAGCTCGCATCGAGAGACTGCTTGGGGTCATTGACCGCGGCGGCAAGCCATTTAGCAGACCTGATAGCCAGGCGCTAGGCTTACCAGAACAACCGCGTCAGTATCCACCTAATTTACCGGTGGACGTGTGGGAATTTGATGGCCTGATGCATATCTACTTAGTAGGTAATTTCCTCCATATCGATGGTGATTTCAATCTGCGCAAAGAAGTAGAAGTGCCATTGCAGGCAACCTCACTGGAAGCCCAGGCGCAAGCAGCACTGCGTGAGGAAGAAGCCTTGGTGCCATTCCTCAAAGCCTATCACTATAATCAGTTACGCCGGGTTATCAGCCACGAGACCCATTATTTTGACCATCCTGAATTTGGCATTATTGTGCAAATTCGCAGAACTGATTTGTCCTCACGACGATAATCTTCAGCACACAAAAAAGCCTGTCGCGAATTGCTTTCGCGACAGGCTTATCATCGTACGACTAAGCTGACTTGTGCTTAGTGATTGTGATCGTCTTCTTCTTCAGTAAAACCTAACCACACCGCCCCAGCTGGGGTAAAGCTGAGGTCACGGGTGTCAATGATTTCACCGTCATGCAAATCAACAATGACGATTTGGTTGTGTTCAGCATCTGTAATATACGCTTGATGATTCACTGCGCTGACTGTCATCGCAGCGTTGCCATCATGCAGATGCTCTAAGACTTCAAAACGACTCTGGATTTGGTACGGATAGTTCTCGTGATCGTGATCACGTAACCGGATGATAGTGAGCTCACCGGTACTGTCCAGCACCGCAAAGCGGTTACCTGAGTAGTTAAAGGCAACACTGACGATAGTTGTGTCTGTATGGCCTTCAGCGCGCCAATCGATGACCTGCATACCATGGTCGTGGTCGGCATCGATAACCACCAGCGACTGACCGGCACGGCCAATCATAAAGTTATGCGCTTCGTGAGCCCACAAGCTGCCCACACGGCCTTCAAAACCTTCTGGATTGGCAATTTTCGCCGCTTCAAAATCAGCATGATCATGGTCGTGACTATGCGCATGGCTGTCTTCAGTAATCAGTAATACACCGTCGGTGCAACCAAAGGCAACGCTGGTCAGGTTAATCGCACTACCGTGCAAGCCTGGGCATGGCTCTTCAAAGCGTTGCACGAAGTCATAATGGTCACCGTGTTGCTCATACACTTCAACATAATCAGGTAAGGTTGAGCTTGCTGCAGGATCGCTCCGGTAAGTCGCAAACAAGTGTTCGCCACGTACTTCCGCCGCGCCGTGCATATTTGTCGACAGGCCTAGGCTAGCCACCAGACGTTCTTCACCAATACTGTGGTCAGAAATCACCTCAACTTTTGATGATACGCCGTCACTACCGTCATAGAATACTGCGCCACGGGTAAGGAAGTAGTCATAATGGGTGGGCATCTCGCCGATCAGGCTGTAGCTCAGTAAGCTTGGATCATGCATATGGTTATGATTGTGGTCGCCGTGCGGTTCTACCTCAAAGCCACCATCAATCAAACGCACTTGCCCTTGCTCGCGCTGCACTGCTAAAGCATAACGTTGTCCTGGGCTGGCGTAAATCGCGCTCTCAAAACCAAGGTCAATCGCATCGAAAGTATGGTCATCAGCAAGATCGTAAACATGCGCACGGGTGCTACCTGATTCCATCAATACCAGGCGACCGCTCGACTCAGCGTGGCCGTGATCATGATCGTGATCGTGGTCATGACCATGATCATCCGTTTCCGTCACGTTGATGCTGGTATCACAAGCACTGAGTACGAATACAGAGGCGATAGCCAAGGCCAGGCTACCTAGCTTGAACTCTCTTTTCATTAGTAAATACTCTCTTATTATATGAACCGAATATTGGCGTTCTGAATGTTCACCTGGGCTACATTTACAAGCTGGCCAGGTGCGCTAGTACGGGCGATGGTATTGTAAGTGTTCGCTAATGCGTCAATGGTTACAATATAACATCACATTCATTATGTTATATCATAACAAAGACTTTGAAAAGAGAGGATCCGAATATTAGCGTGGGCAGAGAACAATCTGGTTTGTGGTGGTGGAATAAAAACGGGGAGGCACACCGCCTCCCCAGCTTAACATCAGGCACACCAGCCTAATGCTTTGGCACGCTCTGCTGCTTGCGCTGGCACATCCGTTGCCACAAAATGCTGATGCAATACCTGTACACCCAGCATATGGTTGATGACTGCATCTAACTGAACCTGTAACTCAGCTGGCGCATCATCGGCGTCATGCAGCGCGAATAATGCATTCACTTCGCTGTAATCAAGCAGCCCTGCTTCTTCCACTGCCGTTTTATTTAAGTACTTCCGCGACAGTGTGCGCATGGCTTCCCACTTTTTCGGGTCGGTATGCGCAGGAGGCGCCATAAAGGCAAATTTCTCACGTTTGTACAAAGTTTCCGGCAAAATCCCTTTCATTGCTTCGCGCAAGACCCACTTTTCCTTGTTTTCACGAATTCGCAAATGGGGTGGAATTTTAAACGCATACTCGGCCAGTTTGTGGTCTAAAAATGCTGGCCTGGCCTCCATCGAATTGGCCATATCCACTCTGTCACCACCCCAGGTCAGGATTTGCCCTTCAAGCATGGTTTTAGTCCATACGTACTGTGCTTTATCCAGTGGGTGGCGCTCTGCTAACATGTCTGCATCCAAGGTGTCTGCAATGGCTTGCCCGGCGTCGTAACCCTGCATCCTCTTGCGACGTTCAGGCGCTAACAGTTTGTCGGCAAAACCAGAACACGACAGCCAAGGCTGCAGGCAGCTCGGGGTAAAACCCATTTTCGCCACAAATGCGTCGCTGACAAATTCTTCCCGGGCCAGCATCGCCCCTTTAAATAGCTTGTTCTTTTCCTCTAGCATCGCCTGCCACTTAGCACGCTCTTCAGCAGGCAAATGATCTAAACCATACATAAACAAGTCTTTTCTAAATGACGGGTAACCTGCAAAGAGCTCATCCGCGCCCTCCCCCGTCATCACGACCTTATAGCCGACGTCCCGCACCTGTTGGCTCATCAGGTACTTGGCAACTCCAAGGGTGTTGTAAATAGTGCGCTCGGTATGCCACAGGGTCTGTTCAAAGTGATCGTACAGGTCATTTGAATCCAGGGTCATTACATGATGGTCGGCCTCGGTGGCTTCTGCCATTTCACGGGCAATGGGGGTCTCATCATAGGCCGCTGAGTCAAAGCCGATCGTGAATGCCTTAACTGGTTCCTGGCTGGCGGCAGACGAAAGTCCAAGAATAGCGCACGAATCAATCCCACCTGAGAGGTAGCAGCCCACCGGCACATCTGCGGTTAAGCGGTGTTGCACCGCTTCCAATAGCTCCCGGCGCACGCCTGCAATATATTCATCGGCACGTTTATCATCTTTATCATGCTCGTGTTCAAGGGGGAACTCCATGTCCCAGTATTTGCTTTCTTCCACGTGCAACTTGCCATTAGCCCGCTTCACACTGACCACATGCCCTGGCATGACCTGGTGAATGCCCTTAAAAGCGGTAGTGCCCGGGACCATGGTCTGAATCAGTTGGTGGTAAACGCCGGCGTCAGAAAATTCACGCTCAACTTCAGGGTGGGCAAAAATTGTTTTTAGCTCCGAACCAAACACAATGCCTTTGTCAGTCTGGGTATAGTACAGCGGCTTCACGCCGAAGCGGTCGCGCACCAGGAACAATGTGTCTTCTGCCTGATCATACAAAGAGAAGGCAAACTCGCCGCGTAAATACGGCAACATACCCAACATGCCGTACCGCGGGTAGAGGTGCATAATAATTTCCGAGTCGCTTTTGGTACGAAAGCGTGCACCATCTGCAGTCAATTCCGCTCGTAAGCGTTTAAAATCATAAAATTCGCCGTTATGGGCCATCAGTAAGCGTTGATCTTCTGAAATAAAAGGCTGGCGAGCACGATCACCGACCAGGTCGATAATCGATAATCGCGCGTGAGAAAAGCCTACCCCACGCTCTGGAATGGTTTTATAACCAAAGCCGTCGGGCCCGCGATGATGCATAATGGCGGCCATATTGACCAGAACCTGAGACTCAATTAAATGCTTTGGCTGTTGATAAAAAACCCCTGCAATTCCGCACATAGTGATTACTTCCTTAAAATTTAAACAACATCAATCACGCGCTCAGCACGTTCGACCATACAGGTTAACAGTGCCATTCTTACAAAAACGGCACCTCGGGCCTGGCTGAAATACCAGTTATGGGGGGTGTTATCGAGCTCTTTGGCCAGTTCTTCTCCGCGCGCTAAAGGGTGCAGAATAATCCCGTCCTGCTTGAGCGGTGAATCGCCATTTAAAATAAATTTCTTACCATAGGTTTCAAAACTGTCGCCTTCCCAGGCAATGGCATTAATGTAAGTAACATCAAGG
>JAFIFH010000007.1 GCA_020832105.1 Idiomarina sp.
GACCACCGGGGTATTGTTGAGGCCTGCTGAAATTGCATACATACCGTAAGTCGGTGGGCAGATCATGATGCTGTCCTGACCCGGTTCACAAAAGCTACGGATCAGCAGCTCAATACTCTCGTCACTACCACGGTGGCTCAATAACTGCGTGTCCGCGATGCCCGCATACTTTGCGTACGCCTGATTCAAATCCTGAGACTGAAAGTTGGGGTAACGATTGAGCACGCTGGTGTCTACGGCGTAGTCACGGCTATAGGGGGACTCGTTCGCATTTAACCAAATGCGCCCGCCACTCATGCTGCGCCTCGCTGATGCGTAAGGCGTGATATTGCGCAGGTGAGGGCGCAATAGTTGCTGGGCTACACTCATTTCGAGTCCTCCAGGTCACGGGCCATACGCTCACTTGCCAGACGTCGTGAAACGGCCTGCAAGTGCGCATCAAGCTTCTCTTCAGCCGCCAGGGTGGTAATCGTCGGTGCCAGGTCCTTAAGCCCCTGCGGGGTCAGTGTCTGCACCGTATAGCGACGATAAAAGTCGGCTAGGCCGAGGCTGCTGTAGTTGCGCGCATAGCCATAGGTGGGCAGTACGTGGTTGGTACCGGTGGCATAGTCACCACCAGACTCTGGTGCATAGTGGCCGACAAATACAGACCCTGATTTATTGGTGCGTTCAATCCAGGCTTCGGCATCATCAAATTGCAGACTTAAATGCTCAGGGGCGTAACGCTGTGAGATTTGTGCCGCTTCTGCTAGATCTGCTGTAACAATCAGGCTGCTTGATGCTAATGCTTTGGCGGTGATCTCCGCACGGGGCAGCTCATTGAGCTGTTGCTGTAATTCAAGCCGGGTCGCTTCTACCAGGCGCGCAGAGGGGCTCACCAGGATGACCTGTGAATCAGGTCCATGCTCAGCCTGTGACAACAAATCCGCCGCAATGAATATCGGGTCTGCGGTATCGTCTGCGATGACCAGCAGCTCAGACGGGCCAGCTGGCAAGTCGATAGCCGGTCCCCCTGGTAACTGGCTGACATATTGTTTGGCTGCGGTCACATAACTGTTACCCGGGCCGACTATTTTGTCCACCGCAGGGATAGTGTCGGTACCAAGCGCAAGGGCAGCAATGGCTTGAGCGCCACCACCTAAACACACCTGAGTGACTTCACATTTAAGTGCGGCGTAACAAATCGCCGGGCTCAATAAGCCGTCAGCGCCTGGTGGGCTAATGAGAACTCGCTCCTTGCAACCGGCAATCTGGGCAGGGACACCACACATCAGCACCGTGCTTGGCAGGCTCGCGCTGCCCCCGGGGATATACAAGCCGACGCTCTCAAGCGGCGCGAAACGTTGCTCGCAAAGCACGCCTGGCATGGTTTCCATGCGCACAGGGGTAGGTTGCTGGGCCTGATGAAAGGCTTTGATATTGGCATACGCCTGATCAATGGCACGCTTCACATTGGCATCTGTTTTATCGGCCTGCTTGCGCACTATGGTCATATCAAGGACAACGCGTTCCAGCGTTACCCGATCAAACTTCTCAGTTAACGCTAACAACGCGGCGTCGCCGTCACGCTCGACCTGTTCAACAATGTCTTTCACCTGCGCCATCAAGGTTTCACTGGCCTTTTGTGCAGGGCGCTGCAATGCAGCATGTTGCTCTTCAGCGGTTAGCTGATTCCACATCACTGCACTGGCTATTTCATAACTAGATAATGTGGTCGCCATTTTATTACCCCAGCATTTTTTCGATGGGTAGCACCAAAATAGAGCTACAGCCAAGTGATTTTAGTTTTTCCATGGTTTCCCAGAACAAGGTTTCGGTACTGACCACGTGCACTGCCACCAGGTCATCGCTGTGCGCCAAAGGTAATACCGTCGGCCGCTCGGCACCTGGCAGAATGTCCTGAATCTCTTCAAGTTTGTTCTTTGGTGCATGCAGCATAATGTATTTGCTTTCTTTGGCCAGTTGCACACCGTCGATACGTGCCAGCAGTTTGTCCATCATTTGCTGCTTTTCCGGTGCCAGATCGTCGGCGCGTTGAATCAGTTGCACCTGCGAGCGGAAAATCACCTGTTGCTCACGCAAGCCATTGGCTTCAAGGGTGGCGCCGGTCGAGACTAAGTCACATACCGCGTCCGCCAAACCAGCGCGAGGCGCCACTTCGACCGAACCGGTGAGCATCACGGATTTTGCATTCACCCCTTCATTTTGCAAGTAACGCTCAAGCAGACGCGGGTAGGTAGTGGCAATTTTCAAGCCTTCGAGATCTTTTAAGCTATTAAAGGTCTGCTCGGTGGCCAGCGCGATACTCAAACGGCAGTGACCGAAGTCAAGGCGGCGCAGCGAGCGATACTCACTGGCCTGCTGGCGCATCTGGCGTTCTAGCGATTCTTCTTCCAGAACGTTCTCGCCCACCAAGCCGAGGTCAACCACACCGTCCATCACCAAACCAGGAATATCGTCATCACGTACGCGCAGCAAATCGATAGGGTGACTGGTGCTGTGAACCATCAAGCGTGCTTCATGCATATTGAATTTAACGCCACAGGCGGATAGCAGATTGATCGACTCTTTACTCAGGCGACCAGATTTCTGTACGGCGATGGTTAAACGTTGTTTGCTGCTCATATGATTTTCCTTAACTTTCCGTTTATCGCGTTAATTCATGTCGCGTTTTGCTGTGGTGTCAGGTGCGACTGCTTAACTTAAATTAAAAAACCCCCGAAAGGTACGCTTCCGGGGGTTAAAATGTTCAGTTTCCGGGAAGGTACCGTGACGACGGACCTTCCACACTCTGTAAGGCCGTCAGACAGAATGATGGTGGTGATGATGTAGGTTGTTTAAGTTGTATAGACTTGTCATCGGTAAATCCTTTGTTTTTCGGCCTTGTTTCGCGCTCTATATAGGTAAGCGCCATAAAGTTGTCTAAATTCTACCTTGGTGACGTAAAAATGCAAGCCCCTCGACTAAATTTCAGCCCCAGTGCTTACATTTTGAGCGCAATGGCCGATACTAAGGGATATACCAACTGCCAGGCTGGCGCGAGGAACGATCATCATGGCGAACCAGGACATCTTATTTCCATTAATGCCGAGAAACACCCAGGTAGACGTGGGTGATCGTAATTTGCGGGTCAAACGCATTGAAAAGAGACCGCGTTCTCACTCGGTGCACGACGAGGATATGCTGGATGCGACGCAAGAAGCGCGGGTGCGGGATTACCTGCAACATAAGCGGGAGCACGCTGAGCTTGAAGCGCCAGATACCAGTGGCGAGAACCATGCGTCACACACTTTACCGCCGCAAGACCCCGTGGCTGAAGACCCGCGCAAACAGAGCAACGAACACAAGGACGATGACCATAAAGGGGTGTTTTTAGATACCTATGTGTAGGTCAGGCTGCGCCTGACCTACGATCAACACCATCAAGCATTATTGAATCAACCAATCCGCACCCGCCGCGGTAACATCAACTCGAAACAGGTGCCTTCGCCCTGACGGCTACGCACCGTGATATCACCTTTCAGCTGCTGTCGGACCAGGTTATAGACAATCGGCATGCCAAGCCCGGTACCGCCCTGGTTGCGCTTGGTGGTAAAGAAGGGTTCAAAGATTTTCGCCAGGGTGGGGTCGTCCATCCCTTCACCATCGTCACAAAACGTGATTCGGATATTATCGCCGTCGGCGCGGCTGGCGCGCACGCTGATAGTGCCGCGGGGCTGACCGTCTGACGGGGTCTCTCCTTTAGCAACTGGCGCATACCCATGGCGAATACTGTTCGTGACCAGGTTAGTCATAATCTGAGCCATCGCCCCAGGAATGGTATCCATCGAAATCTCGCCGTCCACATCAATGGTGTAATTAATGTGCGCGCGTTTAAGTTCAATAGACAGCGCTGACATGATTTCTTCGAGGTAATTGCCAAGGTCAATGGTGCGTTGCTCGGCGACCATCTGATCAACCGCGACTTGTTTAAAGTTACTGATCAGGCGCGCAACCCGGCTTAAGTTCTTTTCGGTCAGGCTTAAGGACTCTTCCGCCTGGCCAAAGAATTTATCCAGTTGTTCTCGGGTCAGGCGACCAGCGGCGACATCCTGTTGCAGGATCTCGCGGCGGTCATTGAGCATTGACGTAGCGGTTAAGGCAACCCCAAGTGGTGTATTGACCTCATGGGCCACCCCTGCGACCAGGTTACCTAAGGCGGCCATTTTCTCAGATTCTACGAGTTTATCCTGGGCGTCATGCAGTTCGTTGAGGGTGTCCATCAACTGGCTGGCGGTGCGTCGCTTGTTGAAATATAAACTCAGGCTCAATACCCCGAGGATCAGCGCCGCAGCTAGCGCCACCAGGATATAAACCAAGTAATCGCGCTGCCGGTCAATGGTGCGCTCGCGGCTCTCAATCAATTGTACCTGCTCGGCCAGCGCTGAACGCTGGTCACGCAAAAGTTGTTGCTGAGCTGCGAGAATGTCGCGGTTAGAGGTGATGCGTTGAGCGAGCATATTACCTTCGCGCTCCTTATCCTGTAGCTGCACTTCTTTATCCATTAAGGCATCTTCCTGCGCCTGCAAACGCTGCTCACTCTCCACCAGCTGGCGCTGAATGCGCACCAGTTGCTCTTCCCGGGCAAAGAGTACGTCGCGCTGCTCCTCCAGTTCACGAATGACCGCATTGAGCGTCGCTTGCTGTGATTCCATGACTAATTGCTTGTCTTCCAGCGAGCCTTCCTGGGCACGCAGGGCGGCATCCCGCTCACGGATATTGAGCTCGAGAATTTCAATCCGCTCTCGTAGCTGGTCGGCAACGTCATTCAGCGCTCGGTTCTGTTCTACCAATTCGCGGCGGCTAACTTGAATTTCAGCAATATCGCGCATCGACTGATGGTGGGCAGCGACGGCGTCCAGTTCGCTCCCGCGCAGTAGCATTAAGTCTCGCGTGGGCGTGAGGCCGGCTGCCTGAATACGTGACTCGTTAATTTGGAATAACAGCTCGCTGCCGCGTTCCACTAAGATATTGATCATCATACGCTCGCGTATGGCACGATCTTCACTGACCACCAGCACGTTGTTGCGGGTTGCCAGGGTAAATATTTGTTCCAGCGAACTATTGATTCGCGGTGACACATACAACAAATCAACCTGAGGAATTTGCGAGTTGCGGGTGAGCTCCACCACTTCCACACGTTTACCACGCACTTGGTTCAGCGGAATCTGATTCAGTACCTGGAACACCGAACTTGGCCCAAGCACGCCGATAGACAGGGTGCTCTTGTCATCCTCATTTGGCCAGGTCACGTATCGCAGCACACTGACCAAATAAGCAGCACGAGTTTCATCGGCACTGAATTCGATAATTTGTTGGGCTTGTTCCGGGCTTAAGGGGCTTGGCTGCGCCTCCTGGGCATACAGCGGCCGGCCAGGAAATAGCAGTACGCAAAGTAGTAGTGCAGTGCAGGTAAGTGTCAGCGAAAAGCGGGCTGCAACGTTGGGCTTGCGCAGGGGGCGCAAGCGAATAACAGGCAAAGCTGGGAAACGGAACAACAACACCGCACTTTTTCCTACAACAAAAGTTAGCGCGCTATTGTATATGAAAGCGTACCCTGTTGGAAAGTTAACCAATCGACGGAATTTAAAGGTGCATGGAGTCTGTCTCTGCACTGTGAAATAATGCGGCCTAATGATTGGGGGAAAAACGCTGCGAAAGCGGGCAGCGACCCGCCGTGGCGAGAGGATTCAATGACAGATGTAAGCAAGATTTTTGCCCCCGGCGGCGTGCTCAGTCAAACGATCGACGGCTTTCAGCCGCGTCCGGCGCAGCAGCAAATGGCTAGTGCAATTGCGGCGATGAATGATGATGCCGGGGTTCTGGTGGTTGAGGCTGAAACCGGTACCGGCAAAACATTTGCTTACCTTGCCCCGGCTCTGCTTGCCAAAACAGATGATGGTGAGCGAAAAAAAGTGATTGTGTCCACCGGCACGAAAAACCTGCAGGAGCAGTTGTTTCATCGTGATCTGCCGCGTATTCGCGACGCTCTGGCACCGGACGCGATTGTTGCCTTACTAAAAGGTCGCAGTAACTATTTATGCATTCAACGCATGGACCAGTTTATCTCCCAGCCGATCAAACATGACCCAGCGGTGGCGTTGCAATTGCAGCAGCAGTCCCGGGTCGTCAAATACTGGGCGAACCAGACCCGGAGTGGCGATCTTGGTGAACTCACGGAACTGGCGGAAGATGCGATTATTCTGCCACAAATTACCAGCACCGCAGACAACTGCCTGGGGCGTGATTGTCCTGCATATGCAGATTGCTACCTGGTAAAAGCACGCCAGGAAGCTTTAGAAGCCGACGTGGTAGTGGTTAATCATCACTTGTTTTTTGCTGACGCGGTCCTCAAAGACACCGGCTTTGGCGAGTTAATACCCCATGCAGATCTGGTAATTTTTGATGAGGCCCATCAGGTGCCCGATATTGCCAGTCAGTACTTTAGTGAGTCGATTAGTACCCGTCAGTTACAGGATTTAGCCCAGGACATGCGTTTGTTGTATGGCACTGAGTTAAAAGACCTTCGCCAGCTGAGCACGGTGGCGGATCAACTGGACAAATGCGGACGCGATTTACGTCTTCAATTTGCTCGGGACCCGGAGCGGGGTAACTGGCGTGAGCAAATGCGCCGGGCCCAGGTGATTGAAGACAGTGAACGCCTGGCGGATACGCTGGACCGGGCGCAGGCTATTGCGAAAGCGGCCCTTGGCCGCAATAAAGTACTCGACCAATGCTATGAACGGCTGGTTTTACTCAAAGCACGCTGGCAGCAGCTGACCAATACTCAGCGCAGTGGTTATAGTTTTTGGTACGAAACCACCCCACGTCAGTTAAGCGTGCACCAGACGCCGCTGAGCGTTGCCGAAAAGTTTACCAGTTATATGCTGGCGCAACAGATGCAGTGGGTATTTACCTCAGCAACCCTGGCGGTTAACGGCAGCTTTAAACATTTTACTGATCGCCTGGGCCTCGGCTCGGCACAAACGCTGGTGCTACCCAGCCCATTTGACTTTGCCAAGCAGGCGATGCTGTTTTTACCGCGCTACTTGCCAGCGGCTAGCGACCCCACGATGGCGGCTTCGTTTGCCGCTATTGCAAAGCAATTGATTGCGCATAACCATGGCGGTACGTTTCTGCTGTTCACCAGCTACCGTATGCTCAATCAGGTGGCCGCAATTTTGCAAGAACAAGAAAGCAGCGACCGGCTGATACTGGTCCAGGGCAGAACCAGTAAACGAGAGTTGCTTGACCAGTTTGTGGACGCCGGGGATGCGATTTTACTCGGCACCAGCTCGTTCTGGGAAGGGGTAGATGTGCGCGGTGACGCGCTGCGCCTGGTGATGATTGATAAATTACCTTTTGCCGCCCCTGATGACCCATTGTTGCAGGCCAGGATCGAAGATTGTAGATTGCGCGGGCAGAATCCATTTCAGGACGTCCAAATTCCACAGGCGGTTATCAGCCTGAAGCAGGGCGCCGGGCGACTTATCCGCGATGCGTTGGACACCGGGGTGCTTGTGGTATGCGACAATCGCTTAGTGCAAAAAGAGTATGGGCAAACCTTTCTGGCCAGTTTACCGGCAATGAGTCGAACCCGGGACATTGCTCAGGTTACCGAATTTTTAAGCAAAGACTAACCAACGAGAGACATTGATGCGATTTTTAGCCATAGATAGTGCCACTGAGTTTTGTTCAGTTGCTTTAAGTGTCGGTGAAGGGGATACCCGTCAGTTGTATAGCCGGGGTGAGGAATTACCCCGTAAGCATTCGCAGGCACTTTTACCTTTTGTTAACGAGGTTCTTGCTGAGGCTGAGGTAAACTTATCGCAGCTGGATGCGATTATTGTTAGCCAGGGCCCGGGGAGTTTTACCGGAGTGAGAATTGGCGCAAGCATTGCCCAGGGCCTCGCATTTAGCCAGGACCTGCCTATAGTTCAAGTGTCCACCCTGGCGGCAATGGCCCAGGCCTGTGCCCGCTTGCACCAGGCAACCCATGTGGCGGCGGCTATTGATGCGCGGATGGGCGAGGTGTACTTTGGAACCTATAAACTGGTTGAAGGTCTGATGCAAGAGGTGAGTGGCGAGATTGTTTGTCCACCACAACAGGTGCGGGTTGCGATTGAAAGCCTGCCGCAAAGTGGTGCTGCGACCTTATGGCATGGCTGCGGGACGGGTTGGGAGACCTACCCGGACGAACTGCAACAGGCGCTACAAGCTCAACAGTTGAAAGCTGAAGTGCCTGGGGTTGTGCGCTTCCCACATGCGCTGGATATGCTGACGTTAGGTATAGCTGCGTTTGCTCAGGGGGCAGGCATCGATGCGGTGGATCTGTCACCTCATTATTTGCGTAATGAAGTAACCTGGCAGAAATTGCCGGGCCGATAAATAAAGATTTTTCGTAGGTCAGGCCCTGCCTGACGCCGGCGATGGTTAACGTTGTCGCTGGGTAACGCGGTCCGACCTACATGAAAGCAGTTACACGGCGAGGTGCGTATGCAACAAGCAATGAAATACATTTTAATGGCCGCAGCAGCAGTGGTCATCACCGGGTGCGCCGCGCGCTACCCGGAACCTATACGCACTGACGCGACTAACTTGGTGGAATTTAGCGCTGCCCAGCGCAATGCAGAGGCCCATCAAGGCCAGACCGCGCGCTGGGGCGGGGTGATTGCGCAGGTCGAAAATAGCGAACAACGCACGCGCATTGAGGTCGTTAATTTTCGTCTGAACAATTTTGGCCGGCCGCAGACAGGGGATCAAAGCGCAGGTCGCTTTGTGGTCTACCTTGACCACTTTGTCGACCCAGAAATTTATCAACGTGGACGCAGAATCACCGCTCTTGGCCAGTTCAGCGGCCTTGAGCAAGGTCAAATTGGTGAATTTAATTATCATTATCCGGTGATTCAGGCGTCAGGCGTGGAGTTGTGGCGGGAGCAGGTGCATTCTCCATCACTCATGCATCCTGCTTACGGTTATTATGACCCGCATTCGTTATGGTATCGCAACCATATCTATGGTTTTGGTCCTTATCGCTATTACTATCATCCCCATTATTATCATCCTTGGGGCGCGACACCTCGGCGAATACAACGACCACAGCCGAACCCGCCGGCGCAGCAACCACCACGTCAACCACGTTCGCCGCAGGGCGTGATTCGTCAGAACCAGGAACAGCATTAACCAACAGGAGCACAGCCGGTTGTCGAAGCTAGCAGATTACCCACCTCAGCAAATACATGAGTATTCTGAGGTGGCGTTCGAACTTTCTCATGTCACCATCAAAGGTCTGCGCGGGGGTACCCCGGGCGGACCTTTATTATTATTGCTCCACGGTTGGCTGGATAACTGCCATTCCTTCCTGCCGATGTTGCCTTATTTAAAAGACTACGATTGGATTGCGATAGACTTTCCGGGCCACGGCCATTCGTCTCACCGCAGCGCAGACGCACAATACTACTTTGTAGATTGGGTTTACGATGTGGAAGCTTTAATCCGCGATCAGCAATGGCAGCAGGTTCATTTGCTTGGTCATAGTATGGGTGGCTTCGTCGCTCAGCTCCTGGCGGCGACCTTTCCCCAATCGATTAAGTCGGTGACGTCTATTGAAGCCTTTGGCCTGGTCACCGGTCAGCCTCAGGACGCATTGGAACAACTTCGCAAAGGCTTCGCCAGTCGCTTCAAACAACAAGGCCGCAACCTGCCGGTGTATACCGATTTACAGCATTTACGACATGCGCGGGCCAGAGCCGGTGATTTTAATGAGACCCTGGCAGATCTGTTATTACAGCGAAATCTGCGCACTGTGGAGGGTGGTTATAGCTGGCGCACTGATCCCCGGGTGCGCAGCGTGTCACCTTTTCGTTTCACCGCTGAACAGGTGCCTGCTATTTTACAGGGTATACAAGCGCCGTTACTGGTCATTCTTGGCGAGTTGGGTCACGCCAACCTGGTTGAGGCAGTAAAACGCTGGCAGGGAGAGGTCGGCAACATCACAGTAGAGACCATTCCCGGCGGGCACCATTTGCATATGCAGTACCCTGAATTAGTTGCCAACGCGGTGTTACGCCAGCTAGCAAAGTTGACCCATGTGGCATGACGTGAACGTAAACTGGTAGTTAAAAGGCACTAGGATCTACTGGTCGGATATGCGAATATAATGGCCATTAAGTTTGACAGGCGCCTGACAAAGGCGCTTTGCTATAGACAACCTACTTCTTCAAACGGTGCATGAATAAGCATCCGCAGTAAAGAAAACAATAAAGCAGGAGCGACACGTGGAAAGAATTTGGCAGCAACGTTATCCCAAAGGTGTTCCGAACGAAATTGATCCGGATCGTTACAGTTCTCTGGTCGATATTTTCGAAGAGAGTGTAAGCAAGTACAAAGACAAAATTGCTTATGTGAACATGGATCACGAAATGAGCTTTAACGAGCTCGACACGCAAACTCGCGATTTCGCAGCTTACCTGCAAAGCATCGGCCTGAAAAAAGGTGACCCGGTTGCCGTGATGATGCCGAACCTGCTGCAATATCCGGTGGCGCTATTTGGTATTCTTCGCGCTGGTATGGTGGTGGTCAACGTCAACCCACTGTATACCGCCCGTGAGCTCAAGCACCAACTCAGTGATTCAGGCGCCAAAGCGATGGTGATTCTGAAAAACTTCGCCCACACCTACGAGAAAATCAAAGACGACGTCAAGCTGGACAAGGTTATCGTTACGGGGATTGGTGATGCGTTGCCGGTTCCGAAGCGATGGATTGTCAATTTCGTGGTTAAGTACATTAAGAAGATGGTACCGGCGTATAGCTTGTCTAACACCATCGATTTTAATGACGCGATGAAAAAAGGCGCGGGTGCAAGCTTCAAGCCGCAAACTATGACCGGCGATGACCTTGCGTTCCTGCAGTACACAGGCGGTACCACTGGTCCTTCGAAGGGCGCGATGCTCACCCACCGTAATATGGTGGCTAACCTTGAGCAGGTCTCTTCGGTGATTACACCGATGATGAACGATGGCGAAGAAGTGATTATTACGGCGCTGCCGCTCTATCATATCTTTGCATTGACCGCGAACTGCCTGACCTTCGTCAAGCACGGCGGCAAGAATATTCTGATCACTAACCCGCGCGATATGCCGGCGTTTGTGAAAGAACTTGGCAAGCATAAGTTCTCGATGATTTCTGGGGTGAACACCTTATTTAATGGCTTATTAAATACTCCAGGCTTCAAGGATCTCGATTTCAGCAGTGTCAAAATCGCCTTGGGCGGCGGTATGGCTGTACAACGCGGCGTTGCTGAGCACTGGGAAAAAGTAACTAAATCACCGTTACTGGAAGGCTATGGCCTGACCGAGTGCGCACCAGTGGTTACCACGAACCCATATGACATTGAGCACTACACTGGTAGCATCGGTATTCCGGTGCCTTCTACCGACATCATGATTGTAGATGAAGACGGAAAAGAAGTTGCCATGGGTGAGCCGGGCGAAATGTGGGTCAAAGGTCCACAGGTGATGGTTGGTTATCTTGGCCGTCCAGACGCGACGGCTGAATCGATTAAAGATGGCTGGTTTGCCACTGGTGATATGGCCGTTGCTGACGATGATGGTTTCTTCCGTATTGTCGATCGCAAAAAAGATATGATTCTGGTGTCTGGCTTTAATGTCTATCCAAATGAGATTGAAGAAGTGGTTTCAAGTCATCCTAAGGTGCTTGAAGTGGCGGCGATTGGCGTACCAAATGACTCATCTGGCGAAGCGGTGAAGGTCGTACTGGTGAAAAAAGACCAGTCACTGACTGAAAAAGAAGTGATTGAGTACTGTCGTGAGAACCTCACCGCATACAAGGTTCCTAAACTGGTGGAGTTCCGTGACGAGCTGCCAAAAACCAATGTCGGCAAGATTCTGCGCCGCGAACTTCGGGACGAAGAATGAGCGAAGTAAGCTTCCGCTTCGTGAACGCCACCAAAGATTTGGTGGCGTTTTGCGATCAGGCGCGCCAGGCAGGCTGGCTGGCACTGGATACCGAGTTCGTCCGTGAGCGCACCTATTATGCGCAGCTAGGTCTGCTGCAGTTAGCTGTAGAAGGCGATGTGGTGCTAGTTGACCCGCAGCATGAGATTGATCTTGAACCGCTGTGGGCGCTTATTGCGGACCCGCAGACGATTAAAGTGCTTCATGCGGGTAGTGAAGATCTTGAGCTTTTATTTTATTCCAGTCAGCGTGTGCCGCAGAACTTTTTTGATTCACAGATTGCAGCCACGGTGTTAGGTCATGGCGACTCCATGGGTTATGCCGCCCTGGTGCAGCAATACTGTGATGTGGAACTGGATAAAACCCAGTCGCGTACCGACTGGATAGCACGGCCTTTGTCATCAGAGCAGGTCTACTATGCGGCGGCAGATGTATTTTATCTGGCGCAGATTTATCCGCAGTTGCTTGCGGAGCTGGTGGCTGCCGAGAAATTGGACCTGGTGGCGAATGAATATGCATTGCAGATTGCGAAACGTACCCGCAGTGGCGAGCCGATGCTGGCGTGGCGTGAGTTAGGCAACGCCTGGCAATGTAGCGACCAGCAACGCGCGGTGCTGCAGGAGCTTGCAGCCTGGCGCTTAGAAACAGCCCGCAGTAAAGACAAGCCCCTTGGTTTTATTATCAAAGACGCAGTGCTGATTGAGATTGCCCGTCGCGAAGCCGATAGCTTGAGTAAATTGGCAGCCATCGAAGAACTACACCCGCAGGCGATTCGTCGTTTTGGTGACGGGGTTGTCAGTGCAGTCCAGCGTGGTTTGGCGATTCCAGCTGAGCACATACCTGCGCCGATGCCGCGCCTTGATTTTGAGCCAGGCTATAAACCGGTGTTTAAGAAAATTAAGACCTTAATTAAAGAGCAAGCGGAAGCCTTAGGGGTGCCAGCGCCGTTCCTCGGTTCTCGTAAACAAATTAATGAATTGTTTCATTGGTTCTGGTTCGCCGATGACGCTCTGCGTGCGCGCTTACACAGCCCGGATTTACTGATAGGCTGGCGCGGGTCTTTACTCAAAAACAAACTCGAAGCGTTGTTGCTCCCACGCCCTTAGGGTAAACTGGCTGCAGCCATGATGTTGGAGTAAAGCATGTTTTGCAGCGTTTTGAAGTCGCACAGAAAAGCGGATACCTACCTTTATAAGCCCAGGGAAACCGCGTTAGATGAGCTGCCCGAAGATCTCGTGCAGCTTTTTACCCCCCATACTGAAGTGACCGTGCTCCATCTCACTAGCGAGCGTAAGCTCGCGCGCTTAAGTGGCGCCGAGTTAATCAAACGGCTCAATGAAGACGGTTTTTACCTGCAAGTACCACCGACCGAGCAGGATTTACTCGCAATGCACCGCTCGCAACAGCCCCCGAATGAGGACGACGCCTGATGAATAATTGGATAAAAAATATTGCTCTGGCCTGCAGTGTCGTAGGTATCAGTACTGCCGCCATGGGCGTGAGTTCGCTTGTTCATCTGCCAGGTGTAAGCAGCGTGGCACATGCAGAAGAAGAGCGTCCGCAGTTTGAAGTCTATGTGGAAACGTTAAAAGACAAAGCACGCGAGCATGGTATCAGTGAAGATGCCATCGCACGCGCCTTCGAAGATATTCGTTTTTATGAGCGTGCTGTGACCGCAGACCGCAATCAGCCGGAACGGGTACTGACGCTGGACACCTACCTGCCTCGTGCGGTGCCAGACTGGAAAGTTCAGCAAGGGATTGAGAAATTCGAAGAGCACCGGGAGTTACTTGAAGAAGTCGGTGCAAAATATGGCGTGCAGCCACGCTTTATCGTCGCGTTGTGGGGCATAGAAACCAATTATGGGGGTTACACTGGTAACTTCCGTGTGGTCTCTGCGTTAGCGACGCTAGCTTGGGAAGGGCGTCGTGAAGAATTCTTCACCCGACAGTTGATGCAGGCGTTAGAGATTATTGACGCTGGCCATATTGAGCCTGAGCAAATGCGTGGCTCATGGGCTGGGGCAATGGGGCAGACTCAGTTTATGCCATCGTCATTTTTAAGCTATGCCATTGATTTTGATGGTGATGGTAAAATTGATATCTGGAATAGTTTCCCTGATGTATTTGCATCCGCTGCGAACTACTTAAGCAATGTGGGTTGGAAAGACGATGTGACCTGGGGTCGCCAGGTGCAAATTCCAGCTGGTTTTGACCAAGAACAGGCCGGTCTCTCTATCAAGAAACCATTGGCCGAATGGCAGGCATTAGGTGTGCGCCGCTATGATGGGTCTGATTTACCAACCCGTGATGATATTGAAGCATCCTTAATCATTCCTGATGATGAAGACGGGCGTATCTACCTTGCATACAGCAACTGGGATTCGTTAATGCGTTGGAATCGGTCAAATTACTTTGTGGTGGCAGTGGGGCATTTAGCGGACCGCATTCAGCTCGGGCGCTAAGGCAAGACTGTAATTCAGTATTTTAGGGTTGGAAAACATTAGTTATGAGTTATCAGCATAAAGATATTTATGGTCGCTTGTTACCATTTTCACCGGGCAAGTTAGTCTGTGCAGGGCGCAACTATCGCGCCCATGCAGAAGAACTTGGTAATGAAGTGCCAGATCAGCCGATGCTGTTCATCAAGCCTGCGAGCGCGCTGCAATCTATGACTAAGCCGATTCAGTGGCCGCAGGTATTAGGCAGCTGCCACCATGAACTTGAGCTCTGCCTGTTGATTAGTAAACACCTTGAGTGCCCAAGCCCAAAGCAGGCGATGGAAGCAGTGTGGGGCTACACCCTGGGCCTGGATTTGACGTTACGTGACCAGCAGAACCTGCTCAAAGCAAAAGCCATGCCTTGGGAGCGGGCAAAGTCATTTGCAGGGAGTGCCCCTATGGGCAGCTTTATTCCCGCTGGTGAAATCAATTCCGTACGCGACCTGCAACTTGAGTTGCAGATTAATGGCGGCGTACGTCAGGCGGCGGAAACCAATGCGATGATTTTCAATGTGCTTGAATTGATTTGTGAAGCTTCCAGTACGTTTACCTTGCAGCCTGGCGATATCATTATGACCGGCACCCCGGCAGGGGTAGGGTCGTTGCGCCGTGGTGACGAGTTACACCTGCAACTGCAGGGCGCAGAGCAGCACTGGACCTGGAAAACTCGCGTTGCCGGTTAATACGATTGCCGCGAACTTCTGGCAGCGTAAATCACTGAGCGAGATGAACGACGCTGAGTGGGAGGCGCTGTGTGATGGCTGCGGCAAATGTTGTTTGCACAAACTCCTCGATGAGGCGCCACCACCGGCTGACGAAGCGTCCACAGGCCTATACATGCAGGCGGACGAAGAGGTTTATTATACGGATATCCGCTGCCGCTACCTTGACCCCGACACCGCCCGTTGTGGTTGTTATTCAAAACGCCTGGAAAAGGTGGCTGAATGCGTCAATATTACCCTCGCCGACCTGCCCCAAATCCATTTTATGCCGTCAACCTGCGCTTACCGTCGCTTGCATGAGGGGGTAGGCCTGGCTGAGTGGCATCCGCTGCTGCATGGCGGCTCAAAGGTGCCAATGCAGCAAGCGGGAATCGGTGTGCCTGCCCACAACACCATCAGTGAAACGCAGATCGACGAAGACGATTATGAACTTCGTATCGTAACCTGGCCGCTGTAGCCATTATCGAGCGGTGTTGCGGCGAAGACCGTGACACAAACTGACCAACAACGCGATGACTGCAAAGCTGCCGAATATCACAAAAAGCCATTGTGGCATCGACAAGCCCAGCCACTGCCAATCAATCTCACCACATAAGCCGCCCGCATCGAAAATTTGTGGCAGCCACTGGTGCAAAGGTAGCCATGTGGGAAAGTTCGGGTGGGGCTGGCAGGGCGCGAATAACGGATTAATCGCAGACTGGATCCAGCTGTGGTAGTACGCACTGTATGCGCCGGCAACGGCGCTGCCTAGCCAGCCGATTAAGGCAACCCAGCGGGCACTCGCCGATACGGGTGCCAGCGCAAACCCGAGCCAGGCAAATATCGCCACCCCAATCATCGCGGTACGCTGGTAAATGCACTGCACACAGGGCCATAGTTGCTGTGGTCCATGCTGCGTATACAGCGCATAGCCCACCAGCGCAGTGCTGAATAAAGCAAGAATCGCCCACGGAGCGCGCATCACTGGCGCGCGTGCTATGCTATGTGATATTTTAGTGAACTTATTCACGGTCGTTGGTTTCGCTATTTTATTGGGTTAACTATCTCATGCTACCGTGCATGAGTAGGTTTGAAAACGAAATCTTCCAACGGCATGGGTCGAATACGAATAGATACAGCAGATTCACGCTCTTTTTGCGGATCAGCTATGGTAAGGATTAGCAAATCCACTTGTCCGACCATTGGTAGCGCGTTAGAATCAGCGCACACCTACACCTGATTGTCCATTGGTTGCATAGGGCTTAGAAAAGGGTACCGAATGATTATTAAAGCACAAAGTCCGGCGGGTTTTGCCGAAGAGTATATTGTTAAGTCGATCTGGAATGGGCATTTTGCGCCGGGCTCGATTTTACCAGCCGAACGTGAGCTTTCTGAGTTGATTGGAGTCACCCGCACCACCTTACGTGAGGTGCTGCAGCGCTTGGCCCGTGATGGCTGGCTGACGATTCAGCATGGTAAACCGACCAAAGTGAATAATTTTTGGGAAACATCCGGGCTGAATATTCTTGAAACCCTGGCACGCCTTGACGAAGAGGGCATGCCTGAGTTGGTCGACCATCTGCTGTCGGCGCGGACGAATATCAGCACTATTTATATTCGTGCTGCGATTCGTAAGAATCCGCAACAAGTGATGCAGGCTTTAGCCAAAGCCGAAGAGCTGGCAGATACACCAAAAGCCTTTGCTGACTTTGACTATACGTTGAATCACGAATTGACCATGGCGTCAGAGAACCCTATTTACGTGCTGGTATTAAATGGCTTTAAAGGGCTATACGCGCGGATCGGTCAATTTTACTTTTCATCGGACGACGCCCGCCCGCTGGCTCGTCAGTATTATGCTGAATTACGTGCCATTGCCGAGAAAGGCCAATATGAAGAATCAGTCAACGTGGTGCGCAAATACGGCTACGATTCAGCCAAGATCTGGTTCAGCTTGCGCGAACGGATCCCCGCCAACCTGGTAGATTAATCGGCGCCTGACGCTCCACCATCGCGGAAATGCCTGGCTCTTGCGGGCCATGGCATATGCCTTGTTGGGGACGCCGTGAATACATCCCTGTAGGCTCGACGGCTGCATACCTGCAGCCGACGCCCCACCAACGCAACATGCCATACCCCACACGCCAGGCAACCGGCAATTTTGTAGGCCAGGCCCCGCCTGACGTTCCATTATCGCGGAAATGCCTGGTTCTTGCGGGCCATGGCATATGCCTTGTTGGGGACGCCATGAATACATCCCTGTAGGCTCGACGGCGGCCTACCAGAA